>DASZTV010000032.1:0-75443 GCA_035548125.1 Mycobacteriales bacterium | reverse complement strand
AGTTCTGTTGCTCCGTGCGCACACTGCGGCGGCGTCCGCATGAGTTGGCCGACCTCAGGCACGTCAGTCAGCACGACGGGGACCTCGCCCAAGCAGGCTATAGAGACGAGACACTCGGGGCGATCGAATCAATGATCGATGGGGCCAATTGCCCTCGAGGCTGACGAGAACTGCAGAGCGTGGTGAGACCACTCCGACGGGCCGGCGACCAGCACGCCGGTGACACGTCCGCGACATCCCGGCCCCACGCCGGCCCCACGCGTCGACCAGTAGCCACGTCCTTAGAAACAAATGGCCAGGTCAGAGCGGTGGGCCGTGTGGGACTCGAACCCACAACCTACGGATTAAAAGTCCGCAGCTCTGCCAATTGAGCTAACGACCCCGCTAGGAAGGCTAACGGCCACAGCGCTCGGTCCGGCCCGCGATGGGGTAGGCCTAGAAGACATGAAGGCGCGCCGTTGGCTGCTCGGGCTCACCGGGTTCGCGGCCCGTTGGATCCTACGGATCGGTCTGCCGATCGCGGGCGCAGCCACGATGCTCGCGCTGTTCCCGTACCACGCGACGTTGCAGGGCGCGCACTTCCGAATCCAAGGCAGCATCCTCACCGACCGAAACATCAGCGCCAACACGACAATCGGAAGCTGGACGTTCCCGCACTTCGACTCGCTCCCGATCGGCCTGCACATCAGTCCGGTCGACGTCGATCTCGTCAAGATCGCCGATGCCGCGTCGCCCGATCCCACCCGGTACGCCGACGGCCTACGCCAGGATCTGCACCAGCAGCTGGGGCACATCGCGGCGTGGCTGGTCGGCGAGCTGCTGCTCGGGATCGTGATCGGGTTGCTGGTAGCCGCGGCGCTCAATCTGGCGGTCCGTCAACTCAGGAGACTTCCGCCCCGCGCCGACGAGTTGCGGCATCGTGGCCATCAGCTGTTGGCGGCGGCAACCGTCATGGTCATCGTCGCCGGGGTCGGTGTCGTCAGCTATCGCCCCACCTGGACCCGCGAGTCGCAGCTCACCGGCACCCTGGCGAGCCTTCAGCTGTTCCCCCGCCAGCTCAGCGCGTATTACAACCAGCACGCGAAGGTGCTCGACGTCTTCAGCTCCGTCGCTGCGATCCAAGCCGGGTTGCAGGACCGAATCGCCCAGACCACCGTGGACCCGACCGCCTTCCGCATCATGTTCATCTCGGACATGCACCTGGCCGGTACCTATCCCCTAGTTGCCCAGTACGCCAAGGACTTCGGTGTCAGCCTGATCGTCAACACCGGCGACGAGTCGGAGTTCGGCACGAAGACCGAGATGACGCCGGCGTACCTCCGCCAGCTGCGCGCGGTCACCGATGTGACCCCGATGATCTGGCTCGCGGGCAACCACGACTCGCCGGCAACGATCAGGGTGATGCAGAAGGTTCCCGGGGTCACCGTCCTCGGCGCCAAGAACCGGGCGCCCGATGGGAGCTACCGGGTCACGGCCCAGCAGCTCAACGCGTTCGGTCTCACCATCGCCGCACTACCGGATCCGCGGGTGTACGGCGCAGCGGGCGTCGACGGCTCCGACGACACCGCGGTGGTCTCGGCGCTCGAGCGACACACCGCCGACGACGCGGTCGCGGACCTGCCACCCACGAGTGAGTTCGACATCTTCGCCTCCCACGAGCCTGTTGCGGTCGACGAGGTACTACGCGACATGCCCCACCGCATCCGACAGGCCGACGCGGGACACTTCCACTCCCAGAACCCCGAGGACAAGCTCCAGAACGGCTCGCGGATCCTGCTCGTGGAAGGGTCGACGGGCGCGGGCGGCCTGGACAACCTCAACCGAGGAGTCCCTGCGCCGCCGATCGAGTTCTCCATCGAGTCGGTCGCTGCGAACTGCCAGTTCACCGGCGTCGTACGGTTCCAGATCGTGGGCAGCCCGCCGAGCTCGGCGCGGGCAGCCACCTCACGTGGTACGCCGCAGGTGACGGCAGCCACCCGCTACTTCACGCCGCAGCAGGTGGATCCGGGTCGGACCTGCGGTACCAACCTCGGCGTCACCGCTCCGACCGGCTTGACGCCGTAGCCGACCGTCAGACGAGCGGCGCGCCCTTGCGCTGCCGCCGCCGCATGTCCCACAGCAGCGCGCTGAACGGCAGCACCTTGAGGCTGGTCGGCAGCTTGCGGTCCAGCGCGCCGAGCCGCTGAATCTTCTTGTCGAACAGCTCTTGGTCGGCCGCCGACCACTCGTAGCCCATCTGCTCCCGGAACAACGGCGGCAGGAAGCCCTTGGTGAAGAACAGCGAGCGCTCGGCGCTCAGGCGCTGCACCGGCTTCGGCAGGTTCTCGAGCCGGGTGAGCGCATCGAGGTAGCGGCGCATCTTGTCGTCGATCGCCGCGCGCGCGACGCCCGCCTCCCAGTACTCCGCGAACTCGGCGCGCGTCTTCGGCCACATGTTCTCGCGCACCTGCAGCGTCGTACCGAACCGGGCGCAGTAGTGGTAGAAGCGGTCCGCTTCGTCCTCGTCGGTGATAGGGCCGTGCATCTTCTCGTGGATGTCGAGCGTGCCGTAGTAGAGACAAGCCGCGACCCACAGCTGGAGCTCCGGGTTCAGCGCGTGGTACTGGACCGGGCTGTTCTCGTCCGACTTCACCTGCGCGTGCTGGCCGTTGACGGCCTTGGCGAAGTTACGCCGGTCGTCGTCGTTGCCGAGCATCGCGACCGACAGGTAGGTGAACGTCGTGCGCGCCCGTTTGTACGGGTGCTTCATGGCGTTGCCGGAGTCGACCTTGCTCTCCATGACGCCGTAGCCGACCTCGGGCCAGCTCAGCTGCATGATCACGTTTGCCGGACCGGGGAGGTCGCCTCCGACACCCACCAGGTACGGGCGGATGTCGAAGTCAGTGCTCGACTCGATGGCAGTTGCGGTCATGACGCTCCTTTGACCAGGTTAGGCGCGGTGTCGGTACCGAGATAGCTCGCGATGACGGCTGGATGGGAGAGCACTTCGGCGGGCGTGCCGTCGGCGATCACCGCACCGAGCTCGAGGGCGACCAGACGGTCGCAGATGCTGCTGATCAGGCCCATGGCGTGCTCGACAACGAGCATCGCGCAGCCGGTCTCCTCGCGGAGCTTCAGCAGCAGCGGTGCGAGGGCTTCGGTCTCCCGTTGCGCGACGCCGCCGGACGGCTCGTCCAGCAGCATCACCGTGGGCTCGTGTGCCATCACGCACGCGAGCTCCACGATCCGGCGGGTTCCGGTCGACAGACTGCCGGTGGGCCGATGCCGGTACGCCGCAAGACCGAACTCCTCGATCAGCCGGTCGACACCGTCGGCGAGCGCCGCCTCGCTGGCGGCCGCGGCCGGCATGCGCAACGCCGCCGCCACCGGATCCCGGTTAGCGAGGTGACGCTCGTAGGCGACCGAAAGCGTCTCGGCGACCGTCAGGCTCCCGAACAGCCGGGCGTCCTGGAACGACCGTCCGAGGCCGAGCGCCGACCGACCCCACGACGGGTAGGACGTGATGTCCTCCTCGCCGAGGTAGAACCGGCCGCCGTCAGCGGCAGTGAACCCGCATAGCAGGTCGAAGATGGTGGTCTTGCCGGCGCCGTTGTGCCCGATCAGCCCGACGATCTCGCCCTGACCGACCGTGAGGTCCACCTGATTGACCGCAACAATGCCGCCGAACGCCTTGCGCAACCCGTACGCGCGAAGTGCGGGCGTACGGTCGGCCGGCTCGACCACCTTGGCGCGCTTGGCGGCGCGCTTCTTCGCCGGCTTGGCGGGGCCGCCGATGAAGACCGCACGCAGCAGCTCGTCGTGAGCGAGCAGATCCTTGGTCGGGCCGACGAAGCGGACCTGACCCTTCTCGAGGAACGTCGCCCGCTGGGCGATGGCCACCGCGACGTCGACCGACTGCTCGACGATGACAACCGTGACGCCGCTGGCGTGGATCCGGCGTACCGCGTCGAGCAGGTTCGCCACCACCGACGGCGCCAGCCCGAGACTCAGCTCGTCGATGCACAGCAGGGTCGGCTTGGCGAGGAACGCCATGGCCAGCGACAGCATCTGCTGCTGCCCGCCCGACATGTCCCCCGCGGCCTGACCGCTTCGCTCGCGCAGCAACGGGAACAGCTCGTAGACCTCGTCGAGTCCGGCGCGCGTTGCGGCGGCGTCCTTGCGATGCACCCAACCCGCGATCCGCAGGTTCTCGGCGACCGAGAGTGACGGGAAGACGCCGCGCCCGCCCGGCATCATCGTCAGCCCGGCCCGGGCGGTCTGCTCGGTCGGCTGCGCGGTGATGTCGCGACCCGCGAAGTGCACCGTGCCGGATCGCGCCGGGAGCAGGCCGGTGACGGTCCGCAGCAGGCTGGACTTGCCCGCGCCGTTCGTACCGAGCAGCGCGACGATCTCGCCCTTGCGGACGGTGAGGTCGACACCGAACAGCACCTGCATCGAGCCGTACGCCGCGTTGACCGACGAGCACTCGAGCAGGACATCCGCCCCGTCGTCACGCGATCTTGCACTTTTCAACGTCGAATCGGCGGTTTCGACGTTGAAAAGTGCAAGATCGCGTTTCGGGTCGGGGGTGGAGTCGGCCCAGACGCTGGTGTCCCAGCCGCGGCGGCGGGCGATCCGTACGAGCAGCCAGTCGCGCACCCGCTCGGCGACCCCTGCCAGGCCGGACGGTACGACGACGAGGACCACGAGCAGGCCGACGCCGGTCAGCAACAGCTGCGAGGTCGGGAACTGGATCGCGATCCACTGGATCAACGCCACCCCGGCGAGCGAGCCGCCGATCGAGGCCGAGCCGCCGATCACCACCATCGACAACACCGCGATGCTGTCGGTGACCTGGAACGACTGGAAGTTCACGCCGCCGAGCACCAGTACGTCGAGCGCACCCGCGACACCGGCGATGACACCGGACAGCGTGAACGCCATGAGGCGGGTCCGCACACTCGACACCGACGCTGCCTCGGCGCCGACCCGGTTGTCTCGTACGGCGATGATCGCCCGGCCGGGCCGGCCACGGCGAAGCCCGACGAGCAGGACGATCCACAACGCCAGCAGCCCGAGGCACAACAGATACAGGTCGCCCTGGCCGGTGAGGTCGAACCGCTTCCACAGCACCGGCTTCACGACAGACGCGGGGAGCAGGCTCGGGAAGTTCGACGGGTTGAAGATGAAGTCGTTCGCGGTGACGGCGAACGCCAGGGTCGTGACGGCCAGGTAGAGCCCGCGCACCCGCAGCGCCGGGAGGCCGAGCAGCAGTGACACCGCGCCGCCGGCGACGCCCGCGACCACCATCGCCTGGAAGAAGTCCAGGTCGAGATGCATCACGAGGTCCCCGGCCACGATCGCGCCGACACCCACCGTGGCCATCTGGCCGAGACTGACCGTCCCGGACCAGCCGGTGAGGACGACGAGGGACAGCGCCGCCATCGCGAAGACCAACCCCGTGGTGACCTGGTAGAGCCTGCCGCTGGACAGCAGGGCAGGCATCGCGAGCGCGAGCGCGACGACCGCCGCGAGCACCACGACGCGTGTCACGCGTACCGCCGGCAGCTTGCGCAGCGAATCGGGGAGCGGGTGCGTCGCGCCGATCGCGGTGAACGACGCGTCGTCGGCCTCGGCGCGGCTCTCGCCGCGGTGCTGGACGAGCAGCGCGAGCAGGATGATGCCGAGAAAGATCGGCTCCTCGACGGACTGCTTCGAGACGTCGAGCCGGACCACCGACTCGACGACACCCAGGCCGATCCCGGCGAGGAACGCTCCCGGCATCGAGCGCATGCCGGCGACGATCGCGGCCGCGAGCGAGGGCAGCAGGATGGCCGGTCCGGCCGCGACGTTGAGCGGCACTCCCGCGGAAGGGGCCTGCAGCGTCACCGCGAGCGCGGCCACCCCGCCGGCCACCGCCCACACGAGCAGCATCAGGCGGCGGGCGGGTACGCCGGCGAGCCGGGCGCGGTCGGGGTTGTCGGCGATCGCGCGGACCGCCCGCCCGGCGTCGGTGCGCAGCAGGAACCACGACACCGCGACGACGACGAGGGGTACGGCGATCAGCACGACGAGGTCGTTGCCGTTGAACAGCACCGGCGTGATCTGGGTGTGCCATTTGGTCAGCCCGGTGGCGAAGGCGGGGATCAGCGCCGGGCCGTGAAACCATCGCGGAACGTAGATCGCGATGCCGCCGAGCAGCTGCGCCAGACCGATCGTCGCGACGGTCAGGACGAGGCGCGGCGAGTTGCTGAACCGCCAGTTGACCAGCGCACCGGTCGCCAGCCCGACGAGCAGCCCCAACCCGACACTCAGCGCGACGCACGCCGCCCACGGCACGTGGTGGGACAGGTAGAGCGAGGCCGCGATGCCGGCGGGCAGGCCGCCCATCGCGCCGTACGCGAAGTTCAGCGAACGGGTCACCCGGTAGAGCAGCACCAACCCGACCGCAAGCAGCCCGTTCAGGCTGCCGTAGAGCACGCCGTAGAGGACGGTGCCCATCGGGACGTCGTGCGAGTCGACCTGGGTCAGCAGCAGCACGACGAGCACCGCGACACCGGTCGCGGTGACGAGCAGACCCGGTCTGCCGAAGCGGCGGCCGCTCATTGCGGCCCGTGCGGGAAGACCGGCATGTAACGGCCGGAGGACTCGTTCAGCCCGAACCAGCGCTTGCCGACGACCCAGGTGCCGAGCTGGCCGTTGAACGGCGATGCGACGGTCGGGTTCCACCACTCGACCCGGAACTTGTACTGCGGCGTCCAGATGCCGTGCCCGCCCTGGTTGAACGACCACGGCCCGTACTCACCGTCGCCGCCGCGGTAGCTGAACAGCCCGCGCTGGAACGCCGCCGGCGTCAGGTCGGGACCGGCCTGCTGGATGCCGAGCGCCAGGATGTAGAGGTCCTCGTAGAAGACATCCACCTCGTGCGCCGGCACGTGCGTCGGGTCGACGGACTTCGCCGCGAAGTAACCGAGTGACGAGCCGAACGGCGGCGTCGTGCCGTTGAACGTCTCTCCGGCGGCGTGCGCCCACACGCTCTTGTCGAACAGCTGCGCGACGACGTCCTCGTCGGTGAAGGCGCCGCCGCTGTTGATGATCTCCGGTTCGTAGTCGGCGTTGTCGAAGTCGCCGGTGAGATAGATCAACGTGATCGGGTCACAGGCGCAGATGACGGTGGTGATCTTGTCGTTGACCATCCGCTGCTCGAGGGCCGCCGCCTCCTGCGAGAGCTCGGAGAGGTTCGCCGTGTAGGACAACGTGTCGGTCGCCGGGTGACCGGCGTTCGCCATGGCCCGGGTCACGATGTGGATGCACGACTGGTAGATCGGGTTGTCCGGCGCGATCACCGCGAACCGCCGGCGCTGCCCATTGGAGACGCCCTTCCCGGCCCAGGTCACCTTCTGCGGGAGCAGCTGACGCACCACGTTGCCGGCGCCGCCCTGGGTCGCGGTCGTGCAGTTGGGGAAGAAGCTCCACGCGTACGGCGCGTACTGCTGGTACCAGCCCAGTGACATGTACGGCGAACCGATGTTGATCACGTGCTGCTGGGACAGCGCCTGCCCGAACGGCTGGGAGAAGGCCGAGACATCGGCAAACGCGTGGTAGGAGTCGGCGACCGTCAACGCGTCGGCGTTCGCCTGCGACTGCCCGCCGCCGGTGATCTCCGACGTCAGCGTCCCGTGTCCCTTGAAGTACCGCAGCGAGAGCTTGCGGCCGTAGAACTGGAAGTGCCGGTTGAAGTAGGTGACGAGGTCGGCGATGGTGCGCTTGACGTCCGCCTCGGTGTCGCTGAACGCGGCGGTGTTGTACTTGCCCGCCAGCTGCTGGATCGCAGCGTCGGTGCTCGACAGGTTGTCGGCGGGGATCCGGAAGGTGATCGTGATCTGCTTGCCGGTCACCCCGCGCGCGGTGGCGCCGCCGTTGGAGCCGGTGAAGGACACGCACGGCGGGGAGTAGCTGTCTCCCGGCACCTGCGGCCCGACACACTTCTCGGTCGTACCGCCGGAGACCGACGAGGCGACCCCGCCCTTCGCGGCACCCGCACCGGCCCCGGCGCCGCCTTGCCGGCCGTGTCCGGAGGCAGTCGCCGGCGAGCCGTCGCCCCCGCCTGCAGCAGGCAACGAACCGACGTCGGCCGAGCTCGCCGACGAGCTCGACACGTTCTGCTCCGGCGCGATCGTCGGCACCAGCAACGACATCAGCAGGAAGGCGGCGACCAGAAAGATCCCGGGCCCGTACCCGGCCAGCAGGTGGCGGTCCGAGGCCGGCAGCCGAAAGCGGGAGCCGTCACTCACTGGCAGCACTCCTCGGGTTGGCGGGCGAAGCGTTGGTACGACGACGACGGGTCACGGCGACGTCGGCGACGAGCAACGCGACACCGACCGCGAGCGCGCCGGTCGAGGCCACGGTGGCGAGTCCGTGCCAGCAGCTGTGCGCCCGCGAGGGGCTGGTGCTGACGCAGCGCTGCGCTGCGGCCGCGACGGCAGGCGTGGCGCCGGTCGGCTCGCCACCGCTCACCGCGGTCGTGCCGGGAGGCGAGGCGGACGGCAACCGCGATCCGGTCCCGGCGGAGGTCGCGGGACCGCCGCCGATCGGCGGTGGGACGCCGCCCTGGCCGAACGGGTTGAGGAAGTTCGGGGCGTTCTGCGCGGCGGCGGCGACACCGCCGAACTGAAGGTCCAATGACCCGGCGCCCGCGGCGATCTCCAGCACGATGTTGCCGAGCGAGCCGATGTTGTCGTCGAGGTTGTCGATCAGCTGCCGCACGTCGGCGCAGTTGCTGCCCGGGCGTCCGATCTTCTTGAGCAGGGTCTCGACGGCGATCACGTTGTTGACCGTGGGCTTGAGGATCGAGCGCTCGAGCGCCGAGCCGCTGAACCGCAACGTGAAGGGCCCGATCGCTACCGAGCCCGAGTGCTGGTTGGTCGAGCGGACCGGCTGAACGGCGGACAGGCCGAGCGGCGCGAGCACCTTGTTGATCAGCGAGATCGTCGTCTCGGGCGCCGAATCCGGGGCGGACATCGGGACGCCCCCGATCGTGACCCGGCCGAACGAGAAGTCGGTACTGCGGGTCGTCGAGGTTCCGCTGGTGCGCTTCGCGGTCCAGTGCATACCTTCGAAGCGGACCTTGCCGCCGAGCAGCGTCACGTCCTCGGTGACCGTGCTGGTCGCGACCTGGGCGACGCCGTCGACGTAGCGAACGCTGGCGCGGGAGCGGCCGCGCACCCACACCAGACCCGGCAGCTGCTGGTCGATCGTCGTCGTGGTGGCGACTGCGGACTCCGGATCCGTGTCGACCGCGACCGACTCGTGGCCGAGGCCCTTCGTCCCACGGGTGGCGTGACGAGGACCGGTCTCGGAGTCGGCAGTGATCGGGTGGGGCTGTTCGTCCGAGGAGAGCTCGGGGCGGCCGCAGAACTGGCTGGTTGCCAGCACCAGGCCGAGCGACCCGAGATCCAGCGTCCCGGACTTCGCCTGCGTCTCGGTGTGCTGGAACGCGGCGGACGACTCGCCGATCGTGGCGCTCAACGTCAGTCCGGACACACCAGGGGTGATGCCGAGGACGCTGGCCGTCGCCGCGGCGGTGCCCGGCTCGATCCGGGTACGGACGTGCGCGGCCGAGGCGCTGCCGGCCGGCTCGACCATCGCGAGGACGAGCGCGCCGGCGGGCACCAGGATCGCGCCGGCCCACCGGCGCCGGTGCCTCACTTCTTGGCTCCGCGCGCGGCGACCACGTCAGGGAGCAGCCGCTCGATCATGCCGGGCAGCGCACCTACGAGCAGCACCCGCGCCTGCTCCTTGGTGAGCCGCCCGCGCTGCAGCCACTCCCGGGTGATCTGCTCGGCGAACCCGCCGAAACCGCGCACCACCGCGCGTACCTCCGGGGTCCGCTTCTCGTCGAGGCCGAGGACGGTGATCACCTGGCTCGCGGTGCGTTCCCGCGACTCGTTGAGGATGTCGTGCATCGCGCGGTCCCGGCCGGTCTCACCGGCCCCGATCGCCGCGAGCCAGGCCTCCTGGTTGGTCTCGACGACGTCCATCCAGAGCGCGACGCTGTCCTGCCAGCTCGGCATCGACGCCCCGTCGGCCGGTCCGACGGTCAGCGCGTCGAGCACGCTGAGCACAGGTGCGTCGACCAGCTCCTTGACGACCTCGAGATAGAGCGAGCGCTTCGTGCCGAAGTAGTGGTGCAGCAGCCCACGGGTCACGCCGGCGGCATCGGCGATCTCCATCGTCGACACGGCGGCATAAGGACGCTGGGTGAACAGCGTCCGCGCCGTGCCGAGGATCTGCTCGCGGCGCTCGTCGTGTTCGAGCCGACTCCACCGCGGGCCGGTCTTGGTCTCGGTCACGAGACGGGAAGCTCGCCCTTCTGGTGGCGCGCGCGCAGCTCGTGCTTGAGGACCTTGCCCGAGGCGTTGCGGGGAAGCTCTGGGAGCACGACGAGGACCGTCGGCTTCTTGTACGACGCGAGCCGGTCGCGGGAGAACTCGATGAGGTCGTCCAACGACGGCGGTGCGTCGGGGTCCGCCGGTACGACAATCGCGGCCGGCGTCTCCCCCCACTTCTCGTGGGCCACGCCGATCACCGCGACCTCGGAGACGGCCGGATGGGCCGCGAGGACGTTCTCCACCTCGGCGCAGTAGATGTTCTCGCCGCCCGAGATGATCATGTCCTTCTTGCGGTCGACGACGTAGAGGAAGCCCTCCTCGTCGGCGCGCACCAGGTCGCCGGAGTGGAACCAGCCGCCGGCGTAGGCCTCCGCGGTCGCCTCGGGGTCGTTCCAGTAGCCGGCCATGAGAGTCGGCCCGCGGTAGACGATCTCGCCGACTTCTCCCGGCTTCACGTCGTTCATCTCGTCGTCGACGACCCGCGCGACGATCGTGGGAATGACCTTGCCGACCGAGCCGATCTTGCGGACCGCGTCCGCGCCCGGCAGCGCGGTGGTCACCGGAGACATCTCGGTCTGGCCGAAGACCGAGATGATCTCGGTGTGGGGGAAGACCCGCGCCATCTCCTCGAGGAGGCTGACCGACGCGGGCGCAGCACCCCATGCGATCGTGCGCAGCGACGCGCATCGACGCGTCGCGTCGGGGTGCGCGCACATGATCTGCCACTGCGCCGGCACCAGGAACAGCGAGGTGACCTTCTCGCTCTCCACGATCTCGAGCGTCGACTCCGCATCGAACAGCCCGGTCGGCATGATCACCGTCTTGGCGCCGACCATCAGCGAGACCGGCATACCGCCGATCCCGGCGATGTGGAACAGCGGGACGTTGCACAGCGACACCACGTCGTCGCCCTGGATTCGCGACGTCCGGATCGAGGTGACCGACTGCATCAGCAAGTTGAGGTGGGTGAGCATCGCGCCCTTGGGACGCCCAGTGGTCCCGGAGGTGTACATGATCAGCGCGACATCGCGCTCGTCGATCACGACCTCGGGTGCATCGGCGCGATCACCGAGCAGCGCGTCGTAGGAGATCACGCCGTCGCCGCCGTCCCCCTCGAGTCCGCTCACCACGATGAGCGGCGGGTCGGCCGACACGGCGACGGAGGCCTGCGCCAGCGGCTGCAGCAGCGAGTCCGTGACGATCACCCGCGAGCCGCTGTGGCCGAGGATGTAGGCGACCTCGTCGGGAGCCAGCCGGAAGTTCAACGGGACGGCGATCGCCCCGACCGCGCTGGCGGCGATCGCGATCTCGACGAACTCCGGGCGGTTGGTCATCAGGATCGCGACCCGGTCGCCCTTGCTCACCCCTTGCGCGGCGAGGCCCGCAGCGAGCCGGTGGATCCGCTCGTCGAGCTGCGACCAGGTGATCGACTCGCCCATGAAGCGAATGGCGACCTCGTCGGGAATCGCGAACGCGTGACGCGCGATGTGATCGACCCAGTGAGCGCCGTCGAGGGGCAACCGCATGTTCGACATGCGCGCACCCTACGCGCTTACTGGCACTCTGCCAACAGTGGTACGGGCTACGACGGGAGGTCGGCCGCCCACGACGGCTGGGGGTCGGCGAACACGTCGGGAAGGTCCGTGCTCGGCCTCCCGGGGAACACCGGCTGACGCTTCTCGAGGAAGGAGCTGACCCCCTCGAACGCGTCCGGGCTCCCGCCCATCTCGCGCATCGCGCGCGAGTCCGCGACGTGAGACCGGTACGGCGTCGGGTACGTCAGGCCCTGCCACATCATCCGGCGGGCGAGCGCAACGCTGATCGCGGACGTGGCCGCCGACATCTCTTCCGCCAGCGCCCGGGCCGCGTCGAGCAGGTCGTCGGCCGGATGGACGCTGCGCACCAGCCCGCCCGCGAGCGCCTCCTCCGCGGTGAACACCCGTCCGGTCATGAACCACTCCGCCGCCTGGGACGGCCCGACGAGTCGCGGCAGGAACCAGGTCGACGCCGCCTCCGGCACGATCCCGCGCCGGGCGAAGACGAAGCCGAACTTCGCGGTGTCGCTGGCCAACCGGACGTCCATCGGCAGCGTCATGGTCAGCCCGACTCCGACGGCAGGACCGTTGATCGCCGCGATCACCGGCTTGTTGCTTTCGAAGACCCGCAGGCTGACCAGCCCGCCGCCGTCACGAGACGCCTCGTCGGAGGCCGCGCCGCGGCGCGTCGCGTCGAACGTCTGACCGCCGCCGGAAAGGTCGGCCCCCGCGCAGAACGCTCGACCGGCGCCGGTCACGATCACCACCCGAACGCCGTCGTCTGCGTTTGCCGCGTCGAGCGCTTCGAGCAGCTCGCGGCACATCACCGGCGTGAACGCGTTGAGTGCGTCCGGCCGCGACAATGTGATGGTGAGGATGCCGTCGGAGACGTCGTAGCCGATCTCGGAGAAGTCGCTCATCCGCCCAGTCTCTCTAAGCGGGCGGCGGCTGGTTCCACTCGATCCATCCGACGCCCGCCTGACCATCCGGCGTGGTCAAGCGAGCGGCGGCGCGCGGGAAGCGACCGATCCGCCCGTCCGGCGCGGTGAGCAGGATCGGACCGAACGCGATCGGCACGACGTCGACGGTCAGCTCTCCGTGGCGCGCCGTGGCGCGGACCGGGAAGCCGTGTTCGGCGAGATCCTCCGACACCTCACCGGCGGCAACCGGGGTCAGCTCTCCGTCTCGCTGGACGTACCCGGCGTAGAACGGGCCGCCGTCGGCGCGCACCTCCGTCAGGTGCGTGTGCGTGCCGTCGGTGAGGTGGCCGGCCGACCAGCACCAGCCGAAGTCCCACCAGTCGCGGACCCCCCACGAGTGGTCCCGTTGTCCCGGACCGTCGAGGCGCAACGTCTCGCCGTCCACGGTGACGCTGCCGCTGACCGCACACGGGATCTCGTACCTCGTCGTCACGCTGTAGTGGAAGGGAAGCCCGTCGGTCGCCCAGGTGAGATCCACGTCGATGCGCACCGGGTCGCCCGGCGTCTCGCCGTACACGTCCGCGGCAGCCGCGAACCGCTGCCCGGCCATCGAGCCGCGGACGGTGAACGCGTCGAGCGGCTTCGCGACGGCCAGCGTCACGTCGACGTCATCGGCCGACACCACGAGCGCATCGGCCGGCACCGGGATGTCCTGGCGTTGGCACACCACGACCGGTCGACTTTCGCCGACCAGCGCGAGGTGCCACCACGCGGACCCGAGGTTCGGATAGATGCCGAGCCGGATGTAGGCCGCCACCGAACCATCCGCAGTGACGGCATCGGCGTACCAGGACTCCTGCCAGAGCTGGTCGGCCGCCGGCTCGTGCCGACCCTCGTCGGCCGGGTCGACGTCGTAGTCCGTCATGCGCGCAGCTCCGCGAGCAGCGACTCGCCGTCGACATCGATCGCGTGCTGCGCGTGTCGACGGAACAGCTCGGCGAACATCTCGTCGCCGCGCTCGGTCTGCACGACGAGGATCGCGGACATCACGGCCATCACCGCGCCGCCGAACGACGACAGCCGGACGTCGCGCTCCAGCTGCTCGCGGGAGTACGACGTGACGCCCTCACCGACGAGGGCCCGGTGGTAGACGTCGAGCAGGTCCGACCAATGCGCCCGGCGCGCTTCGGTGGTGAGGCTGCCGCCGAGGAACAACGCGACGTCCGCCGCGGGCGGGCCCCACCCGGCGGTCTGCCAGTCGACGATCATCGGCGCCGAGGACCCTTGCGGGAACAGCATGTTGTCCAACCGGTAGTCGCCGTGCGCGAGCGTCCGCGGTCCGTCGTAGGAGTCGACGATCGTGGTGACGTGGGGGATCACCCGCTCGACCAGGGCCTGGTGCTCGGGATCGAGCCACCGGGCGAACCGCTCGAAGAACGACGGCGCGGTCATCGTGATGATCCCCACAATGTTGGCGGTGTTCTCCGGCGAGACCCGGTTGAGCCATTCGCGCGCGGCGTGTTCCGGCTTGTCCCACGCGGTGGCGTGCAACGCAGCGAGCCGCTTCATCGCCTCGGCCGCGACCGCCTCGTCGCATCCGGCGATGTCGTCGCCCTGGGTGCACGGCGAGACGTCCGCGAGCAGGAGGGTGAAGAAGTCCGCCTCCGGATCCCACGCGGCGAAGTAGTGCTCGGGAACGCCCGGCAGCGGCGCCAGCTCGTTGTAGACCGACACCTCGATCTCGTAGCAGCGCACCAGCTTGCTGGCGGCGCGGCTGTTGGGGTCGGACGAGGCGAACTTCGCGATCACCGACGCCGGCCCGGCACTCGCGGGCTCGTACTCCGGCACGATGCGCACGGTCTCGGCCATCTGCCCGGTGCCGACCGGCGTCATGGTGAAGCCGGTCACCTTGGCGCCGTCGGGCAACGGCAGCGCCTCGGTCAGCCAGTCGCTCGTCAGGTCAGCTGGGCTCTCCAGCACGGGTGCTGTCACGGTGGGCTGTGTACCACGTCATCGCGTGCTGGCGCAGGGCATCGCGGTGCTGCGCAAGGTGAAGTGGCGGAAGAAGGCCCACGCCGTCTTCGCCCCGCTCGGCGCGGTCGGATCGCTGTAGCCCTTCCACGCCGGCGCCGCGCTGCCGCCGGGCCATGCGTGCGGCATGCCGTCGATGATCGTCTGCTGCCCGATCAGGCAGCCTGACGGGTCACGAAACGTGCTCACCGTGTAGGTCCTGCCGTGCGGCACCTTCCCTCGCCGGACGGCACGGGCCGTCAGCGAGATCGGGGCGGTCTGGCTGCCGCCGAGCACCAGGTTGTCGGTCCGCAGCCCCTGCTGCAGCGCCTTCTTCGCGCAGCTCTGCGGGAACGCCAGGTCACCGGTCGAGCCCATCACGAACAGCGGGACGACCCGGGCGCGCGATCCCATCGCGACTCGCGCCACTTCCGCGCTCGCCTCGACCGGAACGCCGGTCCCGGTGCCGAGGCAGAAGCCGTCGATGTCCCCTGCGGACTCGACGATGCCGACAGCGGCGTACAGGTCCGGATAGGCGCCGGCCATGGCGGAGGTCATCAGGCCGCCCGCGGAGACGCCGACCAGGTAGACCCGCTGCGGGTCGACGTGCCGTTGCGTCATCACCGTGCGCGTGGTCTGCGCGATCGCGGCGGTGTCGCTGAAGCCGCGGAAGTACGCCTGCGGGTAGACGAACTCCCAGCACTGCCGCAGCGGGCCCGGCAGCGACTTTCCGATCGCGTCGACCTCGGGATAGACGACCAGGAAGCCGTGACGATCGGCGAGCTGGTCGAACTCGGTGATCTGCTCCTCCTGGGCTGCCGTGGTCTGGCAGCCGTGCGCCACCACGACGAGCGGCGCCGCGCGTCCCGGCCGATACGACGAGGGGGTGTAGAGCAGGTACGGGTAGAGGTCGCCCTTGAAGTTCGTCACGCCGTGCGTGGTGTGACCACCGGGCGCGGACCCAGCGGCCGCGCCGGGCCACGGCGTCATCGCGAGGGTGAGGACGGCCGTGGCCAACGCCTTCACGAACCTGGGCACGACGGTCACTCCGGGCGTCGATGGTCGGGTCTCCGACACTCTTCGCTGCGACGAGCTCGCCGACCTCCCGATGTCTGCCACGATTCGTGGGCATGAAGCTCGCAACAGCCGTCGCGGCGCTCGCCGCACTCCTCGGCGCGGCGCCCACCACCGCGGCGACCGCGGTGCCGGCCGGCCGCACGTCGGCCAACCCGGTGCTGGGGGTGCACGGCAACAAGCTGCTCAGCCACGGCCGTGCGGTGCGTCTGATCGGAGTGCAGCCGCAGGGCCTCGAGTCCAACTGCCTGTCGCCCGGGCTGAGCTACTTCGAGGGCCCGCACAACCAGAAGGCAGTGGACGCCATCAAGGGGTGGGGCGCCAACACGGTCCGGATCCCGATCAACTCCAGCTGCTGGCTCGGCGACGTCCGCGGCACCGGGGCGCCCTACCGCAAGGCGGTCGTGCGCTGGGTGAAGCTGTTTCGCGCCAACGGCGTCTTCGTCGTGATCGACAACCACACCGCCACCGACGGCACGATCCCGGCCGACAACCTGCCGATGCCGGACATGCGTGCAGTCGCGCTGTGGCACTCAATCGGCAAGGCGTTCACGTCGACGAGCGGCGTCGTGTTCGACCTCTACAACGAGCCGCACCTCGTGTCGTGGTCGTGCTGGCGCGACGGCTGCCAGATCCCGGCGGGCGCCGACCCGGTGCGCCACGGCGCGTACCGCACCCCTGGTTTGCAGGCGCTGGTCGACGCGTTGCGCAGCACCGGAGCCAACCAGCCGATCCTGCTCGGCGGCCTTGACTGGTCCAACGACAACCATCGCTGGGCGCGGTACGCCCCGCACGACCCGCTGCACCAGCTGATCGTCTCCGAACACGTCTACGGACCGAGCCCGACCAACGACGCGGCGCCGTGCGGCGCGTCGTGCAAGGCGGATCTGCTGCGGCTGGCCAAGGCGCACCCGGTGGTGTTCGGCGAGCTCGGCGAGGTCGACTGCAAGCACGGTTACGTCGACCGCTTCATGGCGTGGGCAGATCATCACCACATCGGCTACATCGGTGGCGCGTGGAACGCGATCCGACCCGGCTCCTACCAGTGCGAGTCGCCCGCCCTGCTGCAGAACTATGACTACCCGGACCCCAGACCGAGCCGATACGGCATCGGCTTCCGCACCCACATGCGCAAGCTCGCGGGGCTCCCTGTCGGCTGACCGACAGTCCACCCCGGGCGACGTGCGCAGCGCGCGAAGATCTGGGATCCTGTCGGCACTGCCACACGCGAGGCCTGGGGGGGCAACGTGGGAATCGGCGCCATCTGGCTACTGATTGCAACGCTTCTGGGAGCGGGCCAGCCCGTCCTCAACACTCAGCCGAACGCCGTACTCGGCGTACACGGCAACCAGCTCGTCAGCCGGGGACACGTCGTACGACTGCTCGGCGTGCAGCCGCAAGGCCTCGAGTCGAACTGTCTGACGAAGGGACTCGGCTACTTCGAGGGCCCGCACGACCAGAGCGCGGCCGACGCGATCAAGGGCTGGGGCGCCAACACGGTGCGGGTTCCGATCAACGAGAGCTGCTGGCTCGGTGCCCAGGGGGCGCGCAGCGACCCGACGCCGTACCGCAAGGCGGTGACCAGCTGGGTGAAGCTGCTGCTGCACAACGGGCTGTTCGTCGTGATCGACAACCACACCGCGACCGACGGCACCATCCCAGCAGACGCGCTGCCGATGCCGGACATGAGCGCCATCAACCTGTGGCAGTCGATCGCGCAGACCTTCCAGACGAGCAAGGGCGTCGTCTTCGACCTGTACAACGAGCCGTACGGCGTGTCCTGGTCGTGCTGGCGGGACGGCTGCCAGGTGCCGACGAACCACTCGCCGGTGGCTTACCAGTCCTACCTCTCGCCCGGCCTTCAGGCGCTGATCGACGTCGTCCGGATCAGCGGCGCCCACCAGCCGATCATGCTCGGCGGGCTCCAGTGGGCGAACGACAACAGCGGCTGGGCGGGGAGTGCCCCGACCGACCCCGACAACCAGCTGATCGTGTCCGAGCACACCTACGGCGCCAGCCCGACCAACGAAGCGTCACCCTGTGACGACAGCTGCCGGGCCACGCTCGTGCGGCTCGCCGCCACCCACCCGGTCGTCACCGGTGAGCTCGGCGAGGTCGACTGCGGGCACGACTACATCGACGACTACATGAGCTGGGCAGACGCCCACGGCATCGGTTACATCGGTGGGGCGTTCAACGCGATCGCAGAGGGCTCCTACCAATGCGAGTCGCCGGCTCTGCTCGCGGACTACGCCTACCCGGACCCGACACCGAGTCCGTACGGCGTCGGGCTTCGCGACCACCTCCGGGCGCTCGCCGGCTTGTAGTCCCGCTCAGGCCGGATGGCCCGGGTCGAGCGCGCGCACCTGCTGGAAGCCGAGCGGCGGCCGGCCGGATCCGTCGGCAGCGTCGATCGGCTCCAACAGGTGGCCGACGTGGTCGCCGAAGTCGTAGCGCTCGATGACCCGCCCCGCCACCCACCCGCGCACGTGCTCGAGAACCGGTACGCCGGACGGTCCCGCGTGCCACGTGCACTTCGTGAACTTGTCGGTCCAGTCGCCCGACTGCTCACCGAAAAGCGCTGCCAGGTCGCGGTTGTTCTCGCCGAGGAAGTGCGCGACCAGCACATCACTGCGCAGCGCGATCCGATACGTCTCGTTCTGCTTGGACAGCAGGACCAGCAGCCGCGGCGGGTCGATGCTCGCCTGGGTGGTGAAGCCGACCAGGCAGCCGGCGCGCTCGTCGCCGTGCGCCGCGGTGACGACGTACATCGGATAGTCGATCCCGTCGACCAGCTGATGGAACACGTCGGTGACCTCTGTCATGCCTTCCCCGTCCCCCTCCCTGCGAGCGACCAATCTCGGGCATCCGGCGTGGCGAGGGAGGGTAGGTAACCGACCATGGCCGGCTACGTCACCCAGGGCAGTTCCTACGAGCGCGACAGCAGGTACCTCACCACGCGCATCACAGCGGACGGCCGCGACGGCTATCCGGTCGAGCCCGGCCGCTACCGGCTCATCGTGGCGCGTGCGTGTCCGTGGGCGAACCGCTCGATCATCGTCCGCCGGCTGCTCGGCCTGGAACCGGTCCTGTCGATGGGTATCTGCGGGCCGACCCACGACGAGCGGAGCTGGTCGTTCGACCTCGATCCGGACGGGCGCGACCCGGTACTCGGCATCGAACGGCTGCAGGACGCCTACCTCGCGCGCGACCCCGACTACGACCGCGGGGTCACCGTGCCCGCGATGGTCGACCTCCCCACCGGACAGGTGGTCACCAACGACTTCGCGCAGATCACCCTCGACCTGTCGACGGAATGGCGCGCCTACCACCGTGCCGGCGCCCCGGATCTCTACCCCGAGCCGTTGCGTGACCAGATCGACGAGGTGGCCGAGGTGATCTACCAGGATGTGAACAACGGGGTCTATCGCGCCGGGTTCGCCGGGGAGCAGGCGGCGTACGACGAGGCGTACCGGAGGTTGTTCGAACGGCTCGACTGGCTCAGCGAGCGGCTGTCGACGCAGCGCTACCTCGTCGGCGACACGATCACGGAGGCGGACGTCCGGCTGTTCACGACGCTCGCGCGCTTCGACGCGGTCTACCACGGTCACTTCAAGTGCAACCGCAACAAGCTGACCGAGCTACCGGTGCTGTGGGCCTATGCGCGCGACCTGTTCCAGACGCCCGGTTTCGGGGACACGATCGACTTCGACCACATCAAGCGCCACTACTACTGCGTGCACTCCGACATCAATCCGAGCGGCATCATCCCCCGTGGGCCCGAGCTGTCCGGATGGCTCGAGCCGCATCACCGCGCCGAGCTGGGCGGGCGGCCGTTCGGCGACGGCACGCCGCCCGGTCCGCCGGTCGAAGCGGTGGCACCGGAGCACACGCCGCTCGCCGCCTGAGTCGACTCGCGACCTCAGACGCCTTGGGCGCCGCGCCCCTCCCCGGCCGCGAACCGCGCGGCGCCGGCTCGGCCGACCAGCAACACCTCGGCGCCGTAGCGCGCCTCGATCTTCAACGCCTCCTCCAGCGGATGGCCGTACCCGTCGTACATCGACCGGCGATCGGACAGCATCGTCTCCTGCGGGTATCCGGCGAGCTGCTCGGCGATCGCCAACGCATGCGCGACCGGGTCATCGACGACCGCCGTCACGAGCCCGATCGACAGTGCCTCATCGGCAGCGACGAGGCGGCCGGTGAGCACCAGCTCCATCGCGCGGCCGAAGCCCACGATGCGCGGGAGCCGCCAGGTGCCGCCGTCGACCAGCGGTACGCCGAATCGGCGTTCGAGGCAGCCGAACTGCGAGCGCGGCGACGCGATGCGAACGTCGCACCACAGCGCGAGCTCAAGTCCTCCGGCGACCGCCCAACCGTCGACTGCGGCGATCGTCGGCTTGGCCGCGACACGTCGGGTGAATCCGAGCGGGCCCTCGCCGCGGCGGGCACGGGGCTCGAGCGTCTCGATCGCGGTGAGGTCGGCGCCGGCACAGAACGCCTCGCCCGCCCCGGTCAGGACCATGACCCGCGCCTCGTCGTCCGCCTCGAAGGTCTCGAGTGCGGCGACCAGCGCGTCCGCCGTCTTGCCGTCGATCGCATTGCGGCGGGCGAGCCGGTCGATCGTCACCAGCGCGGCGGCCCCCCGCCGCTCGTACCGGACCTCATCGATCGGCTCGGCCATCAGCCCTCCCAGCTCGGCCTTCGCGACCGCTACCCCCGATGGGAGCTGTTCTTCCCGAAGGTCTTGTCGTTGCCCGCGTAATGAACCCGCCAGTGGTGGCCGTTCAACGCGCGAACGAAGGTAGCGCGACCGGTCTTGTCCGTCCGGGCCGCCGCCTTGTCGACCCACAGGTTTTCGCCCTCGAAGCGCTGCAGGTGCAGGACGGCGTGGGGCAACCACTCGTGCCGGCTCTTCTTGTCGTTCCAGTAGCGGAGCCGAACGTGGAACACCGTCCTGCCGTGCTTTGCCGTGGTCATCGACAGGATCAGCTTCGAGCGCTGCTTGACGTCGAAGAACGTCACGCGATCACTGGTCACCGAGGACGAGTCGGCGCCGCCCGGAGCGTGGAAATCGATCTCCGAAGGGCCCGCACGGAACTCGCCGAGGCCGTCCTCGGAACACCACTTGTAGTGGTCGGTCGCTCTATCCGCTCCGACGTTGGGATGCAGGACGACGTCCTTCGCGCCGTGGACACCACGCCAGATCTGCATGTCGATCGCGTCGACCTCCTGCCCGGCCGGATCGAAGGAGACCGTGATCCCGATCTTGCGGCAGGGGGCTGAGTTCACCGACAGCTGGTCGATGACGACGTGGGTGATCCTGGGCTGGGGTGCCGCCTGCGCGTGGCCCTGTCCGACGCTGAACAGCCCTGTCAGCAGAACAGCCGCGGATACGGCCGCCGAGCGGAGACTTGGACGACGCGCGAGCATTGGTACGCCTCCTCGAGTCGGATGGACCGCAGGTGAGGAGCGGCCCGGCATTTGAAGCAGGCCTACCCAGGTCGCGCCGTCCGGATTCCGGAATCTCGCCTACACTGGCTCGGTCCCCGGCGGTGGACGCGGGGGCGTCGGTAAGCCCCTATCGTCTAGAGGCCTAGGACGCTGGCCTTTCACGCCGGTAACACGGGTTCGAATCCCGTTGGGGGTACGAGCAAGCGAACAGCAGCAAGTGCAAGGTCCTGTGGAGCAGTTGGAGTGCTCGCCGCCCTGTCAAGGCGGAGGTCGCGGGTTCAAGTCCCGTCAGGACCGCCAGTGGTGACGAAATCGCGCCTGGTTGACAGCGTTCTTCCGCTCACCCGCTCACCGTCGCGGCGAACAGGCCGCCGAGCATGTCCATCGCCTCCCGCCGCGCCCGGTAGTACACCCACGTCCCGCGGCGCTCGCCGTCCACCAGGCCCGCTGAGCGCAACACCTTCAGGTGATGACTGATCGTGGGCTGTGAGACCCGGAACGGCACCATCAGGTCGCAGACGCAGAGCTCGTCACTCGCCGCGATCATCGACATCAGCCGCAACCTGATCGGGTCACTCAGCGCCTTCATGAGACCCGCCACCTGATCCGCCTGCTCGGCACTCATCGGTTCGACGCCGAGCGGCGCGCAGCACTCGACGTCAGGCAACTGCTTTGACATTCGTCTATATTGACAGGTGTCGATGTAGAAGGCAACCTGCTTGCACCGACAGCCCGTCTGATGGAGATTCCGATGTCACGTGTGCAGCTCGCCCTCCGGGTAGCCGACCTCGACGCCGCCGTCGAGTTCTACAGCAAGCTCTTCGACTGTCCTCCGGCCAAGCGACGTCCGGGCTACGCCAACTTCGCGGTCACCGAGCCACCGCTCAAGCTCGTGTTGCTCGAAGGGGCCTCCGGTGAGCCCACCCGCATGGATCACCTCGGCGTCGAGGTCGAGACCACGGACGACGTCGCCGCGGCGGCGCAGCGGTTGGCGGCCGCCGGCCTGATCACCGACGTGCAGGACGACACGACGTGCTGCTACGCCGTGCAGGACAAGGTCTGGGTGACCGGGCCGGGCAGTGAGCCGTGGGAGGTCTACACGGTCAAGGCAGATGACCGACCCGATCTCGAAGGGCACCGCGAGCTCGCGCTCTCCGCGGTCGGCGGCGACGGCACCTGCTGCGCCACGAACGACGACGGAACCGCGAGCTGCTGCTAGGCGCCCGCCTCACCGCGCCGCCTTCAACCCCTAAGTAGTACGGCGGGTAGGTTGCGGCGATGGGATCCGGTTCGGTTCTCGAACGCATCGACAGCGACGGCGTACGGCGCCTTCGGCTCAACCGGCCGGAGAAGCTCAACGCCCTGAACTCCGCCATCCGCGACGCGCTCTGGCAGGAGCTGAACCAGTTGGTCGACGATGCCGAGATCCGCGTCGTCGTGCTCAGCGGCGCCGGGCGGGCGTTCTCCGCGGGGGTCGACCTCGCCGATGCCGATCCGGCTCGCCGCACGGGTGACTGGGCCCAAGAGCGCCTCGCCACCGGAAAGTGGCAGCGGATCCTCGACCTGCTCGAGTCGATCCCGCAGGTCACGGTCGCGAGCCTGCACGGCCACTGCATCGGCGGCGCGGCGCTCATCGCGGCGGCGTGTGACCTGCGGATCGGCGCCGAGGACCTGCAGGTGCGGATCCCTGAACTCGCGCTGCACATCCCGCTGACGTGGGGAGGCTTGCCGCGACTGAGCCGAGAGATCGGGCTGCCCCTGACCCGCGACCTCGTGATGACCGCGCGCACGCTGTCGGCAGCCGAGGCGCTGCAGGCCGGCTACCTGCAGCGCCTCTCGCCGCTCGAGGAGCTCGAAGCCGACACCGATCGGCTCGTGGCCGAGCTGCTCGCGATGCCGGCAGCTCCGCTGGCGATCACCCGCGCCGCGATGAGCGCGATGAGTCGTGACGGAGTCGGCACCGCATCGTGGGCCGATCCGGATCTGCTTCGGTGGTCGATCGGCGAAGCCGGCGGCCGGCTGGGTTGATATAGCTCGGAGTGGCTCCTTCATGGGCACCTCCGGAGGTGTGAGGAAGGGACCGTCAGGTTCCTTGGCGTGAAGGTCCGGGCGTTGACCCGCCCGTGGTCTTCCGGCACCCCCGGAGGCGGGTCCCATGGTCGTTCATGTTGCACCAGTGAGCTCATCGACGGTCGTTGTCGCGGTCGATGTCGGCAAGAACGAGTTCGCGGTGTCGGTCACTGACGCGCACCGCACGAAGTTGATGAGGTCTCGGCTGGGCTGTCCGATGACGGCACCGGCGCTTCGCGAGGTGCGGACGGCGATCGAGGCGGTGCTGCCCGCGGGTGTGCAGGTGAGGGTCGGGATCGAGGCGGCTGGGCACTATCACCTGCCCCTGCTGTCGGTGGCGGTCTGGCCGCCGGGGTGGGAGGTGCTCGAGCTTAATCCGGCGCAGGTCAGCGAGCAGCGCAAGGTGCTGGGCAAGCGCACGATCAAGACCGACACGATCGATCTGGAAGCGATGACCGAACTGGTCCTGGCAGGCCATGGCTGGCCGGTGCGTGACACGGCGAGGGTGCTGAGTGAGCTGACAGCCTGGTCGGCGCATCGCCGCAGCCGGGTCGAGGTCCGGACCGCGACGAAGAATCAGCTGCTCGGGCAACTCGACCGCACGTTCCCCGGTGTGAGTCTCGCGCTGCCTGACGTCCTGGGCACGAAGGTCGGGCGGCTGGTCGCTGAGGAGTTCGCCGACCCGGCCCGGCTTGCCACGCTCGGCGAGGCTCGGTTCATCCGGTTCGGCGCGACCCGCGGACTGCAGATACGGCGACCCACCGCTTTGAAACTCGTTGCCGCGGCACGTGATGCGCTGCCGATGCCCGACGCGCCGGTCGCCCGGGCAGTGCTGCGCGCCGACTTGGCGTTGCTGCGTGATCTCGACGGTCAGATCGACGCTGCGGCCGCAGAGCTTGACCGACTCGTTCCGCTCAGCCCGTTCGCAACGCTCACCACGGTGCCGGGCTGGGGACCAGTGCGCGTCGGGAGCTACGGCGGGGCGCTCGGTGACCCGACCCGGTTCGACAACGCCCGCCAGGTCTATCGCAGCGCCGGACTCAACCCGATCCAGTACGAGTCCGCCGGCAAACGCCGCGACCACAGCATCAGCCGCGAAGGCAGCGTCGAGCTGCGCCGCGCCTTGATCGACCTCGGCGTGGGCCTGTGGCTCAACGACCCCAACGCCAAGCGCTACGCGACAACACTGCGCGCCCGCGGCAAGAAGGGCAGCGTGATCGCCTGCGCGCTCGCCCACCGGGCCAACCGGATCGCCTTCGCCATGGTCCGTGACCAGGCCAGCTACGACCCCGCCATATGGAACCGGGAGGGCTGAGCGAGGCACTTCACAACTCCGGTCGACCGTGCCAGTCTGGGAGGCACGAAAGACCCGGATCAGACGCCGCTTGGGTTATGGCGGACACCGCAAGGTGTTACGCCGCTTCTAACTTGGCGCCCGGGTCTTTCGCTATTCGGCAGCCCGAACGAGGCCAGATGACCCACGAACCCGTGAGGTCGCATACGTCAACGTGGGCGCCCAGCGACCACCGGACCAATCACCTCGACCAAGCTCACCACCAACTCCGCGACGCGGAGTCGACGACCCACGCCCACCCGCGGGCTTGACTCGACCTATGGCCAGTTAGGCGACGATCCGCGACAGCAGGAAGCCGTGGCCGACGCCGTGCGTGTGGTTCCGCGTCGGGTCGAGCACGGGGCAGGTCAGGTCCTCGTCCAGCCGGCGCGTGTACTGCACCAGCCAGGTACGACCACCGGTCGCCGTACGCTTGCACATCCGCTTGGTGGGCCGGGCCTTGCCGTTCCCGCTGGGCAGCCACTGCGGCACGTTCAGCCGGTAGTGACCGAGGATGGCGTGCCACATGTAGCCGGTGGTGTAGACGCCGAACCGCTTGTGCAGGTGCCGGAGCGTGCGCACCATTCCGATGACCACCGCCCGGTTGCGAAGGTTGGAATGCGTCCACTTGTGCGTGTGGCGAAACTCCACGTCCAGCCACATCATCGGCGAGCGCATGTGGTGGCGGTGGAGCGTGCGCAGCGCGTCGACGACCTGCTTCGCGCCGTCGTTGTGCAGCTTGCAGGCGAGCCGGCCGTGGCAGGCGCCGAAGAACCCGTGGTTGGAGCGAGCCAGCTGGCGGCGCGACGGATAGGAGGCCACCAGGTAGCCGCCCACCTTCGCGTGATGCGCGCGAGCCCATCGCAGCTGCGAGCCCAGGCACGGGTTCACGGTGTGGCCGGTGCCGTGGGTGAGCCCGAGGATCACGTAACGCGGCCGGTGCGTCGGCATGTGATGGGCGTGATGGCCCCGGCACTGCGGCCAGGACAGGTCGAAGCCATGGGTGTAGGTCGAAGGTGCGGCAGACGCGGTGGGCTCACCGATCACCCCGAAGGCGACGACGGCGGCGAGCGACGCGAGGGCAGCACGAAGTCGAGCACGGTGCATGTCTGGGATCCCCGTGTTGGAAAGTGCGTGCAGTGTGGCGGATTCGTACGTAGACAGTTCTCGACAGCCTGTCTGGATTCCTAAAGGCCTCTCTGCCCGATTTCAGCCCTCGCGCGGCGACCCGTAGACTCGTCCGGTCGCTCCGGCTCCGGCCGAGCGGGCAGGTAGCTCAGTTGGTACGAGCGTCCGCCTGAAAAGCGGAAGGTCGGCGGTTCGACCCCGCCCCTGCCCACCGTGGTTAAGCAGGCCCCCGAGCCGGTCGAAGTCTTAAAGGTGCCCCAGCCCCAGCTCGGCCGCGCCGTGAACGCTGCGGTGTCGGCGCTCAACCGCGCCTCCGCCGCCCCCGTGATCGCCCTCGTGACGCTCGCGCTGGTCGGCGCCGACATCGGTGTGGCCGTCAGCCGCACCTCAGGGTCGTCCTCGACGGCACCGTCGACCGCCTCGCAGTCCCCGGGGACCGTCACGACGCCGGGCCACTCGCCCTGGCCGACCTCCCCGCCGACAACACCGTCCGGGTCCGTCGCGGGGGAGACCCAGCAGCGGTTGCGGGCGCTGATCGACCGGGCGTTCGCGAAAGGGCTCGCGCAGCACAGCGTGCACTCAGTGGCACGCAACGTCACCAAGCAGGGCACTGCGATCTTCGTCGACGACGACGCGGTGACGGGCGGGATCCAGCGGATCTCGATCTACGGCGGCCACATCGAGATTCGCGTCATCGGCCCCACGACGTACTTCACCGGCGACCGGCGCGGGCTCAAGCGCTACTTCAGGTTCAGCGACGCGGAGATCGGCGCGCTGAACGGCAAGTGGCTTTCCCTGGTCGCGGGCCAGGCGGGATACCAGCAGATCACTGCGGGCGTGACGCTGTCCTCGACGCTGCACGAGGACGCGATCGCGGGTCACCTGAAGCGGGAAGCCGAGAAGGCGATCGACGGTCACGCCGTGTACGGCATCTCCGGGCGCTCGGCCGGTGAGGGCGCGCCGAAGGGCGCCCACGCCACCCTCTGGGTCGACGTCGCGACCGGCCTGCCCGTCGAGTTCGTCGCCGCCAACGGCAAGCAGACGCTGACCCAGACGTTCTCCGACTGGGGCAAGCCGATCGAGCTGAAGGCCCCTACCGACGTCTTCGGTCAGCGGGGCTCTCAGGTCTGACCGGTCACGCGCACCGGCGGCCGGAGACCCGGACCTGCAACGGCGTGATTCCGGGCTGACGCCACACGATCGGGCGTGCCTCACTGCGCGGTTCGATCAAGTGGAACACCAACGTGGTCGTGGCGCCGCGATTGGTGTGCAGGTCCACCTCGTAGCGCGGGTGACCGACCTCCTCGCCGAGCGAGGCCAGTGCCGGCTCGCCGTCGACCGACACGTCGAGCAGGCTCGCGCCGTGCGTCGCGTAAAGGGCGACGAGGGACCGCTCGCTGCCGAGCGGGTCCTTCGCGGACTCCCCGAGTCGATAGGTGACGTAGGCCGGGAGGTGCCGCGGTGCGGCGTTGTGCAGTTGCACGGTCACCGTCGACAGCTGCTGCCTCGACACCGAGCACCCGGTCCGCTGGTACGTGACGGACTTCTCGAGGTAGTAGTCCAGCTTGCTCGCCTGCGCGTTGTTCACGGTGACGCCCACGAACGGCGCGGTCGTCTCCGGCAGCGCACCCGCGAGCGGCGTCGCGGCGAGGATCGACTGCTCACCGGGATCGGCACTCCACACCATCAGCCGGTGCTCGGTGACCGCGCGGCTCATCGCCTGCACCAGATCGTGCGCGCTGCCGTGCGGTACGTCGACCACCTGCTTGGCCGCAGCACGGGCCACCTCGATGAAGTACGCCTGCCGCTTCTGCAACGAGTGGAAGCGGGAGTACGCCACCTGTTGGGTCAACGAGACCACGTTGTCTCCGGACACCTGACTGCCGTCGGGAAGGGTCGCGGGGCCGGTGGCATCCAGCAGGTAGGACAGCGCCGTCGGGTCAGCGGCGAGCGCGCCGTCGAGCCGCTCGCCGGTGCGCGCCTGCCACATGGCGGCCCAGATCTTGCCGACGACCGGGAAGTCGGGACTGACGTCGGTGTCCTGGAACACCGACAGCACGTCCGATCCGGCGTACGTGCGACGGAAGTCCGCGGGAACGTCGACGGAGTACGACGCGGGCAGCCCATCGAGGTAGGTGTTGGTCTGGAAGTCGTCCAGCGACAGCCTGCCGTGTGACGCGGTGAGCACGGCGGAAACGCCGGGCAGGCCGCCGAGCCCGCGGGCCTCGGCGTCGTTCTCGACGACCAGCAGGTAGCGGCGAGTGCCCTGCCCGCCGAGCATGGTCGGCGCAAGTGCTGCCGCGTCGTGCGCATCGCGCAGGATCCGATGAAGGTCGCCGATGAGCGAGGAGGCACTCGACCGCGCGTGGTTGGCCGGTGGCAACCAGGTCGAGTGCGGCAGCGCCGCGACCTCGCGCCGCGCCTGGTCGGTCGCGGCAGCGGCGGCGTCCAGCGGCGCCGTCGCCCGGCCGAACGCCGCGAGCCGGACCGCGCCGTTCGGCTTGCGCAGCCGGGTGGGCGTGAGCGCGTCGCCCGCCTCGACGGCGGCGGGCAGCGCACGGTCGGCCAGCGTCACGGCGACGCCGGCGATGCCGCGCTCGACCCGCGCCGGGCGGCCCAGCCACGGGACGTGCTCGCCGACCGCCCACACCGGGCCGGCCAGCCAGGTGTGGGCGCTGTGGGCCTGCGACTGTGCCCGCTTCATCCAGGCGTGCGCGGACTCCTGGTCCGACCCGAGCAGCGCCACGCGGACCTGGTCGACGTCGCTTTTCGCCTGCTCGAGGTGGTGCCGGGCGATCAGCCCCGTGACCACCACGTAAGCGATGAGTGCGCCGCACAGCAGCGCGAACCACCGCAGCGCACGGTGAGTGCCGACGCGGATGGCCTGTTAGGTGAGCAGTGTCAGACCGCTGCGGGGTGGCTGCGGCGACGGCGGACCGTCAGCAGCGCGCCACCGGCACCGACGAGCACGACGCCGGCGATGGTCATCGGCCAGATGTCGTTGCCACCGGTGAACGGCAGACCGCTACCGCTCGAGGTCGGAGCCGACGCGGTGCCGCCGCCCGCGCGGACGACGATCGCTTCGGAGACGCTGTGACCCGAGGACTCGCCGACCAGCTGCAGCGTGTGCACGCCGGAATCGAGACTCTTGGGGATCGTGAAGTGCAGGGTGGCCCGTCCCGACGCGGAGGCGATCGTGCTGCCGAGGAACACCCGCGCGGAATGCGCGTAGCCGTCGACCTGCTCGCCGTTGTCGAAGCCGCACCCCGTGATCGTGCCGGAGGCGCCGCCGCTGAACGTGGAGGCGCTCGTCGCGGTGCAGTGCTCCGGCGGGTAGGCCAGGGCGGGGGCCGCGAACGCGATCAGTGAGGCCGAGGTCGCGCTGGCGATAGCCAGGCTCGCGACCAGTCGAGTCCTACGCACAACGACCTCCCGAAACCTGATCCTGAGGAACCCATTGAACCATTCCCCGGTTCCACTAGTGAACCACCATTTGGTCAAATCGTGCCAAATCGGACAGTGGCCGGGCCTACGGGCGGTACTCCGCGGCGATCAGCGCCACGTCGTCGCCGAGCTCACGACCGGCGAACCGGTGCAACCGTTCCAGCACGTCGTCGAGCGCGTACTGCAGCTCGCCGCCCTCCAGCGGCGAGATCACCCAGCTCAGGTCGACGAAGCGGCGATCCGGGTCGCGCGCTTCGATCACGCCGTCCGTGTAGAGCAGCAGCCGGTCGCCCGGGTTGAGCCACCCCTCGGTCGCCGTCGGCGACGCTCCGAGCCCGAGCGGGAGCGAATGCACCACCGAGAGCTCCCCCGCGGCGCCACCGGCGACCAGCAGCGGCGGGGGGTGGCCGCAGGAGACCACTGTGTAGGACCCGTCGTCGCCGATGTCGGCGAGGACCGCGGTCGCGAAGTCCTCGTCGGCGAGGTACGGCCGCAGCCGCCGATCCATCTGACGTGCCACCTCGGAGAGGTCCGCGATGTCAGCGGCGGCGGCGCGGAAGTCGCCGAGCACGATCGTCGCGATCCGGATCGCGGCGAGGCCCTTGCCGCGCACGTCGCCCACGAGCAGCCGCACTCCGCCCTGACGCGGCACGACCTCGTAGAGGTCGCCGCCGATCAGCGCTTCGGCCGTCGCGCTGACGTAGCGACCCGCCAGCGAGATCGAGCCGAGCCTCGGCGGCACCGGCGCGAGGATGGCGCGCTGCGTCGCGTCCGCGACCCGGCGTACGTCGGCGAGCCGGCCGGACTGCTCACGGAACGTCTCAGCGGTCTCGAGAGCGAGCGCGGCCCGGCGCGCGACGTCCTCGACGAAGGACACGTCCTCGACGGCGTACCGCCGACCCGAGTCCGCGTAGAGCAACGTGATCGCGCCGAACGTCCCGCTCCGACCGGTCAGCGGTACGACCATCGCGCTCGACATGCCGAGCGCACGGATCACGTCGCGGTGCTCCTCGCTGGCTGCCATCGCCTCGATGACGTCGGAGTCGAGCTCCTGGAACAGCTGGCTCTCGCCGCTGGCCACGACATCCGGCGCGCCGCCGGGTCGCTCGCCCGCCATCGGGAACTTCCCGGCCATGCTTCTCGCCCACGCGACCTGACCGGGGTCGTTGTGGTGGACCGCTGCGATCTCGAGCCGGTCGCTCTGGACGAGCTGGATGATGCACCAGTCGGCGAGTGTGGGCGCCAGCAACCTGCAAACCGCGTCGAGGGTCGCCTGGAAGTCCAGGCTCGCCGCGAACACGACCGAAGCCTCCGCGAGGAAGGCCAGCCGGCGGCGCGCGACATCCGCCCGCTCCATCGCGAGCGCCCGCTCGAACGCCTGGGCGACCGCATCTGCCAGCGCACCGACGAAGGCGATCTGCGTCTCTTCGTCGACGTCGGTGACCGCGGCGAACGACATCGTCAAGACGCCCAAGGTGTGCTCGCCGACTCGCAACGGCGTCACGTGGAGGCTGGTCTCGCCGGGGTAGATGCCCGCGAGCTGCGGAAAGCGGGCCGTCAGCTGCTCGCGGTTGCGGAAGTACATCGCGACGCCGGTACGCACGGCGAGCGGTCCCGGTAGGTCGTCGTCGAGGCTGAGGTCGGGGTAGGTCCTACTGCTTGCGATGTCGCCCCCGACTGCCGCGGTCCGCAGCATCCCGTCGTCGCCGAGCAGGTAGATCCGCACGCTCTGCGCGCCCAGTGTCGCGATCGAGTTGCGGACGATCACCTCAGTGATGTCAGCCACCGTGACCGCCCCGGTCAGCTCACGGGTCACGCGTTGCAGCAGCTGCAACCGCTCCCACGTGTCCTCGAGCGCGGAGAGCCGGTCGACCTCGTCAGCCAGGGCCTGCGGGAACATCGGCGGCCGCGGCGGCGCTTCACCGTTCGCCGCGGCCCGCAGCTGGTCGATCAGCGCCTCGACGTACCAGCGCCGGAAGACCCGATGCAGCACCGGTGCACCCAGCGTGAGGAGGCGGGCCGCCCGGCCATAGCGGTCCGCGGCGTCGAGCGCGGCGAGGTAGCGCTCGCCCGCGTCGGCAGCGGATGCCGGCAAGTGGAGGATCAGATCGGTTTCCGAATCACCGCGTGCAGCGGCGGCCAGCGCCTGACGCTTGATGGCGTCACGCGCTTCGGCGAAGTCCGAGGTGACGGTCTCGACGAGCTGCGCGATCGGCTCGGGTAGCTGACCGCCGCTCGCCGCCTGATCGGCCTTCACGAACGTGAACTCGCGCACCACGTTGTCGATGTGCGCCTTCGCGGCGAGCAGCAGGTCGGTCGGCACGGCGCCGATCTGCACCGCGAAACGAGGGCCGGCGGCAGGGTCGGGAGCTTCGGTGGTCGCCTCGAACTCCAGACCTCCGACCGGAGCGGCGACGGTCTCATCGGACCCGTCACCGAGCTCGGCCCACACCACCTTGCCGCCCGGCGACTCGGTGACACCCCACTCGCGGGCGAGCGCAGCGACCAGCGACAAGCCTCGTCCGGTCATCGTGTCCGTGCTCGGCCGCGAGAGGACGGGAAAGGCGCGGCTCGCGTCCTCGACCTCCACCCGCACGCCACGCTCCGCGCGAAGGAGGCGCACGGTGACCGGTGCAGCGCCGTGCAGGATCGCATTGGTGACCAGTTCGGACACCAGCTGCTCGGCGTCCTCGACCACGTGATCGGGTTCCGCGGCCAGCGCCTGCGCAATGAAGCGCCGTGCGGTCGGGACGGCGTTCGGCTCTCCGCCGAGCGTCAGCTCGCCTTCAAGCGTTCCTTGCACCCATCGATCATCACCCATGGACGGGTCGAAGTGGAGCGAGCGAGTTTCCGCGCGGGATGGACGCGCAGTTGCCGCGCATCGGCAGCCCGGTGAATCGCTCGATGAGAAAGGCGACGGCCGGCGGCTCGAAGTGCAGTGCGGCCTCTGTGTGCACGGCGCCCTTGTAGACGTTGAGCTCGACCAGATCGCCCTGCTTGCAGTACTCGTGGGCCAGGGCTTCGACGTCGCGCGCGACCATCACCCCGTCGCCCACGCCGTCGGCGTTCCCCACCGCCATGAAGAACGGCGCGTTCGGACGGCCGGGAACGCTGCCCATGATGAGCCGGTTCGCGATCCGGCGGAACACCGGCACCGCCAGGATGTCGCGGTAGCGGTGCTTCACCAGCTTTGCCACGGTCAGGCCGGGATAGGCGCCGAGGAACGAGCCGATGCACTGTCGGCTGACCTGTTTGAAGATCTTCCTGCCGTACGCCGACGCGTACTTCGACAAGTCGAGGTGGAAAGCGCGGGTGAGCGACACCATCACCGCCGGCACGACACCGGACCAGCCGCGACTGCCGTTCACGTACTTCAAGTTGTGCGCGAGATCGACCGGGATCCCGCCCATCGCAACGCCCACGATGTTCAGCGCAGGCGCGTACGACGGTGCAAGCTCAGCCGCCCAGTCCGCCGCGATCGACCCGCCCGAATAGCCGTACATCCCGACGCGGGTTGCCGGCGACACCTTTAGGTAGGTCTCCGTGGCGCGGATCGCGTCGAGCGTCCCGTAGCCGGCCTCGTGGCCGGCGCCCCAGTGCTCGTCGGTGCCTTCGAAGTCCGGAATCGTCACGGTGAAGCCCTGCACCAGGTTGGACAGCAGCAGCGCGTCCTCTTCCTCCGCCTGGTTCTCGTTCGAGGTGTTCCCGGCGTAGCCCCCGGTCACCGTGTAGCTCGGGTCGCACTGCGGACCGAGCGCGTCGTAGAAGCTGAGGTAGGCGAGGATCCGGGTTCCGGTCAGGCCGTGCAGCGGGTCGACGACGGTGGTCACCTCGACCGATGGGTCACCGAGCTCGTCGCGCGTGCGATACAGCAGCTGCTCGGCACGGAGCGGCGTCTGCAGCTGCGGGAGCGCGAGCGTCACGGATCGTGCGCGCAGGATGGTGCCCGGTGCGATGTCGGCGAGCGGCGCGTGACCCGCGTAGGTGTAGAACTCATCGTCGCTCGGCAGCGGACGGCTACCAGCTGCCGTGGCCGGAATCCCCGAGCCGACGACACCGACACCGACGGCGAGCGCGACCAGCCAACGCGGCCAACGACGTACCCCCACGTCTCCACAGTACGAAGTGCGGCGAGGCCCGGTTTGAACGCCCGGCCATCGGGCCACGTTGATCAAGTCAGTACTGTCACCTCAAGCTGCCGACCCGCCGGAGACCTCCATGACCTCGCTTCGCCGTCGCCCGATGATGCTCGCCGCGGGACTGGCGCTGAGCGCGTTGCTCACGGCATGCGGCAGCTCGAGCTCCGGCGGTAGTCCCTCAGCCGGCTCCGGCGGAGCCACGGTGACGAGCGGCCCGACCGTGACGATCAAGGACTTCAAGTTCACTCCCGCCACGCTCAACGTGAAGGTGGGGACCAAGGTGACCTTCATCCAGGAGGACTCCATCCCCCACAACGCCACCGCTCAGGGAACGAACGCGTTCAAGACCCCGACCATGACCAAGGGGCAGAAGTTCACGGTGACCTTCTCCAAGGCAGGGACGTACAACTACATCTGCACGATTCACCCGAACATGCACGGCACGGTCGTCGTCAGCTGACGCCGGAGCAAGCCAGACCGATGTCCCGCCGTTTCGTCGTTGGTGCTGCCGCAGCCGCTCTCGCAATCAGCGCCCTCGCCCCGGGAGTCGCGGCCGCACGTGCCGAGCGGACCGCCGCGGCGCACACCGCCGGTGGGCTGGTCCGGACCTTGCTCGGCACCGTTCCTCGGCTGGTCCAGGAGGCCACCGACCTCGGCCCGCTCGACCCGCTCAGGACGCTGCAGGTCGCGCTTCCGCTCGAGCTGCCGGATCGCGCACTCGATCGTCGCGTCAACGCCACGTACGACCCGAAGAGCAGGTACTTCCACCAGTTCCTCGACCCGGTGACGTTCGGTCGCCGGTACGGCGCGCCGGCCGCCGCCGTGGACCAGGTATCGCGCGTGCTCACTGCGCTCGGCCTTCACGTCCAGACGCCGACGGCGAACCACCTCTTCGTCGAGGCGTCGGCGCCGGCCGCGCTGCTGGAGCGGGTGTTCGGCACTGAGATCGACAGGTTCTCGCTGGGTACGCGATCGTTCTTCGCGAACACCGCGAACCTGCGACTGCCCGCCGCGCTCGACGGTCTCGTGTCCGGCGTGCTGGGACTGGACGACGTGAACCGGCCGCAGCCGAAAGTCGGCGTGGGACGGCCTGCGGCGGCCGGCTCCTCCTCGCCGGCCATCGGCCCGATCGGGGAGCACGGCGGCGTGACGCCGTGTCCCGCTGCGATCGCCGGTCTCGGCTACACCGCACCTCAGCTGGCGACGGCGTACGACTTCAACGGTCTCTACGCCAAGGGTCTGCTCGGGCAAGGCATGTCCGTCGCGTTGGTCGAGTTCGACGACTACCACGACAGCAACCTCAAGACCGTCGAGGCCTGCTACCACGTGCACCCGAAGGTCACTCGTCGGCTGGTCAACGGCGGCAGCGGCGGACCCCCCGCCGGCGGCGAGATCGAAGCGATGGCCGACATCACCACGTTGCTGGAGATGCTGCCGAAGCTCGCCCACCTCTATGTCTATGTCGCGCCCATCACGAGTGTCGGCGAGATCGAGCTCTACAACCGGTTCGTCACCGACAACGACGCCCCGGTGATGTCGTCGTCGTGGGGAAGCTGCGAGCAACTCGCGAGCGCCGCTGACAACCGACTGTTCGCCGCGATCACCGAAGAGGCGGCGGCGCAGGGACAGCAGATCTTCGACGCGAGCGGCGACGCCGGCGCGGTCGACTGCAGCGCGCTGTTCCCCGCTCCGACCTCCGGCAGCATCAGCGTCGAGCAAGAGGCGGCCCTGCCGTGGGTGACCGGCGTCGGCGGCACCGACCTCGGCTACGCCACCGCCAACGGGCTGCCCGGTCCTCGGCACGAGGCCACCTGGAACGACGGCGGCGCCGCGGGCGGCGGCGTCAGCACGCTGTGGCGAATGCCCGCGTGGCAACGCGCCCTGCCGTCGGCGCGAAAGGCGCCGGGTCACAGCAGCGCGGCCTGCGGCGCACCTGCCGGCGCGCTGTGCCGCGAGGTGCCCGACCTCTCGGCCAACGCCGACCCGGATCTCGGGATGCAGGGAAACAAGCTGCAGTTCACCGACGACGTCGGATCTCCCGGCTACTCGATCTACTGCGCCACGCCCAACTGCAACCTGATCGGCGAACTCGGGATCCCCCTCCCCCTGCCGCCCGTGGCCGGCGTGGGCGGATGGCAGCCGATCGGCGGCACCAGCCTTTCGACTCCGCTCACGGCAGCCGCCGCAGTCCTGTGGGACCAAGCGGCCAAGGCCGCAGGGCTGAACGGGCTCGGCCTCATCAACCCGTCGCTCTACCGGGTGGCGACCGACCCGGCGGCCTACGCCCGCGACTTCCACGACATCACCACGGACAGCAACGACGCGCGGTACGACGGCGTCGACTGCCCGGCGAAGTGCAACCCGCACCACCTCTACCGGGCGGCCAAGGGTTACGACATGGCGACCGGGCTCGGCAGCTACGACGCCGCAAACCTCGGTGCGGACCTGATCAAGCAGGCGGCGCGCCTGACCCTGCTGCCCGACCACGCGAAGGTCTACGGCTATCGCGGCGGCGTCGCAACCACCACCCCGGTCGCGGTCAGCAGCGGCTACCGGTCGGCGAGCTTCACCGCACGCAGTAACGCGCGCTGGTTGCACGTGCACGCGGGTTCCTCGCCAGGCAGCCTGACCTGGTCGGCCAGCCCACGAGGCCTCGCGTCCGGGACCTATCACGGCCGGATCACGATCCGCTCTCACGGGCACTCGGCAAAACTGGCCGTGACCTACTCGGTGACGCCGCGAGCAAAGCTGTCGCTCTCGACCACCCACCTGCACTTCCATGAAGGCGCCCTCAACGCGTCGGGCCGGCCCACGATCGCAACCTGCGGCGGGCCGATGTGGAGTGACGAGCTGTTCGACGAGCTGAACGGGACCTCGGGTACGCCGGTGCCGGACACGACGCGACGCACGCTGCACATCGCCAACGCCGGTCCAGCAGCGAGCCGGCTGCACTGGCAGGCGTTCCCGGCGAGCCAGACCGGAAGCTGGCTCAGCGTCGACCTGACTCACGGCAAGCTGGCGACCAAACCAGGCCGCGCGCTGGTCCCCACCGACGGCACGGCCTCCGGTGGAAAGCACGACAACCTGCGGCTGGTGTCCATCGCGAACATCAACGCCCTCGGCGGCTACCCGCCGATGGAGCAAGGCATCTACACGGGGACCGTCAAGGTCGTCGACCTCGCCGACCCGCGCGTCGAGCGCACGGTCGACGTGACGATGACCCTCGGTAACGGGCACCAGACGCCGTACGTCCGTACCTTCATCAAGTCCGGTCTGGTCACCGTCGCCCGGGGCGGCACGAAGACCGTCAAGGTGCAGCTCAGCGACGGCTCCGGCGGCTGCGGGTACGCCTACAGCATCAGCAGCAACCGCAGCTGGGCAGCGCCGGCCGGCGCGTCCTACTCAGGGACGGTCCCTCCCGTCGGCAACAAGACGATCCCGGTCACGATCTCGGCCGCGCACCTGCGCCCCGGTCACCACCAGTTCACCCTGCGCATCCAGTCGCAGAACGCCGAACCGAACGACTACCCGATCACTCTGAACGTGACCGTCAAACGCTGAACGTGACCGCCCCATTCGGCGTACGCAAGAAAACACAAACGTTCAAGGAGTGACGTTCCCCGGGCGTGTCGGCATCTCACGCTTCACCGACGCAACGTTTGTGTTTTCTTCCGTACGGATTGGCGGCGGCTCGATGTGGGGGGCGGGGATCGGGCGCCGGTTACTGGTGGTAGGTCGCCAGGAAGTCGCCGAGTCGGGTGATCGCGTCCGCGAGGATCTCCGCGTGCGGCAACGTCACGATCCGTACGTGGTCCGGGGTCGGGAAGTTGAAGCCGGTGCCCTGCGTGAGAAGGATCTGCTCGGAGCGCAGCAGGTCCAATGCGAGGCGCTCGTCGTCGACGATCGGGTAGACCTCCGGGTCGAGCCGGGGAAAGACGTAGAGCGCCCCCATCGGCTTGGTGCAGCTGACTCCCGGGATGTCGTTGAGCATCCGCCACGCGACGTCGCGCTGCTCACGCAGCCGGCCGCCGGGAAGGATCAGCTCGTTGATGCTCTGGTAGCCGCCGAGCGCGGTCTGGATCGCCAGCTGCGCCGGGACGTTCGGGCACAGCCGCATGTTGGCCAGCAGCGTCAGCCCCGAGATGTAGCTGGTGGCGTGCTCCTTCGGACCGCTGACGACCACCCATCCCGCGCGGAAACCCGCCGCGCGATAGGACTTCGACAGGCCGCTGAAGGTCAGTCAGAGGACGTCGGGCGCGATCGACGCGATGACCGTGTGCTCGGCGTCGTCGTAGAGGATCTTGTCGTAGATCTCGTCGGAGAAGATCACGAGATCGTGCTGGCGGGCGAACTCCACCAGCGCTTCGAGCATCGGGCGGGGATACACCGCACCGGTCGGGTTGTTGGGGCTGATGATCACGATCGCCTTGGTCCGATCGCTGACCTTGGCCGCGAGATCTTCGAGGTCGGGCAGCCAGCCTTCGGACTCGTCGCAGCGGTAGTGGACCGCGGTACCGCCCGACAGGATCGTCATGCCCGACCACAGCGGGTAGTCCGGCGACGGGATCAGCACCTCGTCGCCGTTGTTGAGCAGCGCCTGCAGCGTCATCGCGATCAGCTCGCTGACGCCGTTGCCCAGGTAGATGTCGTCGACGCTCACGCCGTCGACACCGCACAGCTGGTAGTACTGCTCGACCGCGGTGCGCGCTGAGTACAGCCCCTTGGACTCGCTGTAGCCCTGCGCGCTCATCAGGTTGCGGGTGACCGCCTGGAGCACCTCATCGGGCGCGTCGAAGCCGAACGGAGCGGGGTTGCCGATGTTGAGCTTGAGGATCCGGTGCCCTGCTGCCTCGAGCCGCGCCGCTTCCTCGAGCAGCGGGCCGCGAACGTCGTACACGACGTTCTGAAGCTTGTCGGACTGCCTGAGATCCACGTCCTCGTCCCGCCCTCGCCCTTCTTCGGAGCCGGGCCCTCGCCGGCACGTGATGAGTCGAGGGTACGGCGGCGGCGAGGCGGGACGCCGGGATTTAAACGCCACAGAGCCGCGTCACCGCCGGATTGTGACGCGGCCCTGTGGGTACCGCCGGTCCGGCGCTGGGGCCGGAGACGACGGAGCTAGAGGGAGCGCTGGGCCGGTACGCCGGCGAGCAGCGCGCGGACCTCGCTCTCGCGGTAGCGACGGTGGCCACCGAGAGTGCGGATCGAGGTGAGCTTCCCCGCCTTCGCCCATCGTGTGACGGTCTTGGGGTCGACACGGAACATCGTCGCAACCTCTGCCGGGGTCAGCAGGGGCTCGGCGTCTGCAGTACGCGTGGTCATCTCAGGAAACTCCGTTTCTCAGACCGGGGTGCGGCGGTCGACACCCATGGTGGAGATGTGACGCGATATCCGGTATGGCCCATCGGGACCATCTTTCGGGCACTGAGTGACTAGTCCGTTTTGGACGATTTGGTCCGCGGACGAATCGGCCCGAATGGCTCAGTTCGCGTGTTCGAGCGCGGCGACGGTCCGCCAGCGGGCCAGCACGCGCTCGTAGCACTGGCTGGCCGACTGCAGGTCGCCCGCGAGCAGCCGTTCGAGCGCCTCGTTGACGTCCGCCACGGAAGTGTCGTCGGACAGCGCCTCGTCGTTGACGAGGTGCACCAGCCCGCCGTAGTCGAGCTCGACCAGCGAGTGCGGGTGAAACTCCTCCAGCCAGCGGCCGACGTCTTCGATGGCGGAGGTCGCCGGGCCGTCCCCGAAGATCCGCTGCACCACCCGCAGTGCCTTGGCGATCCGCCGGCGAGCCCGCGACATGGCGGTCAGGTAGATCATCGCCCGGTCCAGGCCGCCGGACGACGGGTCGGTGCGGCGCTCTCCCAGCACCAGCCGGCGCTCGCTGGCCTCGAACGCGAGGAACCACGACACCGGCACCTGCCAGGTCGCGGTGAGGATTCCCGCCCTCAGCTGGGGGTTGTTGGCCCGCCAGACGTCGCGCGCGTCCTCGGCCGCTGCGGACAACGCCGGGGGAAAGAACGCGTCGCGCAGCTCGTCCGGAAGCTGCGAGCGGAAGCTGTCCATCGCGTCCCAGGCACGCAGCTGCAGCCGCCACGGGCAGACGTATGTCAGGCCGTCGAGCTCCCGCACGTAGGCGTGCTCGGCGCCGTCCGACAGGTCCAGCCGCGGCGGGATCGCCAGCACGGCAGACAGCGCCACCTCGTGTTCCCGCTGCATCTGTACGGGCCGGCTCGGCACGTCGCCTGCCGAGATGTAGTCCTGCCAGCGGTTGCGCTCCGCCTCGGCCAAGCCCGACAACGGCTCGTACACCCGCAGATGCGCGGCGTACCCCATCACACCGCCATCCTGGCATGGCAGCAGAGGCATCCTGGAACGGATCGGCAGCGACGTAGCCTGCGGTCGTGGGTGGTCACGAAGAGGTTGTGCACTGTCACGACGAGGCGAGCGGCCTTCGGGCGATCATCGCGATCTACTCCACCGCGCTCGGTCCCGCCCTCGGCGGCACCCGCTGCTACCCGTATCCCGACGAGGACGCGGCGCTCGCGGACGTGCTCGACCTGTCACGCGCGATGGCCTACAAGAACGCCGTCGCCGGTCTCGCGCACGGCGGCGGGAAGGCCGTCATCATCGGTGACCCCAACACCGACAAGACCCCGGAGAAGCTTCGCGCATACGGCCGGTTCGTGGCCTCGCTCGAGGGCCGCTACTACACCGCGTGCGACGTCGGGACCTACGTCGCGGACATGGACGTCGTCGCGCAGGAGTGCCGGTACGTCACCGGACGGTCACCGGAACACGGCGGCGCCGGCGACTCCTCCCTGCTCACGGCCTACGGCGTCTATCAGGGCATGCGCGCGGCGGCGGAGGCCAGATGGGGCACGCCGTCGCTGCGCGGGCGGCGAGTGGGGATCGCGGGCGTCGGCAAGGTGGGACGGCGGCTGGCCCGACACCTGATCGACGAGGAGGACGCAGCGGTGGTGGTCGCCGACGTGGACGCCGAAGCGGTGGCCGCCCTGCAGGCGGCCCACCCCGAGGTCGAGGCGGTCAGCCCCGATGCGTTGCCGGACCAGCAGCTCGACGTGTTCTCGCCGTGTGCGCTGGGTCACGCCCTCAGCGACGACGTCGTGGCACGGCTACAGGCGGGCATCGTGTGCGGCGGAGCCAACAACCAGCTGGCCCACCCCGGCACGGAGGACCTGCTGCAGCAGCGCGGGATCCTCTACGCCCCCGACTACGTCGTCAACGCCGGCGGCGTGATCCAGGTCGCCGAGGAGATCCTGGGCTACGACGAGGGGCGCGCGCGGGCGAAGGCGTCGCAGATCTACGCCACGACGGCCCGGATCTTCGCGGCGGCGCAGGCCGAGGGGATACCGCCCTCCGTCGCCGCCGACCGGCTGGCTGAGGATCGGATGAAACACGGCTCGGTGCGCTGATATCCTGGCGACTGATCCGGAACGCCGGGTCGAGCAGACAGAACACAACTTCCGTGTCGCCACCGGCTGGGTCCGGGGCGCAACGAGGGGGTCGAGCCAATGGGGCGCGGCCGTGCCAAGGCCAAGCAGACGAAGGTTGCCCGCGAGCTGAAGTACTCCAGCGGCGGCACCGACCTCGACCGTCTCGCGCAGGAGCTCGCCGCCGAGCGCGGCAATGGCTCCTCGGTCATCGCCAGCAGGTCGTCGGACGACGAAGACGACGACGACGACGTCGACCCCTACGCCTCCGACGACGACTGACCACGCTAGGTCAGTCGACGTCAACCCCGGCTAAGACCGGGGCTCAACGTCCGTCGCGGGCTGGTTCTCACCGGCCCGTGGCGGTTGGTTGTCGGTCTGGCGTGTCTTCGTACGGCGTGTCGACGCGCCAATCCGACAACGAAGGGAAACCGGCCGGCGGCACAGCGCCACAGGACCAAACCACGTCCTCGGGTCTTGGCGCTCTTGACCTTGACCTCAGGGACTAAGCGGCGGAGATCTCCCCGCAGACCCAGGCGTCCACGCCTCGCGCGACCAGATGGTCGACCGCTGCCTGGGCGCTCGCCTCGGGGACCACGGCGACCATGCCGACGCCCAGGTTGAACGTCCGCTCCATCTCCTCCGGGGCCACCGCGCCGCGCTCGGCGATCAGGCTGAAGATCGGCGGGGGGGTCCAGGACGCCGGGTCGATCGACGCGGTGGTGCCCGCAGGCAGCACCCGCTCGAGGTTCGCGGTCAGGCCGCCGCCGGTGACGTGGCTGTACGCGTGCACCTCGGTGGCGGCGGCGAGGCTCAGGCAGTCCCTGGCGTAGATGCGGGTCGGGGTCAGCAGCACCTCGCCGAGCGGGAGGCCGAGGTCCGCCGACGAGTCCAGCGCGAGCTTTGCGACCGTCAGCAGCACGTGGCGGGCGAGTGAGTACCCGTTGGAGTGCAGGCCGCTCGAGGGCATCGCTACGACGACGTCGCCCGGCAGCACCCGGTGCGGGCCGAGCAGGTCCGCTTCGCGCACCATTCCGGTCGCCGCGCCCGCGAGGTCGTACTCGTCCGGATCGAGCAGGCCGGGGTGCTCCGCGGTCTCCCCGCCGATCAGCGCGCAGCCCGCCATCGCACACCCGGCGTCGATCCCCGCGACGATGTCCGCGATGCGTTCGGGCACCACCCGGCCGCACGCGATGTAGTCGGTCATGAACAACGGCTCGGCGCCGCACACGACGATGTCGTCGACCACCATGCCGACCAGGTCCTGCCCGATCGTGTCGTGACGATCCATCGCCTGCGCGATCGCGACCTTCGTACCGACGCCGTCCGTCGAGGTCGCGAGCATCCGGTCGGCGTCGATCCGGAACAGACCCGCGAAGCCGCCGAGATCTCCGACCACCTCAGGGCGATGGGAGGTGAGGCGCCCCTTGATCAGCTCGACCGCGCGGTCGCCGGCCTCGATCGATACGCCGGCCGCGGCGTAGGTGGCGCCGACCAGACCCGCCCCCTCGACCGAACCGCTCACGGGCGCGAAAGCGCGTCCGACGCACCGACACCGGGAAGGAGCCGGTCATAAGGCTCCTCGCCGCTGTCCTGCGGCGCGTCCGGTTCGACAGCGCGGGAGATGCCTTCGAGCATGTGCTTGCCGAGCAGTTCCGGCGCCGGCAGATCGATCGGGTACTGCCCGTCGAAGCAGGCTCGGCACAGCGAGTCGCCAGGAATCGTGGTGGCGGACACCAGCTCGTCGAGCGAGATGTAGCCGAGGGTGTCCGCACCGATCGACGCGCAGATCTGGTCGACCGTCAGCCCGTTGGCGATCAGCTCGGCGCGGGTCGCGAAGTCGATGCCGTAGAAGCACGGCCACTGCACCGGCGGCGAAGAGATCCGGACGTGCACCTCCGCCGCGCCTGCCTCACGCAGCATCCGGACCAGCGCGCGCTGAGTGTTGCCGCGCACGATCGAGTCGTCGACGACGACCAGCCGCTTACCCGCGATCGCCGCGCGCAGCGGGTTGAGCTTCAGCCGGATGCCGAGCTGGCGGATCGTGTTCGAGGGCTGGATGAACGTCCTGCCGACGTAGGCGTTCTTGACCAGCCCGATGCCGTACGGGATGCCGCTCGCCTCCGCGTAGCCGACCGCAGCCGGCGTACCGCTCTCCGGCACCGGGATCACCAGGTCGGCGTCGACCGGGTGCTCCTTGGCAAGCCGGCGACCGACCTCGACCCGGGTCTCCTGCACCGACCGGCCGGCGATCGCGGTGTCGGGTCGGGCCAGGTAGACGTACTCGAACAGGCAGCCCTTCGGCGTCGCGCCCGCAAACCGCTGCGAGCGCAGGCCGTGTTCGTCGATCGCGACGAGCTCACCCGGCTCGATCTCACGGACGAACGACGCGCCGACGATGTCCAACGCGGCGGTCTCACTCGCGGCGACCCAGCCCCGCTCGAGCCGGCCGAGCACCAACGGCCGTACGCCGTGCGGGTCACGGGCGGCGTAGAGCGTGTGCTCGTCCATGAACACGAGTGAGAACGCGCCGACCAGCTTCGGCAGCACCTGCATCGCCGCGGCCTCGAGCGACAGGTCCTGGTCGCCGGCCAGCATCTCGGTGATCAGGTCGGAGTCGCTAGTCGCACGGGGTTCGGCGCTCGGGGCCGTGAGGTCCAGTCCCAGCTGCGCGGCGAGCTCCGCGGTGTTGGTCAGATTGCCGTTGTGTCCGAGGGCGATGCCTCCGCCCTGCGGCGAGGGACGGTAAGACGGCTGGGCGTTCTCCCAGGTACAGGACCCGGTCGTCGAGTAGCGGTTGTGACCGATCGCGAGATGCCCCGTCATCGCTCCGAGCGTCGGCTCGTCGAAGACCTGCGCGACCAGACCGAGGTCCTTGTAGACGACGACCGTCCGGCCGTCGGACACCGCCATCCCCGCCGCCTCCTGGCCGCGGTGCTGCAGGGCGTACAGGCCGTAGTAAGTGAGCTTGGCCACCTCTTCACCCGGCGCCCAGACGCCGAACACGCCGCAGGCATCCTTCGGAGCCGACTCATCCGGGATATCCGAATAGTCGCTTCGGGTAGGAGGGGGCGAGGAAGGGAAGTCGGAGAGGCCTGACGCCACCGACCGGCTCCTTAGTCGTCGTCGACGCGGGACGCCGCACAGTCTAGTGGGCGGATCGGCGGGTAGTGGCAGAGTGACTCGGGTGAAGGTGCTGGTGGCGTACGGGTCGACCCGGGGCGGGACCGCCGGGCTCGCCCACATGGTCGCCGACGCGTTCGCCATGCGCGGTGTCTCCACCGAGGTACGGCGAGCGGGAGACATCCGCGACCTCGACGACGTCGACGCCGTCGTGGTAGGCGGCGCGCTCTACAGCAACCGCTGGCACCCGGACGCCGTTGCCTTCGTCGGCCGGCATCGCAGCGAGCTGCAGCAGCTGCCGGTCTGGTTCTTCTCCAGCGGGCCGCTAGACGACTCCGCCCGCTCCGGTGCCCTGGCGGCCGTCCCGCAGGTGAGTGCACTCGCCCGCGAGATCGAGATTCGCGGACACATGACCTTCGGGGGACTGCTCGACAAACGGCCGACCGGGTTGCTCGCCATGTTCTCCTACGGGGCCGAGGGCGACTTCCGCGACGCCGCGCACGTGGCCGAATGGGTCGAGCGGATCGCGACGGACCTGCTGAACGGTCGTGCCCCGACGATCCGGGTGATCAACGACGCGCCCTACCCGTCGCAAGCTCCGAAACCCCCGGACCCGCAGCCGGCGCCGGCAGCGGAGATCAAGCCGCACAAGGCCAAGCCCAGGGCCGAGGTCGAAGAGGTGGTCGCGGCGACCGACGGCGAAGTGCAGGTCGACTGGGGGCCCGAGCTGGAGTGGCCCCAGCAGCCGGTGGCCCGCAAGCGGTCACGGCTGGACCTGCGTCGTTACCTCACCCTCGAAGTGGACGAGGACTCCGACGACGGTCTGGAGCTGTTCGAGGAGGTCGGTGGGGGGCCCAACGGCTTCCCGCCGTAGATCACCTTGCCGTTCGGCCGCTGGTAGGTGAGCCACGGAATCGTGCCGCGCTGCCCGACTCCGGGCTTGTTGTAGTTACACACGCCGTCCGGGAAGGTCTCTTCGAGCTCCTGCCACTGGGCGTCGGTGAAATGCACCGGATAGGCAGCGCGACGCAGCGGCTGCAGCCGGCACTCGAGCACGTCGTCGCTCTGCGGCATGCCCGCCGACATGCGCGGTGTGCCGTACGCCTGCACGACCGCGTCGCAGGCGATCGCCGGCAGGTTCGTTCCGGCGCCGTCCGTGCAGCGGTCGGTCAACGACAGCGGCTTGTCGTCGATGATCTTCTGGGCCAACGGACGCGCGCTGTGATCAGCGTGAACTCGTGCCAGCCAGCCGTCCATCGCCAGCACCGCCTGGTCGGCGTAGAACGCGTCGCCGATGATCGGTGCGAGCCCCCGCCACAGCACCTGGTTGGCGGCGGTGCCGAACTCGCGCAGCAGCCGTGCCCGCATCGCGTACGTGCGGTAGACGTCATGGAAGAAGCCGGGGTCGGGTCCGCGCAGGTCGATGATCGCGACCTTGTCGAGGTTGTTCGCGGAGTCGACGGCACCAGTGCGATAGGCCCGCTTCAACCCGATCAGGTCGGGCTTCGCGCGAGCCTTGCGGTAGGTGTCGGCCTGGGTCAGCCCGCCGACCTTCGCGTTGACGTCGACGAAGTCGGCCGGGGAAACCTCGCCGTTGAGCAGCCCCTGCAGGCCGTACTGGATCCCGTCGTTGCCGAACGGCCGGTTGGCGAAGCCGTCGCCGCGCTTCCCGAAGACGTTGACCATGTACTGCTGCAACGTGCACTTCACGCCGTGCGGGTTGCTGCCCGGGTGGTACACGTGCTGGGGCTCGACGTCAGGGCATGAGCGCGACGGGTTCGCGCTGTTCGGAATCACCGTCGTGAAGGTCACCGGGTTGCCGATGTTCGGGTGGTCGAGGACCTGCTGGATGGCCGTTGGCGTCCACAACGTGCCGAGCCCCCACTTCGTGGGGTTCTCGAAGTACTTCAGCAGAATCGAGTAGTCGACGTACTCCAGCGACGACGACCAGGCGTCGGTGAAGCTGCACTGCGGCGTGATCCCCTGGTAGATGCCGGGGTAGGCGTTGGCGACCTGCTGCTGCACGAGCGAACCGCCGGAGCAGCCCATGCCGATCGTCCACTTCACCGGGCCGTACTGGTCGATCACCCGCTGCTTGGTCATCACCAGGGACTCGGCCTGGGTGATCAGGTTGCAGTTGTGCCCGGCGTTGTCGAGCGCGTTGCTCATCACGATGAACCCGGCGCCGAGGATCTTCGGATCGAGAACCGTCGGCGCGGCGCCCGTGCCGTACGTCGTGTCGCAGCTCGCGCCGTGCGTGATCACGAGCCGATGGATGTACTGCGGCTGCGGCGCCCACGGACGCCACGGCTTCCCGGGCTGCCACAGCGCAGCGATCTGGTACTGGTCACGGTCGATGTAGCCGGTCTCGACGCGGACGATGAACGGGACGGTCACGCCGTTGCGCGTCGTCGTCGTCGCGATCAGCGGGGCCGGTGGCGGCGCCGCCGGGTTGTAGGACTGGAAGGCGCTCACCGACGCGACGCCCGTCACGCCTCCGGCGACGTCGTTGGTGCCGACGGGGAGGTAGGAGTAGCTGTATCTCGGCTTCTGGTCGCATTTGGCGTCCGTCGCGCCCGCCTGGCACTTCCACGGCTTGATCTGCGGACCGGTGAACGTCGGCCCGCCGATCGGGTGGTCGGTGACCACGAGCTCGGAGCGCTGTCCGGCGACCTCCGCGACCAGGCGGTTGCGGCCCAGCCGCAGACCGGTCAGGAGGCCCTCCACGTGATGGTCCGGCCGCATCGCGAACTGCCCGCTGACGTTCCTGCCGTTGAGCCGAACCCGAAGCGTCCCGGCCGAGGCTCCCGACGGCAGCAGGACCCTGGTCAGCACCTGCGGGCCGGACACCAGATCCGCGCGCACCGACAGCGTCTTGATCGCGAGGGACGTATGCGCGTGCCCGGCACCGGGCACCTCGATCCGTACCTGCTGACGTACCAACGTCGTGGCCGTCGCGGGGATGCCTGCGGCGAGGACGAGCAAAAACGCGGTACCGGCGATCGCCCGGCGGGCGGCATGGCGGTTCATGTGCACCCGGTTCGCCCCTCCCGCGACGGGTCCTGCCGCCGGAGCGCGAAAGCAGAGTTGACAGGTGGGGAAAAATCAGTCAACTTCGATTCTGCCTTGGGGGGCGCTGGTCCTCCCCTGCCCAGACGGGAAGCCGCACCGATGGACGCCGACCTCGCCGGACGACTGCACGATGCCGACCTGACCACGCTCGGCAAGCGGATCCGGGATCGCCGCCTCGCCTGCGGGCTCACCCAGGAGGCGCTCGCTGCCGGTGCCGTCACGGTGGGCTATATCTCCCGTATCGAGTCCGGCCAGCGGCGACCCGACGTGAAGCTGCTCGAGGCGTTCGCCGGACTACTCGACACGACGCCGGAGTACCTCGTGCTCGGGGTGTCGCCGGCCCGCTCTGACGAGGTGCTTCTCACCCTGCTGCACGCGGAGCTCGCGGTGGAGACTGGCGACGCCGAGGTCGCCCTCCGTGAGGTGGAGCTTCTGCTCGGCGACGGTTCGGAACCGGTCGGGCCTACCGCACTACGGCGCGGGCAGCTCTTGCAGGCCCGAGCATTGGAAGCGCTCGGCCGTTACGACGAGGCGATCGTGATGCTCGAGCGCCTGGCGGAGCAGGAGTCCGGCGGAGCCGCGCTGGCGGTGCGAGTCGCGTTGAGTCGGTGCTACCGCGAGTCCGGCGACCTGGCCCGCGCCGTCGACGTCGGAGAATCGGCGCTGAGAGCGCTCAAGGCCGCCGGGATCGATGGCGGCGAAGAGGCGATTCGGCTGGCGGTGACCGTTGCCGCCGCCCACTTCGAGCGCGGCGACGCCGGACATGCGGTGCGCATCGCGATGACGGCCATCGAGCGGGCGGAGGAGAGCGGGGCGCCGAACGCAATGGCAGCGGCGTACTGGAACGCGAGCGTGTTCGAAGCGCAACGCGGACACACGACGGAGGCCGTCCCGCTGGCGGAGCGCGCACTCGCACTGCTCGCCTCCGGCGAGGATCGGCGCAACCTCGCCCGACTCCGCGCCGAGGTCGGCGTCATGCAACTCTCCCTCGACCCGCCAGATCTGTCCGCCGCCCAGGGCAACCTCGAAAGGGCAAGGGCTGACCTGACCACATCGAGTGCGAGCGTCGCCGACATGGCGCACTGTGACGTGGCGCTCGCTCGCGTGCGGCTGGCGGCCGGCGAGGACGCTGCGGCAACTGAGCTCGCCGAGGCCGCGCTGGACGCGACGCGCGACGCCGCTCCGCTCGCCGCGGCCGGCGCAGCCTCCGTCCTCGGCCAAATCGCGGCCCGCGCCGGCGACGCGGCGGCCGCCCGGGATCACTACCGAACCGCGGTTGGCCTGCTCACCGGAGTCGGACAGGACCGGGCGGCAGCCCAGTTGTGGCTCGACCTGGGCGCCCAACTGGAGTCGGTCGGCGACGCGGCGGGCGCCCTAGACGCCTACCGGCGCGCCGCCGTCGCCACCGGCCTTCAACTGCCCGCTGCGCTCCAGCTGAGCCGGTAGGTACTCCGGCCCCAGCGCGGCGCGGCTCCGCTCAGCAGCAGTAGAGATGACCCATCGGCTTGACGGTTCCGTTCGACGCCGCCGCAGGTGCCGCAGTGGTGAACCCTGCGATGACGATCGCCGCGAGGACACAGGTGATCCGACGAACCATGACGCGCTCCTTTTGCTCGATCCGATGCGCGGAGTTAACTTCTGGCAAATGACTGAGTCAACCAACGCTGAGCGTGATCTGTCGTAAGTTGCGCCGACCGACGGAACTTTCCCGCCGCCGTCTGGCCGAGGTCGCGTGGCAAATAGTTGACAGAACTTGACATCATCTGATCGGCGGAGGTTCACTCGACGCGCCGTTCGGGAGGGACGCGTCGATGACCCGGAAGCGTTCGAGCCACCTGGTGGCGCCGCTCGGCGTCGTGTTGGCGATCACCGGCGTTGTCGGATCCACTTCGACGGCAGTCGCGGCGGGCCGGGCCGCACAACGACCCCAAGTGCTCGGCCCGCCGCGAGTTCTCGACCTGGCCCCCGCGGCCGTCCGCGATCCTGCGCGGAACCTCCCCCCGGTGCCGGACTACGTGCCGACCTGCGCGTCGAACTGGCGGAGCAAGAAGTGCACGCGCGAGGCGTTGTCGGCGATCGCCCGGGCCCGGGTGAGGGAGGGGGTGAAGAAGGCCGCGATGAAGCTCCCGGACAACTTCGGCAAGCTCAGCGTTGCCGAGCAGACCTTCGTCGTCACGAACCTGGAACGCGTCGCACGAGGCATGAAGCCCTTCCGCGGCCTTACCCGAGCTCTCAACAACGCGTCGCACCTCGCCGCGGTGCTCAGCGTCGATCCGGCGCCGGCGATCTCGCTGCTCCGCCTGCTCGGCATCACCGAGTACGGGTCGGTCTGGGCCGGCGACTTCGGCCCACTCGCCTCGGACTATGACTGGATGTACAACGACGGCTACGCCGGTGGCGGCAGCATCAACCTGGACTGCCTCACCCCGAAGTCAGCCGGGTGCTGGGGGCACCGTCAGATCATCCTCGGCGGCTACCACTCGAACCCGACGCTGCTGGCCGGCGCCGGCACTGCCCGTCCGGCGGGCGCCTCGATCGCCGAAGTGCTCACGGGCGGAAGGGGGAGGCCGCCGAAACTGACCTACAGCTGGCACCAGGCAGTGCGGCACGGCGCCGCGAACCTCCGCGCCTCGTCCTGGAACTAGGCGAGGTCGCCGCGAGAAAATCGATGCCCGCCGGCCGCGGTCCGCGTCTACCGTGACGCGCATGCCGTCGGCGGAGCATCTTCTCGCGTTCGCGGTGACCGGGTTCGTCGTGATCGTGATCCCGGGACCGAGCGTCTTGTTCGTCGTCGGCCGTGCACTGTCCAGCGGTCGCCGAGTAGCTCTGCTGTCAATGGTCGGCAACTCCTTCGGCGTCTACGTGCAGACGGTCGCGGTCGCGTTCGGCATCGGAGCGCTGGTCGAGGAGTCCGTCGCGGCCTTCACGGCGGTCAAGTTGCTCGGCGGTTGCTACCTGCTCTATCTCGGGTTCAAGACGTTCCGCGCCCGGAAGTCGACGGCCGGGGCGATCTCGGCGTCCTTCGGCGCGCCTCGATCCGACCGTCGCGCCTTCGTCGAAGGCATGACCGTAGGGGTGACGAACCCGAAGACCATCGTGTTCCTGGTCGCGGTGCTCCCTCAGTTCACCAGTCGGAACGACGGCAGCGTCCCGATCCAGATCCTGATCCTCGGCGCGATCTTCTTCGCGCTCGCGATGGTGTCGGACTCGGTGTGGATCGCTGCGGCGAGCACGGTTCGGTCGTGGTTCGCCGGTTCACCCCGGCGACTCGAGCTGGTCGGCGGCACCGGTGGCCTCGCGATCATGGCGGTGGGCGCCGGCGTCCTCGCCACCGGTCGCAAAACCTGAGCGATTGCCGTCTGGCGGTGTTAGAGCGCGGCGAGACGGCAATCACGCGAGGACCGGCAGGAGCGCGGAGATGTCCGCGCGCTCCCCGCTCGCGCGAACCCGACCATCGCCGACGGCGGCTGCCCAATCGAGGCGCCCGGTGGCCAGCTCCACCCAGGCGGTCGGATCCATCTCGACCACGTTGGGTGGCGTGCCACGGGTGTGCCGCGGGCCCTGAACGCACTGGACCGCGACGTACGGCGGGATGCGGACCTCGACACTCTTGCCGGGCGCCCGCTCGGTCAGGATGCCGGTCAGCATCCGGGCAGCAACGCCGAGCGCCTCGCGGTCGATCTGGACCGGCGCCAGGTCCGGAACCGACGCGGTCAGGTCCAGCGAGTGCACCACGAGCTCGTCGACGCGCGTGACCATCAGGTCCGACAGCCGCAACGGACCCCGGCGAGCACGCACGATCGGGTCACCGGGCCCGGCCGCGTCGAGCGCGCTCGACATCGTGCCGAGTGCGGTGGCGTGCCGCTCGACCACCTGGTCGCGGGTGATGGCGCCGGCGTTGGCCCGTTCACGCTCTGCGATCTCGCCGGCCGCCCCACGCCAGTGCGCGGTGTACTCCGCAATGGTGAGCGCGCGTTCCTTCACCGGGCCCTCGAGGAGTGCAGCGACGACCGTTGCCGGCACCTCGGTCGTGTGGAAGGCGAGCTGACCGACCGTCCAGCCGGGCAGCCGCGAGGGCGCCTCCCACCGATCAAGCGGGACCGTCGCAAGCCAGCTGACCAGGTGGTGCACCTGCGCGCCGTACGCCGCGCGCAGCGTGGCGAGGTCGGCAGGCACTAGCCGAACAGGGCGGGGAGGGTGGCCTCGAACCGCTCCCGCAGCTCACTGAGACCGACCTCGAACTGGCCGCTGACGACGAGGGAGTCTCCTCCGGTCTCGCCGATCACCCGCGCGGTCACGCCGTGCGAGTCCGCGAGTGCGACGACGGCATCCGCGTTGCGGGTGGTAACCAGGGCGCGAGCGGCACTCTCGCTGAACAGCTCGACGAAGCCGTCGCCGGCGAGAACCACCCGAGCCCCGACGTCTTCGATGAGGCACGCCTCGACCAGCGCCTGCGCCAGACCGCCCTCCGACAGGTCGTGCGCGCTCGCGACCATCGACTGCTGCGCGGCGTCCCGCAGGAGCTCGGCGAGCGCACGCTCGGCGCCGAGCCGCACCGCGGGCGGGCGGCCGCCGAGATGACGGTGCACCACCCAGGCCCACGCCGATCCGTCGAGCTCGTCGTCGGTCCTGCCGAGCAACACGATCTGGTCGCCCCCGGCGACGAACCCGCTCGGCACCCGCCGCCGTACGTCCTCGAGGACACCGAGTACGCCGATCACCGGTGTCGGGTTGATCGCCGTCGCGCCGGTCTGGTTGTAGAAGCTGACGTTGCCGCCGGTCACCGGGGTGCCGAGCGACCGGCACGCCTCGGCGAGACCTCGGGTCGCCTCGGCGAACTGCCACATCACCGAGGGGTCCTCGGGCGAGCCGAAGTTGAGGCAGTCCGACACCGCAAGCGGACGGGCACCGGCGCACGCGACGTTGCGATACGCCTCGGAGAGCGCGAGCTGTGCGCCGTCGTGCGGGTCGAGCTTCGCGAACCGACCGTTGCCGTCGAGGGAGAGCGCGATGCCGCGTACGGTGTCGTCGCCGAGCCGGACCACCCCCGAATCGTGCGGCATCGCGAGCACGGTGCCGCCGATCACGTAGCGGTCGTACTGCTCGGTCACCCAGCGCCTGCTGCACAGTTCCGCCGACCCGACGAGGCGCAGCAGGGTGTCGCGAAGCTCGTCACCGGTCGACGGTCGCGGCAGCGCCGCGGAACTGTCGGCGGCGAGCGCGTCCTGAACGTCGTCGGGGCGCGCGAGCGGGCGTTGGTAGACCGGCCCGTCGTCGGCGAGCGAGCCCGGCGGGGCGTCCACGACGGTGTCGCCGTGCCAGGTCACGACCAGGCGGTCGCCCTCGGTGACCTCGCCGATCACGGTGGCGAGGACACCCCACTTCTGGCACAGCGCAAGGACATCGTCGACGTCGGCCGGTTCGACGATCGCGAGCATCCGCTCCTGCGACTCGCTGGTGAGCACCTCGAGCGGCGACATCGACGGTTCGCGCAGCGGCACCTTGTCGAGCTCGACGCGCATGCCTCCGTCGCCGTGGGATGCGGTCTCGCTGGTCGCACACGACAGTCCGGCACCGCCGAGGTCCTGGATGCCGGTCACCAGACCGGCGTCGAACAGCTCGAGGCAACACTCGATGAGGATCTTCTCGGTGAAGGGGTCGCCGACCTGGACGCTCGGCCGCTTGCTCGGACTCTCCTCGTCGAAGGTTGCGCTCGCGAGCACGGAGACGCCGCCGATGCCGTCGCGCCCGGTCAACGCGCCGAGCAGCACGACCTTGTTGCCGGCGCCCTTGGCCTGCGCGAGCTGCAGCCGATCGTGCGGGAGGACGCCGACACACAACGCGTTGACCAGCGGGTTGCCGCCGTACGTCGGGTCGAAGCCGACCTCACCACCGATGTTGGGCAGCCCGAGGCAGTTGCCGTAGCCGCCGACGCCGGCGACCACTCCGGTGACCAGCCGCTTGGTGTCGGGCGCGTCGGCGTCGCCGAACCGGAGCGAGTCCATCACCGCGATCGGCCGTGCACCCATCGTGAGGATGTCGCGCACGATGCCACCGACGCCGGTCGCTGCGCCCTGGTAGGGCTCGACGTACGACGGGTGGTTGTGGCTCTCGACCTTGAACGTCACCGCGAGGCCACCGCCGACATCGACGACACCGGCGTTCTCGCCCATCCCGACGAGCATCGCGTCGCTCGCCGGCGGGTTCTCCCCGAACTGGCGGAGATGAACCTTGCTCGACTTGTAGGAGCAGTGTTCGCTCCACATCACCGAGTACATCGCCAGCTCGCTGTCGGTCGGCCGGCGGCCGAGGATCTCGCGGATCCTGGCGTACTCGTCGTCCTTGAGACCCAGTTCGGCGTAGGGCTGAGCCTGGTCCGGTGTTGCCGCGGCGTGCTCGACGGTGTCGACGGTCGGAGAGGTCATGCAGCGACTAACGCGCTGATCACTGAGGTGAACATCACCAGGCCGTCGGCCGACGGGCCGGTCAGCTCGTCGATGGCGTGTTCGGGGTGCGGCATCAGGCCCACCACGTTGCCGGCGGGGTTGCGAATCCCGGCAATGTCGTTGAGCGCGCCGTTTGGGTTGCCGCCGAGGTAGCGGAACGCGACCAGCCCGTCACGCTCGAGCTCCTTGATGGTCGCTGCGTCGGCGACGTACCGGCCCTCCCCGTGCTTGACCGGGATCACGATCTCCGCGCCCGGCGAGTAGTGGCTGGTCCACCGCGTGGAGGGTGACTCGACGCGCAGTCGCTGGTCGCGGCAGACGAAGTGGAGCCCGGCGTTGCGGATCAGGGCGCCGGGCAGCAGGCCGGCCTCGCACAGCACCTGGAAGCCGTTGCAGATGCCCAGAACGGGCAGTCCCTTCTCCGCCGCCGCGACGATCTCGGCGACCACCGGGGAGAACCGCGCGATCGCGCCGGCCCGGAGGTAGTCGCCGTAGGAGAAGCCGCCGGGAAGCACGACCGCGTCGACGCCGTGCAGCGTCGCGTCGCCGTGCCAGAGGCTGACCGGCTCGGCGCCGGCGGCCTTCACGGCGCGTGCGGCGTCCCGGTCGTCGAGCGATCCGGGGAACGTCACCACACCGACGCGACTGGTGGTGGGCACCGCCCCAGTCTAGAAGGCCGCCGGCGACGGACTAGTCATGACAGGCCAGGCGAAACGGTCCTAACAGGCGATGGTGGCAAATCGGGCACCGGAGGAACACTTCGGTGAGCAGATCCGATCTTGGGAGCCACCATGGCCGACGAAACGCCGCACCGGTACCGCGCACTCGTGCTGTGCCCGATGCGCCGCTGCCCCCGGTGCGAAGACGTGGTGGCCGTCCGTGACGACAAGTGCACCGAATGCGGCACGCACATCCCGAAGCCGCCTCCGCGGATCCCGCGGCCGCGCCAGGAGCTGAGAGTCATCCCGGCGATGGGGTGGGGTCTCGAGCAGGCAGCCGCCACCAGCGGATCCCTCGACCTCGCGGCGATGCCCGGCATCAACTGATCGTTCGGCGTCAGGCCGCGGCACACGCCTGCCCCGCCCGGGCGCCTGTCACACTCTCTTCGTGCCCGGCCGAATGATCTTCCGCGCGCCGTTCAGCCGGGCGTCACGTGCCGCGATCATCCTGCTGATGGTCGCCGGGCTCGCGGTCGCGATCCGTGCTGAGCTCGTCACGCCCTACGTCAGCCCGGCCACCCGCTTCGGTTGGCTGGTGCCGACCGCGCTCATGGCGCTGGTGTTGCTCGGCGGGCTGCAGCGGCTGTGGGTGGTCTGCCTGATCATCGACGAGGATGCCGGCGTGATCGTCCGCAACTTTCGCGGGGACATCCACTTCCGGCGGATCGAGATCAAGGACGTGATCCGCGAGTCCGACTTCTCCGGCTTCCACGTCTCCCTGAAGCTGAAGACCGGAGACCACCTCGGGCTCGACGGGGTGACCTGGATGACGCCGGCTCGCACCGATCGTGCGGTCGCGGAGATTCGCCGGGCGCTGGGGTTCGTCGACGAGGAGACCGAGTCGCTGCCGGGCTGAGCCGGTCAGCCCTCGATGCGTACGGTGAAGTCCTCGATGGCGGGGTTCGCCAACAGCTCCTCAGCGGCGCGACGCGCGACCGACTCAGCATCGGCAGCGTCGATGTCGAGCTCGAAGCGCTTGCCCTGACGTACCGACGCGACGCCGTCGAACCCGAGACCGGGCAGCGCCCGTACGATCGCCTGCCCCTGCGGGTCGAGAATCTCCGGCTTCGGCATGACGTCGACGACCACTCTCACCACGCGCTCACCCTACCGAGCCACCCGCTTCCCGCCGCGGCTTCGGGGTCGCTCAGGCGAAGGGGCGGCCGGTGAGGCGCTCGTAGGCCTCGACGTACTTCGCGCGGGTGCGCTCGACGACGTCTGCGGGAAGCGGCGGCGGCGGTCCGCCGGCGCCGCGGTCCCAGCCGGACTCGAAGCGCAGCCAGTCCCGGACGTACTGCTTGTCGTACGACGGCTGGGCACCGCCCGGCTGCCAGGTCTCCTGCGGCCAGAAGCGCGAGGAGTCCGGGGTGAGGACCTCGTCGCCGAGGACCAGCCGGCCGTCCAGCCAGCCGAGCTCGACCTTGGTGTCGGCGAGCAGGATTCCCGCCCGCTCCGCGAGGTCGCGACCGCGCGTGTAGACGGCGAGGGTCAGCGAGCGCAGCTGCTCCGCGACGTCGGCGCCGACCTGCGCCACGACCTCCTCGAACGTCATCGGTTCGTCGTGCTCCCCGACCGGCGCCTTCGTGGTCGGCGTGAAGATCGGCTCCGGCAGCTTCGACCCGTCCAGCAGCCCGGGCGGTAGCGGGACGCCGCAGACCGACCCGCTCGCCTCGTAGTCGAGGACGCCGCTGCCCGCGAGGTAGCCGCGAGCGACGCACTCGACGCCGACCATCTCGAGCTTTCGGCAGAGCACCGACCGCCCGCGCAGCTCTTCGACGTGCGTCGCGAACGGCGCGGGGTACTCGGCGACATCCGCCGACACCACGTGGTTCGGAATGATGTCCGCGAGCTGCTCGAACCACCACAGCGACATCTGGGTGAGGATCGCGCCCTTGTCCGGGATGGCCGTCGCGAGGTCGTAGTCGAAGGCCGAGATCTTGTCGCTCGCGACCATCACGAGCAGGCCGTCACCTGCGTCGTAGAGGTCCCGGACCTTCCCGGTGTAGAGGTGCTGCTCCTCGAGCCCCGCGATCACGCCGCCGACCCCACGCCCCACCGAAGGGCAGCGCCCGCTTCGCCGGCCGTCATCGAAGCGCGGCGACGCGGTCGAACACGTCGGCCAGCCGCTCGAGGTAGCGCTCGGGACGGCAGACCTCGTCGAGTCGCGCCTCGTCCAGCTTCTGGTTGTGGTCCTCGGCGTGCTTGCGCAACGTCTCGCGGAACGGCACCCCGGAGGACCAGGTCTCCATCGCCGCCGCCTGGGTGATGGCGTACGCATCCTCGCGCGACAGCCCCGACTCGACCAGCTCGAGCAGCACCGCGCTGGAGTAGATGAGACCGCCGGTCGCCTCGAGGTTGGTCCGCATCCGCTCGGCGTCCACCACCAGTCCGTTGACCAGCCGAGAGGTGAGGTGCAGCAGGTAGTCCGTGCCGATGGCGGCGTCGGGAAGCGCGATCCGTTCCACCGACGAGTGCGAGATGTCGCGCTCGTGCCAGAGCGGGATCCCTTCCATGACGGGTACGACCTGCGCGCGCACGATCCTGGCCATGCCGCAGATCCGCTCGCACATGATCGGGTTGCGTTTGTGGGGCATCGCGCTGGAGCCCTTCTGACCCGAACCGAACGGCTCCGCGAGCTCGCGCACCTCCGTGCGCTGGCCGTGACGGACCTCGAGCGCGATCGCCTCGCAGATGGTCGCGACCACCGCGAGTGCCGATACCCACTCGCTGATCCCGTCGCGGATCACGACCTGGGTGGCGACGTCCGCCGGTCGCAGGCCGAGCTCTGTGGCGACGTGCTGCTCGATCGCCGGGTCGATGTTGGAGTACGTCCCGACCGCGCCGGAGATCTTGACGACGCCGACGGCGTCGCGCGCAGCGCGCAACCGGTCGCGGGAGCGCGCCATCGCGAACGCGAAGTCGGCGACCCGATGACCCCAGACGTCCGGTTCGGCGTGCACGCCATGGGTGCGGCCCACGCGCAGTGTCGCGCGGTGGCTCAGCGCGTGGTCCCGCAGCGACTCGACCAGCGCGGTCGCCTTCGCGACCAGCAGATCGGTGGCCTCCGTCAGTTGGATGGCGAGTGCGGTGTCGAGCAGATCCGAGGACGTCATGCCGTGGTGCACCCAGGCCGCCGCCTCGCGCGGGGTGGTGTTGTCGGCCCACGCGGTCAAGAAAGCGATGACGTCGTGCTGGGTGACCGCCTCGACTACTGCGACCGCTTCGGGCGTCGGTGCAGGCGCGGCGAGCACCGGAGCCACCACATCGGCGGGCACGGTCCCCGCCGCGGCGTGCGCCTCGAGCACTATCGCCTCGACCCGGCACCACAACTCGTACTTGTGCGCCTCACTCCACACCTGTCCCATCTCGGGGAGGGTGTAGCGCTCGATCATCGGCTCTCCTCGGCGGCGCGAAGCGCAATGTCCCTGCGGTAGTGCGCACCGTCGAACCGCACGTGAGCGACGGCGTCGTACGCCGATTGTCTCGCACTCGACAGGTCGGCGCCGACGGCGGTGACCGCGAGCACCCGGCCGCCTGCGGTCACCAGCCGTTCGCCGTCGAGCGCGGTGCCGGCGTGCAGCACGTCGGCGCCCGAGATCTCGTCCAGCCCGGTGATCTCGTCGCCGGTCCGCGGGTTGGCGGGGTAGCCGTCAGCAGCGACGACGACGGTCACCGACGCGCCCTCGCGCCACCGCAACGGCGGGTGCGCATCGAGGGTGCCGGTGGCAGCTGCCAGCAGCAGCTCGCCCAGCGGTGAAGACAGCAAGGCCAGCACGGACTGGGTCTCGGGATCGCCGAACCGCGCGTTGAACTCGACCACCTTGATGCCGCGCGAGGTCAGCGCGAGGCCGACATAGAGCAGACCGGAGAACGGGGTCCCCCGCCGGGCCATCTCCTGAAGCGTCGGCCGGACGACGCGCTCAACGACCTCATCCACGAGTCCCGCGGGTGCCCACGGCAACGGCGCATAGGCCCCCATCCCGCCGGTGTTCGGGCCTTCATCGTTGTCTGCCACCCGCTTGAAGTCCTGCGCCGGCACCAGTGGCACCACCGCCGCGCCGTCGGTGACGCAGAACAGCGACACCTCCGGCCCGTCGAGGTACTCCTCGACGACGACGGTGTGTCCCTCAGCGTGCTCGAGCGCCGCGGCGCGATCGTCGGTGACGACCACGCCTTTCCCGGCGGCGAGCTCGTCGTGCTTCACGACGTACGGCGCGCCGAACTCGTCGAGAGCAGCGGCGACCGCTTCGGGGGTCGCGCACCGGTGGTAGCCCGCGGTCGGCACGCCCGCCGCGACCATGACCTCCTTGGCGAAGGCCTTGCTGCCCTCGAGCTGCGCGGCCGCAGCACTCGGGCCGAACACGTCGAAGCCGGCGGCGCGCAGCTGGTCGGCAGCGCCGGCAACCAGCGGCGCCTCCGGCCCGATGACTACGAGATCAGCCGCCGCGATGTGCGCGGTCGAAACCCAGTCACCCCCCGGCAGCAGCATCGCCACCTGAGCGATACCGGGATTCCCAGGAGCACAGAACAGCGCGTCAACAGAAGAGTCCTGAGCAAGCGACAGACAAAGGGCATGCTCGCGCCCACCCGAGCCAAGGACGAGAACCCTCACACGCGGACCCTACTGAGCCCGTCGGCCCACCCGCGCCGCGTGACAGGGTCCGAAACCGTTCCAGCCGTCATCGGTTTCCCTCCAGCCCGCAAAGCCCAACCAGCCGCTCCTCGAGGCCGCGCTTCACACGCGCCCAGTCGTCGACGATCACCGAGAAGAGCACGGAGTCACGCCAGGTACCGTCGGCGCGTTTGATGTGGCGGCGCGCGACGCCCTCGCGGGTGGCGCCGAGCTTTGCGATCGCGGCCTGCGACCGGACGTTGATCACGTCGGTGCGCAGCTTCACCCGCCCGAGCCCGCAGTGCTCGAAGCAGTGCCACAACAACAGCAGCTTGCACTCCGGGTTGACCGCAGTTCCCCATACGTCCGGGGCGTAAGCGGTCCAGCCGAGATGGACCTTCTCGTTGGCGAGGTCGAGATCGCCGAGACTCGTCGTGCCGACGATCCGACCGTCACGCGGGTTCGCGTCGTCGATCAGCCGCACGACGTACATCACCCGGCCGTCCCGGCGCGCGCGCTCCATGGCCTGCCGCCAGGCACCTGCCGATCGCGGTCGCGGCGCGGAGCCGCCGTAGCCCATCTCCCAGACCCGGTCGTCGTCGAGCGCGCGGAACAGGCCATCCGCGTCGTGATCCGAGGCGACGTCGAGCCGAACGGTTCGGCCGACCAGTGATCGCCCGTCAGGTGCCTGCGCCAAGATGCCGAGCCCTCAGACCAACGACCGGACGGCGATGGTCTGCTCCCGTCCCGGTCCGACGCCGACCACCGAGATCGGGGCGCCCGACATGGCTTCCAGCGCCTCGACGTACGCCCTGGCCGGCTTCGGCAGCTCGTCGAGGCTGCGGGCGCCGGTGATGTCCTCGTCCCAGCCCGGCAGCATCTCGTACACCGGCTCGGCGTGATGGAACTCGGTCTGCGTCATCGGCATGTCTTCGAGGACCTTGCCGTCGACGCGGTAACCCGTGCAGACCGGGATCTGCTCCCAGCCGGTGAGGACGTCGAGCTTGGTGAGCACGAAGTCCGTCACGCCGTTGATGCGCGCCGCGTAGCGCGCCACCACCGCGTCGTACCACCCGCATCGCCGCGGCCGCCCGGTCGTGACGCCGAACTCACCGCCGATCGTCCGAAGCTTCTCGCCGTCCTCGTCGAGCAGCTCGGTCGGCATCGGCCCGGAGCCGACGCGCGTCGCGTAGGCCTTCACGACGGCGACCACCCGGTCGATCCGTGTCGGCGGGATGCCCGACCCGGTACAGGCCCCGCCCGCAGTCGCACTCGACGACGTCACGAACGGGTAGGTGCCGTGGTCGACGTCGAGCATCGTCGCCTGGCCGGCCTCGAGGAGCACGACCTTGCCCTCGTCGAGCGCCTTGGCCAGCAGCAGCGAGGTGTCGGCAACCATGGGACGCAGCCGGTCGACGTAGCCGAGCAGCTCCTCGACCACCTCGTCGACACTGACGGCCTTGCGGTTGTAGACCTTGACGAGCACCTGGTTCTTGCCCTCGAGCGCGCCCTCGACCTTCTGCCGGAGGATCTTCTCGTCGAGCAGGTCCTGCACGCGCACGCCGATGCGCGACATCTTGTCGGCGTACGCCGGACCGATGCCGCGACCGGTGGTGCCGATCTTCGAGTTGCCGAGGAACCGCTCGGCCACCTTGTCCATCAGCACGTGGTACGGCGTGATCACGTGGGCGTTCGCCGACACCACGAGGCGCGAGCAGTCGACGCCGCGGGGCTCGATCGCGTCGATCTCGCCGAACAGCACGCCGATGTCGACGACCACACCGTTGCCGATCACGGGCACCACGCCCGGGCTGAGCACGCCCGACGGCAGCAGGTGGAGTGCGTAGGTCTCGCCGTCGACCACGATCGTGTGACCGGCGTTGTTGCCGCCGTTGAACTTCACGACGTAGTCGACCCGGTCGCCCAGCAGGTCGGTGGCTTTGCCCTTGCCCTCGTCGCCCCACTGCGCGCCAAGCAGCGCTATCGCCGGCATCGAGCCGTCCCTTCAGTGCCGGTCCCGAGGCCTGGGAAACGAGAAAGACCCCGGGTCGCAAGCGACCGGAGCCTCTTGCGAAAAAAGGCTACCCCGGTCCGCTGCCTGACGCTCAGGATTCGAGAGCGTCGGCTGCTGCCGGATCGCTGTCCCGCAGGAACTGCGCGCAGCGTGCCGCTTCGTCGTTCTCTCCGATCGCGTCCGCGGCGCGCGAAAGCGCGGCCAGACAGCGCAGGAACCCCTGGTTGGGAGCGTGTGACCAGGGCACCGGACCGAATCCCTTCCACCCGGCGCGACGCAGCGCGTCGAGACCACGGTGGTACCCGACCCGCGCGTAGGCGTAGGACTCGATCACCGAGCCCGCCGCAAACGCCCGGTCCGCGAGCGCTGCCCACGCGGCCGAGTACGACGGAAACCGAGCGGCGACCTCTGCCGGGTCGTCACCGCGGTCGAGCTGCTCGCGCGCGTCCGGCGTCTCCGCGAGCAGCGTCGCCGGGGGCTGTGCCATCAGGTCGTGCGAGTGGGTCATGCCTTCAGTGTCGCTTGCTCAGTGATAGATCCAGACGGGGACGCCGACGGCGAAGGTGTTGTAGTAGCGGTCGACTGCCAGGTTGGTGATCCGCACGCAGCCGTGGCTCGCGGGGTGGGCCGGCACGTCGTACCCCGCGTTGGAGTTCCCCTCGCCGTGGATGGCGTCGCCGCTGGTGTCGAAGTACGACGGCCGCCACAGCGTTCCCAGCCTGTCCTTCACCAGGTGGTCGATCTTGTACTGGATGACGAAGTGCCCGATCGGCGTGATCGCGGTTGCCTGCTCGCCCGCCGAGTCGGTGTAGACGTACCCGCCTGCCGTCGAGGTGTCGAGGATCCGCCACACGTGGCCGTTGCGGCCGATCATCAGGATCTGCCGGGTCAGGTCGACCTCGACGGACGTACCCCTCACATGGCGGTGGCGCAGTTGCGGTCGCTTCGGTGCCGCAAGGTGCTTCCAGACCTTGCGGTCGGCCCGACCGGTGCGGAAGAACCCTTGCGCCTTCTGGAAGGCGGTCACGGCGTGGACCATGTCCCAGCCGTAGAACGAGGACTTGGGCCCGACGTCGTAGTGCAGCGTGCGCAACCGCTTCTGCAGCGCGCTGACGTCAGCGCCGCGGTTGCCGTAGACCAACAGCTGGTGAACCGCCTGGATGCGGAGCACACGGCTGCTGGCGAGGTGGTGCCTGCCGTCCGTTGGCCGCGTCACGCGGTAGTGCAGCAGGTTGTAGTTCGAAGGGTCGATCCCGAAGCTGAACCTGCCGTGATGCACCTGAGTACGGTCCGCCCGGTGCCACGAACCGTGGCGAAGCTTCTCGAGCACCACCCGGCCGGAGACGTGCGGGTGGACCGTGCCGGTGATCTTCGTGACCTCTCCGACCGGTGCCGTCGTGACGGGCCGAACCGTGATGCGCGGCTTGACGCTCACCGAAAGCGGCTCGCTGGTCGCCTCGGCGTACTGCGGCGTCTCGGCGAAGTGGACGCGGTAGTCAGCGTTGCTCGCCGGATGCAACGTCCAGCTCACCCGACCGTCACTCGCCGTCGACTTCACGTCGGTGTCCGCCGCCTGCTGCCACGTGTCGGAGGCGTTGGCGCGCCGCTCGAGGGTGGCCGACTGACCGGCGATCGGGAGGGTCAGCGCGCCGGTGGTCTGCAGCGTCGCGCTCACCACCGCCTTGCCGCCGTAGCTGAGCACGCTCGGCGTCAGGGTCGCGACCATCGCGACAGGCTGCTGAAGCGTGAAGGTCGGTCCGTCGTACGTCGTCGTTTCGGCGACGACCGAGACCGGTCCGGTGCTCGCGCCGGTCGGGACGACGACGCTGAGCTCGCTGGTGCTGACCGGAGTCACCGCAGTCGCGGCAACGTCGTCGTTGAACGTGACGGTGGCGGTGCCGTCGGTGGGGAACGTCGTCGCGCCCTGCGCGGTGAGCGTCACGGTCTCGCCGACCTGGCCGAACGCAGGGGCGAGCGTGAAGGAGGGCGCCGCTGCAGGCGCGTCGTCGGCCAGTGCCGGGGACGCGGTGAGGCCGGCCGCGGTGCACCACAACGCGGTGCACCCGGTGACTGCCGCGGCTCGCAGCCAGCGGTACATCGGTCTGGCTCCCCACCTTCGTGAGATTTCTTGCCTCAACGATACGGGGAACTACCCGAGATTCCGAGCGTTATGTCAGCCTGGTGCCGGCGCTCTTCAGGTCCTGGCAGGCCTGTACGACGCGGTCGGCCATCCCCGCCTCGGCGGACTTGCTCCACGACCTCGGGTCGTACACCTTCTTGTTGCCGACCTCGCCGTCCACCTTGAGCACACCCGAGTAGTTCGTGAACATGTGGTCCGCGACCGGCCTCGAGTAGGCGTACTGGGTGTCGGTGTCGATGTTCATCTTGACGACGCCGTACGCCAACGTCTCGTGGATCTCGGACAGCTCCGACCCTGAGCCACCGTGGAAGACGAGGTCGAACGGCCGGTCGACGCCGAGCTTCTTCCCGACGTGGTCCTGGCCCTCTTTGAGAATCTCGGGACGAAGCTTCACCGCGCCGGGCTTGTAGACGCCGTGCACGTTCCCGAACACCGCCGCGAGCAGGTACCGGCCGCGCTCCCCCGGCGCGCCGAGCACCTCGGTGACCCGCTCCATGTCCTTCGGCGAGGTGTAGAGCTTCTCGTTCATCTCGTTCGAGATGCCGTCCTCTTCGCCGCCGACCACCCCGATCTCGAGCTCGAGGATGGTGCGGGCGTCGATTGACATCGCGAACAGCTCGTCAGCGGTCTTGAGGTTGTCCTCGAGATCGATGCCGGAGCCGTCCCACATGTGCGAGCCGAAGATCGGCTCCCCGCCGGCCTTCACCCGCTCGATCGAGCGCTCCAGCAGCGGACGCATGTAGCCCGCGAGCTTCTCCGGGGGGCAGTGGTCGGTGTGCAGGCCCACGGTCACCGGGTAGTTCTTCGCGACCTCGCGCGCGAACTCCGCCAAGGCGATCGCTCCGGTGACCATGTCCTTCACGGTCGAGCCGGAGGCGAACTCCGCGCCGCCCCACGACACCTGCAGGATGCCGTCGCTCTCCGCCTCGGCGAAGCCGCGAAGCGCTGCGTTGACCGTGCTGGAGGAGGTGACGTTGATCGCCGGGTAGGCGAATCCGCCCGACTTCGCGCGATCGAACATCTCGGCGTAGACCTCGGGACTGGCTACCGGCATCTCTGGTGGCTCCTCGAATCCGACTTCAGGATGAGTCTGCCCGCAAGTGTGCACCGATAGCCTTCGCCGGTGCATCAGCAGATGGCCCTCCTCGGTTCGATCTCACCGAGCCACCTGTTGTCGACCTTCGGCGTCATCGGGGTCATGGTCGTGCTGTTCCTGCAGACCGGCATCCTGATCGGGTTCTTCCTGCCGGGCGACTCGCTGCTGTTTCTCGCGGGCTACGCCACCGACCGGCACAACAACCTGCACGTCCATCTACCGTTCGGCTGGCTGCTGATCGCCGCCGCGGTGGGGGCGATCGTCGGCGGTCAGCTGGGTTACGAGCTGGGCCGGCGGGCCGGAAACTCGCTGCAGGACCGCCGCGAGTCCCGGCTCTACAAGCGCGAGTACGTCGAACGCGCGGAGGCCTTCCTCGAACGGTTCGGCGCCGGAAAGGCGGTCGCGCTGTCGCGCTTCGTGCCGATCGTCCGGACCTTCACCTCACCCATCGTCGGCGTGGCCGGCGTCTCGATCCCCCGCTACACCGTCGCGAACGTCGTGGGCGGGCTGCTCTGGACGGTGCCGATCATCGTGCTCGGCCACTTCCTCGGGCACGTGTCGTTCATCCGCAAGTACGTCGAAATCATCGCGGTCGCAGCCGTCGTGCTGTCGGTCATTCCCGCCGCGATCCACATGGCCAGGAACCGGCCGTCGAGCTAGTCGCCGGACGGGTCCACTCTCGAGGAGATCGCCCGGACCAGCTGGTTGGGAAGCGCATTGACCACGCTGCTCGCCGCCCGGTAGTGAACACCGGGCACCGATAGGAACCTGCCACGTTCGACCGCGTCGAGTGACGCCTTGGCGACGACATCGGGCGTCAGCCAGAACCGACCGGCGAGGGACTTCGGGTCGGGACCGTTGGGGTTCATCTCCGTGTGGACGTACCCGGGCTTGAGCAACGTCACGTGCACCCCGGTGCCGCGTAGCTCGCCGGCCAACCCCTCGGTGAAGCTCGTGACGAAGGCTTTCGTCGCGACGTAGGTCACGAACCCCTTCAGCGGCTGGTCGCCGGCCAGCGAGGAGACGTTGAGGATGCCGCCTCGTCCCGCCGCCACCATCGGCTCCACTGCTGCCCGGGTGAGGCGAACCACCGCCAGCGCGTTGAGGCGGACCATTGCCGCCTCCTGCTCCGGCGGGCGAGCGACGAACGATCCGCCACCGCCATCGGCGCCCGCGTTGTTCACGAGCAGCTCGACCGGTGAATCGGTCAATCGCTTCTCGACCGCCGCGACGCCCTCCTCACTGCACAGGTCGGCTGAGAGGACCTCGACCTCGGTGCCGTTCAGCTCTTTCGCGAGCTGCTCGAGGCGCTCGGTACGACGAGCGACGACCACGAGATCAGTCCCTCGGCGGGCAAGTTCCTTCGCGTACTCCCAGCCGATCCCGCTCGACGCGCCGGTGACGAGCGCGGTCTTGAACTGGTAGCGCACGGCTACTCGAGCCCGAGGTCCGACAGCGCGTACGCCGACCGGTACACCAGACCGGCTTCGGTGACCGCGTCGGCCGCGCCGCGCTCGACGATCACCGCGACCCCGACGACTTCTGCTCCGGCTTCGCGCAGCGCCTCGACCGCCGTGAGCACCGACCCGCCGGTGGTGGAGGTGTCCTCGACGGCGAGCACTCGGCGCCCCTGGACGTCCGGGCCCTCGATGCGGCGCTGCAGGCCATGTGCCTTGCCTTCCTTGCGGACCACGAACGCGTCGAGCTTCTCGCCGTCGGCAGCTGCTGCGTGCAGCATCGCGGTGGCGACCGGATCGGCGCCGAGCGTCAGCCCGCCGACCGCGTCGTAGTCGAGGTCACGGGTCAGCTCGCGCATCACGCGACCGACCAGCGGGGCCGCCTGACCCGAAAGCGTCACTCGCCGAAGGTCCACGTAGTAGTCGGCCTCGCGACCGGAGGACAGGGTCACCTTGCCGTGCACCACGGCATCGGACTTGATCCGTGCAAGCAGCTCATCCCGGTCTGTCACGGGGCAGAGGCTATCGGGAGGGCAACCGCCGAAAGTTGTGAATCCGTTGTGCAAATCGCCGGGACCGGGCGCCGATCTTGAAGGAGTGAGACTTCGAGGGGTCGCGGCTGCCCTCACACCCTTCCTTGCGTGCGGGTCGTTGGCCGCTACCGCGGCGTCAGCAGCGACGCCACCACCGAAGCAGATCACGTTCCTCAGCCACGGCGTCGTGTCTTCGCACAACACCGTGTCCAAGCCGCACGGCAAGCCCAAGGGCTGGGTGGTGATCATCCACGGCGGCGGCTGGCAGCTGGTCGGCCGCAAGGTGATGGCGAGCGAGAACAGCACCGTCCGCTACGTCACGAGCCTCGGCTGGGCCGCCGACAACATCGACTACCGCAAAGCCGAGCACTCGCTGCCCGACGTCCTCGCGACGTACGACGCGCTGCGGCACCGGGTCGGCGCGGCAACCCCGATCTGTTTGCTGGGGCACTCCGCGGGCGGCAACCTCGCCCTGCTCGCCGCGGAGTTGCGACCGTCCGTCGCGTGCGTGATCTCCGGCGCGGGACCGACCGATCTCGTGCATCTCGCCGACCAGCACGCCTACGACCCGAAGGGATTGCTGCACGCGATCGTCAGCCCGTTGTGGACGTTCCTCACCTACGTCGTCCCGTCGTTCGGCACGAACGTTTCCGTCCTGCGGCAGTGGAGCCCGATCGCTCACGCCGGCCGGCTCGACGCGCGCGTCCTGCTCGGCTCCTCCACCCACGACCCGCTCGTACCGCAGCACCAGATGGCCGAGCTGCGCCACGCGATGAAGGCGGACGATGCGAGCGGCACGGTCAAGACCGTCCTGCTGGCGGGTGCAGACACCCCGAAGGGACGGTCGCCGAACTTCCCTCACGCGAGCATCACGAAGCCGGCGCTCGCCCGCTGGCAGCGAGACGAGCGCCGACTGCTGAGAAGCGTGGCTAGCGCGGCCTGACCGAAAGCGCGTCGCCGTCGACATCCACCACGACGGTGTCGCCGTCGCGGATCTCACCCGACAGCAACGCCTTCGCGAGCTGGTCGCCGATCGCGCTCTGGATCAGCCGCCGTAGCGGACGGGCGCCGTAGACCGGGTCGAACCCGGACAGTGCCAGCCACTCCCGCGCGGCGGCCGTGACGTCGAGCGTCAATCGCCGGTCGGCCAGCCGCGACGCCAGGCGCGCGACCTGGATGTCGACGATGACGCCGAGCTGCTCGGTGCCGAGCGAGTGGAAGACCACGATGTCGTCGAGCCGGTTGAGGAACTCCGGCTTGAAGTGCGCGCGCGCCGCGCCGAGAGCCGCTTCCCGCTTTGCCGCGTCGTCCAGCGCCGGATCGTTGATGAACGCCGACCCGATGTTGGACGTGAGCAGCAGAATCGTGTTGCGGAAGTCCACCGTCCGGCCCTGGCCGTCGGTGAGCCGCCCGTCGTCGAGCACCTGGAGCAGCACGTCGAACACGTCCGGGTGCGCCTTCTCGACCTCGTCGAGCAACACGACTGTGTAGGGCCGCCGCCGCACCGCCTCGGTGAGCTGGCCGCCCTCGTCGTAGCCGACGTAGCCGGGAGGTGCTCCGACCAGACGAGCAACCGAGTGCTTCTCGGCGTACTCGCTCATGTCGATGCGGACCATCGCCCGCTCGTCGTCGAACAGGTACGACGCGAGCGCCTTGGCGAGCTCGGTCTTGCCGACACCCGTCGGGCCGAGGAACAGGAAGGAACCGGTGGGCCGGTCCGGATCCGCGATGCCCGACCGAGCCCGACGTACCGCGTCGGACACCGCCCGCACCGCGTCGTCCTGGCCGACCACCCGCGCCTCGAGCGCGGGTTCCATGCGGAGCAGCTTCTCGGTCACACCCTCGAGCAGGCGGCCGGCCGGGATGCCGGTCCACGACGCGACGACCTCGGCGACGTCGTCCGGTCCGACCTCCTCCTTGACCATCGGGAGCTCGGCGTCGGCCGACTGCTCGGCGGCGGCGGCGGACGCAAGCTCGGCCTCCGCGGCAGGAATCTCGGCGTACAGCAACCGGCCGGCGGTCTCCAGGTCGCCGGCGCGCTGTGCGGCTTCGGCCTGGGTGCGCAACGCGTCGAGCTGTTGCTTGAGCTCACCTACCCGGTTCAGTCCGGTCTTCTCGCGTTCCCAGCGAGCGTTGAGCGCAGCGAGCTGCTCGTTCTTGTCCGCGAGTTCGGCGCGCAGCTTCTCGAGACGCTCGCGGGAGACCTCGTCGGCCTCCTTCTCCAGCGCCATCTCCTCCATGCGCAGCCGGTCGACCGCGCGCTGCAGCTCGTCGATCTCGACCGGCCGGGAGTCGATCTCCATGCGCAGCCGAGAGGCGGCCTCGTCGACCAGGTCGATCGCCTTGTCGGGCAGGAAGCGGGCAGTGATGTAGCGGTTCGACAACGTCGCAGCCGCAACGAGCGACGCGTCGGTGATCTCGACCTTGTGATGGGCCTCGTAGCGGCCCTTGAGCCCGCGCAGAATCGCGACGGTGTCCTCGACGCTTGGCTCGCCGACCATCACCGGTGCGAACCGGCGCTCCAGCGCCGGATCCTTCTCGATCGACTCGCGGTACTCGTCGAGCGTCGTCGCGCCGATCAGCCGGAGCTCACCGCGAGCGAGCATCGGCTTGAGCATGTTGCCCGCGTCCATCGCGCCTTCCCCGGTCGAGCCGGCGCCGACGACGGTGTGCAGCTCGTCGATGAAGGTCACGACCTGACCGTCGCTGTCCCTGATCTCGGCGAGGACTGCCTTGAGGCGCTCCTCGAACTCACCGCGGTACTTCGCGCCCGCGACCATCGCCGCGAGGTCCAGCGACACCAACCGCTTGCCCCGCAGTGACTCAGGCACGTCACCCGCAACGATGCGCTGCGCGAGACCTTCGACGACGGCGGTCTTGCCGACACCGGGCTCACCGATCAGCACGGGGTTGTTCTTGGTGCGGCGCGACAGCACCTGGACGACGCGGCGGATCTCGGTGTCGCGGCCGATGACCGGGTCGAGCTTGCCCTCACGCGCCGCAGCGGTGAGGTCGACGCCGTACTTCTCCAGGGTCTGGTACGTGCCTTCCGGTTCCGGGCTCGTCACCCGCGAGGAACCCCGCACGACGGTGAATGCGTCCTGCAAGGCGGCGGCGCTGGGCAGCAGGTCGCTCACCCCGGCGCCGCCGTCCTTCGCCAGGGCGACCAGGAGGTGCTCGGTGGAGACGTACTCGTCTCCCAGCGACTTGGCGAGGTCGGCCGCGGCGTTGACCACGGTGATCGCCGGACGGGACAGACCGGGAGCCGCGACGGTCGCTCCGGATGCAGAGGGCAGCCGGTCGAGGACTGCCTTCGCCTCGGTCAGCACCTTCGCCGGATCGCCACCCGCCGCTTCGATCAGCGGGCGCGGGACTCCGTCGGTCGGTTCGAGCAGGGCGACCAGGAGGTGCAGCGGCTCGACGTGCGGATGACCGTCTGCCGCAGCCGTGGTCACGGCATCGCTCAACGCCTGCTGACTGCGGGTGGTGAATCGGTAGCTGTCCATGTCTTTCCCTCTTCCCGGGACGCCGGGCCCTACTTCTTCTTGGGCTGCCAGACGACGACAGCGGGTGGCGTGAACGGCACGAGGTCACGCCGGTACGAGCGGTGCACCGCCTGTTCCCGACGGGCGATCTCGCCATTCATTGCGGCGAGCTGGTCGAGCACTTCGCTGAGTCGTTGCTGCAGCGCTTCGACGTGCGCCTCGAGCTCGAGGATGCGCTTCACTCCGGCGAGGTTGATGCCCTCGTCCTGCGAGAGGCGCTGCACCTCGCGCAACATCGCGATGTCACGTGCCGAGTAGCGGCGGCCGCGCCCGCTGGCGCGTCCCGGCGACACCAGTCCCATCCGGTCGTACGCGCGCAGCGTCTGCGGGTGCATCCCTGCCAGCGTCGCTGCCACAGAGATGACGAACACCGGAGCGTCCTCGGCGACGTTCGCGCCGGTGCCGGAGAGGAAGTCGTCAGCCATTGCTGCCACCGCCTGTCGTTCGTTCCGTGCGTGCTGCGTCGAGGTGAGCCCTCGGGTTTTCCTTCGTCGCCTTGGCGTACGTCTCCAAGGCGGCCTTCGCTTCGTCGCTGAGCTCGCCCGGCACGGCCACCTCCACGGTGACGAGCAGGTCGCCCTTCCCGCCGTCGCGATGACTCAGGCCCTTACCACGAACCCGCAGCACGCGGCCGTTCGCCGTACCGGCCGGAATCTTCACCGTCACCGGCGGTCCGTCGAGAGTCGGCACCTTCACGGTCGTCCCGAGAGCGGCCTCGGGGAAGGTCACCGGCACCGCCAGCGTGAGGTTGTCTCCCTTGCGACCGAACAGCTCGTGCTTTCCGACGTGGACGACGACCAGCAGGTCGCCGGCCGGACCGCCACGCTCGCCCGGCTCCCCTTTGCCCTTGAGTCGGATCTTCTGGCCGTTCGCGACGCCGGCGGGGATCCGCGCGCGAATCGTGCGGGTGCTGATCGCCTCGCCGCTGCCGCCGCAGGTAGCGCACGGGTCGTCGACCAGCAGTCCCCTGCCGCGACAGTCCCGGCACGGCTCGGCGAACGCGAACCCGCCCTGGTTGGTGGTCGACATGCCGGTGCCCGAGCAGCGCGGGCAGACCCGCGTGGCGGTGCCGGGCTTTGCCCCGCTGCCGCGGCAGGTCGGGCAAGTGTGTGGCCCGGAGACGGACAGCGGGAGGGTCACGCCGGCCGCCGCGTCCGTGAACGACAGCGTCACCTCGGCCTCCACGTCGGCGCCGCGGCGCGGTGCCGCGGTGCGGGTGCGACCGCCGAACAGCCCGCCGAACAGGTCGCCGAGCCCGCCCCCGGCGCTGCCCCCGCCACCGAACAGGTCGCCGAGGTCGAACGTCGTCGCACCGCCGCGACCGCCGCCCGGCGGCATCCGGAACCCGCCGCCGGCGAACATCGCGCGCGCCTCGTCGTACTCCTTGCGCTTGGTCGCGTCGGAGAGCACGTCGTAGGCCTCGGAGACCTCCTTGAACTTCTCCTCCGCCTTGGCGTCACCCGAGTTCGCGTCGGGGTGATGCGTGCGGGCGAGCTTGCGGTAGGCCTTCTTGATGTCTGCCGCGGAGGCATCCTTCGGGACGCCGAGTGTCGCGTAGTAGTCCTTCTCGTACATGTCACGAGCGCTCATCGCCGACGTCCCTCCTTCCGCTCAAAACTCGCGATCTTGCACTTTTCAACGCCTCGCACGCTCCAGATCGGTTGAAAAGTGCAAGATCGCGTTGGTCAGTCGCTCGCGGCGTCGCCGCTCACTCCCTCTGGTTCGAGGACCGCGACGCGGGCCGGCCGCACGATTCGCTCGCCGACGCGGTAGCCCGGTTGGTAGACCTCGGAGCAGATCGGCTCGCTGACCTCGGCGGACAGGCCGTGGGTCAGCGCCTCGTGGATGGTCGGGTCGAACGGGTCTCCCGTCTCGCCGAACCGACTGAGACCGAGCTTGCCGAGGGTCGCCTCGAGGCCGTCGGCCACCAGTGCGAAGCCGCCCTGCACCTCGCCGTGCGCGCGTGCCCGGTCGAGGTCGTCCAGGACCGGCAACAGCCCGATGATCACCGAGACGAGCGCCGCCTCGCCGACCGCTTCGCGGTCCCGCTCGACGCGACGGCGGTAGTTGGCGAACTCCGCCTGCAACCGCTGCAGGTCCGCGGTGCGCTCTGCGAGCTCGGCGATCAGGTCGTCACCGGCCGGTGGGGCCGCGACTGCCGGCTCGGCCGGCGTCGGCGCGTCCGGTACGTCGGCACGCCGCTCGCCGGTCGACGGGTCGAGCCGCCGCTTGTCTCGGACGACAGGGGCGCCGCCCTCGCCGTCCGGTCCGTCGCTCGGATACGGCTCGGTCACGTCGACCACCCCGCGCGTTCCCCACGCTTGGCAGCGCTCACTCTGCGCTCCCGTCGGTGCTGCTGTCCTCGACGATCTCGGCGTCGACGACGTCATCGTCGCCGTCGGCGGAGGAGGCGCCGTCAGCCTGCGTCGCGCCACTGGCCGCACCCGCGGCAGCGTTGGCGTCGTAGAGGGCCTGGCCCATCTTCTGGCTGACCGTGGCGAGCGCCTCGGAGGTGCGCTTGATCGCGTCGAGGTCATCCGCCTCGAGGGCGGCCTTCACCTCGGCGACCGAGGCGGTGACCTCGGTCTTCACGTCTTCGGGAACCTTGTCGCCGTTGTCGGCAAGGAACTTCTCGGTCGTGTAGACGAGACCGTCCGCTTGGTTGCGCACCTCGGCGGACTCGCGCCGCTTGCGGTCCTCCTCGGCGTACTGCTCCGCCTCGCGCATCATCCGGTCGATGTCTTCCTTCGGCAGCGCCGAGCCGCCGGTGATCGTCATCGACTGTTCCTTGCCGGTGCCGAGATCCTTCGCGCCGACGTGCACGATCCCGTTGGCGTCGATGTCGAACGTGACCTCGATCTGCGGAACGCCACGCGGCGCCGGCGGAAGGCCGGTCAGCTCGAAGTTGCCGAGCGACTTGTTGTACGCCGCGATCTCGCGCTCGCCCTGGAACACCTGAATCAGCACGGACGGCTGGTTGTCGTCGGCGGTCGTGAAGATCTCGCTGCGCTTGGTCGGGATCGTCGTGTTGCGCTCGATCAGCTTGGTCATGATGCCGCCCTTGGTCTCGATGCCGAGGGACAGCGGCGTGACGTCGAGCAGCAGGATGTCCTTGACCTCACCCTTGAGCACACCGGCCTGCAGGGCAGCACCCACCGCGACGACCTCGTCGGGGTTGACGCCCTTGTTGGGCTCCCGGCCGCCGGTCAGCTCCTTGACGACGTCGACCACCGCGGGCATCCGCGTCGAACCGCCGACCAGCACCACGTGGTGGATGTCGCTGACGTTCACGCCGGCGTCTCGGACGACCTGCTGGAACGGAGCCTTGGTGCGCTCGAGGAGGTCAGCGGTCATCCGCTGGAACTCGGTGCGCGAAAGCTTCTCGTCGAGGTGCAGCGGGCCGGCGTCGCTCGCCGTGATGTAGGGGAGGTTGATGGTCGCCTCGGTCGAGCTGGACAGCTCGATCTTCGCCTTCTCCGCGGCCTCGCGGAGACGCTGCATCGCCATCTTGTCGACCGACAGATCGATGTTGTGGCCGGCTTTGAAGCGCTCCACGAGCCAGTCGACGACCTTCTGGTCCCAGTCGTCCCCACCGAGGTGGTTGTCACCGGCGGTCGCCTTGACCTCGATGACGCCGTCACCGATCTCGAGCAGTGACACGTCGAACGTGCCGCCGCCGAGGTCGAAGACCAGGATCGTCTGGTCGGCTTCCTTGTCCAAGCCGTACGCAAGCGCCGCGGCGGTCGGCTCGTTGATGATGCGCAGCACCTCGAGGCCGGCGATCTGGCCGGCTTCCTTGGTGGCCTGCCGCTGCGCGTCGGAGAAGTAGGCCGGGACGGTGATCACCGCGTCGGTGACCGGCTCGCCCAGGTATGCCTCGGCGTCGCGCTTGAGCTTGGAGAGGATGAACGCCGAGATCTGCTGCGGCGTCTGGCTCTTGCCGTCGATGTCGATCGTCCAGTCCGTACCGATGTGGCGCTTGACCGACCGAATGGTGCGGTCCGGGTTGGTGACGGCCTGCCGCTTCGCCACCTCGCCGACGAGCACCTCGCCGTTCTTGGCGAAGGCGACGACGCTGGGCGTCGTCCGCGATCCCTCGGCGTTGGCGATGACGTTGGGCTCACCGCCCTCGAGCACCGTCACGACGCTGTTGGTCGTTCCGAGGTCGATGCCGACCGCTCGTCCCATCTCTTGCTCCTTTTGTTCTGCGCTCGTGGGCCCACTCCGTCAGAGTTGAGCCGGTCTCACTCAGGTTAACCCGGGAGAACGGTCCTGTCATTCCCGATTGAGCGAGATTCACTCAGCTTTCTGAACGGTTCCTGATCAAGGAAGATTCCGGCCTGCACCGGATTCCGCCGACCCCGCTCGCGGCGTACCGTTTGCGGGATGCTGGGCCGGCTGCAGGACACCCGCGGCGAACCGTCGCTGCGGACCCGGGCGCTGGCGGCGCTGGTGATCATCGGGCTGATCGTCCTGACCGCGCCGCTGATCGTGATTCCGGTCGTCGCCTGGCTCGCCCACCAGGTCTTCTGAGGGCGGAAAGTAAAGTGCGCGCGTGACTGTTCGCCTCATCGCTGGCCTGGCCGTGACGGCCCTCGCATTCGCCATCGCCGGGTACCGGCTCCTGTGGCTGGGCCGACTGGTCCTCGCCGGCGCCCCGATCCCGCCGGAACGCAAGCCGAACGTGCTGGGCGCGATCAAGGCGCAGCTCACCGACGTCCTCGCCCAGCGCAAGCTATTCAAGGTCAAGGGCTCGGGTACCGCCCACGCGTTCACGTTCTGGGGCTTCACGGTGCTGTTCCTGACGATCATCGAGGCCTACGGCGCGCTGTTCCAGCGCGACTTCGCGATCCCCTACATCGGCCGCAGCCGTGCCCTCGGGCTGATCGAGGACATCTTCGCGGTCGCCGTGACGGTGGCGATCGTGGTCTTCACCTGCATTCGGATCGCGCGGTCGCCGCACCGGATCGGCCGCAAGTCCCGGTTCTACGGCTCACACGTCGACCAGGCCTACCTCGTGCTCGGGCTGATCTTCCTGGTGATGGCGACGTTGGTGCTCTACCGGGGCGCGCAGATCTCCAACCACGTCTTCCCGTACCAGGACGACGGCTGGTGGGCGTTCGCCTCCAAGGCCACCAGCTACATCACGCCGAGCGGCATCAGCTTCGAGTCGACGTTCGTGGTGGCGCAGATCGCGGTCGTCGTCGGCTTCCTGGTTTTCCTGCTCTACGGCAAGCACATGCACATCGTCACGGCGCCGATCAACGCATCGCTGAAGCGGCACCCGAAGGGACTCGGCGCACTCGGTACGACGCCGGACCTCGAGAAGCTGATGGAGGACGAGAACGCCGTCCTCGGCGTCGGTCAGGTCGAGCAGTTCCACCAGCAGCAGCTGCTGCAGACCCTCGCCTGCACGGAGTGCGGTCGCTGCCAGGACAAGTGCCCTGCGTGGAACACCGGAAAGCCGCTGAACCCCAAGCTGGTCATCACCGGCATCCGCGATGCGCTCTTCGCGGAGGCGGACCGGCTGCTCGGCGGTGACAGCGACGCCGAGCCGAAGATGCTCGTCCCCGACATCATCGATCCCGACGTGCTGTGGTCGTGCACGACGTGCGGTGCCTGCGTCGAGGAGTGCCCGGTCGACATCGAGCACGTCGACGCGATCGTGGACATGCGCCGCTACCAGGTGCTGATGGAGTCGAGCTTCCCGAGCGAAGCCGGCACGATGCTGCGCAACATCGAGAACCAGGGCAACCCCTGG
>DASZTV010000031.1:0-35478 GCA_035548125.1 Mycobacteriales bacterium | reverse complement strand
TGCCCCAAGAGGGCGCCTGATCAGCCAGCCGAACCCCACGGCCCCACCTGCCAGACACCAGCGCCGCAACACAGCGCCGGAACGCACCGGCGCGCGCCAGCCTGCCCGAACTCAGACTTGACCCGCACGGCGAAAGCTAGCGGGCTACTGCCTTCTTGGCGGGGGTCTTCTTCGCGGCGGTGTTCTTCTTGGCGGTTGTCGGCTGCTTCACGGTGGTGGCCGACTTGCGCGGCGCAGCGGCCTTGCGCGGCGGCGCGGCCGACTTGCGCGGCGGCGCGGCGGTCTTCTTCACCGGGGCTGCCTTCTTGGCGACCGGCTGCTTCGCGGGCCTCGCCTTCTTGGCGGCGTCCTTCGGTGCCGCCGGCGCTTCGTCGGTGGGCGGCATGCCGAACGTCTCGCCGAGCTCGGCGCCTTCGTTGCGGACCGCGTCCTCGTCCGCGGGGACGTACCCCGAACGAAGCGGCACCTCCTTGAGCAGCAGCGCGCCGATGACGCCGACCGCGGCGACCGGGATCGAGGCAAGGAAGACGACCTGCAGCGCATCGGTGAAGCCGACGCGTACGGCATTCAGCAGCACCGGAGGCAGGTGGTTGAGGGTGTTCGGGTTCGCCGTGACCGACGCGCCGTCGAGGTGGGAGAGGCCCTTGAGGACCGCCGGTTTGGTGAGCTCGCGCAGCGGGATCTTGTGGATCTGCTCCGGCAGGTCGTGGGAGAGCCGGTTGCTGAACACCGTCCCGAACACCGCGATGCCGATCGAGCCGCCGATCGAGCGGCCGAACGCGGCCAGCGAGGTCGCCACGCCCAGCTCGCGATAGTCCACGGCATTCTGCGCGACGAGCAGCAGCACCTGCATCGTCATGCCGAGGCCGGTGCCCATCAGCGCCATGTAGAGCGCGTTCTGCCAGAACGGCGTCGTCGCGGTCAGGTGCGAGAAGAGATAGAGCGAGACCAGCATGATGAGCATGCCGGCGATCGGAAAGCGCCGGTACGTGCCCGTGGCGGTGATGCGCCGCCCGCTGTAGATCGACATGGCGAGGACGAACGCCATGATCGGGATCATCTGCAGGCCCGAGCTGGTCGGTGACGCTCCGTGCACCACCTGCAGGAACAGTGGCAGGAAGGTCATCGCGCCGAACATCGAGAATCCGACGACGCCGCCCGTGACGAACGACGTACGGAACACCGAGTTCCGGAACAGGTGCAACGGGACGATCGGTTCCTCGGCGCGCTTCTCGACCTGGATGAACACCGTGAGCAGGAGCGCCGACCCGATCCCGAGGCAGATGATCTGCGGGGACGCCCAGGCATAGGTGACGCCGCCCCACGTCAGCATCAGGATCAGCGACACGACGGCACCCGACAGGAACGCCGCGCCCACATAGTCGATCTTGTGCTCCACGCGGGACCACTCGCCGTGCAGCGCCGCCGCGACCACGACAAGTGCGATCGCGCCGATCGGCAGGTTGATGTAGAAGACCCAGCGCCAGCTCAGCGAGTCGGTGAAGAAGCCGCCGAGCAGCGGGCCCGCGACGCTCGCGACCGCGAAGGCCGAGCCGATCAGGCCGGTGTAGCGACCGCGGTCCCGGGGCGGCACGACGTCGCCGATGATCGCCTGCGCTCCGACGATCAACCCCCCGGCGCCGAGTCCTTGCACCGCTCGTGCGGCGATCAGCTCCGAGAGGCCTTGCGCCGCGCCGGAGATCGCGGAGCCGACCAGGAAGATCACGATGGCCGCCTGGAACAAGCCCTTGCGGCCGTACAGGTCGCCGAGCTTTCCCCAGAGTGGGACGGTCACCGTCGACGCGAGGATGTACGACGTCACGACCCAGGACAGGTGGTTGAGCCCGCCGAGGTCGCCCACGATGGTCGGCAGCGCGGTGGCGACGATCGTCTGGTCGAGTGCGGCCAGGAACATCCCGGCCATCAGGCCGACGAACACGAACCTGATCTGCCGGGGCGTGAGCTCCATGGGCACTTCTACTTCTCCGTCTCTGGGGTTGCTTCAAGCTCTTCCGCGATCAGCTGCAGACCGCGGATCACCGCGCGCTGCTCCGCCGGACGCATCCGGTCGAGCGCGCGCTGCACCGGGCGCAGCCGGGTGTCGAGGATCGCCGTGGCGAGCGCGCGGTGGCTGTCCGTGATCTTGATCAACGTGCGCCGCCGGTCGGTCGGGTCCTCGTAGCGGTCGACCAGGCCGCCGCCTTCCAGGTCCGTGACCACCTGGCTGGCAGTCGCAAGCGAGATACCCAGCTGGGCGGCGAGCGTGCTCACGCTCATGCCCTCGTCGCTGACCACCAGCATCAACGCGGCCACGTGCCGCGGCGCCGGGGGCGCGTCGCGCCAGGCTGCCTGCTTGGCGACATCCGGCGGCGCGATCTGGGTGCGCTCGAGACGCCGGACGACCGTGCGTAACGCCGAGAGCAGGTCAGCCGCTGTCGCGGTCAAGGGGGCGGCGGTGGTCGACGTGCTCACAAGGACGAGGGTAACACCATTACTTCGTACAACAAAACCGTTTTGCTCGCCGAAGGTTCCGGGGATGAGCGCGGCGTCCGCGCGTCACGCCGGAGCCAGTGGGCTGCACGCATTAGATTGGACCTTTCCAGCCCTCCTTCCCCAGGCCGGAGTCGCAGGCGGATGCAGCATCGATCACGGGTTGTCGCAGGCGTCGTCCTCGCGTTCACCCTCGGTCAGCTCGGCGTGGTTCCGCTCACCAGCTCCTCCGCGGCGTCCGCTGCCTGCCTGCTCTGCTCTGCCACCCCCACGCCGACTCCGACGGCGTCGGTCACGTCCTCGGCGTCGTCGAGCGCCACGCCGTCCGCCAGCGCCAGCCCGACCGGAAGCGCGACTGCCACCGCGACACCGACGGCGACCCCGACCTCGGACGGGATCATCAACGGCCCCGATGTCGCCTCCTACCAGCACCCCAGCACCCCGAGCTACCCGCACGGCAAGCCGATCAACTGGAACGCGGTGGAGAACGCAGGCATGGACTTCGCCTTCGTGAAGGCCACCGAGTCGACGACGTACAAGAACCCGTTCTTCGACCAGGACTACGACGGCGCGCTGTCGGCCGGCCTGGTGCACGGCGCGTACCACTTCGCGCGTCCGGCGTACCCCGTCTCATCGACCGCGAAGGCGCAGGCGGCGTACTTCGTCAAGCAGCTGGGCAGCGTCGAGACCGCCGCCACGCTCCCTCCGGTGCTCGACCTGGAGGTGACCGGCGGACTGCCTCGCGCGGACCTGGTGACGTGGGCCCAGATCTTCCTCTATCGGGTGCGCTCGCTGACCGGGCGGACGCCACTCCTCTACACGTATCCGTCGTTCTGGACCGACGTGCTCGCCGACCCGAGTGCGTTCACCCGTTTCCCACTGTGGATGGCGTCGTACTCGTCGTCCGCGCCCGTCGCCGACCTGTGGCAGTTCACCGACTCGGCGTCGATCAAGGGGATCAGCGGCAAGGTGGACGAGTCCAAGTTCCTCGGTACGCCGGGTGGGCTCCCGTGGAGCACGCTGTCCGACGGCACGGTCGTCGCGCCGTGGCACAAGGCAGCACCCAAGCCGCCGCGATCCGTGACCGCCGTAGGTGGCCCGGCAACCGCGACGGTCTCCTGGGTGCCCGGCAACGACGGTTCGGCGCGGACCACGAGCTACACGGTGACCTCGATTCCGGATGGCATCACCGCGAAGGTCAACGGTGCGAGCACCTCGGCCACGGTGGCCGGTCTGGACCCGGCACAGACCTACACCTTCACGGTCACCGCCACGAGCTCCGCCGGCACCAGCACGCCTTCCGCCGCGACCGGCCCGGTCACCCCGGTCGTCGACACCCAGCTCGCCCCGACGCAGCCGGCAGAGCTGAACTACGGGGACAAGCTGGCGATCACCGCGATCCTGACGCGTACCGACACCCACGCACCGATCGCCAACCAGCCGATCACCGTCGAGCGCAAGGCGCCCAGCAAGACGAGCTGGGTGAGCGTCGGTACGGAGACGACCGACAAGGACGGCAGCGTCGCGGTGTCGCTGAAGCCGAAACGCGCCGTGCAGGTCCGGCTCTCCTTCGCCGGTGAGGACGGCTACCGGGAGGTGTCCGAGGTCACCCGCACGAAGGTGCACGCGGTGGTGACGGGGGAGCTGTCGAAGACGCGGATCAAGCACGGCAAGTACGTCACGCTTCGAGGCGGGGTGCAACCGGTGATCGAGGGTGAGCAGGTCACCCTGCAGTACCTCGTCAACGGGTTCTGGGCGACGATGCGCTCGAAGGCCGTGGGGCACAAGGGCGGGTACGTGTTCAAGCTGCACGCCCCCAAGAAGAAGCCGAAGAAGCGGCTGGTGAAGAGCTACCGAGTCATCGTCCACCCGGGACACGGGCTTTCCGTCGGGGTCTCCCCGACAGCCACGCTCACCATCAAGTAGCCCCGCAGGGCGGTAGCGGCGACGCGCCCGTCGCACCACAATGGGCTCTCCGAGACCCGTTTCACGACCTCTGGGAGAACCGTTGCGCAGCACCATGCAGGACTTCCCTCTCACGATCGGTTCGATCCTGCGCTTCGGGCAGGAGGTGCACGGCGACAGCGAGGTCGTGACGCTCGGTGACGGCGGCGCCCGCCGCCGCCGCTCCTTCACCGAGATCGCCGAGCGCGCCGGACGCCTCGCCAACGGGTTGCGATCGCTGGGAATCGATGGTGACCAGCGCATCGCCACGTTCATGTGGAACAACGCCGAGCACCTGGAGACCTACCTGGCCGCCCCGTCGATGGGCGCGGTGCTGCACACCCTGAACATCCGGCTGTTCCCTGAGCAGATCGTCTACATCGCCAACCACGCCGAGGACAGCGTGGTGATCGTCGACGGCTCGCTGATCCCGATCTTCGCTCCCGTGCTGGACCAGCTGACGACGGTGCACACGGTGCTGGTGAACGGCGACGGGGACCGGTCCGCGCTCGAAGCCTCGGGCAAGCAGATCATCGGCTACGAGGAGCTACTCACGTCGTCGGCGACCGGATACGACTGGCCCGAGGACGTCGACGAGCGGTCGGCCGCCGCGATGTGTTACACGAGCGGGACCACGGGCAACCCAAAGGGCGTCGTGTACTCGCACCGCTCCTGCTGGCTGCACTCGATGTCGGTCTGCACGAGCAGCAACAACAACCTCGGCGCCGACGACCGGGCGCTGCCGGTCGTACCGATGTTCCACGCCAACGCCTGGGGGATTCCCTACGCCGCGTTCATGTCGGGCGCCGACCTCGTGATGCCCGACCGCTACCTGCAGGCGGAACCGATCATCAACCTGATCGAGGCAGAGCGGGTCACCGTCTCCGCGGCCGTGCCGACGATCTGGAACGACATCCTGCACAACCTGCGCGCCAACCCGCGTCCGGGCGCGCTGTCGTCGATGCGCGCGGTGCTGTGCGGCGGCTCGGCCGTGCCGCGCTCCCTGATCGCCGCGTTCGGCGAGGAGTTCGGCGTGACGATCATCCAGGGCTGGGGGATGACCGAGACGTCCCCGGTCGCTTCCGTCGCCAAGCCGCCGGCCGGGATGACCGGAGACGCGGCCTACGACTACCAGGCGAAGGCGGGCCGGCTGCAGTTCGGCGTCGAGGCCCGGATCGTCGACGACGCAGGCGAGGTGCTGCAGCGCGACGGCAAGGAGGTCGGCGAGATCGAGGTACGCGGCCCGTGGGTGACGGCGGCGTACTACAAGGACAACGATCCCGAGAAGTTCCACGACGGCTGGCTGCGCACCGGAGACGTCGGCGCGATCGACCCGATGGGGTACATCACGATCAGCGACCGTTCCAAGGACGTGATCAAGTCCGGCGGCGAGTGGATCTCGTCGGTGGAGCTCGAAGGCGCGATCATGGCGCATCCCGGCGTGCTCGAGGCGGCGGTCGTCGGCGTACCGGATGACAAGTGGCAGGAGCGCCCGCTGGCCTGCGTGGTCCCGAAGCCTGGCGAGAGCGTCTCGCCGCAGGACATCCACGACTTCCTCGTCGAGCGCGTCGTGAAGTGGTGGCTGCCGGAACGCTGGGTGTTGATCGACGCGGTGCCGAAGACCTCGGTCGGCAAGTTCGACAAGAAGGTGCTCCGCAAGCAGTACGCCGACGGGGAGCTCGACGTCGTCACGTTGTGACGGGTTGCCGGGCTCGGCCAGATATGTCCGGATCGGCCGCTACTTGATCTTGGTTGGCTCGTTCTTCCAGGTGACATGTTCTGGCGGTTGCGCGACTCGTTGCCGAGCCACGTGGCGATCGGTGCTGCGCTCGTAGCGCTCGTCGCGGTCGACGCCATGGTTGTCGTGACGCGGGATGGCGGTGGCCAGGTGCCGCACTACTCGCCGCCGGGCGTGGTCCATCACGCGAACCGGCACACCGGCCTGCTGCCCGACGTGACCGTCGAGTCGGTGACCTCAGGCGGCGGCAGGATCTGGGCCCTGGTCGACAAGCCGTCGGCGCGGGGCGATCGGATGTTCGTCTTCCAGCTCGACCCGACCGACTACCACGTCACGGCGACGGTCCGGATTCCAAACCCCGCCGACCGGCTGTACTACGGAGCGGGGCATGTCTGGGTGTCCGGAGGCGGCGACGGCGGGTCGCCGACCGTCCGGATCAGCGCCTTCGTCCCGCCGGTGGGCGACGTCGTCAGCCTGCGTCTCGGGAGCAACGCGGCGGTCGACTCGATCGCCTTCCACGGTCGGACCGGCTACGCCGCGGTCGCCGGACGCGACGAGGTACTCGCGCTGCACGCGGGCAACCGGCTGCGCGTCGAGCGGCACCAGGAGCTCGGCGGCCCTACCGGTGTCGTCGCCGTGGAGGGTGCGGTTCAGGTGACGAATGCCTCTCGCAATCTCGTGCCGATCATCCTGCGGGGCGCCGACACGTCCTTCCTGGCCGCCGTGAGCCGGGTCCATCCCGTGTTGGCCGCCGCCGGGAAACGGGCGGTCTGGGTACGCAGCGGGCACGGGCTGATCCGGGTGTCGGTGACCCGGGACGGCGTCGTCACGCGCAAGCACGTCCGGACGATCCATCGGGTGTTCGACGTCCATACCACCCCGGCTGGCGGGTGCTACGTCTCCGTGGCGAATCGCCGCAACCGGCGTACGCATCGGAACTTGCTCTACTTCTCGTCCGCGGCGTTGCGTGCGCCGCACCCCGCCCCGACCGCGATCCACCACGGTCGCGAGGTGAACAGCCTCGCGCTGGACCCGGCCGGTGGCGTCGTCTACGTGGACAACACGGGCAAGCTCCGGCACTGGGTGCCGCGCCGTTCGGCGAGCTGATGCCGGTTCCGGCCGCGGCAGGTCGTCGATCTCGCTGCTCGCTACTGCGCCAGGCTCGGCTAATCTCGTGGGGCGCGGCGGCGACGTCGCGAGGAGGCTTCGCCTAGTCCGGTCTATGGCGCCGCACTGCTAATGCGGTTTGGGTTTATCGCCCATCCCGGGTTCAAATCCCGGAGCCTCCGCCACCGACCTGCGAGTTTGCAAATCCCGACCGTGTAACACGGCCGGCGAAGTTGATCTCCAGCTGCAGTTCCAGTTGCAGTTCTCGAATCCGAGTGAACCCGATTGGCAACGTCGCCCGGCGACCGGCGTCTGGTCCCGTCTGCGAAACACGTGACTGCTGGGTGGGGCGGAGCGGGGAGCTATCGGTTCATCCGTGCTGGCCAAGCTCTCGAACGGCCCTGGGTATACGGGGGTCTCTCGGCAGCTTGGCCCAAGTCTCTTCCGAAAGAATCACGGGACGTTCAGACGCGGTGATTCTCTTGGCGAAGAGCGCGAGTGTCTGTCCGAGTCCTGTCGCCGCAGGCGCCAGGATGCCATGCAACTCCAACTGGTGAGCTACGCGTGCTACGTCCTGGCAAGGGCCGTAGTCATCGACGGCGGACCTGAGTTGGTGCTCCTCGAGTCCGACAGCGGCCAGACTCTCTGGAACCGTTAGATCCAGTACCGCGTCGACAGTCACAGCGGTCGCGTAACGCACGCGGGGCTGAACGAAAGATGGATCGATCTCGTGAGGCTCAACCAAGTGTCGATACGCCTCGACGACGATGCTGTCTTCCGGCCGGCCGAGATAGATCACGGGGAAGTTTCGTCCCCACCTACCTAAGAGACCACCGGCAAACGCATCCCTACCAAGCGCCGCATGGCGGTAGAAGGTTCCCTCGACGTGCGCACGCGGCAACGCGGCAACGCGTTCGACGAGGGACTTCGTCATCGCCGCGGCCCACCCGCGAGTCGGTCAACCAACGCAAGGACAAGTTCGAAGTCACCCTCACGAAGCAAATCCACCGGGCGCTGGCCCTCGAGAAGCTTTTGACGCGCGTGAAGCCAGACTTCGATGCCCTCGTCGGTGTAGACGTCGCTCAGTTGCTCGATGACGTACTTCAGCTCGAAGAGCCGGTCACGGCTCGCTCCCTCGGGCTTACTCGAGCCGTTGGCCCAGTTCTGAACTGCCCGATCTGTTACGCCAGTGATCTCACCGATCTCCGTGAGCTTCAGGCCCGCCTTACGTGCGTCCGCCACCACGTGGCGGTAGAGCGTCGATCGTGTGTCCTCGTCCGGCGCAGTATCTACGGCTGCCGGCGTCCTGCTCATTTCGCGCCTCCCAGTTCGCCGGGTCGCTCTCCCGACACTTCGGATGCTACTGCCTGCTACGCTTCGTTTCAAGGTTCCGGTATAACTTCGTGTTAGAGTACGCCCACTCCAAGAGAGTGAGGAGCCGACCAATGGAATTCGTGCTTCGAGCGGGCCGCGAGGATCATCGAGTTCTCGCCGAACTGACCGCTCCAGCAGCCGCTGGACTCCGGCTGGCTCGAGCGGTCCCACTCTCCGCAGTCGTTAGCGATGCTCCCGTGGCGGTGGAGCGTGCCCAGATCCGAGAATCCGCCGAGGCCGCCGGACTGCCGTATCTGGTTGATCCGATGACCTTTCTGCTGGCCGATCGGCAGGCACCAGATCAAGCGTGGTCCCGGTTGCCGTTCGCTATTCACGATCAAGTTCGGGCTAGTGACCTCGATAACGCCGACATCCAAGACGAGCTCATCGATCGCGTGATCGAGTTTCAGCGGCGCCACGGAGCGACGATGCTCATCCCGCCATATCTCTACCTCCCACGACTCGACGACGGCTGGTTGAGGGTTCAGCTGAGCTTGCTGCGCCGAACGGCCCGCTACCTGGATAGCCACCAGATCGGCCTTCCTGTCGTGCCGATCGTCGCTGCATCACTACGACAGTTCGGCACCAAAGCGTCATGGCGGGCCGGAGTAGACCCATTGATCTCTGCCTGCGCCGACTTGAATGTCCGGTTCATCGGACTGTCCTTCTCTTGGAACAAGCAAGGCGACGACAGCATCGACACGCTCACGGCGCTCCTCTCAACCACACAGCACGCAGCGACGCAGGGCCGCATTCTCGGTTGGCGCCATGGTCTTTACGGGGCCGCCGAGGTGGCCGCTGGCGCCGTCGGGTACGAGACAGGAGCTGCACAGTTCGAACGATCGATCTACCCATCGATGATGAGAAACCGCCGGCCACGTACTGCACTCCGCGAACAACAGGGCGGAGCAGGTGCATACGTCTACCTTCAGAACTTCGGGAGAAGTATTCGGCGATCAGAAGCGGCGGCGCTATTCGGTGACGCGGCGACGAAAGCTGCGATTCTTTGCAGCGACGAGGGTTGTTGTCCGAACGGAGCGACGAGCATGTCGATCCAATGGCGTCAGCACGCGGTCCGGTCCCGGTATGCAGAGTTGGCTGCTCTCGACGAGATGCCAGCTCAGGCGGCTTGGCGTCTTAACAAGATCGCGCGTGACGCGGATCGCGCAGCCGATATCGCCCGAACAGCGAACGATGTTCTCCTGGCTGCGGGTATTAACCGGCACCTCCCCGAACACTCCTTCACACACCTCGCTAGGAGCGCCGACGCGATCCGAGCGCAAGTGCGGGCGTCCGTCGCGTAAGGCGCGATGTTCCAGGGCCTTCGAAGCGGCTGCACAGCGCCGCCGCTACTCGCCGAGCAGTGCGCGGCCGATCCGTTCAGTGGCGTCGCGGACCTGCGGCGACGCGAGGGTCTGTCAGGAAGTTTGTGTAAACGCGCGCTCCGGTTTGGGTTTATTTCGTGCTCGACGTCGGGCAATCGTCGAAAGGAGAAGTGACGATGCACGAGAAGAACGCTGCCACACGGGAACGGGTCATCGGGCCCGCACCCGGTTCGCGCTCCGCGTTGGCTTGCCAGTCGGAGTGATCGCAGGCGTCGTCACTGCGACGCTCAACCTCGTGCTGCCGCCGGGAAGCGGACATGACATCGCATACCTCGCGGGGCTCGCGTCTACATACACGCTGGCGTTCGTCATCGTTGTTGGTTTGGGCTGGGCAAATGCACGCCCCCGTCATGGCGAATCCCAGCATCCGGATGATCTCTCCAAGCCCTAAGGGGCTGTAGTGAGGGCTTGTCGGTGGAGCAGTTAGGGTTACGGAGAGCTTTGTCCGTCTCCAGGTAAGTGACTAGGAAGACGGCACCCTTGTCGATCTTGCCTTCGATGCCAGGATGACCGCCCCGGTGTCGACCGAGCTCGGCACGACGCCGACCGTCAGCGAGCCTGCTGCTGACAAGACACTCGCGCTCTTCGGTCGAGCGGCCGCCCGGGACTTTGTTGACGTCGCGCGTTGCTGGCTCTCGGTCCGCGCCTTTGGCCAACCAAGGGCCTACGGCCGACCGCCGGCCCCCCGATCTGGTTCCGGCACCTAGGACAATGCCTCCGCCACGGTGGCCTTCGGGGGTGGAGTCCCTCGGGTCGCCAGTTGCAGTTTCAGTTGCAGTTCGCAGGGCTGCTTGGGGAGTCCACTGATGTCCGTCGCGATGCGCACTCGTCCGCTGCATCGCGCTGACCTGCGATAACACTTGCTAAGGCGAACATCATCGGTCGCCGACGGTCATCTACGGATAGGTTGACGGAGCACTGCTAATGCGGTTTGGGTTTATCGCCCATCCCGGGTTCAAATCCCGGAGCCTCCGCTGCTGACCAGCGCTGTCGCATGTTCTGAACCAGCGAGCCGTACAGCGCCGCATTTTCCAGTTGCAGTTTTCGTCGCAGTGAAGTGCGGCTCGTACCCTGTTCCAGCCACCGCTGTTATCCTTACGTAGCTACATTTGGTAAGGAGGACCTGATGGACGCGGCGGCCAAGGTCACATCGAAGGGACAGGTCACCGTCCCCAAGGCGGTCCGTGACGCGCTGGACATCCAGGAGGGTGACGACGTCGTATTCCGGGTCGAGGGAAAGCGCGCCGTGTTGGCCAAGACAGCTAACTTCCTGTCCCTTGCTGGATCGATCGACATCCCCCGCGGCCGCCGGAATGCAGCATGGGATGACGTGATCCGGAAGACGCGAGCCGCAAGAACGTCCAAGCAACGGTGAGCGCGTTCGTCGACACGAATGTGCTGGTACGCCATCTCACCGGTGATCCTGCCGACATGGCTGCCCGCGCGACCGGCTACCTACAGGCAGAATCGGAGCTACTCCTCGCGGACCTCATCGTCGCGGAAACGGTCTACGGTCTCGAGTCGTTCTACGAAACGCCCCGAGAGCAGATCGCGGGCACGATGCGATCGCTGATCGCGATGAGCTCGGTGGTGACCGTCGATCCCTCCCTGCTGCTGCGTGCCCTCGAGGTCTATGAAGTGCATCGGATCGACTTTGCGGAGGCCTACCTCGTCGCATGTGCCGAGAGCACCGGGGTCGATGCGGTGGCATCATTCGACCGGTCGATCGAACGGGTCGGAACGGTGCAACGCACGGAGCCTTCCTAGCCGCGCCTCCCTCTCGCGGAATCATCGTCGCGCTGACGGCGGCAGAGGTTGGCTGTCGATAGGAGGAGCCGACCCTGTCATCATCGTGGAGGTGACTGGCTACCGGTTTGGCCCGGACGACGAGACCGCATTCGAGTCTGCTGCCCGCGAATTGAGCGCCGCGTTTTCGGCGACGCCATCGGGGGCGGATCTCGGCTGGGTTGCCGAGCAGGTGCTGGACTTCAAGTGGGGCTACCTGGACGGTGATCTGAGCCGGTGGTCTCCGGACGACGTCGCGCAGATCTTGCTCGAGTTGTATCCACGCAAGGTGGTGTTGCAGCCGGGTGACGAGCGGCAGGTGATCCGTGGGTTCGCCGCACTGCTGCGTTTCCTCGGCGAGATGGGTGTGCTCGCGGACGCCGCGGCCGCCAACGGCCTCGCGCGCGGCGTGGAGGACCTCGCGGGCCTATTTGTTGATGCGATGGCGGATGAGTCCTGGTGGGGGATGGGCAAGCGGCTGGTCGGTGCGATGGCCCAGGACGGAATTGACGTCACCGATCAGGCTGCGACCGGCGAGTGGATCGAGCGGTTCAACCGGCGCTCGTTCGCCGAACGTGACATGACCCTCGGCCCGTCACTGGCCGGCCAGTTCGGCGGCTTACTGCTTGGGGCGATGCCTGCGGTGCGGCTCGCGCCACGCGAGACGCTGAGCGCCGCGGCGGCGGACACGGTGTGGTGGCGTCGGGTCACCCGGCTGGTGGAGTACGTCGGCGCCGGCCGTCCGGTCACCGAGCGCGGCAACCTGCGCGTCGCCGACGGCAAGGCGCTGGTGTCCTTGCTCGAGACTTCGGATCGGTTCGACGAAGAGATCGCCGGAAAAGTGTTCAAGACCAGAAGCACCGCGGCCTTGAGCGAGGTCGACCTCACTTACCGGCTCGCCGTAGAAGCCGGGCTGCTCAGCATCCACGGGCGGCGGGTAGTGCCTGGACGCAACGTTGATGCGTTCCTCGGCGACCCGCTCGACGGCTGGTACGCCCTTTTCCTGTGTCTGTTGCAGCGCGTCGGCCCGGTGCAGCACCGCTACGGCGGCGACCACTACGGATGGGGTTGGTACGCCGACGAGCTCGATGCGCACCTTCCGATGCTGCTCATCGATCTGTACCGCACCCAGGCGGTTGCCGCACTCGACGAAATGGCCGTTGAGGCATGGGAGCACCTTCTCGACACCTATGACCTCGAGGACGTGCCGGCCGACAAGCTCGACTTCCACCGAGGTCTGGTCGCCCGCTCCCTGCAGTACGCGATGATCCGCCTCGCCGAACTCGGTGTCGTGGAACTGACCGACCATGCAATGAAGGCGCCCGGCGACGACGACGCGCTGGGCGGTGAAGTGCAACTCGGTGACCTCGGTAGGTATGCGATGCAACGCTTGATCAGCCGCACTGCCGACGCGCCAATCCTCGGCTCCCTCGCCGAATGCGACGCGGCGGAGCTGCTCAAGCGCGCGGCTGATCTCCCCGAAAGTCTCGCTCGCGACGAGATCGACAGCTGGGTCGCGGACCATGAGTCTGACGGTCCAGTTCAACTCGTCGCGGCGATGGTCACCGCTGACGACACCGGCCGAGGGCTCGCCTTCCGCGCCCTGCTGCGCGTGGGCGCAGACGCATCCGACGCCGTCGCCCGACTCGCCGACGACGAGCGGCTTCGCCACTACTACACACTGTGGCGGGTCGACACCCTCATCGCCGGACCCGACGAGACCGCGGCATCGAGCCCTGAGGACTTCATCCGCCTCTTGTATGCAGTGCTCGACATCTGGGGCGCCAACGCCCTGACCGCCTGGGTGGCACCAGCTGCGGGCCCAGCCGGCGTCACTGCGATGCTCGACCAATGTTGGCGCGTCCGCCGCAACGAAACCGGCCCAGTGCTCGCGGCCATTGGAAGCCACCACACCGACAAGGCCATCGCGAAAGCAGCCCGCAAGTCCCTCTTCCGGCACAACTCGTCGCGAAATTCGTAGCTGTCGCCGAGCTTCCGGCAGGCCGATCAACGTGGACCTCAGAAGGATCGAGGACGCCCGACTCCCGTTGCAGTTTCAGTTGCATTTCGATCGCCGTCTGAAGCCGTCCGCAGGAGTCCGCTCAGGGACGTCGACGTCCGGCGCGCCGCAGTGACCTGCGGAACACGAATCCTGCGGACGGGTCCGGTCGATGACGGACTGCGACGGACGCGCTGACGTGGCACTGCTAATGTGGTTTGGGTTTGTCGCCCATCCCGGGTTCAAATCCCGGAGCCTCCGCCACCTTGCACCGGCGCTTGTGTTTTGCGAACTGTCCGATACCGCCCGCGGTACGTAGCGGATCACATCGAGTTCACCGCCGATCGGCGCAATGTGACTAGTCCACAACTGGCCCAATGAGTCATTGAGCCTGAGGTGGGCAGGGTCGATGGTGTGAACGTGAATTTCCACGGCCCGACCGACCCCGACGACTACCGCCCGGCGTTCGACGACGTCCTCGAGGAGGTGCTCCGGGCTCCGTACGTCGTGTGGCTGATGCTCGCGATGCTGCTGCAGGTCTATACCGCCTGGTACCTGACGCCGGTTGCCGTGACGGTCGTGGCGGTGACGGCGATGCAGGCGCGCGAGGCCGTTCGCGCCCGGCGGCCGCAACGCGTGCGAGACGGCGCCCGCTAGAACGCATTACCGCGGCGGCAGGGTCGCGAGCGGCATCGGCGAAGATTGCCCCATGCGCCGTACCAGCCTTGCCGTTGCCTTTCTCACCACCGCACTCACCGTCCCCACGGCGGCGGCCATCGCTGGTCCGTCCGAGTTGTCAGGGTCTCGCCCCGCCCTGACGGCGGCAGCCCCTGACAACTCAGCCGCGCCGGCGCACAAGCACCACTACTCGGTGAAGATCACCCGGACCAAGGGCGGCATTCCGCACATCGTGGGCGCCAACTTCGGTGACGTGGGCTACGGCTACGGGTACGCCTTCGCGCAGGACAACGTCTGCACGATGGCCGCCGACTACGTCACCGTCGAAGGCAAGCGCTCGATGTACTTCGGGCCCAAGGGCTCCTACGTGATGCGTGGCAACGGCGTCACCGCCAACAACCTCGACTCCGACATCTTCTGGACCGAGGTCCAGGACTCCGGGATCGTCAACGAGCTTGCGTCGCGCAAGCCGCCGTTCGGCCCGACGAAGGACCTGAAGGCCGGAGTGCGCGGTTACGTCGCCGGCTACAACCGCTACCTGCGCAGCATCGGCGGCGCGGCCGGCGTGAAGGATCCGGCGTGCCACGGCAAGGCGTGGGTGCACCCGATCACGGTCGGCGACGCCTACCTGCGCTTCTACCAGCTGGTGCTGCTCGCCAGCTCCGACGTGCTGATCCCCGGCATCGCCGGCGCGACGCCGCCGTCACTGACGAGTCCGGTGTCCGCGACGATGAACGTGAAGCGTGCGGGGGCGCTGATCTCGCAGCGCTGGCAGCAGACGATGGGCGACCTGGGCAGCAACGCCGTCGCTGTCGGCAAGGGCGGGACTCGTGACGGCAAGCACGGTCTGCTGCTCGGCAACCCGCACTTCCCGTGGCTCGGTCCGGAGCGGTTCTACGACGCGCAGATCACGATCCCCGGCGTTGCCGACGTCACCGGCGCGTCGCTGTTCGGCGTACCGCTGGTGCTGATCGGTCACAACAAGTGGATCGCGTGGAGCCACACGGTCTCGACGGCGTTCCGCTTCACGCCGTACGAGCTGACGATCGTGCCGGGTGACCCGACGTCATACCTGTACGACGGCAAGCCGACCAAGATGCAGCCGCGCCCGGTCTCGGTTGTCGTCCGCGGAGCGGACGGCAAGCTCTCAACGATTCACCACACGGTGTGGTGGACGCGGTACGGCCCGATGATCAACTCGATCGAGGGCGTGCCGCTGCCGTGGACTGCGGTGACCGGCTTCACGTTCCGTGATGCCAACGCGACCAACTTCCGGATCTTCAACCACTTCCTGAAGACCGACGAGGCGCACTCGGCGCACCAGGTGCTGCACATCCTCAAGAAGTACGAAGGCATCCCGTGGGTCAACACGATCGTCGCGGACCACACCGGCCATGCGCTGTACGCCGATATCGGCACCATCCCGAACGTCACCGACGCGCTCGTCAACAAGTGCAACACCGCCCTCGGCGTGGTGACGCACCAGCTGCTCGGCCTGCCGGTGCTGGACGGCTCGCGGTCTGCCTGCAACTGGGGGACGGACAAAGACGCCATCGAGCCGGGCATCTTCGGCCCGAGTCATATGCCGTACCTCTTCCGCAGCGACTACGTGACCAACTCCAACGACTCGTACTGGTTGTCCAACCCGCACCACCCGCTCACCGGGTACGCGCGGATCATCGGCAACGAGGCGACGCCCCGCACGCTGCGTACCCGAATCGGCCTGATCATGACCCAGAACCGGGTGTCGGGAATCGGGGAGAAGAGGGGCTTCACGCTGCGCGCGATGCAGGACATGGTCTTCTCCGATCGGCAGTATGCCGGTGACCTTTGGCGTGACCAGCTCGTCTCGCTGTGCAAGACCTTGCAGCCACTCGGGATCATCCCGACGACCGGCGGGGTGACGACGATCGGCGGCGCGTGCAGCGTGCTCGCGAAGTGGGATCTGCACGAGAACGCGAACAGCAAGGGCGCCATCCTGTTCCGCCGGTTCGTCGACAACCTCACCGGGTTCCCGCTCGGTGAGGGGGGCTTGCTGAGCGAGGCGGGGTTGCCCGCGACGTACTTCCAGACACCGTTCAACGCGGCGGACGCGGTGCACACCCCGAGCGGGCTCAACATCGCCGACCCGGCGGTGGCGCTGTCGCTCGGCGACGCGATCAGCGACCTGCGGGCGGCGCACCTGCCGCTCGACGTCGCGCCCGGCAAGGTGCAAGGGGTGCACAAGAACGGGCACTTCATCCCGATCCAGGGCGGCCCCGGCGACCCTAACGGCGAGTTCAACGCCATCTACGCACCGTGGGTCAAGGGCAAGGGCGAGGGCGACATTGAGGAAGGTTCGTCCTTCGTCCAGGTCGTCACCTGGCGAAACGGCACCTCGTGCCCGGTCGCGCGGACGATCCTCACGTACTCGGAGTCCAGCGATCCGACGAACCCGCACTATGCGGACCAGACCAAGATGTTCTCGAAGAAGCACTGGATCCACGACGAGTTCTGCGCGTCGGCGATCGCCGCCGATAACGACAAGGTCGTGACGCACCTCACCGGCACCTGAGAGCGGATGTGCCATCCGCTCCACAGAAAATGGTCATAACTCGCTATTGAGGCGAGTTGGACGGCGCCTGACGATCGGAATGTGTCCCAGCGAGCGCGCCGAATGCTGCTCTGGGTCCTGGGTAGCTCTGTCGTCGGCGCGCTGCTCATGCCGGGCGCCGCGGGCGCGCAGGTGGCGCGACCCGCGACGCCCGGAGGGATCCGGGTGGTTGCTGCGACCGCCTCGTCGTTCACCGTCGAGGTGACGCCGACCGCCCACGCAAAGAAGTACCGCCTCTACGCCTCGACCGTCCGCAGCGACCTCTTCGCCCGCAACCTGTCCCACGCGCGGGCTTCGTCGGTGTCGAGCTCGCCACGGATGTCCATCCGCGGGCTGACCCACCGGGCGCAGCCGTACTACTTCCGGGTCGAGGCGATCAACCGGCACCGGCATCATTTCTCCGCGACGATCGGGGAGGTCGGCCTCACCCCGCCGCGGCCGGCGAACCTCGTCGCGACGACCACCTCGTTTCGTAGCTTCCTGACCTGGACCAGTGGGTCTGCGACCGGCTACACGGTCGAGCAGGCCACCAACGCCGCCATGACGGCGGGGCGCAAGACCTACACGATCAACGGTCCGACGACGGCGTTCACGCCGTACGGCCTGACCAGGGGACGCACGTACTACTTCCGGGTACGAGCGCTCAACGAGTCCACGCCGTCGGCCTACACCCCACCGGTCGCGCTTCGGCCGCAGACCGCCCAGCAGCCGCTCAAGGTGATGACGTACAACATCCTCGAGAAGGACTTCGACGGGCGACATGAAGGCGGCGGCGTCGTGGCGCCGTGGACGGAGCGCAAGGTCGGGGTTGCCGGCTTCATCACCCACGCCGCCCCGGACGTCGTCGCGATCCAGGAGGGCGCTGCCTGGGTCAACGCGATGAAGGGCCCGCGGCAGGTCGACTCGCTTCGCTCGGCGCTGGGCGGTACGTACGCGCTCGCGCACACCGAGATTCCGCCGACCGAGCACTACTACCACCGCACCGGCGACTACATCCTCTATCGCAAGGACAGCTACGCCGCGGTCGGCGCCGGCGACCACTGGTCGCTCGGCAACAACCACTGGGCGGCCTACCAACTGCTCCGAAACCGGACCAGCGGCGCGAAGGTGCTCGTCGTGTCGGCTCACCTGATCGTCCCGCGCGGCCACGCCAACGATCTGAAGCGCGAGCAGGAGACCAAGCGGCTGGTCAGCCAGGCTCGCGGGTTCTCCCGTAGGCACGGCAACGTGCCGGTGGTCTATGCCGGCGACTACAACTCAGACCAGTTCCACCACCACCCCAACGGCCCGACCGTGGCGATGAACGCCGCGGGCATCCCGAACGCGTACAACGTCGCGCAGCACCGGACGAACGCGAAGTTCAACACCTCCAACCAGTACCAGCGCCGCCCGCAGCACTACTTCGCGCACATGGACGAGGTGTTCGTGTCGAACGGTGTCGCGGTGCGCGCGTGGTCACAGCTGCTGCACCTGGCAAGCGGCAGGTTCGTCGGCGTGATCCCGAGTGACCACAACCCGGTCGTGGTCACCCTCGATTACCCGTACTGAGTGGGGCGGATGGCACATCCGCTCCCACATCCGGGGGCGTATGGCACATCCGCCCCACGGTCAGCCGGTGTTCTGCAGGCCCGCCGCTACGCCGTTGACCGTCAGCAACAACAGTTCGCGCAGCCTTCGCTCCTCGGCCTCGTCGGCATAGTCGCCGCGACGCAGCGCGGTCAGCGCCCGCAGCTGCAGGTGCGACAGCGCGTCGACGTACGGGTTGCGCAGGTCGACGGCGGCCGACAGGATCCGCCGCCCGTCGAGCAGCCGCGGCAGCTCGAGGATCTCGAGCACCAGCCGTGTCGTGAGGTCGAGCTCGGCGAGGATCCGTTCGGTGAGGTCCGGGCGGTCGCCGAGAGCGAGGTAGCGCTCCGCGACGATGCGGTCGGTCTTCGCGAGTGACATCTCCGCGTTGTCGATCAGCGCGGTGAACAGCGGCCAGTCGCGGTACGCCGCCCGCAGGTCCTCGATCGAGTCGGCCGCCGCCAGCCCGGAGCCGAGGCCGAACCAACCGGTGAGGTTGCAGCGGGTCTGCGACCACGCGAACACCCACGGAATCGCACGGAGGTCGGCGAGGGTCAGCCCGCTCCCGCCGGGGCGACGCGACGGGCGCGACCCGAGCGCCAGGTCGGAGAGCTCCTCCAGCGGACTGACCTGCGCGAAGAAGTCGGCGAACCCGTCGGTCTCGACCAGCGCGCGGTACGCCTCACGGCCGGCGCGCTCCATCGCCGCGCCGAGCTCGGCGAACTCGATCGACGCCTCCGTGTTGCGGTCGGCGATCATCGCGGTCCCGGCGAGCAGTACGGCCGAGGTCACCTGCTCGAGGTGCCGCAACGCGATCTGCGGGTTGCCGTAGCGGGCGAAGATCACCTCGCCCTGTTCGGTCACCTTGAACCGGCCCGCCACGCTTCCCGGCGGCTGCGCGAGGATCGCGCGGTTCACCGGTCCACCGCCGCGACCGAGCGATCCGCCGCGGCCGTGGAACAGGGTGAGCGCGACGCCGTGTCGTGCCGCCCAGCGGGCGAGCGCCGCCTGCGCGTCGTAGAGCAGCAGGGTGGCCGACAACGGGCCGATGTCCTTGGCGGAGTCGGAGTAGCCGAGCATCACCTCGACCCGCTCCGGCGCGCTGCCGAGAGCGGCGACCCACTCGTCGAGCACCTCCGTGCAGCGCTGCAGGTCCTCGCCGGTCTCGAACAGCGGTACGACGGACAACGCGACCGAGTCGGCCCGCTCGCCGAGTGCGTAGCGGGCCAGCCGGGTCGGGGCGAGCAGGTCCTCCGCCGAGTGGCACATCGACACGACGTAGCGATGGCACGAACGCCACCCCCACCGGTCCTGCAACGCGGCCATCACCCGGATCGTCGCGAGCACCTCCCGGGTGGCGTCCTGGGTCGCGACCCCGCCGCCCGCTTCGAGGTCTGCCAGCGCGTCGCGGTGCACGCCGCTGTGCTGGCGGATCTCGAGCTCGGCCAGGTGGAACCCGAACGTCTCCACCTGCCAGGCGAGATGCTGCAGCTCGCCGAACGCGCTGCGCGCGGCACCCGCTGCCGCCAGCGAGGACTGCACCAGCCGGATGTCGGCGAGCAGCTCGTCGGGCGACCGGTAGGCCAGGTCGGCGTCGCGCACCCGGGTCGCCCGGACGCGCGCTGCCGCGAGCATGATCTTCTGCCGGTGCGGCTGTCCCTCCGCCGCGCGCACGATGGCGGCGAGCGCCTTCGGGTGCGCGCCGGCGTCGGCGTCGAGTGCGTCGCGCAGCTCGCGGCTCGGCGGCGCCAGCGTGGCCGCCTGCGACAGGCCGCGGCCGATTCGTGACGCGGCCGCCTCCAGCGCCCGCAGCACGTGGTCGGCCTGGATCTCCAACGCCTCGCGGGTGATCTCGGCAGTGACGTACGGGTTGCCGTCCCGGTCGCCGCCGACCCAGGACCCGAGGCGCAGGTACGGCGGGGTCAGCGGCGGCGCGGTCGCGTCCGCGCCCAGCGCGGTCTCGGTAGCGCGGTAGAGCCGCGGCACGAGCCGGAACAACGTCTCGTCGAAGACCGCCATCGTCGTACGGACCTCGTCGAGCGGATCGAGCCGCTGCTCGCGCAGCAACGCGGTCCGCCACAACGTGGCGATCTCCTCGCGGAGCCGCCGCTCGCCCTCGGCCCGCTCGCTGTCTCCGGTCCGCGGGTCCTCGCTGGCGAGCAGCTCGTCGGCGATCCGGTGCAGGGCCGTAACAACCGCTCGCCGGCGGGATTCGGTCGGGTGTGCGGTGAACACCGGATGGATCTCGACGTCGGGCAGTGCGGCGGCGACGACGTCGGCGCCGAGCTGGTGCACCGCGCCGGCCATCGAGTCGGGCGCCGGGATCTCCCCGGTGACGTCACGGCGGCGCAGCACCCGTACCCGGTGCCGCTCCTCGGCGAGGTTGACCAGATGGAACAGCGTCGCGAACGCCCGCGCGACGCGCTCTGCCGTCTGCAGCGGCAGATCGGCGACCAGCGCCGCTGGGTCGTCGCCGGCAGTCCCACGGCGGGCGTCGCGGCACGCCCGGCGCAGCCGCTCGACGTGGTCGTAGAGATCGGTGCCGTCGGACTCCGCGACCACCTGACCGAGGATCGCGCCGAGCCTGCGTACGTCGTCGTGCAGCGGCGCGAAGCCGGCGCGGTCGGCCGCCATGCCGACAGGCTACGGAGTCAGGTCGCGGTCGGCGACGCCATCGGGCTGGCCCCCGGCTCGTAGCCGGGCAGGTAGCGCGGCGTGATGTCGAGCGGGATGGCGGCGAGGCCCTTGCGCTGCCACGTCGGGAGCACCTTGCGAAGCGCGCGGACGGTCTCGATGCGGTTGCCCCCGCCGTCGTGGCACAGCACGATCTCGCCCGGACGGGCGCGCAGCATCCGCTTCTCGATCTTTCGGGTTCCGGGTCGCGTCCAGTCGCGCGGGTCGACGTCCCAGTCCAGCGGCTCGAGGCCGTACGAGGCAAGCGCCCGGAAGATGAACGGCGACCAGTCACCGCCCGGCGCGCGGAACAGCCGCGGCGTCACGCCGGCCGCGTGCTCGATGGTCTGCTGGGTCTTGGTGATCTCCCAGACGATCCGCTTCTGGGACAGTGCCTGGAACGGCAGGGTGTGCGTGTAGCTGTGGTTGACCAGGATGTGCCCTGCGCGCGCGATGTCGCGGACCAGCTTGGGATAGGCCTCGGCGTGCACGCCGACCACACAGAACGACGCCTGCGTGCCGTACTTGTCGAGCAGCCGAAGCACCGCCGGCGTGTAGTCCGGATCCGGGCCGTCGTCGATGGTCAGCGCGAGCGCGTGCGACGGCGGGTTCGGGATGAGCTGGTCGAGCTGGTACGCCGGCCGGTCACGGACCTGCAGCTGCGCCGGGGGGAGCTTCACCCGTTCTCGGCGGAGTCGGGCCGCGCGCTCCTTCTTCGTCTCGTGGTGGTGGGCGGTGTGGTGACCGTGCGCGTGACCACCCGCCGGGTGGTGGTGGGCCGCCGGGTGGCTGGGTGGGACCGGCGCGTGCGAGTGAGTGGGCGTCGCCAGCGGGGACGCGCTCGGGGAGGCGATGCTGCCGGTCCGCGACTGGGAGTGCCCCTCGATCAGCGCGGTGACCGCGCGGCTGAGGCCGGGAGGGCCTCCGACGGTGGCCTCGGAGCTGCCCTTGACCAACACCCGGATCGAGTCCGCGACGCCGCCGACGGCGATGAGGGACAGCGCCCCGATCAGACCGCGACGGGTGAGGGAGGAGCCACCGTCGTCGTACGACGCGGAGCCCGCCGAGGACCCGGTATAGGAGGTCGTCGGGTAGCGGCTGGACCGGCGCAGCCGGAATCGCGGGCGCGGGGGACCCGGGAAGGCAGACGGCATCGGAACTCTTGCAACCTCTAGCAGCGGGGAAGTGGACGTTGCAGTAGACGACGGTAAGGGCAGAAAGGTTGCCCTGTAAAAGGCGATGCGCCCTGTTGCGCCTGCGTCGGCAGCGATCGACCCCGCCGTCTACACTGTCCGATGCTTCAAGCGCTCGTAGCTCAACGGATAGAGCATCTGACTACGGATCAGAAGGTTGGGGGTTCGAGTCCCTCCGAGCGCGCCACGTTTTCGCAGGTCAAGGCCATGATCCGCCCGCCGGGGCGGGGTCGTGTGAAGAAGCCCAACCGTGGCGGCTCGGTTCGACAGACCACAGCTTGCGCGGCGCATGCTCGACGAATGATGCGGGCGGCGGGGGCAACCACGCCATATTCATAGGCGCCCGCGTCGCTGACGTCACGCTGGTGAAACCGGTACCGTACCGTGTGTGAGATAGGTATCGAAGCCTGCGTGAAAACAGTACTGTGAGCGCATGGCTAATACGTACCTGCCTCGGCTTGTCGATCCCTGGCTGACCCGGATGTTCGCCGAGCTACCAGCGATCATGATCGTCGGCCCCCGGGCGAGCGGAAAGACGACGACCGCCCGCCAGCACGCGGCTACCGTCCTCCAGCTGGATCGTCCCGCGGAAGCTGAGGCGGTGCGCGCCGATCCGGACGCGGCGTTGCGTGGCCTCGCGGAGCCGGTTCTGATTGATGAGTGGCAGGTGGTGCCGTCGGTGCTCGGCGCGGTTAAGCGGGCGGTGGATGGTGACTTTCGACCGCGCCGGTTCCTGCTCACCGGCTCGGTGCGCGCTGATATAGATGAGCAGAGTTGGCCGGGAACGGGTCGGGTGATCCGGCTGGCGATGACCGGGCTGTGCGAACGGGAGTTGGCTGGCAGGGTCGAGGGCTCGACCTACCTCGACCGGCTCGCGGACGGCGGGGTTGATGCGCTCAGCAATCCGGCGGACTCGCCGGATCTGCGCGACTACGTGCAGCTCGCATTGCGGGGCGGGTTCCCCGAACCCGCGCTGCGACTGTCCGAGGACGCTCGCCGCGAATGGTGGGACGGGTACGTCGAGCAGATGCTGACCCGCGACGCGCAGCGGTTCGCCGACCGGGACCCGCAAAGGTTGAGCCGTTACCTCGAAGCGGTCAGCCTGAACAGCGCCGGGATCGTCGAGGACAAGACGATCTATGACGCTGCCGGGGTCAATCGCAAGACCGCGCTCGCCTACGAGGACCTGCTCCAAGCGCTCTACCTGCTCGATGTCGTACCGGCGTGGACCACCAACCGGCTCAAGCGGCTGGTCCGGGCGCCGAAGCGATACCTCACTGATCCGGCTCTGTTTGCCGCTGGTGCCAAGGTCAGCCTGGACGCCGTGATGCGCGACGCGAACCTGCTCGGACGAGTGCTCGACACGTTCGTCGCTGCCCAGCTTCGTGCCGAGCTCCCGATCGGTGCCAGCCGGCCGCGGCTGTTCCACTTGCGTCAGTACGACGGGCGACATGAGGTCGACCTGATCGCCGAACTCGACGCCCACCGGGTGATCGGAATCGAGATCAAGGCGGACTCCGCGCCCGGGTCCAGCAGCGCGCACCACCTACGTTGGCTTCGCGATGAGCTCGGCGACCGATTTGTTGCCGGCATCGTGATGCACACCGGCCCGCGGGTCTACCGGCTCGACGACCGAATCGTCGCCGCTCCGATCGCCACCCTCTGGAACTGACAGCCACCGGCAACCCGCGCCGAACTTTGAGTTGTCACCGCGCTATCGACTGAGCTTGTGGACGAGCGACACGACGGCCGGTGCGGAGGCGATGTCGCGGACGAATCTATCGATGTCGTGCGAGCCGCGCATCCCGAAAAGCTTGCTCGTAAGCATGCCCGAGCTGGCCATCAAGGGACGCGAGAACGACCGGGAGGATCGAGTCACCCAAGCCGCGCTCGATCTCCGCCCGGTAGCCGGTTGGGGGTTCGAGTCCCTCCGAGCGCGCAGAGTCCCGTTGCCACGCTCGTCGAGGTCGCTGAGTCCGCCGGAACCAATGGGCTGACGCCCCTGTTAGGTTTTCGCAAGCGGCCGCTTCGAGGAGAACAGCAGTGGTGAACTTCGCAGTCAGCGACGAGCAGGTCGAGCTTCGGCGCTCGGTGCGTCGGTTCTTCGGCGAGAAGTCGGGGTCGGCTGACGTCCGGCGCGCGATGGAGTCCGCCGAGGGCTATGACGAGAAGACCTGGCAGATGATGGCCGAACAGCTGGGTGTGTCGGGCCTGGCGATCCCGGAGGAGTACGGCGGCAGCGGGTACTCCTATACCGAGCTCGCGGTGGTGTTCGAGGAGGCTGGTGCCGCGCTGTTGTGCTCGCCGCTGTTCGCCAGCGTCGCGCTTGCCGCGAATGCGCTGCTGGAGTCCGGTGACGCTGAGGCGAAGGCCGCGTACCTGCCGGGGATCGCGGCCGGTGAGCGGACGGCGACGTTGGCGTTCACCGAGGACGACGGTCGTTGGGAGCCGGACGCGACGACGCTGGCCGCGACGCGTGCCGGTGAGGAGTGGCGCCTGTCCGGCCACAAGTCGTTCGTGATCGATGGTCACACCGCGGACCTGATCCTCGTGGTCGGTCGCACCGACGCGGGTCTTGGGCTGTTCGCTGTCGTGAGCGACGCCGCCGGGCTGGAACGGCGTGCGTTGCCGACGTTGGACCAGACCCGTAAGCAGGCGCGGCTGACGTTCGCGGACACCCCGGCTCGGCTGGTCGGCGACGCCGGTGGGGCGGCCGCAGTTGTGGCGCGGACTCTCGATCTCGCTGCGGTGGCGCTGGCTGCTGAGGCGACGGGCGGGGCGCAGCGTTGTCTCGACCTTGCGGTGCAGTACGCGAAGGAGCGGATCCAGTTCGGTCGGCCGATCGGTTCGTTCCAGGCGATCAAGCACAAGTGCTCGGACATGTTCCTCGAGGTCGAGTCGGCCCGTTCGGCGGCCTACGCCGCCGCGTCGGAGGCGGCTGAGGGTTCGCCCGACCTCGCTGCGGCGGCGAGCCTGGCCAAGGCTTACTGCACCGATGCGTTCTTCAACACCGCCGCGGAGAACATCCAGATCCACGGGGGCATCGGCTTCACCTGGGAGCACGACGCCCACCTGTATTTCAAGCGTGCCAAGTCCTCGCAGCTGCTGCTGGGTGACCCGACGTACCACCGCGAGCGGGTCGCGCAGTACCTCGGCATCTGAGCGACGAGACGAACGGAGAACCTGACGTGTCTGAGCCGACCGCACCGGGTGCGACCGCTGACGTGATCGAGGAGCTGCGGTCGTGGCTGACCGAGAACTGGGACCCCGAGCTCACCGTGGCGCAGTGGTGGGAGCGGCTCGGTACCTCGGGATGGGCGGCGCCGACCCTGCCACGCAGCGCCTTCGGGCGGGACCTCTCGCGCAGCGACGCGGTCGCGGTGGCGCAGGAGATCGTGAGCTTCGGCGCCGTCGGTGCGCCGGCTGGGCTGGGCATGCTGCTGGCGGCGCCGACGATCGTGACGCACGGTACGCCGGAACAGGTCGAGCGCTACGTGCGCCCGATCGTCACCGGGCAGGTCGCATGGTGTCAGCTGTTCAGCGAGCCGGGCGCGGGCTCGGACCTGGCCGGGTTGACCACGAAGGCAGTGCGCGACGGCGACCGGTGGATCATCAACGGGCAGAAGGTCTGGACCTCCCTCGGGCACACTGCGGACTTCGGCATGCTGCTCGCGCGCACCGACCCGGACGCGCCGAAGCACTCCGGCATCAGCTGGTTCGCCTTCGAGATGCACCAGCCCGGCGTAGAGGTCCGGCCGCTGCGTGAGATGACCGGCAACGCGATGTTCAACGAGGTGTTCCTCAGCGACGCCGAGGTGGCCCACGACGCGCTGATCGGTGAGCTGAACGACGGGTGGAAGGTCGCCAACACCACCCTGGCCAACGAGCGCGCCGGACTCGGCACCGGCGGTGGCGTCGGCGGCGTGCAGATCCAGCCCGGCGCGATCTCCGGCAACCTCGACAAGCGAGTGGGTGACCTGGTCACCAATGCCCCCAAGCAGCGGTCGGACCGCACCACCGACGAGGCCGCGCGCAAGCCGCGTTCCGTGGCGGCGGCGATGATCGAGTTCGCGAAGGCGCACGGCAAGGCCGCCGACCCGATGATCCGGCAGAGCCTGGTCAAGCTCCACACGCTCGGCGAGGTCGGCCGGCTCAACGGCGAGCGGCTCAAGGCGACCAAGGCCGCGGGTCAGGACATCCCCGGCATGCCGAACATCGCGAAGCTGTCGATGAGCAACGTGGTCCGGCTGCAGCGCGACCTCGGCCTGGAGATCGCCGGCGCCCAGGGAATGCTGCACGGCTACACCGCCGAGGAACAGCAGACCCTCGACGACATCATCGGCGATCCCGCGCTCACCGCCGTCAGCTTCCAGGCGCTGTACGCGCAGGCGCCGCCGATCTACGGCGGCACCGACCAGATCCAACGCAACATCATCGGCGAACGCGTACTCGGCCTGCCCAAGGAGCCCGGCGGCGACTCACGCAGGCCGTTCTCGGAACTACCGAAGAACGCCTGACCGATCCGTAACGCCCGGTCGCGACCATGCCGAGGTCGATCAGCCCGAGCCGGTTGTCCGGGGTCAGCAGGACATTGCCCGGATGCGGGTCGGCGTGGAAGAACCCCTCGACCAGGATCTGGTCGAGGTAGGCGTCGAAAAGCGCGCGGGCGAGCGACTCCCCGTCCAGGTTCAGGCGGGTGAGCGGCGAGATCTCGGTGGTCTTGCGGCCGTGGATGCGTTCCATGGTCAGCACCCGACCGGTCGTGAAGTCTTCGTACGGCGCCGGCACCAGCAGCTCCGTGCGGTTCTCGACGATCCCGCGCAGCCTGATCAGGTTGCTGGCCTCCTTCCGGTAGTCCAGCTCGTCGAGCAGCGACCGGCGGAACTGGCTGATCAGCCCTCCCACGCCGATCAGGCGCCCGGTCTGGGAGTGGGCCTCCACCCGATCGGCGAGGTCCTCGAGCACCTCGAGATCGTCGAACACCTGACGTCGGATACCGGGTCGTTGCACTTTGACGACGACCTCGCGTCCGCCGCGCAGGACTGCGTTGTGCACCTGTCCGATCGAGGCCGCTGCCATCGGCGTCTCGTCGAACTGGTCGTACGCGCGAGAGAGCCGTACCCCGAGCTCGTCCTCGACGATCGATCGCACCTGCTCGAACGGGAACGGCTCGAGCTGGTCCTGCAGTCGCGACAGCGCGTCGACGTACGGCGCCGGCAGCAGGTCCGCGCGAGTCGACAGCAGCTGACCCAGCTTGATGAACGTCGGGCCCAGCCGCTCGAGATCGGTGGCGAGCTCGGCTCCTTCGGCGTGGGCGCCCTCCGGCTCCACGTCGTCGAGCAACGTCGTGTCGATCCCGGCCTGGTGGATCAGATCGGAACGGCCGTACTTGAGCAGCAGCAGACCGATGTCGCGGTAGCGCCCCAGATGCCTGGCGGTCGTGATCACCTTCACGGGCTGGCTGTTCCCGGAATCCGCGTGGTTAGGCTCGCGGGTCATGGCAGAGCTCACCGCAGCGCAGATCGACTACCTCGCGAGCCAGCGGCTCGGCCGCATCGCCACGACCGGGGCTGATGGCAAGCCGCACGTCGTGCCCGTCGCGTTCCGCTACAACCCGGAGGCGAACTCCGTCGATGTCGGGGGCATGCGCGTGGCTCAGACCAAGAAGTACCGGGACGTTCAGGCCAACGGCTGGGCTGCCATCGTCGTCGACGACCTGAAGACCGTCGAACCGTGGGCGCCGCGGATGCTCGAGATCCGCGGTCGTGCCGAGGCGGTCCCCGAGGGCGGAGAGCAGCTAGGCGGCGGCTTCGGCGCCGCGTTCATCCGGATCGCCAGCGAGAAGGTCAACAGCTACGGCATCGAATGAGCGGCTCGGCGGGTTGCTCGAATGCGAGGCACCGCGAGAATGGCCCGATGAGGATCCGGCGAGGCCTGCTGCTGGTCGCGGCGTTGTTGCCAGTCCTCGGGACGGCACTCCTCGCGGCGCCCATGGCGGCGTCGGCGCGTACCCACCATGCGATGTCTCCACCGCGCACGTTGGCGTCCGGGGTCACGTACTCCACGTTCCGGTTCCCCTCGAAGACATACCCCGAGGTCATCCGCGTGGTGACGATCGCTCCGTCGGCGTCGGTGATGCCGTTCGTCTCGCTGTCCAACGACCAGGTGGCCGAGCCCGCCGCGCGCGACCGCCTGGAGCGCACCAGCGCGGCGTGCCTGCGCCGGCAGTGTGTCGCGGGTGTCAACGGCGACTTCTTCTGCACGAGCGCGCACTGCCCCAAGGACATCGACGAGCCGGAAGGCGGCATCGTCTCGAACGGCCGGATGTTGCGCTCGCCGTACTCCATCGGCTGGGAGGAGCAGCAGCTGTCCTTCGACGCGAACGGCTGCCCGCAACCGCCGCAGCCGCTGACCTGGTCCGGTTCCCTCACGAGTGGCGGCACCACGCTCGCTCTGGACGGCGTCAATGTCGACCGGCACTCCGGTCAGGCGGTGCTGTACGACGCCGCCTATGGGCCCGCCGCTCCGACGAGGACCGCCGGCGTGGATCTCGTGCTTCGGCTCGACGACACGGACTGGCTCGGCGATCTCTCCCCGGCCCCGGTGACCGCAACGCCGGTCAGCCTGACGGCGAAGCAGGGCGGATTCCCGCTGCAGCCCGGTTCCGGCTTCGTCGCGATCAGCGCATCGGGAGCAAAGGCGAAAGCGCTTCAAGCGATGTGGGCGGCGTGGTCGCCAGGTCAGCAGATGCAGCTGCAGCTCGACACCGCCGTCCCTGTTACCAACAGCATCGGCGGTAAGCCGCTGCTGGTGCAGGACGGCGCGTACACCGGGCAGTGGGACAACCGGGCCGAGGTCGCGCGAACCCTGGTCGCGTGGAAGCCCGACTGCACCCGGATGCTGATCACAGTCGACGGCCCGTCCAAGGCGAGTCGAGGCATGTCGATGCCGCAGGAGGCGGCGTTCGCGATCGCGCTCGGGGCGACGACGGCGTTCGGACTCGACGGCGGGGCGTCGACGACGCTCGTCGGACCCGGCGGCGCGCTCCTCAACAAGCCGTCCTACACCGGCGCGGGCGACCGCCCGACGGCCAGCAGCCTGCTCTTCGTGGCTGCCTAGTCCCAGAGCTCGTGGAGGAGCTGTTTCCACGCGTCGAGGCGTTTCGCGGTCGCGCCGTCGCTGCGCACCACTCGCGCCCGCGCCGCGCCGTGCATGGCGTCGATCAGGATCGGCAGGGCCAGCTCGTAGTTGCGGTGGCTGACGTAGTCCGGCCACAGATGGGCGCACAGTCGGCGGATCTCGGTCCGGGCGTTGCGGTCCTGTTTCGCGATCGCCTCGCGTAGCTCGGCGTCGTTGCGGGCCGCCGACCACAGCTCGTCGATGGCGATGGCGAGCGGGCTGTTGAACGACATCCACAACACGTCGATCCCCGCGTCGATACCGCCGATCTCGCGGGCCCGGAGCACCTCCGGCCCGACCACGTCGCGCTGTGCCTCGAACAGCTCGTACACCGCGGCCACCAGCAGCTCGGCGCGCGACGGGAAGTGATGCAGCAGCGCGCCGCGTGAGACCTCGGCGCGGCGCTGCACCTCGAGGGTCGTCGTACCGGCATGACCGAGCTCCACGAGCGCGTCGATCGTCGCGGCGATGATCCGCGCCCGAGTTGCCGCGCTGCGTTCGGCCTGGGTACGCCGGACGGCGACCGTCGACATCGGGCTAGGAGAGCAGGCCGCGGGCGACGTGGGTGATCTGGATCTCGTTGCTGCCCGCGTAGATCATCAGCGACTTCGCGTCACGGGCGAGCTGCTCGACGCGATACTCCGACATGTAGCCATTCCCGCCGAACAGCTGCACCGCCTCCATCGCGACCTCGGTCGCCGCCTGCGAGGCGTAGTACTTCATCGCAGAGGCCTCGGCGAGCGTCGGCGTCTTTCCGGCACGACGCAGCTCGATTGTCCGGAACACCATGTTCTGGACGTTCTGCCGGGCGACCTCCATGTTGGCCAGCTTCAGCTGGATCAGCTGGAACTCCCCGATCTTCTGTCCCCACAGCTCGCGGTTCTTGGCGTAATCGATGCACAGCGACAGGCACTCCTCGATCACGCCGAGTGACATCGCCGCGATGCCGATGCGCTCGGTCGTGAAGTTGGACCGCGCGCTCTCCCTGCCGTCCGACGCACCGGAACCGCCACCCGAGAGCAGCCGGTCCGGCTCCAGGTAGACGTCGGAGAAGAACAGCTGCCCCGTGGGCGAGGAGTGGATGCCCATCTTCTTGAACGGCTTGGACTGCGTGAAGCCCGCCATGCCGCTGTCCAGCACGAACGTCAGCACCGGTCGGCGGCGCTTGTCCTCGTTGCTGCCGTCGTCGAGCTTGGCGTAGACGACTGCGGTGTCGGCGTACGGCCCGTTCGTGATGAAGGTCTTCTCACCGTTGATGACGTAGCCGTCGCCCTCCTTGCGGACCGTCGTCGTCATGCCGCCGAAGGCATCCGAGCCCGAGTTCGGCTCGGTGATCGCCCACGCGCCGACCTTCTCGAACGTCATCAGGTCGCGCGCCCAGCGCTCCTTCTGCTCGATGCTGCCGCGCGAGGCGATGGTGCCGCCGGCCAGACCCATGCTGACGCCCATCGCCGCAGTGAGACCCATGGCGACCTTCGTGAGCTCGATGGACAGGATGAGCTGCATGGCATCGTCGCCACCTCCGGCGGCGCCATCAGCAGAGTCTCCGTCGTCCTCACCGCTCGGCTTCGACTCGCCGGCCTTCTCGCGCGCGATCCGCTTGTCGAACGCGTCGCCCATCATCGCGTCGATGCCGAACGTCGAGAACAGCTTGCGGATCAGGTCGTAGGGCGGCAGCTCGCCGGAGTCCAGCGCATCGGCGTGCGGCCGGATCTCGGCGTTGACGAAGTCGCGGATCGCGTCGCGGATCGCGAGCTCGGTGTCGGACCAGCCGATCATGTGTGGGTCTCCTGTTGGTGTTTCGTCAGTCCGAGAAGACCGCGAGGCCGTCCTTGATGACGACGTCGTCCCCGACCCGGGTTTCGTAGGCGTAGCTGGTCGTGCCGGCCGAGGAGCCGGCAGTGTGGAACGCGGTCTCGATGTCCTGACCGGGGATCACCGGCTTGGAGAACCGCACCGCGAGCCGGCGCAGCCGATCGGTCCGACCGTCGCCGAGCTCGGTCAGCGCGGCCCAGGAGGTGAACGCCATCGTGCACAGGCCGTGGGCGATGATGCCCGGCAGCCCGACCGACTTCGCGAACTCGGCGTCGAGGTGGATCGGCATCGGGTCGCCGGAGGCGGGGGAGTAGCGGAACGTCTGGTCCTCGTCGACGTGCTGCACGCTCTTCGCGGCCGGCGCGCTGGCGCGGAGCGCCTCGTCGAAGGTGTGAGACGGCGCCAGCTCGCCGATGCTCTCACCGGCGTCGATCCCGCGGATGAACGTCGAGACGTACTGCTCGGTCACCAACTCACCGGCCGCGTCGTGCGTCTCGATGTAGACGCAGCCGACCGTGCCACTGGACTTTCCCGCGTAGCCGATGACCTTGCCGCGCGAGGTCAGCTGGTCGCCGGCCTTGATCGGACGGTGGTAGGTGAAGTCCTGCTCGCCGTGCAGGACGAACGGCGCGATCGTGTCAGGGGCGACCGCGAACAGCTGGCTGAGCAGGATGTCGAAGACCGGTACGACGCTGAAGACCGGCGGCGCGATGTCGCCGGAGAGGTGCGCCGCAATCGGGTCGTTCGTCGCCGCGGCGTAAGCGGCAATGCGCTCCGCCGTGACGTCGAACTGCTTCGGGTCGCTCCACGTGCCGACTCCGGCGGGGTTGAACTTCGTTTCGCTCATCGGTTCGCCGGCCGGTACGCCGTGACGACGGCGGCGCCGCCGAGCCCGATGTTGTGCTGCAGCGCAGCGCGGGCGCCGTCGACCTGACGGGCGTCCGCGGTGCCGCGCAGCTGCCAGGTGAGCTCCGAGCACTGCGCGAGGCCGGTTGCCCCGAGCGGGTGGCCCTTGGAGATCAGGCCGCCCGACGGGTTCACCACCCAGCGCCCGCCGTACGTGGTGTCGTTGTTGTCGACCAGCTTGCCGCCCTCGCCTTCGGCGCACAGCCCGAGCGCCTCGTAGGTGAGCAGCTCGTTGGCGGAGAAGCAGTCGTGCAGCTCGATCACCTGGATGTCGTCCGGACCGATGCCGGCCTGCTCGTAGACCTTGCGGGCGGCTTCCTTGCTCATGTCGTAGCCGACCAGGGTGGCCGCCGAGTTGTTCTCGAACGTGCTGCGCATGTCGGTGACCATCGCCTGCCCGACGATCTCGATGGCCCGATCGCCGAGGCCGTTCTCCTCGACGAACCGCTCGCTGGCGATGACCGCTGCCGCGGAGCCGTCGGAGGTCGGCGAGCACTGCAGCTTGGTCAGCGGGAGCTTGTCGTAGATGACCTTCGACTCTTTGATCTCCTCGAGAGAGTAGACGTCCTGGAACTGCGCGTAGGGATTGTTCGCGGAGTGCCGGTGGTTCTTCTCTCCGATTCGCGCGAAGTGGTCGGGAGTCGTGCCGTACTTCTCCATGTGCTCGACCCCGGCCGCGCCGAACATCCATGGCGCAAGCGGGAACGCGAGCTCGTACTTCTCGGTGAGCGCCACCACGTGCTTCTGCATCGGATTCTCGCGGTCCTCGAACGTGGACTGCAACGAGCCGCGCTGCATCTTCTCGAAGCCCAGCGCCAAGGTGCACTCGGCGACACCGCTCCGCACCGACTGCGCGGCGAGGAAGAGGGCGGTCGAGCCGGTCGAGCAGTTGTTGTTGACGTTGATCACCGGGATGCCGGTCAACCCGAGCTCATAGACCGCGCGCTGGCCGCAGGTCGACTCGCCGTAGACGTAGCCGACGTAGGCCTGCTCGATCTTGTCGTAGGAGACGCCTGAGTCCTCGAGCGCCTTGGTGCCGGCCTCGCGGGCCATGTCGGGGTAGTCCCACTCGCGGCTGCCGGGCTTCTCGAACTTCGTCATTCCGACGCCGACGACATAGGTCTTCGCAGGCATTGCACTCCTCAAGTGGCTGGCAGCGGGTGCGAGGTAGGTGGCCGGCAGGCTGCTCGACCCCTCTAACAGTCAATCATGACTGTTAGTTCGCGACCGGTCAACGGAGGTGCCAAGGATCCTTGCCGAGTCGTGCCTGATGGTGCAGCGTGACGACCACCCCCAACCCTGAGGCACGGATGTACGAGATCGACTTCCAGCGTCGTTTCGATCGCGTCGGAATGTACGTCTCCTGGATCACCACGCTCGCGCTCGCCGCCACGCTGACCTTCGACCAGTACGGGTCCACCACCCACGTGATGACCCAGTGGAAGTACGACGCCTTCATGGGCGCCTGCGGAGCGATCGCGCTCGGCTACACCGCGCAGCTGCTGGTCTCCCGCCGTACCGGCGCGACCGGTGCGCTCGTGCTCAGCCCGGTGGCGTCGATGATCCAGCTCGCGGTGAGCGTCGCCGGGCTGACGGCGCTGTCGGCGGCGACCGGCGGGATCACGCGGCCTTACTGGCTGTTCTTCATCATGGTGATGATCCCCGCCGCGATCACCCTCCCGGTGGGGGTGACCGTCGTCTTCGGCTTCCTGTCCTCCGGCGGCGTGGTCCTCGCCTCCTTCCTCGCCGATACGGCGACCGACAACAACCGAGGCTCGCTGCTCTTCGTCACGGCGTTGCTCCCCGCCACCGCGTGGTACATCGGAGTGATCACCGACGGACTGCGGCGATCCCAGCAGCGCACCATGGCTGACAAGGAGCGGCTGGGTGAGGGGGTGAGCCAGCTCTCGACCGTCATGGCGCGTGCCGCAGACGGAGACCTGGGTACGGGGGTTCCGGTCGACGCGTTCGACGACGAGTCGCTGCGGCTGCTCGGCGGCTCGTTGTCGCACACGCTGGAGTCCCTGCGCTCCCTCGTGGGCCAGATCAGCGGTGGCGGCGAGCAGATCGTCGCGGCCGCCCACGAGCTGCTCGCCTCGGCCGAGGAGCACGCAGCAAGCGCGACGCAGCAGTCCTCGGCGGTGTCCGAGACAACCTCGACGATCGAGGAGCTGGCCGCCACGGCAGCCCAGATCGCCGACACCTCCGAGGCGGTTGCCCGCTACGCGGCCGAGACGCTGCGTCATGCCGAAGAGGGGCGCGAAGCGGTGTCGGCGTCAGTCTCCGCGATGGACACGATCGCGACCCGCGTGGAGCAGATCGGGGGGCGGGCGCTCTCTCTCGGGGAGAAGGGGCAGGAGATCGGCCGGATCCTCGACGTGATCAACGACCTGGCCGACCAGACCAACCTGCTCGCGCTCATCGCCGCGATCGAAGCCGCCCGGGCCGGGGAGAACGGCCGCGGCTTCGCGGTCGTCGCGGCCGAGGTGCGCAAGCTGGCCGAACGCGCGCAGGAGTCCACCGGGCAGATCCAGGCCATCGTCTCGGAGATCCAGGCCGAGACCTCCGCCACGATCCTGGCCAGCGAAGAGGGGACCAAGGAGGTCCGCACCGGCTCGGAGCTGGCCCGCGGCGTGGTCGAGGCGCTCGAGCGGATCTCCGCGATGGTCGAGGAGACCACCACCGCGGCCAAGGAGATCTCCATCGCCACCCAGCAGCAGCGCTCTGCATCGGACCAGGTGGTCTCCGCCATGACCCAGGTGTCGGACGTCTCACGCCAGTACGCCAGCGGGTCGAAGGAAGCGGCTGCCGCGGCCGCGCAGCTGAACACCCTCGCGGCCGAGCTGCGGGCCGCAATCGCCCAGTTCAAGGTCGAAACCGCCTGATCTACGTATCCCGCCGCAAAGGTGGCGGGCGGAGCAGCCGAGACCGTGACCAAACCGGCGCCGGGGTCGTTGTCACGTCATGTCCCGCTGGTCCCGCCGCCTCCGCGCCGGTGCCGGCGCCGGGGTCGCCGCCGCAGCGGTGACGCTCGCCGCCGTCGTACCCGGTGG
>DASZTV010000030.1:0-37975 GCA_035548125.1 Mycobacteriales bacterium | reverse complement strand
GTAGTAGTACGCGGCGCCGCTCGCCGCGCCGACCGTGACGACGTAGGGCACGAGCTCCAGCCGCGAGAAGACCGCAGCCAGCTGACGTGCGTAGTCCCGTGAGAGGAAGCCCGGCACATGTACGACCGGAGCGTCCGCGCGAATCGAGTCGAGCGGAACCGTCCGTTCGCGCGTACCGTCACCGAAAGGCGCGATGGTCCATCCGGGCGTGATGTGTGCGTTCATTTTCGCTCCTGGCGCGATCGATCACTGGAAGACGGTCGGCTCCAGTCGGAAGAGCAATCGTAAAAGGCTCAAATCGTTGCGAGCGTGCGCTGCGGCAATGCTGTCGACGCCGGTCGCCAGCAGCCGACCACCGCGACGATTGCAACGAGCGATCTCGGTGGGATCCGGCGCGCCGTCGCGTGCCTGCCTGGGCTTCTTCCGCCCCCGTGAATCATGGCGCTCCAACCGACAAGATCCCGTTTCTGGCTATGGCGGCCGATGCTCTCAGCGCCCACCCCGACGTCCAGCGATCATGCGGCAGCATGCGGCGCAAATTTCGTTAGGCCGATCGGGGTAATCGCCGGCTCGTCAGTCCATGACGCTTTCTGGCGCTCGGGCTGATCGCGGACCCGACCAAGGCACCGGTGGCTGAGCCCAAGCGCGATCCGTCGTTGGACGGTCATTACTCCGCGAACAGCGCGACCTTTGTCGCCGACCTGCGCCGACGCACGATGACGTCCCTCCGAGGGCGCGAAACGGGCGCAGCGACTTTCCCCAGACGCAGCCAGCCCCGGGCTCCCGGCTGGCTCACTGCGGAAGGTAGCGCCTCCGCTCCCGCCTTACACCCACTCGGGGCAAGGGCGGGGGACGTTTCGGGGGACCGCAGCGCGCAGCTTCTTCACGTCCATTACTCGACGTAAGGAGCCCGCGATGTTCGCAGGGGTCAGTGTCAATCCAAACAAGAGCCTTCCGGGCACCGCCCAGCTGACGCACCTGATCGGCGGTCTCATGACCTGGGTGCTTCTGGCGTGCGTGGTCTCCGTTCTCGCCGGCGCCGCGGCGTGGGGCTTCGGCGCGCGTTTCGGCCATTTCGGCTCCCAGCAGTCCGGTCGAATGATGGTGCTCGGCGGCGCCGTAGGTGCACTCGTTGCCGGCGCAGCGGTGACGCTTGTTAACTTCGCGTTCGGGGTTGGCGGGACTGTCTCGTGACAGTCCCGAACGTTCACATCCCGAATCCGATCCACCGGCTCAACCCGATCCCGTCGCTGCTATCGGCCATCGGCCACTCGATCACCTCCGGCGCACAGTCCGTCGCAGGGTGGGCCTTCTCCGAGATGACGCAGGCCCTGGTCGCGACGACGCAAGTTGATCTGACGGGTTGGTTCGCGGCGCCGTGGCGAGCGATGATCGCCGTTGCCGGCGTGATCGCCCTCCCCATCCTCCTCGCCGGTGTGGTGAGCGAGACACTCGCCGGCCGACCCGGTGTGGCGGTTCGGCGCGGCGTCCTCCTGCCGCTGCTCGTTGCACCTGTCCTGCTCGGCACGCGCGCAGTCATCGCATTGGCCCTCGCCCTCGTCAACAGCTGCTGCGCGCTCGTCGTACGACTTGGGATCGGTGGCCCGTCCGGGTACGCGACGGCGCTCGCGCACATGCGTTCGACGTTGGGGATCAGTGGCGCCTCGAGTGCCAGCTTTCCGAGCGCGGACGCAGCAGTGACGGTGCTGATCCTTCTCGTCACCGGCTTCCTCTGCTTTGTGATCTGGGTCGAGCTCGCGCTTCGGGCGGCCATGGTCTACCTGCTCGCCGCGTTCATCCCGCTGGCACTGGCCGGCCTGTTCTGGTCGGCCACTGCACGCTGGACCCGACGGCTGGTCGAGGTGCTTGCGGCGGTGATCCTCGCCCAGCTCGTGATCACGGTGGTGATGGTGCTCGCCGCCGCATCGCTCGACGGCAGCGGTGACGGCCTCGCTGCCGGGATCGACCGAACAGCTGTCGGGCTTGCCCTGCTGTTCCTCGGCACGCTCGGACTACCGATGACCTTCCGGCTGATCCCCCACGTCGTCGAGGCCAGCGTTGCCGCAGGTACGGGAGCCGCCGTGGCGAACCGCGTGCGCGCCCACGGGGGGCAGGCGCTCTCTGCCATCCCACATCCGGCGGCCCAGATGGCGGGAGCGGCGGTCTCGGGACGCTGGAGTGCGGCAAGCCCAGGCCGCAGCAGCGCTTCCTCGGCCGGGGCCAAATCGCCCTCACCTTCAGCGCAACCGTCGGGCGCAGCGGGCAAGACGGACAAAGCGGAGCCTGGTCGATGAGCGCCATCGATTCGACAGGCAAGACGTATGTCCCGGCGACGTACCGGGTCGGAGCTGGCGGTACCGGCGGGATCTGGCTCGGACTAGGCATCGGCCAAGTCGCCGCAATTGGCAGCGGGCTGCTCGCCGGAATCCTGGCGTTCACCGCAGGCGCCTCCCCCGTGCTGGCTGTCCTACCGCTGCTTGCCGGAGCTGGATTGGCGGCGGCTCGCGCGGGTGGGCGACCACTGCTGAACTGGGTCGGGCCACTGAGCGGGCATCACGCGGCGGCGGTCGCGGGTGCCCGCGGCTGGAGCGCGCCGGTGCCCACGTTCGCCCGCAACGCCGAGATGCCGCGGCTGCGGTTGCCGGTCGAGTTCGGGCGGCTACGTCTGTCGGCCTGCCCCGACGACCCATCGATCGGGATGCTCACCGAACCGTCACGACGCACTGTCACGGTCGTGTTCGACGTGTGCGGGGTTGATCGGTTCCCGCTGCTCGACGACGACGAACGCGACGGCCTGATCGCGGCGTGGGGCGACAGCCTCGCGGTACTGGCCGACACCGACCGGGCGTTAGAGCGGCTGCAACTCATCGAACGCGCCTGCCCGTCACCAACAGTCACCACCCGTCCGGCCACCGCCTGCGATCAGACCTCGCAGGTGGACCTGCTGCACTGGCAGATCACGGCGTTGTCCACCCGCCACGACAGCAGGCTGGCGGTGCAGTGGGTCTTCCCACGCCTCGACGCTTCTGTACTCGCCGCTGTCGCCGCGCGGTGTCAGACCGTCAGCCGGTCGCTGCTGCCCGCCCGGCTGCTAACCCGGCCGCTTTCGGCGGACGAACTCGCCCGCGACATCGCAACCGCACTCCGCGGTCCGCAGGCCGGGTCAGCGGCGACGACGACCCCCGGACCGGTGAGCCGGCGGCGCGAGTGGACGCACGTCGTCACCGACGACACCGTGCACCGCTCGTACGCCGTGACGGAGTGGCCGAGCACGGCCGTCACTGCAACATGGTTGTCCCCTCTGCTGCTGTGCGCGCCTGTAGAAGTCACCCGCACCGTTTCACTGCACCTGCAGCGGGTTCCGCCCGCGTCGGCCGCGCGTGTGGCGCGGACCCGGCGAGCAAAGGCGGCCCTCGACCAGCGCGACCGCACGCGTCTGGGCCTGGCGACATCTGCGGCGTTGGATCTGGCCGAGGTCGATGGCGCGGCAATGGACTCCGAGCTGGCTTCCGGCTACCGAACCCATCGGCTCGCGGGCCTCGTCACCTTGTCCTCAACGAAGCCCGACTCACTCGACGACGCGGCGCGAGAGCTCGTCGCCGCGGCCGCAGCATCCCGACTCGAGCTGCGCGGTCTACACGGCCAGCACGACACAGCGCTGGCCGCCACGTTGCCGCTATGCCGGGCTCTACACAGGGGGCAGGCGTGAGCGCCGACCGCCCCGACCGAGTCGAGCAGGTGCATGCTCGGCTACGCGAGTCGGTTGAGGGGCTGACCACATCCGGCGAATGGCGGCAGATGCTGCGGGTGGCCGCGGCCTTCCCGACCTACAGCCCGAACAATGTGCTGCTGATCGCCGCCCAGCGACCTGACGCCACGAGGATCGCGGGATACCGGGCGTGGGCCCGGCTGGGCCGGGAGGTGCGTGCCGGCGAGCACGGCATCGCCATCCTCGCCCCCGTTCTCCGGCGCGCGGACAGCTCCACCAGCAACGCTCCCAACAACCCGACTCTCGCGCGGCCGCCGCGGGCCCTCGCGGGGTTCCGCGTCACTCACGTATTCGACATCTCCCAGACAGACGGACCATCGCTGCCCGACGTGCGGCCGGCGGTTCTCCGCGGCAATGCGCCGCTGAGGCTCTGGGCCGGGTTGCTCGAACGGGTCACCGCCGCCGGCTACCGGTTCGGCTACGCCGATCTTGCCCCAGCCAACGGCCGCACCGACTTCGGGAACCGCACCGTGCTCGTGCGGTCGGGACTGCCTGGCGCCCAACAGGCCAAGACTCTCGCGCACGAGTACGCGCATGTCTTGCTGCATGCGCCTGGTGCCCGGCCCGATGGCCTCGCCCGCGACCGCGCCGAGGTGGAGGCCGAGTCCGTTGCGTACGTCGTCGCCTCCGCGCACGGTCTGGCCGCGGACAAGTACACGGTGCCGTACGTCGCAGGGTGGGCGCGCGGCGACACCGATGCCCTGGCCGCTACCGCAACCCGGGTTCTCGGTTGCGCCCGCACGATCCTCCGCGAGGTCCCACCGCCGGCGGGTACGGCGCCGACGCACGACGCCGCGCGCGTCGCAACACGGCAGGGACCTGAACCGCTGGTTCCTGAACGATCGCAGGATCAGGGACGGGCACGGTGAGCCGGATCCTGCGCCTGCCGTCGCTGACGGTCACGACCCGCCACTCGCCGGCGGCGTATCTGTGGCAGCACAGCCACGCGCTGCCCGACGCCGGTGTGCCCGTCGGGATCAACGTGCTCGCCGGCGGCGTGCCGCTGCGCTACGACCCTTGGTCCTACTACGCCGTCGGGATCGTCACCAGCCCGAACATGATCGTCGCCGGGCAGCTCGGCCGCGGGAAGAGCGCGCTCGTCAAGACCTACCTCAGCCGACAGATTCATGCAGGCCGGCAGGCGTACGTCCTGGATCCGAAGGGCGAGTACCGCCCGTTGGCGGTCGAGGCCGGCATGCCCGTCGTGACGCTCGCACCAGGTGGCTCGACCCGTCTCAACCCGCTCGACCCGCCGCCCGGTGCAGCGGGCGGTGAGCAGCTGACAGCGGCGCGGGCGAGAGTGGTTGCGGCGCTCGCGGGCGCGGGCTTGCGCCGGCCACTCAACGGCGAGGAGCACCTCGCCATCAACGCCGCCGTATGCGACGCGCGCGAGCCGGTCACCCTCGGCCAGGTCACTGAGGCGCTGTTGCATCCGTCCGACCGGCTCGCCGTTGCCGTGTCCACTACCCCGAAAGCACTCGCATCGGCGATCCGCCCGATGGCGCTCGAACTTCACCGGCTGCTGACCGGAGACCTTGCCGGGATGCTCGACGGAACGAGCACGGTCCAGCTCGACCCGAACGGACGCGGCGTCGTCGTCGACTTGTCCCAGGTGGTCAACCGGGATGCGCTGACCTCCGTCATGGTCGGCGCCGGAGCATGGCTGTCCGCCGCGATCGACCTCGATACCGACCAGCGCCGGCTGCTGCTCGTCGACGAAGCCTGGGCGCTCCTCGCCCAGCCCGCCACTACGGCCTGGCTGCAGCAGGTCAGCAAGCTCGCCCGCGCCCGAGGCGTCCAGCTGATCACCGTGATTCACCGCTTCTCCGACCTAGCCGCCCAGACCGACGTGGGTACGGCTACCCGCGCACAGGCCGAAGGGCTGCTCGCCGACGCCGAGACCCGTGTGCTCTACGGGCAGGCGCCGGGAGAACGGCGCCTTGCCGCCGAACTGCTCGGCCTGTCGGGACCGGAGGCCGACCTGGTGTGCCGGCTCGGCCCGTACCGGGCGTTGTGGCGAATCGGGGAGCGAACCGCCCTGGTCGACCACATCCTCGCCGAGTCCGACGGCCCACTGGTCGACACCGACGCGCGGATGCGGCCATGACCGCCCGCCGGCTCGGCGTGGCCGCTCTGTCCGCAGCCGTTGTCGTGGCGGTTGGCATCGCGGCTAGCCCGCTGCTCCCCGCGAGTGGTCACGCCGAGCGCCCCGCGTCCCGGCCGATGGTCGACGTCCCGGCACACGTCGTACGGATCGCGACTGGCGCCGCCCGCATCGCCGTGGGTTGCCCACGCACCGCGTCGCCATCGCGGGCTGCGGTCCCGGCTCACCGACAGTGCGGCGAGCTTCGGGTCTCGGAAGGCTTGGCAACCTGTCCATCCCCTTCCCGCTGCCAAGTCGAACTCGTCGGGACGATCGCCACGGCGCCGGCACCCGTCCCCGTCGCGCTCACCGTCACGCTCGGCCGAAGCGGCTCCGGGTGGCGCATCTGGGAGGTCCGATCGTGACGGGCATCGTCGCGAAGGCTGCCGGGGGATTGGCCGCAGCCGGGACTGGACTACTCGGGCTCGTCGCGGTCGGAATGCAGGCACTCGCCCCCGCCATACTCACCCCGACTGCTGCCGCGGTGAGCGACATCCCGACGGCGTATCTCGCGCTGTACCAAGCTGCCGCCGGACGCTGCCCGATGCCGTGGACGACCCTCGCCGGGGTCGGGCGGATCGAGTCCGACCACGGTCGCGACGCGGCGACCTCAGTGACCGGGGCGATCGGGCCGATGCAGTTCGAACCGGCCACTTGGCAGCGCTGGGGTGTAGACGGTGACGGTGACGGCCGCAAGGACACACGCGATCCGGCGGATGCAATCCCTGCTGCCGCCGACTACCTGTGTGCACTCGGCGTGACCCACAACGCGCACGACGCGCTCGTCGCCTACAACTGCGGCAACACCGGCGCCACCTGCCAGACGGCATCCGCCGGGTACGCCGCCGCGGTGCTTGCCACGGCCGCGAGCTACGGCATCACAGAAGGGGAATCGCCCGTCGCCGAAGCAGCAGTGCGAGCAGCGCTCGAGGAGATTGGCACTCCTTATCTATGGGGCGGCGAGGGAGCGGGCGGGTTCGACTGCTCCGGCCTCGTGCAGTTCGCCTACGCCCGGGCCGGACTCGCACTGCCGCGTACCGCGCAGGATCAATACGACGCAACCGTCCACCTCACTGATCCGACGAGCTTGCTTCCCGGCGACCTGGTGTTCTTCGGCTCTGGACCGCGCGGCGTCGAGCATGTCGGGATCGCGCTCGGTGACGGGCGGATGGTCGACGCACCCCATACCGGTGCGGTCGTCCGGGTTGAAGCCGTCGACCTCTCCCCCGGCTGGTTCGTCGGCGCTACGCGGCCGGTCGCGTCATGACCGGCGCCGGCCACGAACGGTTCCCCGAGGCGCACCCGATCGAGATCGTCGTCGCCGCAGGACTCGGTGTCGCCGTTCTGCTCGCCGCATCGGGCTGGCTGATCGCGGAGACTTCGGCCGCGCTGGCGGGTCACCTCGCCCACCTCGATTTCACCGGCGGACTGCGCGGGTTGATCGCATGGCGTCACTTCACCGGCGACCCACGGCAGGGGTTCCCGCCCACATCGCAGCGCCTGATGCCCGGTCCGGTCGGGATGTACCTCGCCGTGGCCGTCGACATCCCGGCCGTCGCACTGGTCGGAGCCGCCGCTCTACGCCTTGCGACCCGGATTCGGGTGTCGTCTCGGCGCGGCTACGCATCGTCTTCCGAGGTCCGTCGCGCGCTGTCCGCCCGTGCCGCACGCGCCCGAGGCCGCGACAACCAGCGCCGCGCGACGAAAGGCGGAGCAACGGTTGCACTCGGTGTCGACGTACGCAGCCGGCAGCACCTGTTCGGCGCCACCGAGGACTCCTACCTCTACCTAGGACCGCCACGTTCCGGCAAAGGCGTGCACCTCATCATTCCGCAGACCATCGACGCTCCCGGCGCCGCGCTCGTCACGGCGACGCGCCCCGACACGCTGCGCCACACCCTGCCGTTGCGTGCGCAGCACGGACCAGTGGCGGTGTTCGACCCGCAGCATCTCGCCGGTGAGCAGGTACCCCGGCTCCGCTGGGCGCCGCACTCCGGCTGCGCCAACCCACTCACCGCAATCACCCGCGCCCGGGCTCTGACGGCAGGCGCGCAGCTGTCCCCGGCAACAGTCACGGACGCCGCGTTCTGGGACGGCATGACGCAGGCAGTGCTGCGCTGCTATCTGCACGCCGCGGCACTGGAACACCACACCATGCGCGACGTCGTCGGGTGGACCAGTCGCCCCTCCGACCCGACGCCGGTACGGATCCTGCGCCGGCACCCAGATGCGGCCCCAGGGTGGGCAGACGAGCTCGCCGCGCAGGCCGCCGCCGATCCCCGGCAGCGCGACTCGGTGTGGGCCGGCGTGCGGCGTGCAGTGGACGCGCTTGCCGACCCGCGGGTGCTTGAGAGCTGCTCACCCGAGGAGGGCGAGGGCTTCGACCCCGCGAGCTTCCTGGCGGGCCGCGGCACTCTCTACCTGCTCGGCACTACTGGTGCGCAACTCACGGTCGCACCGCTCGTCACCGCGCTCGTCGAGGCTCTGATCGATGCCGCGCGCACCGCTGGCGCCGGCGCGGTCGACGGCCGATTGGATCCGCCGCTGACAGTGCTGCTCGATGAGGCGGCCAACATCGCCCCGATCCCGTCGCTCCCGAACTTGCTTGCAGACGGCGGCGGGTCCGGTATCACGACCGTCTGCGTCCTGCAGTCCCTTGCGCAGGCCCGTGCACGCTGGGGCCAGGCGGGTGCCGATGCGATGTGGGACGCGGCCACCACCAAGGTCATCCTCGGCGGCCTCGCTCACGCCGAGGACCTGCACCGCATTAGCCAGCTCGTAGGTGAGATCGACGAGCCGGTACGCACGCGCACCCGCGGTGCGGGCGGAGCATCGACCTCGGTCGGGCCGCGACGCCTCCCAGTCTTGCCGGTCGACGCGCTTCGGACCCTGCGCCCTGGTCACGCGATTGTTCTCGCGCGCAACGCCCGGCCGGTCGAGGCTCGGCTTTGCCCTTGGTGGGACGGTCCCCACGCCTCTGCCATTCGCATGGCGATCGGGCCGAAGTCGGATCGAGTGCCAGGCGGTTGCGGGAGGCCATCGTGACGGAGATGTCCGAGCTGCGCGCGGAGGTCGGCCGCCTTCGCGACGACATCGACTACCTCATCGCAGTCGGTGGTCTCGACTCCCCCAACCAGTCGACGGACGTATCGCCACGGGTCGCGTCCAGGAAATCGGCCGCACGTGCGCACGTCTGGCACGCCTTGACCGCCCAGGAAGCCGCCGATGCCTGGGACACCCTCATCACATGGGTGGACTGGCTAATCCCGCGATACAGCCTCGATGACGCCGTTCCTGCCTGCTGGTACCGGCATGCCGCGCTTGTGGACGAACTTGACGGCCTTCGCGCCGCATGGACTGACAGCTACCTCGCGCCGAACGCTCAGCCCTCCGATGCGTGTCATTGGCTCGCGCAGCTCGCCAGCAGCATTGCGCGCATGCACGCCTGGGACCGTTACGGATGCGCCGCCGGCACGCACCGCGACGATGATCCGGCGCCGCTCTCGGCGGCGACATACGACGAGCGGCTGATGTTCGTGCAAGCCGACATTGTGGTCCGAGTTACCAACCCAAGTGGGGCGACTAAAGATCGTTGCCGACGATGCGCCGACGAGGATCGTGGACGACTCGTAACCTGAGACCAGCCACCGACTACCTCCCGCGCAGGCGTGCACGGCGCAGACCTGGTTCCCCGGACGTTCTGTTGTCAGGCCGGCCGTTTAGACCTCCTCTCTCTTATCAGAGAGGAGAGCAACCATGCTTTCGAACCCCGAGCTCACGGTGCCGGTGACCCCGGCACCAGGCTCGGCGCTGCACCCGCTCGCCGAGGAGATCTCCTGGGCAGCCTGGCGGGTCACCGGTGCCGCTTGCCTCGAGAACTCAACCTCGGCGACTCTGTTGCACCACCGCACCCGGCTACTGGCACAGGCGCTCTCGGATGCCGGCCGCACCGTGCTCGTCAGCCAGGTACGCCGGACCGGCGGCACCGTCGTCGCCGAGTTGGCCATCGGCTGCGTCGGCAGCGAGGGCTCGACCACCTCGGACCTGCGCGCTGCGCGGACAATGGTGCGCACCTTCCTCGCGGCCGCTACCGACCTTCCTCTCGCGTTGACAGAAGTCGACCCGACCGAGGTCCTGCAGGCCCCACTGACGAACGCCGTCGACCACGGCGTGATCCGCCAACACGTAATTCCGATCTATCTCGGCGTCGCGGAAGAGCGGGTCGACATCGTCTCCCGATTCCACCGGATGCCGAACCCCTGGCTCGCTGCGATGCGCATGCTGTCGATGTCGGGAGCCGACGCCACCGTTCGCGTTACCGCGCTGCCGACCTCGCTCGATGTCCTCGATCACACCATGTTGCAGCGCGCAGCGACCCTGCTAGACCGGTCCATCGCGGCGCGAGCACTCGGTGACTCGCTCGACGAGTCACCGCTGCTGACCAGCGATAGCACCGTCGCGCCACGGCTTCGGCTCGAGCGCGCCCGGCGTACCGCCCATGACCTCATCGAGAGCTTCTCGTCCCTCGCCTTCGCCTGCGAGCTCGCCTACATCTCGAGCGAGCCGGTACCGCCGATCGCGCAACGCACGATCGCGGGTGCATTCACCAGCGATGCCGACATCGTCCACCAGGGCGAGGTCGCGGCCGTCGCGGCGAACACGATCATGCTCGGTGGCTTCGACGTCGACGTTCGACCCGACGGTCTGCTGGACGCGCTGTCGAAGGGCCTGCCGCTGCACGGTGGCACCGGCGAGCGCGAGTTGCGCGACCTTGTCACGCTGGCCGAGCTGCCCTTCGGACTTCCCGCGCCCGACTCGTCCGGCCTGCCGGGGACGAGCAACCACATCGTGCACAGCCGCCCCGTTCCCGAAGCGCTGCGTGACGGCGCGTTTATCGGGCTCACCCCGGACGGCGACGCGGTTCACCTCCCACGCGAAGCCGCTCGCCGCCACGGGCTCTACATCGGCACAACCGGCTCGGGGAAGAGCACCCGGATGGTCAAGGCTGCACTCACCGACCTGCGAGAGGGCCGGCCGATCGTGTTCATCGACCCGCATGGCACGGCGGTAGGCCGGCTGCGCGGCCACATCGCGGCGGAGACGATCACGGCAAGCGTTCACGTCATCGCTCTCAGCGGCGGCACGACTGGCTGGCGGCCGTTCGAGGCGCTGCCCTCCGACATCGCGTTCGACCGGGCGGCCCACGAACTGGCGATCGCCTCGATCGGGGAGTTCGTTGCGGCCGTGCGGTCGAGCATCCCGAAGGATTGGACTGGGCCCCGCTTCGACCAGCTGGCGCGCGCGATCGTCACCATGGCTGCCGCCCACGGCGTGCACCTCGGTACGGCGCTCGTCTGGTTCATCGACCCGCAGATGCTGGCCAAGAAGGTGCGGCACCCCAGCATCCCCGTTCCGGTGCGGCAAGCGCTGCTGCGCGCGCACGGCAGTGGCACGGATGGCATCAGCGTCCTCGACTGGGTGGTCAGCAAGTTTGCCGGCATCTCCGAGGGCTCCCTCGGCCAACTGCTCTCCACACCGCGGCGCGGGCTCACCGGGCCGGCGCTGTTGCGTGAGGGCTCGAGCCTGCTGGTCGACCTCTCGGGTCTACCCGCGCAGGACGCGGCACTGTTCGGGCACCTCGTGCTCGCGGGCGTCCTCCACGCAGCAATGTCAACTCCGCGGGACTCCGACCTGAACATCTACGTCGATGAGGCACAGCGGTTCCCGGTCCCGGGTCTAACGCGAATCCTCACGGAGGGGAGGAAGTTCTCAGCGTCGGTGCACCTGGCCAGCCAGAGCCTCGCCACGCTCGACTCGGAGCTCGCTGATGCCGCCTGTGGTGCAGCAACGCTGTTCGCCTTCCGGCAGAGCCCCGACAGCGCCGAGCGCCTCGCGCAGGTGCTCGGCGTTCCTGCAGCGGAACTCCAGAACCTGCCCGACCTCACCGCCGCCGTCAAAGTGCTGCAGCACCCCGCGACGACGGTCGTCCTCGCGCCGTACGACGAGGTACCTGAACCGCCGCTGCTCGACCTCACCGCACTGGATGGCGCGGCCGGGGAACCGGAATGGCTCCGAGAAGGAGATGACGACGAATGTGCCGAGGACGAGGAGGACCGCGCCGTGACCGTCTCCGACCTGCCGACGTCGCGCTCGGCGACCGGGTCTCGACCTGGGGGCGGCGGGCTAGTCGACTCCTGGCGGCGGTTCTCCGCAGCCAGCGCAACGGACCGAACGAAGGACGGCAACTGATCATGCTGAAGATCGACCTTTCATGGCTACAGAGCCTTGGGCTGTCGGATGACCTTCCGGCAGATAGCGTCAACGAGTTGCTGCGCTTCGCTTACCAGACGCTCGAGATGCGCACTGGGATGCAGCTAGCGGACCAGATGACCAACACGCAGCTCGACGAGTTCGAGGCGTATTTCGAAGCCAAGGACGACCGTGGCGCGTTCGAGTGGCTTGAAGCGAACCTTCCGAACTACAAGGAGATCGTGCAGGACCAGTATGGCGTGCTTAGCGATGAGTTGCGGGAGGCCATGCCGGAGATCGAAGCGGACATCCGCGCGGCGGCGTCGGCCTGACGGCGGATCGGCGAGTGGGCGATCTGATGCAGCTCTCGGTGACACGGCGTAGATGCGCCCGCTGTGCGCGGTCGGCTTCGAGCGGCTTTCTCGATCCGTACGGCGCGGTCTTCTGCGGCGCTTGCATTGGGTCAGTGGCCTGCTTCGCGTGCTCGTCTCCAGCAGAACGGCACGACCTCCCGGCGGTGCGGCTTCACGACGGCCGGATCCGGTGCGGCCGTTGCTCACAGGGTGCCGTCGACTCCCGGGTCGATGTGAGGCGCGTCGTACCGGCGGTTAGGCGCTTCTACGCGAGCCTCGACGTTACTTCTGTGAACCGCGCCCAGGTCGTCCTGGTCCCACCCAGTTCCATCGGGCCGGCAGGCGGCTCCGAGGCGCTCGGACTTACGAGGATCGTGCGCGCCAACGGGGTGGACGCAGTCCGTCGCATCGAGATCGTGTCCGGCCTGCCGCAGCTGCTTTTCGAGCGCGTGTTGGGGCACGAGATCGGACACGGATTCCTAGCCGGATGCCCAGACGTGCCTCGGACCCATGCCGAGGTGGAGGGCACTTGCGAGATGATCAGCTCGTGGTGGCTTCACCACCGTGACAATCCGTTCGCCCGGCAGCTGCTGAAGTCGATGCGTGAGAGCCCCGATCCGGTGTACGGGGGCGGGTACCGGTTAATGCGATCCGCAGTTGATGGTCAGCCGGTCGCCGAGATCGTGCGGCGCATACGCTCCGGCGCACGGATCGTCTAGGCGAGGTCGGGCCGGGTGAGGTCCACCAGGATCGGCCGCATCGACAACCGGTTGTTGAGCACGACCGCGCCGCGGAGTCCGGTCGGGGGGTGAACCAGCTCGTTGTGCCCCAGCACCGGCACGGGCTCGCTTCCCGTGGTGTACGACCGGATACGGCCGCGACGGTCATAGCTGTCGCTGCTCGACGCGGTCTGGCGTACCCGGGTGCCAAGTCGTTTGCCGGCGTACTCGGTGGTGGTGTGGTTTGCGCCCGACAGAACGACGAGGGTGCCGCAGTTGGCGATCATCTCGTCGCGGTTGTCGACCGGGATCTGTGCGATGTCCTGGATGCCGAGCAGCACGGACACGTTCGCGCCGGCGGCGAGCGATAGCAGCGCACCGAGGTCGACCCGGTCGAAAAGCCGCGGCGCCTCATCGAGTGCGAGCAGCATGGGCGGCTGATTCATGGCGTACGACGACAGCCGGCGAGCCAGCAATTGGGCGATGAACAAGCCGCTCGCTGTCGCGCCGAGCTCCTTGTCCGCGACCGGCGCCGTCACAATCGTCAGTCCCGCCGACTCACAAGCGAGGCGGTCCATCGTGACCTGGGGCGCGGTCGTGACGTCGACGAAGCCGGGTGTGTTGAGGACCTCGAAGTATGTCGAGAGGAACTCGGTCGCCTTCGCGTACTCGTAGCTGTCGAGAAGACATAACGCCTCGAGGCGCTGAGCGCCGCGAGACCGAGAGTGCCTGCGGACAAGGTGCTGCAGCGCATCCTGGTCGGCGAGGAGGCCCAGCAGGGTCCGGACGTTGTGCGGGTCACCGGAGTCGTGAGCGAGCTCCAGCAAGCCCTTCGCCCACTTCAGGTCGCGGAGGTGGAAGTTGCGGTTCGGGTCGTTGTCTCGGGGCCGCCCGCAGATCGCCTCGGCCGCGGCGTTTACGGCTGCGTCCGACGTCAGGTCGGCGACGAAGTTCCACGACATCGAGCGCGACGGGTCCTGGTAGGTCCAGCGCCAGAGCGCAAACCGTTCGCCCGGTGCAACGGCGTCGCGGTAGGCGACGACTTCCTTCTCGAGGTCGCCGTGGCCCTTCACGTCGATGCTGACCACGTGGTAGCCGGCCCGTGTGGCTTCGAACAGCCACGGCGCGATCAGGCCCGCGGTCTTGCCCGCTCGAGTCGGCCCCAGCACCATCGTGTGACGGTTGACCTCTTGCGGCGGCAGCCCAATCGGCTCGCGCGCCTGCCACGGATGCTTCGGCCGGACGTAGCGACCGAGCGGCAGCAGCCACCCATCGCAGTTGATGTCACCCGGTCGGGCAACGCCAGAGAAGTCACGGTAGTCACTCGATCCGGCGGGTGGTGTCGGATCCCACGGGCCGACCAGGCCACGAGCGACCGCGCGGCCGCCGCGGGCATTCATCGCGCCCGCGACGCCACGCGTAGCGGCGTACCCCGCCGACCGGCCCATCCGATGGGCGGTGATCGCCGCGACCCGGGTGGCGCGAGAGGCGCGGCTCATGTCCGGGCCCGTTCGTCGCGGCTGACCGACCGTTCGCTCGAGGCCTGATCACGCCCGGCGTCTCGGCCGAGGCTCGTCGCGCGCGCGTGAGCCTGCTCGAAACGCGGGTATCGCGCCGGATCGGCGCCCCGCGCTTCCGAAGCGACAGCGTCGAGCTCCTCAGCGGTCTGAGCCGCCACCTCGACCGGCAGCACCTCGACCCCGGCCTGCCGCGCCGCGCGAATCCTGTGGTTGCCTTTCGTCACCTCGAGTTGCCCGTTGACGACGTCGGCGGCAAGCACCTGCGATGACGGAGTAGCGCCGAACAGATGCCCGTACGTCGTGCCAACTGAGCGGAGGTGCGGGTCCGAGTGGCCGCGCAAGTCCAAGATCTCCCGCGGCGGCACGCCGCGGTCGAGCATCGCGTAGATCTCCGGCACATCCCGCATGGCCTGCCGAAGCTCGGCGTCGCTATATCCCTTCGGGCTGGTTGCGGCCACCGATGAATCGACTTGCAGCCGGCTGACCGGCACCGGCATCAGCCGGCGTGGCCAGCGCGACCCAGCACCCGGAGTCTGCGTCATACCAGGAAGAGTGCGCGCCCACAGCCCGCCTGACATCGATCCGCACCGAATGGCCCGGCAGAAAGGTCGAGTCAGTCGACCGCGGTCAGCGAGCGAACGAGGCCGGACACGATGCCGCGGTTGCCGCACCACGGGCAGGTGTGCGCGGGGGCCGCCGTGTCCCAGCAGCTGAGCCGCTCACACCGCCCGCATCTGACCCAACTGTCGGCGCCGCAGCCCTTGCACCCCGGATAGCGGTAGTAGACGCCGAAGTCACCCACGACCCCGTACCCTGCGGCGTTGTTCGACCAGGACGACGTCGCACGGTCCGTTGACGCGAGCATCCACCAGCCGTCGATGTGGTCGAACCGGCCGATCAGATCGTCGCGGGACCTCTGACACCTCATCGCAACCCACAACGATCGCGATCTGGCAGCATCCGTCATCGCTCCTCACCTCCATCGTTGCCGCACGACAAGTGACGCAGGAGATCGGACACCTCGCTGGCGACCTCAGCGCCGTCAGGCAACACCCGACTAGCGTCGGCCAGACGATCCGACATCATTGCCACCTCGGCGGGACTGACCACCCAAACCAGGGTGGCGAGGTCGGCCAGCTCCTCGCACCTAGCGACCGTGATTGCGTCAGCGAGCGGCGGGATGTCGCAGTAGACGATGACAAGCGGCTTCGGGGCGTTCGGTCTCGAAAGGTAGCGAGTTGAATCGCGTCCAATCGCAAGCCGTAGCGAGTCGAGCCGATCCGCAATAGGTGCGTTGTCCCGCTGACGTGGCACCGCCTTCTTGCTGATCTCCTCGAGCCGGTACGCCCGCGTCGCGTCGGTTCCGTCAATACCTGGCAGGATCCGCAAGCGCAACGCATCGCAGCCTTCGATTCCGCGAAGGCCGCCAACGATGTCATCGACGAACTTGCGAGCCCGCCGCCACGACGTCCCCGCCGAGGCTTCATCCACGTACAGGAGCAAGTAGACGACCTCGAGTGCCTCTTGCGCCGTTTCGGCTTCCGGCTGCGGCGATTTGCCATGCTTGCTGGTCGCAGGAGCCAATCGCGCCTCCAAGGCGGAGGTCGCGCACTCGCCCGCTACCACGGCGACCGGCAACGGTTCAGCTTCATCGGGAACTAGGACCGGCGCTGTCTCAAGCTCGGCGAGATCGAGATCGAGGTCGAGCTGAAGATCCAGTCCCACGCCTTCGGACTCCGGCACGGCGATCTCGAGCGCATCGAGTTCCGCCAGGGTTACCCCTCGGCGGCGACCCTCCGCCAGCTCGGTAAGGATCGACTCGGCGACGCGAGAGATGAGCCTGATGAGTGAGCCATCCTGGAGGCCCTCGACTCGGAGCGTGACGATGCCCCGCGAAAGCGCCGAGCTCGAATCGGGGTCGATCTCGTCATCGACGGTCGCCGCACCCGAGAACTGCACCCGCATCGCGCCGAGCACCGGGTCCTCGATCCACGCCTGCAGCCCGCGGCGAACGGCCTGCCGCGAGCTGTCGACGAGAATGACCGCAAACATCGTCACGGCGGAGGGCCCGGCCTGTTGACCGGCGCAGGCGCGGAGGTACTCCGCGATCATCGCGGCCGAAGTCCGCTGCAACTCAACAGTCGCGGGCCGAGCGCCGAGGTCGAGAAAGTGCACGTCGACCAGGTCGCCCAACGTTGGCGTCATCAGCGCCAACTGGCCAGCAACCGCGGTTTGCTGTCCCACCACATCGGCCTTGTCTGAGTACGACGCGACGACCAGCACACACCCGGTCGCGGACTCCTGGTTACGCCCGGCGTCATCGGAACCGATGTCGCTCACAGCTCGGCAGCGTCCGGGAGGACGAGCACGGTGTTCGTGCTCGTGACGGTCGGAGGGGTACTTACCGGAGCGGGCGCGGGCGGGGCCGTCGTCGGCGTGCCCGCGAAGTGTGGGGTGGGCGTCGGGATTGTTCCAGACGTGAGCGTCGGGGTAATTGTTTGCATCGAGGCCGCCGCAAGCGCGCCCGTCGCCTGCCGCTTCCACTCCTCCAGAGCATCTCGGAGGATCTCCTCCATCTTCGACTTGACGATGTCGTTGGCGAGAAGTCCGAGCGAGAGCTCGTGCTTGCGCATGTCCGCCTCGATATCGATCCGCGTCTGCGACGCACCCTCGAGGATCTTGCGGCGCTCGACGCGCTCGGCTCGGCGACGGTCCACGATCTCGTCGTCGTCGGCCTTATCGACGATGGCGTACGCGTCGGGAGGCCCATAGCTCATGAGGATCTTGGCGAGTACCGGCATGATCTCGATGAGGAAGAACAAGAACGCCAGAACGAGGTGCCCCATCTTCAGCATGAAGCTGGATCGGTCCAGCTCCGAGAGTGCACGGAGTTGCGCAAGGAGCCCGTTGCTGTTTGACACGACGCTGTTGCCCGATGCGGCCAGATCGCCGATCTTCCTGTTGACCTCCGCAAGCCGGTTTTCGAGGCCGGGCATCTCGGCGCGGGCCTTAGCCTGAGCCGCCTCTAGGTCGGTCGTCTCCTGTGTGGCGACGGCGCTGTGTGCGACTCCGGCGGCTTGCCGAGCAGCACGCAGTTCCCGCTCGTCCTGCTGGTAGATCGACACGGCGTGCACGTACTCGTCGTGTTTGGCAGCTGCGAGGGGGCCGGCGCCCTTCCGGTAGGAGGCGTCATGGCACTTGGTGCCAGCCCCGTAGAGCTCGCACTGCCATGCCTCGAGCGCGTTCTTCTCCGTCTGGTAGTCAGCGCTCGCCTTCGCCGACAAGGTTGCGATCCGCCCCTGCGCATCCTGCAACTCGGGGCTCGTGACGCGGTTTGGCAGGTGGCCAGCCAGGATCAACTGGTCGGCGTGGATCTGCGCCTGAAGCTGAGCCTGCTCTGCCTTAGGTGCGCTGTTGTCGACCAGAGCCACGTTCGCATGCGAGGCGAGGAGCTGGTCCTTGTACATCTGCTCGTTGATCTCGCTCGAGAAGACTCGCAGCACGAGTGGCATGGACACCACGACGCCGATCACTGCCGCGGCAATGATCCGCGGAGCGGCCATAAGCAGCAGCTGTCCCAGGCTCTGGCTCGATGACATCGTGACGACGAAGAGCCGGTCGATCACGAAGATCACCCCGCCCCAGAGCAGCCCGATAAACGGCGCAACGAGCAGGGGCACGTGCACTCCGTCGGCCATTGCGAACGTCATCGAGACGGCAGCCATGAAGGACGTCGCAATCAGCACACATCCCAGCGCGACGAAGCGCTTCTTCGCCTTTGGCACCTGCTCGAGCGTCGTGCTATTCGCACCTCCTATCAGCGCGAGTCGGTCGAAGATCGCGTCCCATGTCATGGCCCACTCCTTGCGGCTGAGACAGTTCGCGCCTGCGAACTGGTCATTGGGTTGGTGAACTGTTCGGTCTCGGCGCGGATGGCCTCGGCAATGCCCTCAAGGGCGGTGCCAAGCGTCTGGCTGAGGGACGGCAAGCTGATGTCGAGCGCCCGGTAGGGGCGCAGGACGCTGATCGCGTCGTACGAAGGCGGGACGAGGCCAACCGGAAGAGTCGGGGCACCGACGCCGAGGCGCGGCCGGAGATCGACGGCGGCCATCGCAGCGGGCAGCTTCAGCGGCGTGATCGGGTCGATCGACACTCTCGGTATCAAGCCGGCCGGTAGGTCGAAGGCGGGCAACTCATACAGCGTCACGTCGCCGCACTCGACCGTCACGCTGCCGTACTTGTTCTCGGCCTCGACCGTCACGGGACCGCTCGCTCCGGGGCAGAACGTGTAGCCGGCGGGGTTGGCATCCGGGTCGACGTCGATAGTCACCCCGTTGGTCAAGAGGATTCGCGCCTTCGCGGCGCCCTTAATCGACCACACGAGCCTGGTGTCCATGCCGCGGAGCACAACCTTCTGCGCGAGGTGCGCCACGGTGACGACCGGTACAGAAACACGTTGTGCCACGGCGGCACGCAGCAGGTCGTATAGCTCCTTGGCGGTAGGACGGTTAGCACGGTCCGCATCGAGGGCCCGGGCGAGCAGGTCGCGACCGGTCGCGTCGAGCTCGTCGGTCATCCGGCCGACCGAACGCGCGTTGGAGGCGCCTTTGCCAGGAGTCAGGCAGCGCAAGATCGCAAGCCCAAGCTTGTAGACGTCAGTCACCTGGTCCTGCAGGTGCAGGCCCTTCGACGGGCCCGCGATCGGACATTCCGGCGGATCCCAAAACGGTGTCGACGACTGATTCCGCGCGAGGTTGCGCACCTCAGCCACGCCGTCGCAGTCGAGCAGCTTGACTTCAAGGGGGTCGAGGGAGAACGCAACGTTCTTGAAGCTCAGGTCGCCAAGCACCCACCCCCGCTTGTGCAGCCATCCGATCGCGTAAACGAGCTTCGCGAGCAGGATCAGCCGGTCTGTCAGGTCGATGCCGGGCAGGTCAATCTTCGCCGCTTTGCGCTGCTCCGCAGTGGTGATCAGCCACGACATCTCGCGCGGCTGCGAACTCAGTTTCCGAGTGTCCGGGTCGATGCGCTCACAGAAGTACTCCGGTTCGAGCAGGCACATGATGAGCCCGCACACGTCGCCGGCGCTGTCCGTGACGAGCGCAAGGGGCCAGGCAGCGAAGCCATCGAGGGAGTCACGCTCAGAGGCGGAGAGTGACGCGCGGAAGTCGACCACGCGCTTCGCTGAACGAGCCTGCTGCGCAACCTCGCAAGTGAACTTCTTGTAGGCGAGGGCGCCGGGAACGTCGGGATGTTGGTCAATGACGCGGTAGACCTCGCCGAAGGAGCCCTTGGCCAAGAAGGTGAGCGGGCCGAGCGAGGCCTCGTCAATGCTCATTGGCATTGGCGTACCTCCTCGAGATCTGGTCGATCGCCTCTACCCGGCAACACGCAGCTACCGGGTAGAGGCGAGAGCAATCGACCGGCTGACAACCGGGATCGGGTACAGCAAGTGCGGTCATACCGGGACGGCGGCTGCGTCGGCGGCCGGCCACAGTCCGACCACCGTCCGGTCGTCCATGTGGCCCCGCCGCGGGAAGCCGACCTGGGCGCCGAACGTGAACAGGTCGGGCGGCGTTGACCAGCGAGCCGCGACTTCGCGCTGAACGTCTTCTGACCAGGCCATGGGATTCGAGAAGCCATCGGTCATGACGAACAGCGCGCCGCCGTCGATGCAGAGCGGTACCGCCTTGAACACAGGATCCGCATGCGGCAGCGCCGAGGTGGCGGTCGAGTGCAGCGCGGCATCCGCCCCGGAGCCGGTGTCGTTCAACATCGACCACTCGCCTTCGGGCGAGAGGTGCCAGGCGGCCGAGTCCCCGACCCAACACATCTCCCCGAGCCACAAGCCGTCCTGGAGTGCTACCGAGATCGCGACGACGGTGGTCGCCATTCGCCCCGCGTCGCGATCCTCGATGTCGGGATCTGGCGTCCCGAACTCGGCGAGCACGCGTAGTTCCTCGTTCGCGACCGTCAGCGCCTCAGTGAGCGATGAGCCACCGGAGTGCAGCTCGGCGACGCGGCGGGCTACGAGGTTTGAGGCCTCGTCTGACCGGCCGTACGATCCGACGCCGTCGCAGACCACGGCAATCCAGCGCCCGTCTCCTGACACCTGGTATGCGAATGCGTCCTGCCTGACCTCGCCGTTGCGGCGGTGGAGCAGACCGCGCACGGATCCGCCGAGGGCGACTACGCCGCCGTTCTCGGCCGCGGACAGCTCGATGTCGGGCATATCGGACCGTGGCGGGCATGGCCCTGTGGTGATCTCGAGCCCAGCCCGTCCCGGGTCGCCGATGGCGACCCGGGACGGGCTCAGGTCGACCCAGTCGAGATCAGACACGGCCGGCTACACGTATTCCGGGTCGTACTCGGAGTCCCCCGAGACGACCGCGGAGCTCGTGACGGGTACCAACGGCGTCGGAGCAACGCCGAGGTGTGCCGACAGGCCGCCCGTCATGACTGTCTTCATGATCACGTCGAGGATGCCGTCAAGTGCCTCCTCGATCCCGTGAGTCCGAGCGAAGAACCACTTGCTCTTCTCAGGCGGGTACGCGAGCTGACGGATGACGTCCTCGCGCGCGTCACGGAACCCGAACGGCACGAAGATCGGATGCGACTTCATGCCGGTCCCCGTCGCCTTGTCGTACGTGAGGGCGCGGGTGAACGTCTGGTGCCAATCGCCGTCTTGCGGCTCGCCGTCCGTGAGGAAAAACACGCAGGGGCGGTACACCTTGTACCCCTGCCGTTTCAGGTCGGCGATGTCGTTCTCGATCTGCTTGGCGATGAACTCGAACGAGGCGCCGTAGTTCGTGCCGCCCTCGATCTGCAGGTTGCGCATCGTGATCCGGCTCGGGTGGTCAAGCGGAATGACCATCTTGGCGGTGTCGGAGAAGCTCGCCACGCCGATCTGCGCGACGTCGTCTACCACCGGCTCGTTACGAACGGCGAGTAGCAGCCGCTCCAACGCCTTGTTGAGCGCGGCGATGTCCGGTGTCATGGACCCAGACACGTCGCAAAGAATGTAGAACAGCATGAGCAGCTGTCCGAGCTCAACGTTCGTGCGCTCGACAACCTCTGGTTCTGTCATTGCGCTCCTCCGGGGGTCGCGTCGGCGCCCTGTGCGCCGACCCATAACCGGAGGAGTACGTCGTCACGCAGACCCTGACAGCCCAGATTGGATCGGGTTGTATCCGCGCGACCTGCCCCGTCTCACGTGCATCGTTCGCATAGCCCGTTGTCGTGATCTTGGGACCAAGAGGGTCGCACTGCGTCGACTCCGGGCTGTCAGACGGCTCGCCGGTCTGGACTCTTAGATGTAGGTGCCCGCAGCTGAGCCGGCACCGACCCAAGGAGGTGGACATGGCTGAGATCAAGGCTGTCAAGGAGTTCTTCGGCTACGCAACGCTCACCGAGTTCCGCAACGAGTGGGCGGCGCTGAGTGAGGAGGACCGCACGCAGATTCGGCTCGGGCTCGGTGACGGTTCCCTGTCGTACTAGCTAGTGACGCGAAGGGGCGCCGCGAGCAAGGGGACGTGACCGGATCTCGACCGGTCACGTCCCCTTCACGACTGCGGAGCTCATCGTCGTCCCCGCGAACTGCCGACGTGCGAGCCTGACTACGTGCATCTCTCGGTTCGCGGCGGGCGCCTTCGCCTTACGAGGCTCGGAGGCCTCAACCATCGTCCTCAGGGCCGCTGGCCGGCCGCGCCCGAGGCACACGGCATGTGGGCATTCCCGTATGGCTTCGACGATGCGTTCTACTACGGGCACCAGTGGGTGGATCTTCTCCCGAAGCGGTTGAAGCACGCTTCAGTTGAGGGGTTGCCCGACGTCATCGTCGATCGCGAGGACTGGCTCCGATCGGTGCGGCACCGATACCCGCTGCGGCATTTCTGGTACGAGGGGGACCTCTATTGCCACGTTGCGCCGAGTGGGCACATTCTCGGAGGTGATGAGTGGATTCGTATGGACGCGATCAAGTTCGCTGAACTGCTCATAGCCCGGGGGGTCGACAAGGTCGAGTATCGCGGGGCCTCCGGGCCTCGATGGCGCGATCGAGATTCCTTAGAGGTGTTTCTTCCTCGACGTGCACGAACTTCGCTTCGGCGATGAGACGCTCAAGAGCCTAGGGCGGCGAGGTCTTGGCGCGCGGCGCCGCCAGCAGCACAACGAACGACGAGGACATGCCGCTGCACATCTGTCACGCTGACCAGGTGGACATCCATTGGCGGGCGCCGTACCCGGCATCTGCGTTATCCAACCGAGCGGACAATCCGTTCATGCTCGATGGGGTGTCGTGCGGTTGCATGCAGGCGTTTCTTGAAGCCGTGAAGGTCGCCGACGAAGCGCAGCAGGTCCAGATCTGTAGCCTGCGCGGTACGGAGACGCCGCTGTTCAGCGGCGAAGGTCTCGACTGGATGAATACGCAGACCCTGTGGTGGCGCGGAGAGCCCTACGAGCGGTCGGGTTGGGCATACCAGGGGCTACTCGACAGAGCCTTCTCGGCGCTCGCCGAGAACCCAGCCTTCAGGCAAGCGCTAGTAGCGAGCGGAGCCGCCGAGCTCGAGTATTCATCCGGTGAGTTCGACTCAACCAGGAGTGTCCTCACCAGCGACGAGTTCTGCCTTCGTCTTTATGTCCACCGTGCACGCGCGATTCAAGTGAGGACTGGAGCAGGAAGAAACCACTTAGAGGTACTGAACAGCGCGACGTCGTTTGACGACCCGGGCCCCCGGATGCTCCGGCTGCTGCCGGAAGGGGACCGAGCCGAAGTCGCGGACCGCGTATACGTTCCTATGCGCGCCCTTCTTGAGTGGGTCTTCGACCGCGGTGAAGGCATAGAGCAGGACTTCGACTCACTCCGCCGCAAGGTGAATATCACAATCGACGACCATGAGTGGATGGACGCCGCACTCGAAGGCGGATGGGCGGCAGGCGCGCGAGCCACGCTGAATGCTCTCGGTGAGTTCCTGCTTGATGCAGAGCTTTATTGCGAGCGGGATCTCACTCTCGAACTCGATACTGACCTGTCCTGCCCAGAAGCTGCAGATCAGACGAAGCATGCCGATTGATCTGAGGGCGCGAAGGCGGTAACAGCGTTGAACCTCGCACAGCGTTGAACCTCGCCGCCGGGCCGACCTGGCTCGGGCACCGGTGGCCTCGGATCGAGCTTTCCGCGACTGCTTCACCGATAGCCGCATGTCGGGACAACCAGCAGATGAGCGATCAGCCCTTCGAAGTGTCAGCCAAGGTGCGGCGTTGGGCTCTCCGACGGTAAGCGCGATTCCGCGTCCGGCGACTACTTGATCCGCCTAGGCCTAGTCGGCCGTGGATGTCATCCACGTCAGCCAGATCCAAGAAAGGGACGGTTCGGTGTCGGGCAGATCAGGGCGGGGGTCGCGCCACAAGCCCAACGATGCTCCAGCGCTGCCGCCGTCCCCGGGAGGAGACCTCTCAATCAGCGTGCCGTGGTCCGTCGGGGGTCAGGCGCCCTGTCATACACAGCGCGGTGATCACCCGTGATGGTCGCTTACGACGCCGCACAACCTCGACGCTGAGGGGGTCGCTATCGACGCGTTCGGCCCACCGGTCTCACGCCTCGATCTTGCCGGGCGGGTCACGCCGGCGGTGTTTCCTCGGCCGCGCGCCGCGCGCACTCGACGAATCGTTTCACCAGACCAGCGTTACCGCCAACACCGCGAGAGGCACACCGCCCAGAGGCCTAGCAGTCGTAGACCGGCTTATTCCGAGGGTGCTTGCTGCTCGCACAAACGACGTCGTGGTTGCGGCATTGCGAACAACTCAAACGGCCGCCAACACCGCGATGGGGCGCGTAACCGCATGTGTACACCTGCCAGTCACGACACCACTTGCACCGCTTACTGGTTTTCCGGCCCAGTTTCACGACGGCACTCCTCTCCAATCACAGCCCAGATGCCCGTCAGAGGCGCCATGGGTCGGACTTCTGACAGGCGCCCGCCGCGGAGAGGATGATGCGCCCCACGGCAGGCCTGGCCCGAGGCACGAAGTTCCTCGTGTCCGGAACTGCTCACAACCTCCGGGTGCACCCTTGTAGACGTTGGTGATGACCGTCGACGACCCCCGAGTTGGGAGGAGCGACTTCTAGAGTGAGTCACGAGCGTGGCTCGCCACCGGAATCAGCAGCGGCGGCACCGCTGGATCGCGTCACGAGTCCCTGTTACAGCATGACCCGGCTGCGAGAGCATATTGCGGGAGGGGTGGCCACGTGGTCGATTGGGATCTGGTCTTGGAACGACTTGGGATGGAATATCAGCCGGGTAGCTGGTTTCTGCTACCTGAGTCGATCTTGCACGTGTCCAAGAAGGCCGGCGTGAGACCGTGGGTCCTCCTGAGCCGGACTGGCGGACCGCTCGCCCGCGGATTCGCCCGCACGACTGGCTCAGGATCGGCACGAAACAGTGTGCGGCATGAGGCGCATACTCATGAGGTCACGCAAGTCGGGTGCGCGATCAATAAGGATGGTCGCGTACTAACGCGGGTCACAATCCATGTCCCGGCGGACGACTTGCGGGACCACAACTACAGTTGCCTCGAACCCGACGACGCAGTCGTAGAGAGGCTCCGACTGCATTCGCCGACCAGCGCCTCGCAACACCGCCCCCTTGAGCAGTCTGAGCGCGATGAATGACGACGAGGGACTGTTCGATCAACTCCTTGAGGAGTATCGACGCGAGCGGCTTGGTCCTGGCATTCTCCGACTTGTCACCGACGCAGTGAGGACCACGGCTACTAGATACCCAGCATCACGCTACTCCGAGACTCGCGTGTGGGACGCGCGTGCCATCGAGGATCTTGTTCAAGACGTCGTGCATGATCGGCTGCTCGCCGAGCGTCGCATCGACTACCTATTCTCCACCGCCAACACCGTCACCGATCTGCGTCGCCTACTACCCCTCAACGTAACAATCGTGTTGGCGCGTCGCCTCAGACGCTCTGTGGCGGACAACGTTGGTGACCGACTTCTGGACTCTGTTGCCAGATCGTGGTCATCCGCCCCGGGATGGTTGCCTCCGCGATGGATCGCGTCGCCAGACGACCTGGCGCGCGAAGCGACATCAGCCGAGCTTGTTGATGCCGCACGACTCGCCGCCGTGGTACCTCAGCAAGAGGTTCATCGGGTCGAACACCGGTGGCCATCCCTATACGACGAAACGGGACTACAGCACTTGGTGGCCGCGCTCGCGAAGGCACTTCCGGGCGGTGTGACACGACGCGAACTCGATCATGTCCTAGAGCGCGTGTTGACACCTTGGAGCCTTCCTCGCCTTGAGCATGAAGAACGGTCCCAAGACCGCATTGAACCCACCACGAAGGTAGAGGCGCTAGTCATCGCAGGGGACCTAAGCCGTTCCATATTGGCGCGGCTCGACGAGAGGCAGCAGCGCCTACTGTGCGGTCTGCTGTGCTGGCGTCCATTGCAGGAACTCGCCAACGACTTCGGAGTTTCTAGGACCAGCATCTACAAGTGGCGGGGCGACTTGTTTGAACAGATGAAGCCCACCCTGAGTGATCTCGATGACGAGACGGCGGAGCTCACTTTGAACACTCTTCACACACAGGTGCTCCATGCCGTCGTCGACCGACAAGGTAGTGCCCAGTGACAAGTCTCGACTCGCACAAGCATGTTGCCGGGCAAATCTGGCGTGTCGTTTCGGACACAACGACCCCGGTTGCAGCTCTCGGCCTGGTCATGGCTCCACTCGACGACGTCGTCGTGTGTCTACTCGTCGACGCCGAGCCGGACCTTGCGACCCAAGACGACCTGGTCGTGTCGGAGGAAATCTCGGGCACCTCGTATCCGTTGGTCATTCACTCAGACCTCGATTTCACCGCCTTGCGCAGCCAGTTTCAGGTACAAGTCACGACCCTTCCCGATGACGTGATGGCGATGCTTGAGGTGCTCGTCGATGATGTAGACGCGGATCTCCGAGCCCTCGATCTACCCGGGGTGAATCGCGGCCTACCGCTGGTGTCACGCTCCGACTACAGGTGGCATTACAGACTGGCACAGGCGCAAGTGGCCATGCAGATGAGCGCAGCAGTCCTTGCCACAGTCGAGTTTGACGTCGCCAAGGGACCTGCGGTCACCGACTCCAGCACGACCGACGTGTCGCTCGTTTCAGAGGAGGGGCTGACCGACTTTGATCCCGAACCTAATACTCAAGTTGAGTCCGTCATCGCCGAGGCCTTCGTAACCGATGTTGAGCAGTGGCTCATGCAGGAGAGCCGCATGTCGCTGGCACGCGCGCACCTCCCGCAGATGGCCACCACTCGAACCTTGCGTGTCGACGGGATACAAGCGTGGGGCCTAGGTGCGGACGTTGACCTTGAGGTCGACGTACTGGACGATGCCGCTCAGGTCACAGTCCTTGCGCCCGTATGGGATGCGAGCTTGGCCCGGCGCATCGCGGTCATAGTTCGTAGCGGCGATGGCACCGAGAAGTCGGCGAGACTTCGGCCTGTTGGCACGACAGCGCTCGCCGTATTGAGAGATGTGTCGCTGCGTGGAAGCACACCGAGTCTGCAACTCTCCTTTGCGGTCCTGCGCGATCACACGGCCAATGACTGATCCGCAACTTCGGGCGACCGACGGGTGGAAGGAAGACGTGACGCGGGCGGACATGACTACGCCCTCGGGTGCCGTTATGGCGGCAACCGCAGCGGAGCGTTTGCGCACCACCGGACTCGCGAACTGGCTGTTCGACGGCGCACTAAGGGACACAGATCTGGCTAAGTTGGTTGCGTACACGACGACCAACGACCCTGACCTATTTGCGCGCCTGGCTGCGACGCCAGCATTTCGCAAGCGCCTAAGTGTGTGGGCGGTACCCGCAGGGCCTCACGACGATCATGCAGTGAGCGAGGCAATCGCTGCCATCGCAGACGTGATCGAGATCGATCCGAGCGGCGCGGGGTCCGATCTTGCGAATAAGGTCGGCCAACGTCTAATGGACCACGGCTCAAATCGGACCGGTTGCGCGTCTTGTGCGCGCTCGATTGTTGAAGGCCTTCGCGACCGCGTTGGTCCCAAGTTCGGGCGGGGTAGCGGCTGGTTCCAGCTGCTTACAGATGCCGCAAACGTCGTGTACTGGTCACACGACCCCGCGGCTGCCGTGTCCTACTTGGACGAGGCCTGGCTTGCGCCAGCGTCCTTCCCAAACGCGGCGACCGCGGAGGCCGCCGGCCAGATCGGACGTGCTGCCAGGGTATTTGCATCGTGCGTTGGACATTTACCCACAAGTATCCGGGAGGCGCGACGACGAGATGCGCTCGAACGCCTCTTCATAGCCAGACGTGCGTTATGCGATCAGACCAGGGTCCTCGGTTTGACGCAAACGGCACGAGCAAACCTCGTCTACCACCTCCTTGGTGTAGCGATCAGCGAGGTCGAATTGTGGCGTGACGACGAGGCCCCGCTCGCCGGCTACGTCACCTCCGCGATTGCGCGCCTCGAAATCCTTTCCAACGCGACGATCGATGTCCTGCTCGCGTTAGAAGGGAGCGCGAGTGACAACCTGATGGAGCGCATTGCACGTCTTCCTCAAGTGATTCCGGATGTTGTTCGGAGATCGGCGAGCCGGTTCCTCGTCGAAACCATGCACGCGGCGTTCGACTCCGGCGCCTATGAGCTCGGCCACGCCGCCGGCGAGGCGGCGATTGCATGCGCTGGCGGCGATCACTTCACGGTTGACGTTCGAGTCAAGGTCGCTCATAACGAGAGCGACCGTGGCCGCCAGCTTCAACTCTGCGAAGCCCTGATCGCAGAGGCGCTCGCAGGAGAGTACGACGCTTTCCCCCGCATTCATCGTGATCGCATCATGAGGGGTATTGCAGACCTTGCCCGGAAGGTATCGGTCTTCCTCACCCGTTCGAGGAGGCCCACGACTGCATGGTTCATGCAACAGCAAGCGGAGTGTCTTCTCGCCACGCGTCAGTATGCGATTCCCCATGTCCGAAATGAACAGACGGAGTTCGCCGTCGCGAACGAGCGGGATGATCGGTTGTCATTGCATGAGCTACGGCAAGCACCGACCGGAGCGGGTCGGGAAGGTGTGGACGCAACCCCAGCTCTGGATGGAGGTCCACTTGGTCTCTTGCTGTCCAAGGAACATGTCTGGGGGCTCGTTCTCGAGCTGAAACGATCGAGCAGTGCGATCCTCGACGGCGCAGAATTCACTGCCGAATTTCTTCAGCAGCTGAAGTTGGTAGAGGACTGGCGCCCGCCGCGAAGGGCTCCGCGAGAAGCCAGTTGGTACCTCGATTTACCCAACAACGTACAAGTGGCGGCGGTCTGTCTTCTTAGCGCTGAGGAGTTGGCAAGGGGATACGTGCCGAGTTTGCTACCCGAAATCGCGGTTCAACAACTGCGACTAGCCCCCCTGAGCGACATGCGACTCCGACTACAACTTGCTCAAGTCGCCATACATGAAGCCGTCGCGGCGACTCGCCCACGGGAGGCGCTGCGGACAATGCGCGAGGTCATCCCATGCGTCAGAGCGTTAGACCATGCTCCGTCGAGCGCGTCAATATCCGACACCATCCATGACATTGTGGCGGACTCCTTCGCCATGGCGTCTGGTGCGGCTGACCTCCTCGAGGTGTGTCGCCAAGTTGGCAAGAGAACTCGTGAGTTGGCAGGAGATTTCGCCACCAACGGCTTTGGGAAGGAGGCGTTCGAGGTCGCGGCGTGTGGGCTGGTGGCTGTGGCCCGCTGGCTCAGGGCTGATCCTTCCCTCGTGGAGGAGTTGGAGCTGGTAGAGCGGCGCCGTCAGCGGGCTGGAGCAAGCGATGTCGACGAAACGCTGCTACGGGCAATCACCGCTCGCATGCAACGCCCCCGTCTCAATGTCGCCAACGGACAGCGAGAGAAGTCATACGCCTGGCAGTCCCGTCTACAAGGCGAGCTCGCTGCAATCCAGTTGATCTACGGCGCGGGGGGTCAACCGTGGGCGCTCATCCAGAGATCCGGTCGCCAAGGGATTACCCACACGGCGAGCCCGCTGGACTTGCGCCGCGACGAACTAGAACCTTTGCGCCTCCTGCTAGAGAGCGAACTGCGTCCGACTCGACGCGGCAAACCTGTGTCTGCTTTGGACAGGCTGGGAGAAGTTCTGGCGCCCATGTGGTCGGACCTCTTGGCCACCGACTTCGTTGTATTCGTACCCCACGGCGAGTTCGGTTCACTTCCTTGGCACGCCGCCAGGTGGAAGGGGCATCACCTGATTGAGAACACCTCAGTGGCCTTTCTGTCCTCGCCAGAACCAGAAGACGATGCCGGGAAGGCTGGTCATGAGGCCCTGGTCGGCGGCTGGGACCCCTCAATCGATGCACCAGCCGAGGCCAGACAAGTGGCCAACATTTTGCAGCGGACCGGGCACGTTTCGTTGCGGCCTAAGTCGGCAGCGGACGGCAAAGCGGCCTTGCTCTCTGAAACAGCCAGGCCCTGGCTGATGCACGTCGCTGCGCACGGTGTGCTGCATCCTTGGCCGAAGTCGAGCGAGTCATCGCTAGTACTCTCGAAGTCGCAACAGGTCTCGGCGGCGGAATGGCTGCGTACCGGATGCCGGCCCCAACTCGCATTTGTAAATGCCTGCAACCTCGGACATTCGTCGCCCGGACGCGGTGACCTGAACGGGTTCCCGCTCGCCTTGAAGTCGCGCGGAACCGACTCGATCGTCATGGCGCTTGCGTTGGTCTCCCCAGACGGCGCACGACAATTCGCGCAACGATTCTACGAGGCACTGGCTGAGACCGACAGCCTTCATGCGTATCGAGCAACCGTTGTCGCCGCAATCAATGGCGGAGATCCGCCCGCCGACTGGGTGCCATATGTTCACGTCGGCCTTGGCGTCTCGCCTGTCCGGCAGAAGGCGCGGGGCTCTCAAGAGTGTTCTCGCCGGCGGAATGCACGTCGCCGCTGAAGTCTGGTCGCCAGGTTCTAATGGCCGGAAATCCTCCGTCCCAGTTGTGTCGACTGTGCGCCGGCCACTTCATTGAGCCCGCGAGAGGTCCTGCGCGGTCGCGATGGTCGGCAACCTCGCCGCCTCTAAGGCGGCCCGATTTCGCGACTGACTAGCCACGATCCACATCGGCGGCGCCGCCGGGTTCGGGGCCAGTCCGACGCTCGGCCGAGTCCGTCGGCTTGGCGTAACTCCAGCTCCTGACCGCGGACGGCCGTCGTGTCAGGGTACGCCGCTGTCGACGATCGCAACAATCAACGACGACCAATCCCTCAGCCACAAAGACGTTCCAAGGAGCAGCGACTACCGCTCGAATGTCGGTTCGGTGTCACGACAGAGGAGTCTCATGCTTCTAGTGGTCAAGATCTCCGATAGTCCTGCGGAGGAGTCGTGACCCAGTTACGTGAGATCTGGCTGCCTGACGGGTGCTCACTCCTACTGTCCGAACTACCGCCGCATCTTGTCTGGGATGACGCAACCTTCGCCGAGGTTTGGGATCTTCACCCAGCGGAGCGGCACGTCGTGTGCATGTTCGGACGTGCGCTCGCGGTGCCCCGATGGCAGCAGGCCTACGGTGCCGACTACCAATACACCGGAAGTCGCAACAACGCACTGCAGCTTCCGGTTGTGCTGTGTCCATTACTCACATGGGCACGCGAATCGGTCGACGGTCAACTCAATGGACTCTTGGTGAACTGATACGACGGTAAGGACGACTACATCGGGCCTCACTCTGACAGCATCGCAGGGCTTGTGGCGGGCGCCGATCGTTACGGTATCCATGGGAGAGACGAGAACCTTTCGCCTCACACCGATGCAGAAGGATCGCGGTCAAACAGTCGACGTCACAGCCCACAACGGCACGGGGTTTGTCACGCCGTGGGACACGAACCGGAGCTGGGAGCACTCGGTTCCGAGAAGGTCGCACTACCTCGGGCGGCGCGTATCCGTGACGGTGAGGGCGTTTCGCGACCCGGTGTATCCGCTCGCCGCGTCTAGTACGGTGCCGACATGATTCGTTTCGCCTCCGTGGCAAGCAACGATGAACTCACAGCCGTCGATCGTGCGCTCCGGACGACTGGGGCACTCACCGGCGATGACGCTGTCGAGGCATTGGGGTGGCAGGCCGTGGGGTCCGTCCACGACGAGGTGCAGAGCAGTTTGGGTTTTCGGCAGGGTCGCCAACTGGCGAGCGCCTACAAGACCGATCACCTGGCGGGTTCGCGACGCTGGCTGGTCCACAACATCTCGGACTACCCGGCGCGGTTCGCTGCCGCTGCAGAGCGTGCTGCTGTCGCCCAGCAGAGTCTCGTTGGCCAGATCATGGGCCGGCTACAGGCGAATCGTTCCGCCGACCCGGCGGGGCCTTCCGCGCTCGAGTCATAGTCCCGGCCGGTTCAGGCGCCGCCGTTGGTGTGTCCCGCGAACTTGCTGCGTGGCGCCGATGAAGGGCCGCCACGACCCTCCTTCGGGGAACACGGCCACTGTGAGCTCGACGCCGACACGATGAGTAGCCGGTTGTAAAGACATCTCCCTACTCGAGTTCTCGGGTTCAACCGAGCTGGGCCTTTCGGTCGTTCGAGTCGCTGCTCGCAAGTAGCTCCGCGACTGGTCGGCGACGACGATCTCTCAGTTGCAGCGGTGCCGGGTCTCCTGCCACTGAATCGCCTTAGTCGCCACCGCTCCCGCGTGCATCCACGCCCAGTACAACTAGGGCCGACGCGCTCCTCCGTAGACGCGGCGACAACCATCCAGCAAGGTCGCGGCGGCGGTAGGCCGAGCGGTCCGCGTCGCCTCGCCCGTGCCCAACCCCCCGCACGATGCTCGCTGACCGCCGTGGGCCGCCGCTCGGTCGGGGGACCTCCCGGGGGACGGTCCGGGGGTTCCTTCCCGCTGTGATTCGCCGACGATTACCCACCCCGCAGATAGGAGCGGCCGCGTGGATCAACCCGATAAGGACGGCCGGCTAGCTGATCGCGTCTTGCGATGGCACCCCCCGTGCAGGATTGCCGCTGAGTCATCGCCCTCACCTTGGCTGCCGAGCCGTCGCGCGTGGGCGACGGTCACCGAGCCGTTCGCGAGAGTGGTGCGGCATGCCCGACCCTGAGTGCCTCACGATGACAGTCGATGAGGCCGCGCGTTTGCTCGGCATATCTCGCAACTCCGCGTTCCGGGCAGTTCGGAGCGGGCAGCTTCCCGCAATCCGGATCGGTCGGCGACTTCTAGTTCCACGAGCTCATGTGACGGCATTGCTAGGGGTGGAGCACGCGCGTGCGGGTGGACGAGAGTAGTCGGTTCTGCTTAGCGAGGCCTCACCTCCCGTTGCCTAACGCCTCGCGGCCCCGTGCCGTTTCGGACCCGTTCGAAGGCGGCAAGCGCGTGATCGTCCGCGTCGGGCAGTACGTGCAGATATCGCTGGGTAGTTGTCACGTGAGAATGCCCCATCCGGGCCATGACCGTCCGGAGATCGGCACCGCCGGCCAAGAGCCACGAGGCATGCGCGTGGCGCAGATCGTGCACCCGCACGTGAAAGCCAATACTTGCTCGCTCAACGGCAGGGACCCAGACCCTCGTGCGGAAGGTGTTGCGCGAGACAGGCGTCGTGCCCGAGCGACGCGACGACGAGAAGAGCAAGTCGTCACGGGAAAGTCCGTGCTCGGCGATGTGCGCGCTGATGAGATCCACCAGCGGTTGACCAACCTTGATGACGCGGTGTTCGTCATCTTTGGGATAACCCTTGAAGATGATGCGCTCGCCGGTAGGGCTCATCTTCTTGGAGACCTCGACGACGACCTCTCGCACGAAGATGAGTCGACGCAGGAAGTCGATGTGACGCGGCCGAAGCGCTACGAGCTCGCCCCAGCGAAGCCCTGTCTCAACATCGAGAAGAACGAGCAGCCGCCAACGATCCGGGATCTCGGCGAGTAGCCGGTCGAAGTCAGCAGGGCTGAGGATCGTGCGGGGCTGCCCGACCGTCTTCGGCAGTTCGGTCTCCGCGCACGGGTTGTGACTTATAACCCGGTCACGGATCGCCCGCTTGAAGATGGTCTTGAGCATCGAGTGGTACTTCCGCACGGAGGCGGCGGACAGCCCATCGGCAGTTGCCTGGGCGATCCAAGCCTCGATCGCCGTGGTTGTGATCGTCGCCATCGGCCGCGCGCCGAAGTACGGAATGAAGTGCTTGTCGAGGTAGGAACGGTAGGCGGCGCGCGTGCTGACCTCCAGTTGCCTGCTAGGCCACCAGTAGTCCTCGACGTAACGCTCGAACGTAATCTTGCCGTCGGTCGGATCGATCCATTCGTCGGACTCCACCGTGCCTTCGGCGCGACGTGCCGCCCGTTCGGCGTCGCGCTTGCCCTCGAATGTCCCGGCGGATCTCTCTCGACCACTCGGGTCAAGGTAGATCGCGGTGTAGTTGACCCGGCCGCTTCTACCGACCCGCCTCTTTGCAAACGCCATGCGCTCATCCGTCCGACATCGCCCGCCCGTTGCTCGTCCGTCACTCGTCCGTGAACTTCGGGGTACGGCGGGGTACGGGGAGCTACCAGAAGGGACGAAGAAACCGTTGCAGTACAACGATTTTCGGCAATGCCGAGCGGTAAGACAAGATCCAATCAGAAGCTGTGGATTGGGCTCATAACCCAGAGGTCGCAGGTTCAAATCCTGCCCCCGCTACTAGAGAAGATGCAGGTCAGGGCCACGATCAAGGATCGTGGCCCTGACGCTTCACGAAGTCATTTTGCTCTCGTTTTGCTTTCTGTTGCTCCCGGAGCGTTCGGCACATTGATGCGCACCCGCTGGAGCAGGCCTGGAACCGCCGCAATCGTCCGGCCTCGGGGCTCTCGAGTACCACTGCAGGACCTGAGGCGGTGGCAAGGTCTGGTCGGTCACTGATCAAGTGACTTGCGAACTCGGAGATAGCCATGTGGCTAACGCGGCGCCGACGAGAGCCCCGGATTACACCGCGGCGGGGCGCCCCTCCAGCCCGTCGCACGGAGTTCGGTGAGTTCCTCTGGATGTTCGAGTCCACTCTGAGGCCGGCATCAAACGGGGTAGGGCTCGTCGGCGAGTATCGAGGCCGGCGGTGGCGCGAACATCACCCGTTCCGGCTCCCCGACGAGCTGGTAGAACGCAGTCTCGGGAACGAAGCGCCTGGGCAGCCACGCTCGGACCCGTTCGAGGTCACCCATCTGCTCGGCGACATACAGCAGCCTGGCAAGCGTGTCCTGATACATCGTCGCTCGATGAAGCGGGACCTGATCGCCGATGCCCAACATGAACTCGATCAGCGGTGCGTCGAGTCCACGCTTCGGCGTCATGGACCACGCATGGAGCTTCCTGTTCGAGGCCAGGATGTCGTTGATCAGCTGCGTCGATTGGACGTGGTGCCAGAGCTCGAGTAGCGACTCGGCAACGACCCGACCTGCATACAACTCGCTGAGATTGACCAGGAGCCGACCCATCAGGAGTGCGTTCTGGAAGACGTTCACTGGTACTTGGGCACCGAGGACGGCGTACGCGCCCTGTTTGCGCAGCAGGTCGGTGACGGTAGGTCCGCCATCACCGCGGACGGCTGTATTGCAGGCACTGAGGAGCACCACTGGCGGCATCGGCCCGAGATCCGCTCCCAGGGTGAGCCCTTCGCCGATGACGAGTCCTGAGACCGAACCGTCATCCGGGTAGTAGCCGTGGGCCGAGATCATCAGGATCTGCGGTTGATGCTCGGCGACTGCCGACCGTACTGCCTCAACCGATCCGGTTTGCACCACCTCGACGACAACCTTGCTGCCGGTCTCCGTCAGCAATGCAGCCGCCTGGGTCATCGCGTCGAAGGACATGCTCCCGACTGGGTCGTCCGGAGGAATGCATTCAGCGACCAGCACCCGCACCCCGGCCGAGAAATCGACGCTCTGCGAGTCGTCAAGCTCGAGCTCTACCGCACGAGTCAGCGGGGTGGCGGGCAGCTGCACGACCGGCACAAGACCCGCGAGCGGAACACTGTGACCTGGTGGGGTCAGCAGACCAAGCGGGAAGTTACCGACCACCCGCACCGAGGAAGCGCCGCGCAGGCTGTCAACGACCAGCTCAGACCACAAAGGGGCACAGGCCGCGTCGAGGCGTCCTAAGAGCTGGGCGACCTTCCACGGTTTGCCGCCCTCGGACTCGGCGAGATGACGTTCGAGCATGTGCAGTTGAGTCCATGCCTCCGGCGGGACCTGCGGCATGGTCAGAGCCAGGGCGCCCGAAGCGACCGCCGCGTGCGTAGCAACGAACTCGAGCGCAGCCCGTTCTGCCGCCGCATCGGATGCCGGCGGGGTCGGCGTCCAGACGTCCGTCGGGTCGAACTGTGGGAAGGCGCCAAATGCAGCGATCTGTTCCGGCGTATAGGCACGGCGGGCATATCGCGGCGCGACGCCAGGCAAAGTTAGCGTCAAGTTGAACCTGGCCTTAGCCATGTAGGCCACAACCTCGGCGGATGTCAGCTCGATCTGACCGACATCGTCCGGCCCAAGATCAACAAGGGCCTCCAGGTGTGCACGCTGCGTCCAGACGTCGAATGCAGCAGAACTCAGGTCTTCAGGTCCCACGATCGCGCCAGCAGGCAAGCCAAGAGCCCGTCGGATCTGACTGCGCGGGATGCTTACGCCGGCAAGGTCGAGACGCCGCACCAGAGCTGTCGGCACGTCGTCGGGGACCGGCACGCCGTAGGCGTCGCAAACGGCGGCCCAGTGCACAGGCAGTGACGCGTCCGAGAGCGCCGAAAACGCCACAGGCGCCGCCATGAAACCCGCGGCAACCGACGGGCCGGTGAGTTCGTCGAGGAACCGGTCTGGGCAGAACACAAGCGCCTTCTGATATTGGGCGATGTTCTCGACGATGCCGAAGTGGTAGACGGGCACGGGCAGAATCGCATGCCCGATGCTGAGCCAGTGGCTCAGGAGTAGAGCACCCGCCGACGGCCAATCGGTGACGTCCATGTATGTCCGAGGAAGCTGCAGGCAGTACCAGAGTGCAGGCAGCACCTCGACAAGGTCACGGTCCAGCAGATGCGGCGCGGTGCCGTCGGCGAGTGCCGAGCCAGCGAGGAGAGGCAGCACCGGCAGAGATCCCGCGCCCGGTACTGGCGACGAGGTCGACTCGAAGGCCACGACGTACAAGGGTCGTAGCTTCTTCGGTCCGCCGTCTGTCACGCCGACATCCTCGCCGGTTCTTGGCCTCTCCACGAGTGTGTGCCACAAGTCAGCGAGGGCCGTCACGAGCGCTGGACTACGCCCATCGTTCGGTAGTGCCAGTTCTGAAAGGAGTACATGCCAAGTGCTACGTGCTGATATCGCGAGTGTTCAGGCTGCTGCCGTGTTGTAGGGACGGGCATCTCAGTCGGTGACCTGTCGTGTCTATCCGGCGTGGCGCAGACGATCCGGAATAGTGAGATGTCGGTTTACGTCCGTGGCCGGGACGATCTTGAGCGTGCTGATCTAGCAAGCCGTAACGACAAGACCGGCGCTATTCGACGCCATCGATGTGGTTGTCCTGGGCTGGACGTGCGATGCGCCGCCGCGCCAGCGCATCGCGTGCTCACACCGTCACCGATGTCTGGGCGGTGCGGAGGGTGTCTCCTGCGGTCATCGTCACCTTGTGACGTCCGTGCAGGTGCGCAGGGATGCGGACTAGCGCGACACCGTGGCGATTGGTGTGAGCGGTAGCCCTGTCGATGCGTACGGTGGCGTCGATGACGGGGGCGATCTCGGTCGTTGCTTCGTTGGTGCCGTCGCCTGCAATACGACCGGTCACGTGGGCGAGCACGTACTCATGTCCGTGGCGGGTCACACGCCGCGCCTTGATCGTGGTGACCGGCTTTCTTGGAAGGCTGCTCGGGCAGTGCGCCGGCACGTGCGGAACACCGGAGATGGTGGTTCCGTCGTAGCTGTCGCTCGCGGTCCCGGTCACCTTGACCTGCCCCGTGTCGATCCCGGTGTAGGTCAGGTCGACATCGGAGGATCCGGTGTTGTCGCCGGTCATGGTGAGGTGCGAGCTCAGGTGGATCGGTCCGGTCAGGATGGTCGGGTTGACCAACGAGGTTGTCCCGTTGACCACGTCACGGCCGTTGTCGGAGTAGTCGTTGTAGATGACGGTGTCGGCACCGGATACGACCCCTGCCGGGTTGTCGTAGCTGACGGTGGCGGTGCCTGATGCTCTGCCGTGGAGCACGACGGTGTCGAT
>DASZTV010000029.1:0-59304 GCA_035548125.1 Mycobacteriales bacterium | reverse complement strand
GCCGCCTCGCTGATGCCGGCCAGATGCTCTCGGTGCCAGCGAATGATCGCCGACTCGATCTCGACGACCGTGACTCGCGCTACCCGCTGGTCCTTCAGCGCCTCGATCAGCGAGAAGCCGACGCCGAGGCCGCCGATCAGGACGCTGCTTGCTCGCTCGTTCCGAGCGAGCGCCGCCTGCACCAAGCGTCTTTCCGACTCCCCGTTGCGGGTGTCCATCAGGAATGTGCCGTTGCTGATCACCTCGAAGTGCTCGCCGTCCTGGCGGAGGACGAGCTCGCCGCGTTCGTTCTGGACGCGGTCGAGGACTAGCGCCACGCCTTGACGTGACGCTGCGTGTTCTTCGGGCCTTCGGTCGATGCCCACACCCGGCGCCAGTCGGCCACCTGCGGGCCGCTCGACGGCGGTGTCTCGCTCTTGGCGGCGCGCAGGGCAGCGGCGTACCAGTCGCTCGCGTCCTCGTCGAGCAGCGTCTCGACGGCCGCGGCGATCCTGGCGTTGAGCTCCAGCGTCCCCTCGCCGTCCTTCGGGCGGATCGGATGTCCGTAGCGGACGTGGACCGGCGGCCGGCCCGGCTTGGGCCAGCCGCGTCCCTTCGGCATCGCTGCGTAGGAGCCGCGGATCGCGACCGGCAGGACCGGGAGGCCGTGAGCGAGAGCGAGGGCGGCGGCGCCCGGGCGGAACCGTCGGGTCCAGCCGTCCGGTGACCGGGTGCCTTCGGGGAACATCACGATCGACCAGCCGTCGGCGATCAGCTTTGCGGGGGTGTCGGACAGACCGTGGCCGTGGCGTTCGATCGGGAAGGTCGCGAAGACCAGCGCCGACCCGATCGCGCGCCACCAGGCATCGAAGAAGTAGTCGGCGGCCGCGCCAACGGTGACCTTGCGCTGCCAGTCGACCGGCAGCGTCGTCAGCAGCAGCGCGGTGTCGAGGTGGGAGGTGTGGTTGGCCACGATGATCACCGGGCCGTCGAGCCCGTCGAAGACGTCGAGCCCTTCCACCTTCATCGTCGTCTCTCGGTGCACCAGCGGGGTGAGTCCGCCGCGCAGGATCGCCTCGCGCGCGGCTCTCGCCGGACGCGACCGTGCCCAGTCCGTCGGGAACTCCTTGCGCTCCTCGAACGCGTGGTGCGGCTCGGCGGAGTGCGGCGGCAGCTTGCGGTGGCCCCAGCGCCAGCCGTTCGCGAGCGCCTTCAGCTCGCGCTGAAGGCTGCTCACTTCACGTCCGCGAGGAGATGTGGCGGGTTGTGCGTGTAGGTGATGGTCGGGCTGCTGCCGACCGTGTCGCGGGCGAGCTCGAGGGCGTCGGCGAAGGTCGAGGCGGACCGCATGCCCATCCGCGCCACCGCGCGGCGGTCGCCGCCGACCCAGATGACCTGCCCGACGTGGTCGAGAGCGTGCGCGCACCAGTACCACATGTAGAAGGGGTGAACGCCGTGGTAGGCGTGCGAGGTCCGGTACAGGTGCGTGTACCAAGGGTCGGTCGCGTACTGCTGCTCGAACTTGGGACCGATGACCTTCGGGTCGGTGCTCTCCGCGAGCACCTCGTCGAAGAAGTCGACGTAGCTCGGGTGGTGCAGCGTCGAGAACTCCCACGGCACCGGGTGGTCGAGGATGATCACGCCGCCTTCGCGGACCAAGGGCTTGCCTCGGTACATGTTGAAGAAGTACCCGAGCCCGAGGCAGGCGGCGAGGATCGGGTTCATCACGCTGTTGACGTTGTACGGGCACAGGTACGGCAGGCCCATCACGAGCACGTCGGTCTGACCGTCGACCTCGACCAGCTGCTGACGGTGCACCCGCTCGAGGGTCTGCTCGTGCACCGGCTCGACCGCTCCGGCGGAGATGCCGGTCAGCGCGTAAGGCGCCTCCATCTTCTGGAAGACCTGCCGGCGCTGCTTCGCGGGGAGCAGGTCGAGGCCCCGCTTCGCCCCGAGGAACAGGGCTTGGTCCTTCAGCGACCACTCCCACTCGCGCTTGGTGAGGAAGCCGTACTGCGACGGGAACGCGTCGTTGTTGAGTGTGGTCTCGATCTGGAACACCTTGACGTGCTCGTTGATGATCCGGCCCATCCGCCAGGCGCTGGAATGCAGCTCGGAGTGCCGCGGATCCATGAACGACCGGGAGTGGATCATCGTGTGCGCGTTGTGGTGGTGGCGCAGCGAGTTGTACGACGCGAGCCCGACCGCCGTGGACTTCCAACCGCCGTCCATCGCGACCAGGTTGACGTTGACGTAGACGAGCAGGTCGGACTCCGCCGCCCGCTTGGAGATCTCGACGTCCTCGCCCTGCTCCGTCGTACCGAGGTGGGCGAGGTTGTCCCGGTCCTCGGCGTCGAAGTTGTAGAGGTGGTCCGGCCAGAACGACCGGTAGACCCGCTCCCCGACGGCGGCCTTGATCTCCGCGCCGGTCATCCGGCGATGGAGCGCGGTCGCGACGATCAGCTCGACGTCGTCGACCCCGGCGTCGGCGGCATGTTGCAGGACGTGTTCCAGCACGCGCTGGCGGATGTCCGGCTTGCGCATCGGCGGCAGCGGGAGGGAGATGTCGTCGAAGGCGATCGTCAGCTTCATCCCGGGTCGCAGCAACGCGGGCAGCGGCTCGGAGTCGATCGGGCTGAGCAACGCCTGCTCGATCGCCTCGTCGACATCGACGACGCCGGGCAACGACTCCGGCGGGTAGATCACCCGGGTGCCGAGCGGGAACTCCTGAAGGTGGAAGGACTCGCCGGAGTGCATCAGCAGCGGCGGCGTCCGCTCGTCCACGTTGAGGACAAAGCCTGGTCTGGACATCGCTAGGACGCTCTCCTCAGGTCGAACGCAACTTTCAGGGTTCCCAACCGGCCACCGTCGTGCGCGTGGTCGAGGGCCTCTCGCCATCGATCGAGCGGGTAGGCGACACCGAGCAGGTCGTCGAGCGGCGCATCGTGCGCGAGTCGCATCGCGACGTCGAACGCGTCACCGGCGCTCGCGTATGCGCCCGTCACGTCGAGCTCGCGGAACCATGCGGGCGTCATGTCCACGCCGTCCCCGGGCACCCCGCCGAGGACCACCCGGCCACCCGCCCGGACGGAGCGAAGCGCGGTGTCGATCGAGCCCCGGGAGCCGACCGCGTCGATCGCGACGTCGACGCCGCCGAGTAGATACGCCGGGCCCCGCTCGGGCTCGAGGCGCAGCGCCCTCGTGCTTCTCCGCACGGCGCCCGCGACCTCCGACGGGCTGACGACGTCGGTCGCACCCATCGTCCTCGCCAGCTGCGCTTGCTTGGCGTGCTTCGCGACGACAGTGATCTGGCTCGCCGGCGTGAGCTCCTTCAACGCAAGCGCGGTGAAGAGGCCTACTGCGCCGGCCCCGACCACGAGCACGGATCCGCCGTCATCCGGCGCTGCGCGCCTCGCGATATGGATCGCGCAGGCGAGCGGCTCGACGAGCACGGCGCGCTCGTCCGGCAGGTCGTCGGGGACGACGTGCAACTGCGACACGTGAGCGACCAGCTCGCCGCTCCAGCCCCCTCCGGTGTCGGCGCAGTAGCCGGTCTGCAGGCCGGGGGAGATGTGGCCGACGGTGATCCGGTCACAGCGGTTGCGCTGCCCTGCTTCGCAGGCTGCGCACTTGACCAGGCCTCTTGCTTCGCAGCCCAGGAGCGGGTCGATGACGACGCGGCTTCCGGCCGGGATGCCGGGTGCGTCGTCGCGGGTCTCGCCCACCACCTCGTGGCCTGGAACGAACGGCATCGACACCAGCGGCGTGAAGTAAAGAGAGGTGTGGCCGGACAGCGTGGCAAGGTCACTACCGCAGATGCCGGACAGCCGCGGCCGGACCCGTACCCATCCGTCACCGGGAGTGCGCGGCCCGTCGCGGTGCACGAGCCGAAGCGGCGCAAGGGGTCCGGCGAGCAGTCCCGGCGCGCGGGATCCGATGGCGCGCGCGGCGACGTAACGCGGCAGCGACCGGTAGACCTCGAGCGCGGTGATCATTGCGCCACCAGCGCTTCGCGCTTCGGCGCCGTCCCGGCGTGCCAGATTTCTACCGGCCACCGTTCCTTGCGCGCGACGCGGGACAGGACGACATCCGGGTCGATCGCGACCGGGTGGCCGACCGCGCGCAGCAGCGGAAGGTCGCTCGCCGAGTCGGCGTAGGCGTAGCTGGCGCGCAGGTCCCAGCCCTCTTCGGCGGCCCGGTGCCGCAGCCAGGCGGCGCGCGACTCGCCGACGAGAGGCGGCCGCTCGAGGAGCCCGGTGCAGCGACCGGAGGAGTCGGTCTGCAGCTCGGCCGCGACGATCTCGTCGAACAGCGGTGCGATGGGCCGGGTCAGCGGCGTGATCGCGCCGGTGACCAGGACCAGCCGGTGTCCGGCAGCGCGATGCTCCCGGATGGCGCGCACCGCCGCCGGGGCGAGCCGGTTGAGCATCGACTCGCGGACGTGATCGTCGACGGTCCGGTTCAGCTCGGCGAGCGAGGCGCCCTCGTAGCGGCGGTAGACCATCCGAAGGAACGCGGAACGGTCGCGGCGCTCGGTGGCCAACCAGCGGGGCAGCGCCTTGGCGACGTCGCCGAGCTCCTTCGCCTTGGCCGCCGGTCCGAGCTCCCGGAGGCGCAGCGAGAGGTAGGCCTCGACCACGTTGCTCGACAGCAGCGTGCCGTCCATGTCGAAGACGGCGACGACGTCGGCGCCTGCGGTGGCGGCCTGCCGCGATGGTTCGGGGCGCGGTTCGCGCATGGCCTGCAGGGCCGTCATCGGCGTGACGACGGCCGGGACGTGCACGTCCTGCAGGTAGTAGCGCCAGTCGATCACCGCCGCGTCGAATCCGAACCGCTCGGCATCTGCGGGATCGAGCGCCTCGTGCAACGCGTACGTCGCGTTGTCGGTGAAGTGGAGCTCCGCCTCCGTGTAGGGCTGGTAGAGGTCGAAGTAACGGCGGAGGAACTCGATGCGACCCTTCTGTCGGTCGAGCGACTTCGCCCAGCCGCGGGTGCGGTTGGAGCGGGGCAGCGAGGTGACGACCCGGTCCGCCGTGCGCTGTGCCCGCTCCGCGATCTTGATCAGCTGCCCGACCCGCGCGGACCCCGGCCAGTTCCACTGTGGAACCTTCACCTCGCCGCGGTCGCGCTGCACCATCGGGTGCTCGATGAAGTACTCGCGCACCAGCTCGTACAGCAGCCCGAAGCGAAGCGGGTTCCGGGCACCCGAGCAGATCGTGTAGTACGCCGGCGAGCCGGGCTCCGGCGACTGCGCGGCCGCGGCGAGCGTGGCGTTGACGACGAGGTCGACCGGGATCACGTCGAGGACGCCGTCGGGGATGGCCGGGAACTCCGGAAGGTCACCGCGGCCGAACGCCAGGATGATCGGCTCGGCCATCTTGAAGCCCTGGATCCAGCCGGGGAACGGCTGCTCCAGTGCGCTCTCGATGATGCTCGGGCGCAGGACCGTGACCGGAAGGTGGACGGCGGTCTCCTCGACCGCGCGCTCCGCCATCGCCTTGGTGAACGTGTAGCAGTCAGTCCAGCCGAGGCTGCGGCCGCGCTCCCGGCCCGCATCGACGAGCGCCTTGCTCACCCACTGCGCGCGCCGCTTCTCAGCCTCCGCGGACACCGAGGAAGCGCCGGTCACGTCGTGCTGCTTCTCGGCCTCGTTGCTGAACTCCGCCAGCCGCTCCGCCGTCCGGCTCTCGACCTCTACCCGCGCCCGCAGCTGCGAGGCGAGGTCGGCTTCGTACCGCCAGTCGACGGAGTGCTCCAGCCGGCCCTCACGAATGTGTCCCTGCTGGCGGCCGGCGACGTACGCCGTCGACACGTGGACATAGTGCGGCCGGGAGCCGCTCGCCTCGACCGCGGCGAGCAGGTTGAGCGTGCCGCCGAGGTTCGTCGCGAAGCCCTCGTCGATCGGCGGGTCGAACGAGACCTCGCCGGCGCAGTGGATGACGACGTCGAGATCGCCTGGCAGCGGCGGGACGTGGTCGAGGTCGCCTTCGATGACCGTGATCCGGGTGCCGACCAGCGCCTTGACGGCCTCGGCGCCGTCCCGGTCGCGGAGCCGGCCGAACGCAGCGCCGGCCAGCAGGTGCTCCACCCGCTGCGCGGCGGGCGTCATCCCGCGAGCGCGGACGAGCAGCGCGACCCGGGTTTCCGGCAGGTCGAAGAGCAGCCGCTCCAGCAGCGCTTCGCCGACGAACCCGGTTGCGCCGGTGACGAGAACGTGCCGACCGGCCAGGGCCGCCGCAATCGGCGGATTGGTCATGAGTTGGCATCCTAGGAGGCATGAGCACGTGGGCGAGAGGCGAGCGGGCCGAGCTGGTCGATCTGATGCGCCGACTGGGACCGGACGCGCCCACGGCGTGCACCGGCTGGACGACCGCCGATCTGGCGGCACACCTCTATGTCAGGGAGCGCCGCCCCGACGCCGGCCCCGGCGTCGTTCTCGGCGGACCGTTCGCGACGCACACCGACCGCGTCATGGCGAGCGTGCTGCGGGTCCACACGTTCGACGACGTGTTGGCACGGGTGGCTGCCGGCCCGCCGCTGCTGATGCGACCGCTCGACGAGCAGGTGAACCTGTTCGAGTACTTCGTGCACCACGAGGACGTACGCCGCGCGAACGGAGAGGGTCCGCGCGACCTTCCTGACGCGATGGACGCCGCGATGTGGGACCGGCTGCGGCGCTCGTTGCGGCTGTCGCTTCGGCGCGCTCGCGGCGTACAAGTCGAGGTCGTCGCGGAGAACGGCGGCCGCGCGGTTGTCGGCGGCACCGGGCCGACGGTCCGGATCACGGGTCTGGTGGGCGAGATCCTGCTCTACACCTTCAACCGCAAGGACATCGCGCAGGTGGAGCTGAGCGGCGACGCCGAAGCCGTCGCCTCGCTTCGCGAGGCTCGGCTCGGGCTCTGACTAACCTCTACGTCGTCTTCGACTTCGACGACTTGAGGAGCGGGTATGTCTGGCAGCGCAAAGGTGACGGGGCCGATCGAGGAGCGGTTCGACGAGGTTTTGACGCCGGAGGCGCTCGCGTTCGTCGCGGACCTGCAGCGGACGTTCGGGCCACGCCGCGCCGAGCTGCTCGAGCGCCGTCAGGCCCGTCGCCAGGAGGCGGCCGACACGGGGAAGCTCGACTTCCTGGCGGAGACCAAGGAGATCCGCGAGGACGACTCGTGGCGGGTGGCGCCGCCCGCCGACCTGGTCGACCGACGCGTCGAGATCACCGGCCCCACCGAGAAGAAGATGCTCATCAACGCGCTCAACTCCGGCGCGAAGGTGTTCATGGCCGACTTCGAGGACGCCAGCGCCCCGAACTGGCACAACCAGGTCCAGGGCCAGATCAACCTGACCGACGCGATCGAGCGTCGCATCGACTTCACCACGCCCGAAGGCAAGAGCTATGCGCTCAAGGAGCAGCTCGCAACGCTGATGCCACGACCGCGCGGGTGGCACCTGCCCGAGAAGCACGTCCTCGTGGACGACCAGCCGATCAGCGGCGGCCTGTTCGACTTCGGCCTGGTGATCTTCCACAACGGCCAGCGGCTGCTCGACAAGGGCACCCGGCCGTACTTCTACCTGCCCAAGATGGAGTCCCACCTCGAAGCGCGGCTGTGGAACGACGTGTTCGTCCATGCGCAGGACGCGCTCGGTCTGCCGCAGGGCACGATCCGGGCGACGGTGCTGATCGAGACCATCCCGGCGGCGCTGGAGATGGAGGAGATCCTCTACGAGCTGCGCGATCACTCCTACGGCCTCAACGCCGGACGCTGGGACTACATGTTCTCGATGATCAAGACGTTCCGGGATCGCGGCGAGGAGTACCTGCTGCCGGACCGCAACAGCGTCACGATGACCGTCCCGTTCATGCGGGCGTACACCGAGCGGCTGGTCCAGACCTGCCACAAGCGCGGCGCGTTCGCGATGGGTGGCATGGCGGCGTTCATCCCGAGCCGAAAGGACCCCGAGATCAACCGGGTCGCGCTCGAGAAGGTGGCCGCCGACAAGAAGCGCGAGGCCAATGACGGCTTCGACGGCACGTGGGTTGCCCACCCGGACCTGGTGGCCACCGCGATGGCGGAGTTCGACGCGGTCCTCGGCGACAAGCCGAACCAGATCGACCGGCTGCGCCCCGAGGTCAACGTGTCGGCGGCGAAGATCCTGGCGGCCAACGAGACACCGGGGGAGCGCACGTCGGCCGGGCTGCGCATGAACGTCGACGTCGGCATCCGCTACATCGAGTCGTGGCTGCGCGGCGTCGGGGCGGCCGCGATCCACAACCTGATGGAGGACGCGGCGACCGCGGAGATCTCGCGCTCACAGGTCTGGCAGTGGGTGCACAACGACGTGAAGCTCGCCGACACCGGCGAGCAGGTCACGGCGGACCTCGTGCGTGGCGTCGCCGACGAGGTGATGGCCGAGATCAAGACCGAGGTCGGCGACGAGACGTTCGCCAAGGGCAAGTGGGACGACGCCCGGCGGGTCTTCGAACAGGTCGCCCTCGCCGACGACTTCGTCGACTTCCTCACCCTTCCGGCCTACGACCTCCTCGAGGACTAACGCTCTACGGTTCATCCCATGGACGGGCTGGAGCAGCTCACCGCTGACTGCCTGGCGCGCCTCAAGCGCGAGCAGGTCATCACTGAGCCGTCCCAGCTACGGACGTACGAGTGCGACGGGCTGTCGTCGTACCGCTCGACTCCGGGACTCGTCGTCCTTGCGGAGTCGACGGCTGACGTCGCGTACGTCGTCGGCCGTTGCGCGGAGCTGTCCGTGCCGTTCGTCGCGCGAGGCTCGGGTACCGGGTTGTCCGGCGGCGCGTTGCCGCGCACCGACGGCGTGCTGGTCGTCACCTCGCGGTTGAACCGGATCGTCGACCTCGACGTCGCGGATGAGCGCGCGGTGGTCGAGCCGGGCGTCATCAACGCCCACCTGACCGCGGCCGCCGCACCCGACGGCTACTACTACGCGCCGGACCCGTCGAGCCAGCAGGTCTGCACCATCGGCGGCAACGTCGCGGAGAACTCCGGCGGTGCGCACTGCCTGAAGTACGGCTTCACGGCTCACCACGTCACCGGGCTCGAGGTCGTGATGCCTGACGGCTCGGTCGAGCGGTTCGGTGGCCGGGCGCCCGACCCGGTCGGTTACGACGTGGTCGGTGCGGTCGTCGGCAGCGAGGGGACGCTCGGTGTCGTGACGGAGGCGACGGTACGGCTGCTGCGGAGCCCGCAGGCGGTGCAGACGTTGCTGGCCGCGTTCCGCACCATCGAGGCCGCAGGTGAGGCGGTCAGCGCGATCATCGCCGCGGGCGTCCTGCCCGCTGCCATCGAGATGATGGACGCACTCGCGATCGAAGCCGCCGAGGCCGCCGTGCACCCGGGCTACCCGGAGGGTGCCGGGGCGGTGCTGATCGTCGAGCTCGACGGGCCGAAGTGCGAGGTCGACGCGCAGCTGGTGGACGTCGAGCGGCTGTGCCGTGCTGGCGCCTTCGAGCTGCGTTCTGCGGCTGACGCCGCAGAACGGGCGCTCATTTGGACGGGTCGCAAGTCCGCCTTTGCCGCTGTCGGGCGGATCAGCCCTGACTACATCGTCCAGGACGGCGTCATCCCGCGCACCGCCCTTGCGGGCGTCCTGCAGGCGATCGACGAGGTCGCCGACGCGGCAGGACTGCGGGTCGCGAACGTGTTCCATGCCGGCGACGGCAACCTGCATCCGCTGGTGCTCTTCGATGAGTCGAAGGGGGAGACCGAACGCGCGGAGGAGGTCTCCAACCGGATCATCGAGCTGTGCCTCGAGCACGGTGGCTCGATCACCGGGGAGCACGGCGTCGGCCACGACAAGGTCGCGCACATGGGCAAGATGTTCTCGCCGGTGGACCTCGACGTGATGCAGCTCGTTCGCTGCGCGTTCGATCCGTCGGGCGTCGCCAATCCGGGCAAGATCTTCCCGACACCGCGGCTGTGTGGCGAGCGGCCCGGCAGACGGACCGGTGCGCATCCACTCTCCGAGGCCGGTCTCGCCGATGTGTTCTGACCTCGCCCGGCCGACCTCGGTGGAACGCCTCGCCGAGATGCTCGCGATGACCGAAGCCGACGGGCGGACGGTGGGCCTGCGCGGCGCCGGGTCCAAGGAGCACTGGGGAGGCGTCGGCCCGGCCCCCGCCGTGACGATCAGCACGCGTGGCCTGGACCGGATCGTCGAGCACGCCGCCGGCGATCTCGTGATCACCGTCCAGGCGGGCGCGCTCCTCGGGGACGTCCAGCAGGCCGTGGCGGCTGCGGGTCAGTGGCTCGCGCTCGACCCGCCGGAGAAGGAGGCGACGGTCGGTGGCGTGGTCGCCACCGCGGCGAGCGGACCGCGACGACTGCGCTACGGCACGCCCCGCGACGTACTGATCGGCATCACCGTCGTCCTTGCCGACGGCACCGTCGCGAGGTCCGGCGGGAAGGTCGTCAAGAACGTCGCCGGCTACGACCTGGGCAAGCTGTTCACAGGATCGTTCGGCAGCCTGGGCGTGATCGCCGAGTGCACGTTCCGGTTGCACCCGCGACCGCCGGCCCGACGGGTCGTCGTCAGCGCGACCGACGATCCGGCCGCGTGCCTGTCGGCGGTCCGCGCCACCGGCGCGGAGCCGACTGCTGCACAGTGGGACGGGACGTCGCTGACGACGGTGTTCGAGGCGATCGAGCCGGCGGCTGTGGAGCAGGCCGACCTGGCGACCGCGGCGGTGGGGGGACAGGTGACGGCGACGGTGCCCTACACGTTCGGCGAGCGTGCCTGGTCGGACGGCGGGGTCGGGCTTAAGGTCACGCATCGGCTGGGTCGTCTTCGCGAAGCGCTCGACGCCGTCGAGGAGGCAATGCCCGGGGCCCGGATCCGCGCGCAGGTCGGTTCCGGTGTCATCGAGGCTTCGGTCGACGAGGCACAGCTGCCGTCGCTCGACTCGCTGCGCTCGTCGATCTCCTCGTTGGACGGACAGGTCGTCGTTGCCTCGGCTCCCGAGGACACCAAGCGCGATCTCGACGTGTGGGGTCCGGTGCGTGGCATCGCGGTGATGCGACGGATCAAGGAGCAGTTCGACCCGGACGGTCGGATGTGCCCGGGGAGGTTCGTCGCGTGAACGAGGACCTGGTCGCGGACTGCGTGCACTGCGGCTTCTGCCTGCCGACGTGCCCGACGTACCTGCTGTGGGGCGAGGAGATGGACTCGCCGCGCGGCCGGATCTACCTGATGAAGAACGTGCTCGACGGCGCTCCGCTCGACGAGACCACGGTCGGTCACTTCGACGCCTGCCTCGGTTGCATGTCGTGTGTCACTGCGTGCCCGTCGGGGGTCCAGTACGACGTGCTGATCGAGCAGACCCGTGCTGCGATCGAGTCCGCGGACCCGTCGCGCCCGAAGGCGCTGAGGCGGATGATCTTCGCCACCTTTCCCTATCCGCGGCGACTCAGGGCGCTGCGGCCGTTGCTGCGGGCCTATCAGGCGACCGGCGCGCAGCGGCTCATCCGGAAACGGATGCGCGGCTCGCTGACGACGATGGCCGGTCTCGTGCCGCCGCTGGGCGATCGGCAGGCGGTGCCCGCGCTCACGCCACCCGTCGGGCCCTTGCGGATGCGCGTCGGGATGTTGCTGGGGTGTGTACAACGCGAGTTCTTCCCCGGGGTCAACGCGGCGACCGCACGGGTGCTTGCCGCCGAAGGCTGCGAGGTGGTGGCACCAGCCAAGCAGCGGTGCTGCGGAGCGCTGTCGCTTCACTCCGGCCGCGAAGCCGAGGCTGTCGCGCGAGCCAAGCGGCTGATCGCGACGTTCGAGGACGCGGCGGTCGACGCGATCGTGGTCAACGCCGCAGGGTGCGGATCGTCGATGAAGGACTACGGCCGGCTGCTGGCGGACGACCCCGAATGGGCGGAACGTGCCGTCCGGTTCTCCGCCCGGTGCCGTGACGTCACCGAGCTGCTCGCGGAGCTCGGCCCGGTGGCGACCCGGCACCCGCTCCCGGTTGTGGCGGCCTACCACGACGCGTGTCACCTCTCTCACGCGCAAGGCGTGCGGGCCCAGCCGCGTGACCTGCTGCGGGGCATCCCTGGCCTCGAGCTCCGTGAGATCGCCGAGCCGGAGATCTGCTGCGGGTCGGCAGGCATCTACAACCTGCTCAACCCGGAACCGGCCCGCGAGCTGGCCGATCGCAAGGCCGGCAACGTCCGCGCGACCGGAGCGGAGCTGCTGATCACGGCGAACCCGGGGTGCCTGATGCAGATCGACAGTGCGCTGCGCCGGGCGGGCTCCGCGATGACTCTGGCCCACACGATCGAGGTCCTCGACGCGTCACTGCGCGGCGCTAGTGTCGGACCACGTGGCAGTACGAGCTAAGAAGGCAGCCCAGCGCGACGACGCGATCATCGTTGAAGGCGTCCACAAGGCGTTCGGGAAGGTACGAGCGCTCGACGGCATCGACCTGACCGTCCCGCGAGGCAGCGTCCTCGGAGTCCTCGGTCCCAACGGCGCCGGAAAGACCACGGCGGTCAAGATCCTGACCACGTTGCTCGTGCCGGACGCCGGCAGGGTGATCGTCGACGGGAAGGACGTGGTCAGGGATCCGGCGGGCGTGCGGCGCTCGATCGGGCTCGCGGGCCAGTCTGCCGCGATCGTCGAGGAGTTCAGCGGGCAGGAGAACCTCGAGCTGATCGGTCGGCTGTTCCATATGAGCGCCGCGGCTGCCCGGGCGCGCGCCAACGAGCTGTTGGAGAGCTTCGGTCTCGCCGACGCGCGGGACCGCCGCGCGAAGACGTACTCCGGCGGCATGATGCGTCGTCTCGACCTTGCGGCTTCGCTCGTCGCCAGGCCCAACGTGCTCTTCCTGGACGAGCCGACAACCGGCCTGGATCCGCGGGCCCGCTCGGACATGTGGCGGGTGATCCGCGACCTAGTGTCCGCCGGTACGACGCTGCTGCTGACGACGCAGTACCTCGAAGAGGCCGACGAGCTCGCGGACAACATCGTGGTGTTCGACCACGGCCGGGTCATCGCCGAAGGCGATGCCGACGATCTCAAGGACACGATCGGCGGCGACGCGGTGGAGTTCACGGTGGCCGATCCGCGTCGGCTCGCCGCAGCGGTCACCGCGGTCGAGGGCTGCGGCGAGGGGGAGCCCGTGGTGGACAAGGACAAGGCCGAGGTCACGGTCCGGGCCGGACGGAACGGCTCCGCCGTACTTCTCGATGTGGTCCGCCAGCTGGACGCCAAGAAGATCAAGGTGTTCGGGCTCGGGGTGCGGCGGCCGTCGCTCGACGACGTGTTCCTCGCGTTGACCGGACATCGCGCCGAGGAGTCGGAGACCGAGGGGAAGGAGGCCGTCGGTGAGTGAGCTCAGCCTCGGCCGGCAGATCGGGTGGTCGGCGTTCGATGCGCTGACGATGGCGCGACGCAACCTCAAGATCTGGTTCAAGGTCCCGGCGTTCATCGTGTTCACGGTGATCCAGCCCGTGATGTTCACGCTGCTGTTCCGCTACGTGTTCGGGGGCGCTATCGCGACCGGTGCGCAAGGCGGCTACGTCGACTACCTGCTCCCCGGCGTCATCGGCCAGACCGCGGCGTTCACCTCGTTCGGCACCGCCATCTCGCTGGCGATGGAGCTGAAGAGCGGCGTACTCGACCGGCTCCGCGCGATGCCGATCGCTCGGAGCGCGGTGCTCCTCGGCCGGCTGGGCGCGGACATCGTGCGCCTGCTCGTGACGCTGCTGATCATCGTGGGCGTCGGCTACGCCGTGGGCTTCCGCTTCCACGGCGGCGTCCTGTCGGCGATCGCGATGTTCGCCCTGGCGCTGTTGCTCGGCCTCGTCACCTGCTGCCTGTCCGCCTTCATCGGACTGGCGATCAAGGACGAGGAGTCGGTCCAGGCGTTCGGCCTGATCTGGGTGTTCCCGCTGACCTTCGTGTCCTCTGCGTTCGTCCCGACCCAGTCGATGCCCGGCTGGATGCAGGCGTTCGCCAACAACCAGCCGATCACCCAGATCGTCGACGCGATGCGGGCGTTGGCGCTCGGCACCGACACCGGCAACCACGTGTGGGTCGGGATCATCTGGATGGTGGGCCTGATGGCGCTGTTCATCCCGTTGGCGGTGCGGGCGTACCGCAAGGCTTAGACACGCTCGAGCGTGTCTAAACGGACATCCGCCTCAGGCGCCTCTACCGTTGCTGAGGTGAGCGTTGCCCTGGATCTGCGTACCGCGGACGTGGTGGCGCGCCTCGAGGGTGTCGAGGTGCGTCGCGGCGGCCAGGTCACGCTGCACCCGCTCGACTGGGAGATCCGCGCCGGCGAGCGCTGGGTGATCGTCGGCGCGAACGGCGCCGGCAAGAGCACGCTGCTCAGCGCGCTGTCGGGTGCGGTACGCCCGAACCGGGGCCGGGTCCAGCTGCTGGGGGAGTACCTCGACGATGCCGACCTCGACGAGCTGCTGCCCCGCGTCGGCTGGACCAGCGCGTCGCTCGCGGACCTGATCCCGGCTGACGAGCAGGTGCTCGACGTCATCCTCACCGCGAGCCAGGCGAGCCTGCGCCGCGGGGATGAGGACTACGCGGCGTGCGACGTCGCGCGGGCCCTCGACCTGCTGAGCTGGGTCGGCGCGCGGCTGCTGATCGAACGCCGCTTCGGGACGCTGTCAGAGGGGGAGCGCAAGCGCGTGCAGCTCGCCCGGGCGCTGATGACCGATCCCGAGCTGCTGCTCCTCGACGAGCCCGCCGCGGGACTCGACCTGGGTGGTCGCGAGGCGCTGCTGCGTACGCTGAGCCGGCTCGCCGACGACCCGAACGGGCCGGTGCAGGTGATGGTGTCGCATCACGTCGAGGAAGTGCCCACCGGCACCACGCACGCGCTGCTGCTTCGTGAGGGAAGGCTCGTCGCCGCGGGGCCGGTCCGGAGCACGATGACCTCTGCCGCGCTGTCGGCAACGTTCGGCATGCCGCTCCGGGTGTTGTCGAGTGACGGGCGCTGGACGGCGCGCATCGCGTAACCCCGGATGGGCAAGATGATGGTGTGGTTCCCGTCGATCTGCCCGTCGTGCTGCTGTCCCATCGGGGCCCTGCCTCCTTCCAGCGCACGCCGTCCGGGCTGACCGTCAAGCGCAGCGCGGGCGGGCTGGTGACCGCGCTGATGGGGCTCGCCGAGCACCTGGACCGAGCGGTGTGGGTGTGCGCCGCGGCCACCGGTGCCGACTCGGTCGTGGCGACAGAGCATGAGGGGCACGCCGTAGAGATCGCGTTCGACCCCGAGCCACAGCTCGCGGCCGTCGGTCAGGAGACCGCCCCGACCATCGCCGTGCGGTACGTCGACGTCGACCCGGCGCGGCATGAGGCCTTCTACATGCAGATCGCGAACCCGCTGCTGTGGTTCGTGCAGCACGGGCTGTACGGCCTCGCGATGGCTCCGACGATCACCGCAGAGACGCGGCGGGCGTTCGTCGAGGGCTACGTCGCGGTCAACGCGCAGTTCGCGGACGCGGTCGCCGAAGAGGTCGAGGAACGCGGCGGCAAGGCGCTGGTCCTGCTGCAGGACTACCACTTCTACCTCGTCGGGGAGCGGGTCCGGCAGCGCTGCCCCGACGCGACGATCAGCCACTTCGTGCACATCCCGTGGCCGAGCCCGGACGAGTGGCGGGTGCTGCCCGCCGACATGCGCGAGCCGCTGCTGCGGGGTTTGCTCGGTTGCGACGTCGTGGCGTTCCACACCCGGCGCTTCGCGCGTAACTTCCTGGCGTGTGCCCGCGAGGTCCTTGGCCTGTCGGTGGACATCGAGGCGGGAACCGTCGATGTCGGGGGCCGGAAGGTGGTCGCCCGCCACTACCCGATCTCGGTCGACATCGACGCCGTCGAGAAGCTCGCGGCCAGTGAGGAGGTCGCGCGGCACCGGGTCTCGGTCACCGAGCAGCACCTGCTGGGCGGGGCGACCGAGGCCGACCGGGCGCTGATCGTGCGGGTCGACCGCACCGACCCGTCGAAGAACATCGTCCGGGGCTTCCAGGCGTTCGACCTGCTGCTCGAGCAGCACCCGGAGCTGCGCGGCAAGGTCACCTTCCTGGCCTCGCTGATGCCGAGCCGGACCGACGTACCGGAGTACGCCGACTACCTCGCGGCGGTCGGAGCCGTCGTCGCCGAGGTCAACGCGCGCCACGGCACGGTCGGCTGGCAGCCGATCGACATGCGGTTGCAGGAGGACCTGGCCTTCGCGGTCGCCGCCTACCAGGTCGCCGACGTGCTGGTCGTCAACGCGGTGAACGACGGGATGAACCTCGTCGCGAAGGAGGCCGTGCTCGCGAACGACCGCGCCGGGGTGCTGTTGCTGAGCGAGAACACCGGCGCCCACGAGGAGCTGGGGGAGTTCGCCCTCACGGTGCAGCCGTTCGACGTCCAGCAGCAGGCGGATGCGATGTACGAGGCGCTGCAGATGCCGAAGGAACGGCGCCAGACGTTGCTCGAGGGGGCGGCACGAACCGTTCGGGAGAACGACGTCGAACGCTGGCTACGACGGCAGGTCGAGGACCTCACGCGTCGGTAAGGACGCCGTCCTCATCGTGGATCTCGACCGCCACCTCGCGGAGCCGGTCAGCGTGCTCGCGGCCGTGGTGACCGCAGAACAGCAGGTCGCCACCGCCCGGCAGAACCGCTCGCACGATCGCCCGGGCTCCGCAGCGGTCGCAGCGGTCAGCCGGCGAGAGCGGGGGCGCCGCAGTCGTGGTCGCGTTCATCGCTCCATACAACACCACGGGGGCAACTGCGATTCCGCGCCGCGCCGTGACGGACTTCACATTGGCGGGGTGACGCAGAGCACACAAACCGGGCGAAGATAAGGTCATCCGTCGGTGCGGGGGACGCTGCGCCGACGTGAGTGCAGAAGGGACGGCCGCCAAGCGATGGCGACTGAGACGGTGGCTCAAGAACGCTCGACAGTTCGAGCGTCAATCAACGCTAGAACCCTCAGAACCGACCGCTGGTGGATCCTGCCGCTGGTCACGTTCGTCGGTTTCGCCGCATTCATCGTCTATTCGACGTGGGCGGCGTTCGATCACCACAACATCTACGCCGGTCATTCCTACCTGTCGCCGTTCTACTCCCCGTGTCTCACGGACATGTGCCCGCCGGAGGCCCGGTGGGCGGCGTGGAACATCGGCAACTGGTTCTCGCCGGCCTTGCTGATCCTGATCTTCCCGCTCGGCTTCCGGACGACCTGCTACTACTACCGCAAGGCGTACTACCGGTCGTTCTGGTTCTCCCCGCCGGCGTGCGCAGTCGCCGAGCCGCACAAGTCCTACTCCGGCGAGACCCGGTTCCCGCTGCTGATCCAGAACATCCACCGCTACTTCTGGTACCCCGCCGCCGCCCTCGCGGGAATCCTCACGTACGACGCCGTCGAGTCCTTCATCTTCAAGTCATCCGGTGGCGACCACTTCCAGATCGGCGTCGGCTCGTTCGTCTACGTCGCCAACGCGGTCCTGATCATCGGCTACACCTTCGGCTGCCACTCCTGCCGGCACATCACTGCCGGCCGGATCAACCATTTCTCCAAACATCCGGTCCGCTACAAGTGGTGGACGTTCGTGTCCTGGCTGAACAAGCACCACATCCGGTGGGCCTGGGCATCGCTGATCTGGATCGCAGTGGTCGACCTCTACGTGCGGCTGGTCGCGACCGGCAACCTGCACGACTACCACCACATCTTCGGGGCGATGCACTGATGGCGCACGAGACCCACGACTACGACGTCGTCGTCATCGGCGCCGGTGGCTCCGGTCTTCGTGCCGCGATCGCGGCGCACGAGTCGGGCGCTCGCACTGCGATCCTGACGAAGTCGCTGCTCGGCAAGGCGCACACCGTCATGGCCGAAGGCGGCATCGCCGCGTCCATGGGCAACGTGTGGCCCGAGGACAACTGGCAGGTCCACTTCCGCGACACGATGCGCGGCGGCAAGATGCTCAACAACTGGCGGATGGCGCAGCTGCACGCGCAGGAGGCTCCCGACCGGGTCTGGGAGCTCGAGGAGTACGGCGCGCTGTTCGACCGCACCAAGGAAGGCAAGATCTCCCAGCGCGACTTCGGCGGTCACCGCTACGCCCGGCTCGCGCACGTCGGGGACCGCACCGGCCTGGAGATGATCCGGACGCTCCAGCAGCGCGTCGTCGACCTCGGGATCGACGTGTACATGGAGTGCACGGTCACCGAGATCCTCAAGGACGGCAACAAGGTCGCCGGCACGTTCGGCTACTGGCGCGAGACCGGTTCGTTCATCCAGCTGAACGCGCCCGCGGTGATCCTTGCGACCGGCGGTATCGGTAAGGCGTTCAAGGTCACCAGCAACTCGTGGGAGTACACCGGGGACGGCCACGCGCTGGCGCTGTCTGCGGGCGCCTCGCTGATCAACATGGAGTTCATCCAGTTCCACCCGACCGGGATGGTGTGGCCGCTGTCGGTGCGCGGCCTGCTGATCACCGAGTCGGTGCGCGGTGAAGGCGGTGTCCTCCGTAACTCCGAGGGCAAGCGCTTCATGTTCGACTACATCACCGACTACTTCAAAGCGGAGACGGCCGACACCGAGGAGGAGGCCGACCGTTGGTACGACGACCACATCAACAACCGTCGGCCACCGGAGCTGCTGCCCCGTGACGAGGTCGCCCGGGCGATCAACGCGGAGATCAAAGCCGGCCGTGGCTCACCGCACGGCGGCGTGTATCTCGACATCGCCACCCGGCGCACCGCGGCCGACATCCACAAACGGCTGCCCTCGATGTACCACCAGTTCAAGGAGCTGGCGGACGTCGACATCACGAAGGAGCCGATGGAGGTCGCGCCGACCTGCCATTACGTGATGGGCGGCGTGGAGGTCGACGCCGAGACCCAGGCCGCGAGCGTCCCCGGTCTCTACGCCGTGGGCGAGTGCTCCGGCGGGATGCACGGCTCCAACCGGCTCGGCGGGAACTCGTTGTCCGACCTGCTGGTGTTCGGCAAGCGGGCCGGTGACAGCGCGGCGGGGTACGTCCGAAAGCTGACCCGCCGGCCGTCTGCGGCGGTCGCATCGGTCGCGGCCGCTGAAGCGGCCGCCCTCGCTCCCTTCGACAGTGCGGGCGGGGAGAACCCGCACGCGATCCAGCACGAGCTGCAGGAGCAGATGTTCGCGTTGGTCGGGATCATCCGGACCGCCAAGGAGATGGAGCAGGCACTCAAGGAGGTGGAGAAGCTCAAGGCGCGCGCAGCCAAGATCACGGTCGAAGGCGGGCGCGCGTACAACCCGGGCTGGCACACCGCACTCGACCTGCGCTCGATGCTGCTGGTGTCGGAGGCGGTCGGGAAGGCCGCGCTGACCCGGACCGAGAGCCGCGGCGGCCACACCCGGGATGACTACCCGAAGACTGACCCCGAGTGGGGCAAGGTCAACCTGATCGTGACGCGGAAGAACGGCAAGGTCGCGATCTCCCGCAAGCCGCTTCCGAAGATGCCCGCCGATCTCGCCAAGCTGTTCGAGGAGCCAGCCAAATGAGCCCGCGCAAGCTGCCGATGCGAATCTGGCGCGGCGACGCGTCCGGTGGGGACTTCGTCAACTACACCGTGGAGGTCGAGGACGGCGAGGTCGTCCTCGATGCCATCCACCGGCTGCAGGCCACCGAGGCGAGCGATCTGGCCGTGCGGTGGAACTGCAAGGCCGGCAAGTGCGGCTCGTGCAGTGCCGAGATCAACGGCAAGCCCGGCCTGATGTGCATGACCCGGCTGTCGACGTTCGAGCCGGGCGAGACGGTGACGGTCACACCGATGCGCACCTTCCCGGTCATTCGCGATTTGGTCACCGACGTGTCCTTCAACTTCGAGAAGGCGCGTGAGGTGCCGGCGTTCGCGCCCCCGTCGGACAACGCGGGGGGCAAGTACCGGATGCAGCAGGTCGATGTCGAGCGGAGCCAGGAGTTCCGCAAGTGCATCGAGTGCTTCCTGTGCCAGAACACCTGCCACGTGATCCGTGACCACGAGGAGAACAAGCCGGCCTTCGCGGGCCCGCGGTTCTTCATCCGCTACGCCGAGCTCGACATGCATCCCCTCGACACCGTGGACCGTCAGCACATGGTCCAGGAGGAGGAGGGCCTCGGACTCTGCAACATCACCAAGTGCTGCACCGAAGTGTGTCCGGAGCACATCAAGATCACGGACAACGCGATCATCCCGATGAAGGAGCGCGTGGTCGACCGCAAGTACGACCCGCTGGTCTTCCTCGGCGGCAAGCTCGGCATCCGCCGCAAGAACGAGCGCACGCCGGTCGGCCCGGCGGGTCGCGACGTCGACAGCCCGATCAAGCACCCGCAGCTCGGCGTGGACGTGGTGGTCAGGAAGGCCGCTGCGGTCCGCAAGGCCGCTGCCAAGAAGGCGGCGCCGGCGAAGAAGGCGGTCGCGAAGAAGGCGGTCGCGAAGAAGGCCCCGGCGAAGAAGTCCGCACGCTGATCGCGACGGACCCGACCGACCTGCTCGAGCTGGCGGTCGGGCTCGCCCACGACGCCGCCGACGTGCTGCGGCAGCGCCCCGCCGAGCTCGGCGTGAGCACCAAGTCCAGCCCGACCGATGTCGTGACGGTGATGGACAAGGCTGCGGAGCGGGTGATCCTCGACGGCCTGGCGGCGGCGCGGGCCGATGACGCGATTGTCAGCGAGGAGGGCGGCGGTCAGGAGGGCGCGAGCGGTGTGCGGTGGCTCGTGGATCCGCTCGACGGCACCGTCAACTACCTCTACGGAATCCCGCACTACGCGGTGTCCGTGGCGGCAGAGGTCGACGGGGAGGCGGCCTGTGGCGTCGTCGTCGACGTGGAACGCAACCTCACCTACACCGCGGTCGCCGGTCAGGGCGCCTACCGCGACGGAACGCGGCTGGCGTGCTCACAGCAGATCGATCCCGCGCTGTCGCTGGTGGGAACGGGGTTCAACTACGAGGTTGCGCTACGTCGTGTCCAGGCCGCTGCGTTGCCCACCCTGTTGCCGGCAGTGAGGGACATCCGGCGGGCCGGTTCGGCGGCGCTGGACCTCTGCGCCGTGGCCTGTGGACAGCTCGACGCGTTCTTCGAGGCGGGGATGTATCCATGGGACTGGGCGGCCGGTGGCCTGATCGCTCGGGAGGCCGGCGCCCGGGTGGACGGTTTAGCCGGACAACGTCCAGGTAGGAATACGACATTGGCGGCTAATCCCGCTCTATTTGACGCATTGCACCAACTTTTGGTTGCCTCGGAGGCCTGATTGCGCGCCGATGGCACCCGGCACGCTCGTACATCTTGGGGAGGGTCAGTGCCAAGGGTCCCGCGTGTGCGGACGATCGCGTCCGTCGGCGTGGGCACGCTTGCCCTCTCCGTGGTGGCCGCCAGTGCCGCTGTAGGGATCACGCAGGTGGTCGGCCACCCCTCGGCCGCCCACACCCAGGACGTCGCCGCAACCCGTACGGTCGGCCAGCGGGTGGCCACGGTCACGCCGGTCCGCCGCCTGACGCCGCCGGACGCGGCGGTCCTGCTGCCACGAAGCGCGACGACCTCGCAGCTCGCCCGGCTGCGCCACCGGATGGGCGTTCGCCACGTCATTGCGCTCGCTCGCGGCGAGCTGCAGGTCGGTCCGCGTCGACTGCACGTGATCGGCGTGCCGCTGTCGCACATCAGGGCGATGACGCCGTCGTTCACTGCTCACTCGACGGCGCTGTGGAAGTCGATCGCGCGCGGCGAGCTCACCGTCGGCTTCGCGAACAGCCAGCGGCTGCACAAGGACTTCGGCAAGACCGTCACCGTGCGCGGCGCGCACTCGCTCCAGGTGCCGCTGCGGCTCGGCGCCTTCGCGACGATCGGGTTGCCGGGAGCGCAGGGCATGGTGGCCAACGCGATCTCGCGCGGGCTCGGACTGCAGCCCTCCCGCGAAGTCCTGGTGGTGGCCCCCAAGATCTCCCTTGCCGAGCTGCACAAGGACGTTCGCAAGACGCTCGGCAAGTCCGCGCGGGTGATTGTCACCCGCGCGGCGCCGGTCGACCAGTCCGCATCCAGCGCCTATGCGCGGCAGCTGATCCCGGCGTCGTACCTCGACCTCTACCGCCGGGCGGCGACGACCTGCCCGGGGTTGCCGTGGACCGTCCTGGCAGGGATCGGGACGCTCGAGACGCGCAACGGCCAGAACGTCCACACCTCGGTGGCCGGCGCGCAGGGCCCGATGCAGTTCATTCCCTCGACGTGGGCGCGCTGGGGGTACGACGCCGACGGCAACGGGCGGGCCGACATCAACAGCCCGGTGGACGCGGTGTTCTCTGCGGCGCGCTACCTCTGCGCGGTCGGTGCGGGCCGCGGCGGGACCGCCCTGGACGACGCGATCTTCTCGTACAACCATGCTTGGTGGTACGTGCGGGACGTCATCCTGATGGCGAACCGCTTCGCCTGATCGGGCGACCTAGGCGGCGGGGCCCAGCAGGGTCTCGGCGATCGCGGCGCGGTGGCTGCGGGCGGGACCTTCGAACGCGTTGATCCACTGCGCGCGCTTGTAGTAGCGGTGCAGCACGTGCTCGTAGGTGAAGCCGATGCCGCCGTGGCACTGGATCGACTGCTCGCAGGCGAAGACGGAGTTCTCGCCGGCGGTGGCCTTGGCCGCCGCCAGTGCCTGCTCCGCCTGGGCGTCGTTCGCGCTGACCGCCCAGGCCGCCCAGTACGCCATCGACCGGCTGAGCTGCACCGCGACGTAGGTGTTGGAGACCCGGTGGGAGACGGCCTGGTAGGTGCCGATGATCCGGCCGAACTGCTGGCGTTCCTTGGTGTAGGCCGCCGCGATGTCGAGCGCGCGCTGCGCGACGCCGGTTGCCTCGCACGCGGCGAGAGCGATGGCGCGGCGCCGGACGTCGGCGAGCGCGTCGAGGGGTGCGTCGAGCTTGCGGGCGGGCGTGCCGTCGAGGCGGAGCTCGCCGAGCCGGCGGGTCCTGTCGATCGTCGAGCGCGCGACCACCGTCCCGGCGTGCTCCGTAACGTCGACGACGTACAGGCCGTCCGAGGCGACCACGACCACATCCGTGACCGTCGTCAGGTCGGGCACCGTGATCTTGGTGCCGGTGAGCGTGTTGCCGTCGCCGTTGACCTTGCTGCCTTCGGCGGCTGCGGTGATGGTTGACGGTCCGCCCGGCTCCGCCCAGGCGAGGGTTGCGCTGCGCGCTCCCTCACTGATCTGGCCGCGGAGCTCGTCGTCGAGTAGCGGCCAGGTGAGGGCCACGGTCGACCACCAGGGCGCCGGCAGCAGGGCGTAGCCGGTCTCCTCTGCGAGCACGGCGTGCTCGAGCAGCCCCAGCTCGGGGTCCAGCCACCCCAGCTCGGCGATGGCTTTCCAGTCCGACGGGTCGCTGCCCGCGTCGGACTCGGCGAGGGCGACCATGCGGTCGTTCGGCATCCGGTCGGCGAGGTACTCGCGCGCGGCGGCGCGCAGCAGTTCCTGGTCCTCTGAGAACGCGAAGTCCACCGTCGGCTCCTAACGCGATTTCGGCAGGCCGACGACCCGCTCGGCGATGATGTTGCGGAGGATCTCGGAGGTCCCGGCTTCGATGGTGTTGCCGCGGCTGCGCAGCTGCATGTAGGTCCAGAAGCCGTCCCACCAGGCGCCTTCCGCGTCCAGTTGGGCGGTGAGGCCGAGCAGGTTCTGGGCGAAGGACGTCAGTCGCTGGTTGGTCTCGCTCCAGTGAAGCTTCGCCATCGACCCCTCCGGACCGGGAACGCCGGTCTTCTGCAGGGTCGTGAGCGAGCGGTAGTTGGTGAACCGCAGGCCCTGCAGGTCGATCCAGAACTGGGCGATCTGGTCGCGGACGACCGGGTCGTCGGCGGGCCGGGTGCCGCCCGGTCCGGGTTCCTGGGCGAGCTGTACGAGTCGGTTGACCGCCTTCTCGAGGCCGGCGGTCAGCGCGAAGCCGAGCGTGCCGCGCTCGTGGAGCAGCGTCGTCATCGCGACGTTCCAGCCGTCGCCCGGCTGGCCGAGCATCGAGTCACGGGGCACGCGGACGTCGGTGAAGAAGATCTCGTTGAACTCCGGGTCACCGGTGATCTGGCGTAGCGGGCGTACCTCGACGCCCGGGGAGTGCATGTCGACGAGCAGGAAGGACAGGCCGCGGTGCTTCTCGGCCTCAGGGTCGGTCCGTACGACGAGGATGCACCAGTCGGCGATGTGCGCCCAGCTGGACCAGACCTTCTGGCCGTTCACCACCCACTCGTCGCCGTCGAGAACCGCGCGGGTCTTCGCGGCGCCCATGTCCGAGCCGCTGCCCGGCTCCGAGAAGCCCTGGCACCAGACCTCCTCGCCGGACAGCAGCGGCTCGAGGTAGCGCTTCTTCTGCTCGTCGCTGCCCCAGGCGATGATCGTGGGACCGGCCATGCCGAGACCGATGCCGCCGATGTGGTCCGGAGCGCTGGCCCGGGCGCTCTCTTCGAGGAAGATGCCCTGGAACTCGTGGGGGTGGCCGCCGCCGCCGTACTCCTTCGGCCAGGTGATGCCGACGTAGCCGGCGTCGTAGAGCTTCTTGCTCCACGCCCGGCTCTCGGCCTCGTCGAACCTGCCGACCGACGGCGGACGGCTCGCCCAGTCCGGGGGGAGCGCGCCGGCGAGCCAGGTGCGCAGGTCTGCGCGGAAGCTGGCTTCTTCGGGGGTGTCTCGGAAGTCCACGACCGACCACCTTGGGGTTGGGGCGACACAGCGATGTCCGAATCCTGTTCGGTGGCACAGTATCGGCATGGCGACCGAGCTTTCGACCGAGCCCACCGGCACCAGCCTGCAGCGGTTGGCCGAGCAGTCCTGGCAGCGCATCGGCGGCGAATCGCTGCTGATCTTCGAAGGGGACCGGTTCACCGGGGCGCAGCTCGCGGAACGGACCAGGCGGTTCGCGCAGGGTCTGATCGACGCGGGCCTGCGTCCCGGCGAGCGCGTGGTGCTCTGCATGGCGAACTGCCCGGAGGTCGGGATCGCCTACAGCGCCGTGTGGCGGGCCGGCGGCGTCAACACGCCGGTGCTGTTCCTGCTCTCCGATGAGGAGTTGCGCCACGTCCTGTCCGACAGCGAGGCGTCCTACGTCATCACCACCCCGGACTTCCTGCCGAAGGTGCAGGCGGCCGGCGAGGGGCTGCCCTCGCTGCGCGGGGTGATCCTGGCGACCGGAGAGGCCCCGGGCACGTTGTCCTACGCCGAGCTCGAGGCGGCCGCCGAGGGCGACCTCGTCGACCGGGACCCGGCGGAGATGGCCGCGCTGCTCTACACCGGGGGCACCACCGGGCGGTCCAAAGGCGTGATGCTCAGCCACAACGCGATGTCCGCGGCGGCCTGGGCGGCCGTGACCCGCTCGCATGACGCCGACATGAACGTCGCGCTGACCCCGCTGCCGCTGTCGCACGCGTACGGGTTGATGATCTCGACGCTCGGCCTGCACGCGCCCGACGGCTCGACGTCGGTGCTGATGCGCTGGTTCGATCCGGCGGGCTGGCTCTCGCTCGCGGTCGAGCATCGGGTGACCATCGGGGCGGTCGTGCCCTCGATGCTGCAGATGCTGCTCGCAATGCCGCTGGAGGACCACGACCTGTCCGCGCTGCGTCGGATGACGAGCGGTGGGGCGCCGCTGCTTGCCGAGGTGCGCGCCGAGTTCGCGCGTCGGTTGCCGAACGTGGAGCTGATGGAGGGCTACGGCCTCACCGAGACGGCGGCGCTGGTGTCCTCCTCGCCGCCGGGCGCGGTCCGGCCGGGCGCGGTCGGCACCCCGGTGCCGGGCGCGCAGGTGCGACTGGAGAAGCCGGACGGGACGGATGCGGCAGTCGGCGAGGACGGCGAGATCTGCGTACGGGGCCCGATGCTGATGACCGGGTATTGGAACTCGCCCGAGGCCACCGCGGAGGCGATGCGTGGCGGCTGGTTCCACACCGGTGACGTGGGCCGCTTCGACGCCGACGGCTATCTCTACGTGGTCGACCGGCTCAAGGACCTGATCATCCGCGGCGGCTTCAACGTCTACCCCCGCGACATCGAGGACGCGATGCTCACCCACCCCGACGTGGTGGCCTGCGGCGTGGTCGGCAAGCCGGACCCGAAGCAGGGCGAGGAGGTCGTGGCGTTCGTCCAGCTTCGCCCGGGAGCGTCAGTCACCGAGGAGGACCTGGTCCGTTTCGCCAGCGAGCACATCTCGAAGGCGAAGTACCCCCGCGACGTACGGATCGTCGACGCCGTCCCGCTCACCAGCGTCTTCAAGACCGACCGCAAGGCGCTGCGCAAGCTTCTCTAGTCGATGCGCCGGAGCTCCTTCGGGTACCGCTTGGCGTTGTCGACGTAGACATCGACCGCGAGCTGGATCATCTCGGGGGTGACGCAGTCCGGCTTGATCTTGGCCGGGATGCCGAGCGCCATCGCGCCGGTCGGGACCTCGGTGCCGCCCGCAACGACCGCACCGGCGCCGACCAGCCCTCCGGTCCTGACGATGGCACGATGCAAGACGATCGACCCGGACCCGACGAGGGCCTTGTCCTCGATCGTGCAGCCCTCGAGATGGGCGTTGTGACCAATCACACAGTCGCTGCCGACGGTCGTCCAGAGGTCGTAGGTCGCGTGCAGAACGGAGCCGTCCTGGACCGACGTACGGTCCCCGATCCGGATCTCCCCGTAGTCGCCTCGAAGCACCGTAGACGGCCACACGCTTGAGAATTCCCCGATCGTGACGCTGCCGATCACGGTCGCGTCAGGGTGGATGTACGCGGTCTCCGCGATCACGGGCACCCGGTCACCAAGGGCGTAGACGGCCACGCCGACCTCCTTCGTCGCGAGCGATCCTGCCCTAGCCCGCGGGAAGTCTTAACGCTGGGATCGCCACTTCGTCAGCACGATCAGGTAACGTGCGCCGGCGCGGGTGAGGGGATACGCCGCGGCTGGCGGGCATAAATCCGCCGCGCGAGCGTTGAGGTTCTCACAACGGCTTCCCAGGTTTGACCGGCTACGCAGGACGGCAGGACGACACGATGGCTACGGATTACGACACCCCACGTCAGACAGACGACGACGCGACCGAAGACAGCATCGAGGAGCTGAAGGCTCGTCGCGATCAGCAGGCCGGCGCTGTCGACGTCGACGAGGCGGAGCTCGCCGAGTCGCTGGAGCTTCCGGGTGCCGACTTGTCCGGTGAGGAACTCACTGTCCGGGTTGTCCCGAAGCAGGCCGACGAGTTCACCTGTCGCCGCTGCTTCCTGGTGCGCCACCGCAGCCAGCTCGCGGACGAGAAGAAGGGCATCTGCCGGGAGTGCGCGGCCTGAGCGAGGCTGACTCCGCCGCTGACCCCGGAGCGGAAGCTCCGGGTCTGCTCTCCCGACTGCTCGACAACACGCCGCTCGACCGCCGAGGTCGGGCGGCGTTGCTGCGCCGGCTCGCGGTGGCGCTCGCGGGAAGCGCGAAACGGGCGGGCGCGGCTGCGGTCGCAAGCGGGCAGTGGCTGACCGACACCGTGGCGCAGCTTGCCCCGCACGTACCCGTCCGGGATCTCCCGACCTTGTCGGCGCATCACGGCGGGCTCGTCGGGGACGCGCTCGCGGCAGCACTGATCGACAACGCCTCGCGCGCTACCGGCGCGATCGGGGCTGCCGCCGGGGTGGTCTCCTCGCTGGAGTTCGCGGCGCCCCCGCTGCTGCTCACCTCGCCGGTGCAGGTCGCTGCGGAGACCGTTGCCGTAATCGCCGTCGAGCTGAAACTGGTCGCCGAGCTGCACGAGGTCTACGGCCGGCCTGCCGCGGGGACCTCGGCGATGAAGGCGGCGGCGTACCTCGGCGCCTGGACCCGCCGTAAGGCGCTGGATCGGGCGGGCGGCGACGGCGTATCGGGTGCGTTGACCGGAGCGGCGGGGCGGGCGCTTCGGCGCAGGGTGATCAGGCGGGCAGGGTCCAGCGCGACCTCGGTCCTCCCGCTGCTCACCGGCGCGGTCGCCAGCGCATCACTGAACTCACGCCAGACCAAGCGGCTCGGCGAGCAGATCGCCAAAGAGCTCCGCGGCTAGGTCTCGCGTCGCCCCCCCAACCGGCGCTAGCAAAGTGGCTTTACCCACCGGTTTCACCTATTACGGGGCTCAATTCGGTAGGTAAAGCCACTTTGCTGCAGCGCCGTCCACGGAGATGTGTGACCGGGTCGGTGTGCACAGCTGCGCCTAGGCAGGCCAAGCCGCGCGGAGACGGAGCGACCTTGACACGTGCCGTCCGCCGACTTCCCCCGCCTCTTGCCGCGCAGACATGCGATCAACGAGCTCTCCGAGCGTGTGGTGGACGCGAAGCTCGGCCGCCAGTGGCAGGTGGTGCTTCCCGGCGTGTACGCCACCGACCTGCGACCTCTTGGTGACCTCGAGCGATGCCGCGCGGCGTTGTTGTACGCGGGCTCTGCCGCGGTTCTCACCGATGCCTGGGCGTTGCGCCTGCACGGGTTGCAGTTCGTGCCCGAGGACAGTTTCATTCGAGTGCTCGTACCGAACTCGGTTCAGCGATCGTCCCGCCAGTTCGTGGTGGTACGACGCGCAGTTCACATGCCCGAGCCGGTCGTGATCGCAGATCTTCGCGTGGCGCCGGTCGCGAGAGCACTTTGCGACCTTGCGCTGCGAAACCCTGATGAACGTGGGTCGCTGGCAGTCGTTGCTGCCGCGGTCCAGCGCGGACGGGTGACGGTGGACGCCCTGACGCAAGAGGCTGCGCGCGCCGCAGCACGTGGACGACCGCGCCTACGACGCGTCCTGGAGGCGGTGGGAAGCGGGATCCGCTCAGCGCCAGAGGATGACTTTCGCCAAATCGTGCGCTCCAGCCGGATCCTGCCCGAACCACTGTGGAATCCGTTGCTTCGCCTTCCGGACGGGCGGCAGTGCAGCCCTGACGCGTTGTTCGAAGATGCCGGCTTGGTGCACGAGACCAACGGTCGTGAGTTCCACGCTGGTGCGGACACCTTCGAGGACATGCAGCGGCGCAACGACTGGCTGGTGGCCGCCGGGCTGACCGTGCTCCACAATGCGCCACGTCGGCTGCGCGTCGAACAGACCGTGGTCCGCAGCGAGACTGAACGTTGCTACGTGCGCCTTCGAGGGTCGGGTCTACCGCCAGGAGTCGTGCTCCTTCGGCGCGGACCCGAGTAGCCCCCGCGAGTTAGCAAAGTGGCTTTACCCACCGGTTTCGGACGTTGCGAGACCGATTTCGGTAGGTAAAGCCACTTTGCTTCCCAGAGGGTGGGGGCTAGAAGAGGGCGGATTCGAGGAACCTCCGGACGAGCGCGTTGGTCTCGTCCGGGAGCTCGAACTGGGGAACGTGGCCGCACTCCTCGAGGACGACGGACTGCGCGGTCGGGAGGGCGCGGGTGACGTGGTCGGCGAACGCCGAAGGGACCAGCCAGTCGCGGTCGCCCCAGATGAACAGCGACGGCGCCTCCAGGGCGGGCAGCCGGTCCCAGAAGCCGTGCTCGCCGTACGGCGGGTCCAGGTAGATCTGGCGCAGCGCGGCGAAGAACGCGCGGCGGTGACGGTAGCCGCGCATGACGCGCGCGAACTCGTCGGCCGCCGAGTCGTACCACGGCCGCGGCAGTCGGTCCGGATCAGCGAAGAAGGTACGCACGACGGCGACGACCGCGCGGTGGGGGAGCACCATCGGTGGAACGACGGCGTTGGGCGACAGCGCGCGCACCACCGGTGCCAGCTCCCGGAACCGCCGGAACGCCGGTGACGGGCACAGCAGCACGAGCTTGTCGACCGCCTCGGGCGTCTCGAGGCCCACTTCGATGGCGACCCGTCCACCCAGCGAGTTGCCGACCAGTGTCGGCCGGCGGGCGCCGACCGTGTCGGCGAAGGCGCGGACCCAGGTCGCCAGGTCGCTGGGCCGGTATCGCCACCGCGGCGCGTCCGATGCGCCGAAGCCGGGGAAGTCGGGCGCGATCACCCGGTGGTCGTGCGCCAGCGCGGGGATCAGCGGCAGCATCGACGCGTTCGTGGCCCCCAGGCCGTGGATCAGGATCACCGGCGGGGCGTCCGCGGGTCCCGCTTCGAGGTAGGAGGCGCGTGCGCCGAGCACTGTGGCGGCCTTGACCACGGGGTGGCTGGCCGGCCGCTCGCCGACGTCGAACGCCCCGTCCATCTGCAGCGCCAACGCGAGGTCGCCGCGCACGGTCAGGCCGTGGTCGAGGTAGGCCTCGACGCCCGAGATGCGCCCGTCGAGAACGGAGGCCAGGGTGGCCGGGTCGGCGGTGATCACCGTCCGGGGGTGGCGCGTCCGGCCGCGGACCAGCCGCACGCGGCCGTGATCGAGGCGGACCGTCCACGAACCGACCGGCGGTGCGCTGAAGACCACGGATCCGTACTCGTCGGCGAGCGCGGAGCTCACGCCCAGGTGCACGCGTGCCGCGAACAGCGCGTCGAGGTTCGGGATCGCGGCGAGAGTGCGTACCGCTCCCCGTTGCACCACGCCGCTCACGGTAACGGCGACTACCCCGGCTGCGGTTCGTCGACTCGCCGGTCGATCCACCCCGCAGTCGCCTCGAGGGCTGCGGCGACACCGAGCAGCAGGTCCTCCCCGCCCGACGGGCCCACCAGCTGAACGCCGATCGGTACGCCGGCAGACGTCGTACCGATCGGGAGGCTGACCGCCGGGAGGCCGGCGGCGTTCCAGGCCCCGGTGTACGCGGCGCAGGGCACCATCAGGCGCAGCGTTCCCGCCAACCCGCGGCCCAGCAGGGCGCCTGCCGGGCGCGGCGGCACGGGCATGGTCGGTACCAGGAGCAGGTCGACGTCGTCGAAGAACGCCGCCATCCGGGCGCCGAACTCATCCCCCGTCCGCCGGGCCCAGGCAACGGTCCGGGCCGGCAGTCGGCGGCCGAGGGCGGCCAGCTCTCGGGTGCGCCGCTCGGTCGCCTTCGGCTCGGCGAGGCCGGCCAGGTCGTCCGCCACGCCCGCGAGGTAGCGCACGGTGGTCGCGGAGGCGAGGGAGTTGCCGTACGGCGGGTCGCGGTCGATCAGCGTGTGGCCCTGGTCACGCAACATGGCGGCGGCGCGCTGATGGACGGCGCGCACCTCCGGGTGCACTCGAGTCGGCGTCGTCGCCTTGACCGACACCGCGATCCGCACCGCCTCACGCGTCGCGATCGTCGCGTCGAGCAGCCGCGGGGCGCCCTCGCTGACCGTGTCGAGGAGCACGGCGGTGTCACGCACCGAGCGCGTGACGAATCCGGCGTGGGACAAGCCGTGCCAGTGCGGGGCGATCGGCAGGAAGTCGTGGGTCGGCTTCAGGCCCACGAGCCCCGAGCAGGACGCTGGGATCCGGATCGAGCCGAGACCATCGGTGGCATGTGCGGCGGGAACCAACCCGGCCGCGACCGCCGCGGCCGAGCCGCCGCTCGACCCGCCGGGTGTGTGCTGATGGCTCCACGGGTTGCGGGTCACGCCATGGTGCTTCGACTCGGTGCACGCCCACATCGCCAGCTCCGGCAGGTGGGTCTTGCCGAGCACCACCATGCCCGCGTCGCGGATCCGCCGCGTCAGTTCGTCGTCCTCGGGCGCCACGGGTTCCGGCGAGCCGGTGCCGTACATCGACGACGTGCCCGCCAAGGCGAGGTTGTCCTTCACGGCGATCGGTACGCCGAGCAGCGGGCGGGTGTCACCGGCCCGTCGGGCCGCGTCCGCGGCGGCGGCGTCGGCGCGCGCCTGGTCCGCGAGCACGAGGCGGAAGGCGTTGAGCCGCGGTTCGAACCGGGCGACCCGATCGAGCAGCAGGTTCACGAGCTCGAGGCTGGTGAGCGCACCGTCGCGCAGCAGCTCAGCCTGGCCGACGACGCCGGCGTACGCGATCGCCTCGGCGTCGGGGCGCGGAGCGCTCACTCCGGCTTGTCGTCCATGCCCGGCGGCAGGTGGCCGGAGGCGCGTCGCCAGGTCTCCGCCACCCGCCGCTGAGCGAACAGCCGGGCGACCGCCACGATGGCTGCCGATGCCGCTGCCCAGGTCGCGGCTTCGCGCCAGCGGACATCGGGATGTGCCGGGTCGGTAGGCGGCTCCTTGCCGGTGGCCTTCTTCCAGCCGCTGGTCAGTACCTTCTGCGCGACCGCGGCCGTAGCCGCGGCGCCGACACCGGCCATTGCCTTGTGACCGAGCTTGCCGCTGTTGTCTGCCGCGGCTGCTTCCGCGGCGGCGTCACCGGATTGCATGGGCACAGCCTGACACGATGCGGCCGTGGCACCGCAACAACGGCCGATCGCCCGCCTCACCGGTGTCCAGGCGCGCCGGCTCGCGATCGCGGCGCAGGGGCTGTCCGGGGCGGGCGGCTCGTCGAAGCGTCCGGTTGCCTCGGTGGACCGTCGTCACCTCCGGCGGGTGCTGCAGCACACGGGCCTCTTTCAGATCGACAGCGTCAACGTGCTGGCTCGTGCCCACTACCTGCCGTCGTACTCCCGCCTCGGCCCGTACGACGTCAAGACGCTGGACGACATGGCGTTCCGTCACCGCGAGCTGTTCGAGTACTGGGGCCACGAAGCCGCCCTGCTGCCGGTCGACCTGCATCCGCTGCTGCGATGGCGGATGAAGCGCGCCGAGGCGGGCATCGGCACCTGGCGCCACGTCGCGCAGCTGGCGCGGGACCAGCCGGGCTACATCGAAGAGGTCTATGACGAGGTCGTCGCGCGCGGCCCGGTGACGGCGGGTCAAGTCGCCGACGACACGGCGCGAAGCACCGAGAACTGGGGATGGAACTGGTCCCCGGCGAAGATCGCCCTCGAATACCTGTTCTGGTGCGGGCGGATCACGACGGCGTCACGGGTGAACTTCGAGCGTCGGTACGACATCCCCGAGCGGGTGCTGCCCCGGCGGGTGCTCGACGCGCCGACGCCGGATGACGAAACGGCGCATCGTGAGCTGCTGGTCCGCGCCGCCGGACATCACGGTGTCGGCACGGTGGGAGACCTCGCGGACTACTTCCGGCTGAAGAACCCGCAGGCGCGCCCTCGCATCGCGGAGCTGGTCGAGGACGGCCGTCTCGAGCCGGTCGAGGTGGACGGCTGGCGGGAGCCGGGGTACGTGCTGCCCGGCACGCTGATTCCGCGCAAGGCGGCAGGCGCCGCGCTGCTGGTGCCGTTCGATCCGTTGATCTGGGAGCGCGATCGCACTGAGCGGCTGTTCGGCTTCCGCTACCGGATCGAGATCTACGTGCCGGCCCACAAGCGAGAGCACGGCTACTACGTGCTGCCGTTCCTCCTCGGCGATCGGCTTGTGGCGCGCGTCGATCTCAAAGCGGACCGCGCGGCGAGCGCGCTGCTCGTGCAGGCGGCGTGGGTCGAGCCGGATGCGCCGGCAGAGACCGCCGAGCGGCTCTTCGCCGAGCTGCGACTCCTTGCGGACTGGCTGGCGCTCGACGATGTCGTGGTGGTGAACCGCGGCGATCTCGCGCTAGCGCTGTCGGTGCTAGCGCGATGATTTTGCGGCGCGGGCGGCGGCGCGTTCGCTCTTGATGGCGGCGCCGAGCTCTTCGGGGCGCCGTGTCGAGACCACCCAGTAGGGCACCGGGTCCGGGTTGGACAACCCCAGCATCACCGAGGACCCGATCCAGCCGCGTACCGCGGTGTGGGCTGCCGGATCGGCCTGCGGGCCGAGTCGCAACCGGGTTGCCTCGCGGTCGAGCGCCTGGACCGAGGTCACCGTGGTCAGCCGCAGCTCCTTGCCGTCCGCGATCAGCAGGCCGTCCTTCACCTGGATCCGGGCGCGACCGGAGAGCACGAGCGGCACGATGAAGAACCCGACCAGGAACAACGCGACCGGGACGTAGACCACGTAGGTGAAGCCGGCCGCCATCTCGAAGATGCCGAACCCGACGATCACGATGAGGGCGGGCCACCAGCTCAACGGCACCCGCAGGCGTTCGTCGAACGAGGGATCGGCCACCCGGCAAGGGTACGGAACGACACGGGGGAGGCCTGTCGATATCGTGCCGCCTGCCATGGCCGACCCCACCGTTGACGTGCTGCTGATGCGCCTCGACCCCGAGCTGCCGCCTCCGGCGTATGCGCACGACGGCGATGCCGGCGCTGATCTGGTGACGTCCGTCGACGTCGAGCTGGCCCCGGGGGAGCGGGCGGTTGTGCCGACGGGCACCGCGATCGCCTTGCCCGAGGGCTATGCCGCCTTCGTGCATCCCCGGTCCGGACTTGCGGCGCGGTGCGGTGTGGCGCTGGTGAACTCCCCGGGCACGATTGATGCGGGATATCGGGGAGAGATAAAGGTGATCATGATCAACCTCGATCCCCGTGAGCCGCTGCGGCTGGCGCGTGGCGACCGGATCGCGCAGCTCGTCGTCCAGCGGATCGAACGGGCGCGGTTCGTCGAGGTGGCGGAGCTCCCGGAGTCGGTGCGCGCCGACGGCGGTTTTGGATCAACCGGCGGTTGGGCCGACCATGGACGCAGCATGCCGGAGGGGAGCTGAGGTGTTTCGACGTAGGCGCGAGGTCGACGAGACCGACGCGGTCGACGCGGTCGACGACGTCGACGACGTCGACGCCGTAGCCGAGGACGGCCCGACGACCGGACCGTGGGACCCGGCGGATCTGCCGCAGGACGATTCGACGGTCCGGGTGGAGCTCGGCGGCGTGTCGATCCCGGTGGTCGACCGCGTCGAGGTGCGCGTCGAGGTCGTCGAGGACGTCGTGGTGGCCGCAGCCCTCGCCGACGGTGCCAGCCAGCTCGTGGTCAACGCCTTCGCCGCGCCGAAGTCGGCGGGCATCTGGGCGGAGGTCCGGCAGGAGATCACGGATTCGCTGCGCAACGGCGGCGGTGCGGCCGAGCAGGTCGACGGACCCTTCGGACCCGAGCTGCGGGCGCGGATCCCCAACGACACCGGCGGCCACGAGCAGGCGCGCTTCATCGGGGTGGACGGGCCGCGATGGTTCCTGCGCGGTCTGATCACCGGGCCCGCGGCGACCGATCCCTCGCAGGCGGCCCGCCTCGAGTCGGTCTTCCGGGACATCGTCGTCGTCCGAGGCGGCGAGGCGATGGCGCCGCGCGACCCGCTGCCGTTGCACCTGCCGCGTGAGATCGTCGAGCAGGCCGCGGCCGCGGCTGATGATGCGGCCGATCCGGAGGAGCGGCGGCTCCAGCTGCAGGAGCGCGGCCCCGAGATCACGGAGATCCAGTGAGTGACAAGGGTGGGGACAAGGGACGCGGCCGGCTCGGAAAGGCAATCCGTCGGCTGGCAAGCGAGGCGGATGTTCTCGAAGCCGACGACCTGAAGAAGGAGTCGGCCTCGCACGGCGCCACCGCCGTGATGGAGTGCCAGAACCGCAAGCAGGTCACGGTCATGGGCACGGTGCGCGCGCTCACCTTGCGGCCACGGGCCGGCACGCCGAGCCTGGAGGTCGACCTGTATGACGGGAGCGGCACCGTCACCCTGGTGTGGCTGGGTCGCCGAGAGATCGCCGGGATCGCGCCCGGCACGCGGCTGCGCGCGACGGGCCGGTTGACGACCAACGCCGGGCGGCGGGTCATCTTCAACCCGCGTTACGAGCTAATCCTCGGCGCCACCAGCAGCTGACCCGCCGGGTGTCGCGGCCCCGGCGGCGGGGTCGCCGGCGAGCAGCGCGTGCAGGGCCGCTTCCTGGTCGGGCGCGCTGACGAACAGCAGCTCGTCACCGGCTTCGAGCGGGTCGTCCGGGCTGGGTGCCAACACATGGGCGTCGCGCAGGATCGCGACGAGGGTGACGTCGGCCGGCCAGGCCAGGGTGCCGACCCGCGAGCCCGCGAGGTGGGTGTCGGGCGGCAGCGTCACCTCGACGAGGTTCGCCTCGCCCTCGCGGAAGGACAGCAGCCGCACCAGGTCACCGACCGTCACCGCTTCCTCGACGAGCGCGGAGAGCAGCCGTGGCGTCGACACGGCGACGTCCACTCCCCAGGCCTCGTTGAACAGCCATTCGTTCTTCGGGTGGTTCACGCGGGCGACGACCCGGGGTACGCCGTACTCGGTCTTGGCGAGCAGCGACAGCACCAGGTTGACCTTGTCATCGCCGGTCGCGGCGATGACGACGTTGCACTCCGGAAGGTCCGCCTGCTCGAGGGAGGCGAGCTCGCAGGCGTCCGCGAGCAACCATGACGCCCCCGGAACGGTGTCGGTCTTGAACGCCTTCGGCTCCCGCTCGATCAGCGTGACGTCGTGTCCGTTCACGATGAGCTCGCTCGCGATGGACCGGCCGACGTTCCCCGCGCCGGCGATGCAGACCTTCATGAATGATCCGCCGGGGGAGGAGCGGCGAGGAACTGCTCGGTGCGCTGCACGTCGCCGCGCTTCACGAACAGGTGCAGCTGGTCTCCGTCCTGGAGCGCGGTGTCGCCCTTGGGAACGAACGCCTCGCCGTACCGCGTGAGGAACGCCACGCGAGCGCTCTCGGTGGCCAGCCCGATGTCGCGGACCGACCGGCCGACCCAGCCGATGTCGTAGTCGACCTCGATCAGCAGCAGGTGCCCGGTCGGGTCGCTCCAGAGGCTGTGCGCCCCGTCCGGGAGCAGCCGCCGCATCATCTCGTCGGCGGTCCACCGCACGGTGGCGACGGTCGGAATGCCCAGCCGGGTGTAGACCTCGGCACGCCGGGGGTCGTAGATGCGCGCCACGACGTTGTCGATGCCGAACGTCTCGCGGGCCACGCGCGCCGAGATGATGTTGGAGTTGTCTCCGCTGGAGACGGCGGCGAACGCCTCGGCCTGCTCGATCCCGGCCTCGATCAGCGTGTCGCGGTCGAAGCCGACACCGACCACCTGACGGCCCGCGAAGTCGCGCGGCAGGCGACGGAAGGCCGTGGCGTCCTGGTCGACGATCGCGACGGAATGGCCGCGGGCTTCGAGGCCCGTGGCGATCATCGCGCCAACCCGGCCGCACCCCATGATCACGACGTGCACCGACAAGACGCTACACGCAGCGGCGCGGCCCCTCGGTGGCCGCTCCCATGCGACCGTACGCTTGCCGGGTGCCATCGCTGGGTGACCTCTCGAAGCGGCTGTTCGTCGGTCGTCCGCTTCGCAGTACCCAACTCGGCGAGACGCTGCTGCCGAAACGGATCGCGCTGCCGGTCTTCGCCAGCGATGCGCTGTCCTCCGTCGCCTACGCGACCGAGGAGATCCTGCTCGTGCTGTCCCTCGGCGGCCTGTCGTTCATCCACTACACCTGGTACGCCGCGGCGGGCGTCGCCTTCCTCATGCTCGTCGTGGTGGCGTCGTACCGGCAGAACGTCCACGCCTACCCCAGCGGCGGCGGCGACTACGAGGTCGCCACGACGAACCTCGGCAGCAAGGCAGGCCTGACCGTCGCCAGCGCGCTGATGGTCGACTATGTGCTCACCGTCGCCGTGTCGGTCAGCTCCGGCGTCGCCAACGTCACGTCGGCCTTCTCCTCGTTGCAAGGGCACGCCGTGGTCGTGGCGGTCAGCGTGGTCGCGTTGATCATGCTGCTGAACCTGCGCGGGGTCCGCGAGTCCGGCACCGCCTTCGCCGTACCGACGTACGCGTTCGTGATCGGCGTTGCGATCCTGATCACGGTCGGCATCCTCAAGCTGGCCACCGGACACCATCTGAGTGCCGAGAGCTCGCACTACCGGATCGCGGCGGCCCACCACTACGCGGGCTTCGCACTCGCCTTCCTGCTGCTTCGGTCGTTCGCCTCCGGCTGCACGGCACTGACCGGCGTCGAGGCGATCAGCAACGGAGTGCCGGCCTTCCAGAAGCCGAAGAGCAAGAACGCCGCCACGACGCTCGCGATGCTCGGGGCGATCGCCGTCGGCATGTTCATGGCGATCACCGTGCTCGCGATCGTCAGCCACGTGCACATCGCCGGGTCGTCGAGCCATCTGATCGGGCTACCGAAAGGCGAGGGCCAAAAGACGGTCATTGCGCAGGTAGGCATGGCGGTGTTCGGCAAGGGGTCGTTCGGCTTCTACTACCTGCAGGCCGTGACGGCGCTGATCCTGGTCCTGGCCGCAAACACCGCCTTCAACGGCTTTCCGGTGCTCGCCTCGATCCTGGCCCACGACGGCTACCTGCCCCGCCAACTCAACACGCGCGGCGACCGGCTCGCCTTCAGCAACGGCATCCTGCTACTGGGCGCGTTCGCGATGCTGCTGATCATCGCGTTCTCGGCGTCACCGACCCGGCTGATCCAGCTCTACATCGTCGGTGTCTTCGTGTCGTTCGTGAACAGCCAGGTCGGGATGATCCGGCACTGGAACCGCAATCTGCCGCTGACCGAGGACCACGCCCGGCGCCGACAGATGAAGCGCTCGCGCATCATCAACTCGATCGGTGCGGTCGTGACGGCGCTCGTCCTCGTGATCGTCGTGATCTCGAAGTTCACCGAAGGTGCCTGGATCGCGATCGTCGCGATGGGGGTGCTCTTCCTGGTCATGCGCGGCATCAGGAAGCACTACGACCTGGTCCGCGACGAGCTCGTCCCCGAGGAGGAGGACGACGTGCTTCCCTCGCGGGTGCATGCGGTCGTCCTGGTCTCGAAGGTGCACAAGGCAACGCTGCGCGCGGTCAACTACGCGCGGGCGACCCGGCCGTCGAGTCTCGTGGCGGTCACTGTCGACGTCGACCACGACGGGACCGCAGCGCTGCGGGCCGAGTGGGAGCACCGGGGCGTGCCGGTCCCACTGCAGATCCTCGAGTCCCCGTATCGCGAAGTGACCAGACCGATCATCAAGTACATCAAGGAGATCAACCGCTCCAGTCCTCGCGACGTCGTCTCGATCTTCATCCCGGAGTACGTCGTAGGGCGGTGGTGGGAGCAGATCCTGCACAACCAGAACGCGCTCCGCTTGAAGGGCCGGCTGCTGTTCATGCGCGGGGTGATGGTGACGAGCGTGCCGTACCAGCTCGCGTCCTCCGGCCGCGTCGTACACGGCGTCGACCGGCCTGCGGCAGGTGACGTGCGCCGCCCCGTCGAGGTGAAGCCGCCGCCGCCGTCGTCGTGATGCGCAAGCGCGTCCTGGAACTCGAGGTCGGCGCGGTCGGGCACGGCGGGATCTGCGTCGCGCACGCGCCGGACGGGCGTGCCGTCCTGGTGCGTCACGCGCTGCCCGGCGAACGAGTGCGCGCGATAATCACCGAAGAGAAGCCGTCGTTCCTCCGGGCGGACGCGGTCGAAATCCTCATCGCATCGTCACATCGGGTGAGGCCGCCGTGCGAGTTCGCGGGGCCGGGGCGTTGCGGCGGCTGCGACTGGCAGCACGTCGCTCTCGACGAGCAGCGCCGACTGAAGGCGGAGGTCGTGGCGACCGCTCTGCGGCGCATCGCACACCTCGAGCGCGCCGTCACCGTCGAAGCGGTCCCGGGTGACGTCGACGGGCTCGGCTGGCGGACCCGGATGCGGCTCGCGGTCGGTCCGGACGGGGTGGCCGGGCTGCACCGGCACCGGTCGAGCGAGATCGAGCCGATCACCCACTGCCTCATCGCACATGAGTCGCTCCCCGTCGCGTCCGTCGTTGCCGAGACCTGGCCGGACGTCGAGGTCGTGGACCTGCAGGCCTCCGACGAGGCAGTCGCCGCCGGGCGGACCTGGCAGATCCCCGAGGACGGCTTCTGGCAGGTGCACCCGGGGGCGCCCGACATCCTGGTCGACACCGTCGTCGACTTCCTCGAGATCCGCGCATCCGATCGCTGCCTGGACCTGTACGCCGGCGTCGGGCTGTTCGCCGGTGCTCTCGCTCCTCGTGTTCGCGACGGGGAGGTGGTCGCGGTCGAGAGCCACGCCGGGGCGGCGGAGGCGGCACGCCACAACCTCGCCGACTTCGGCAACGTGACGATCATCTGCGACCAGGTGTCGCGCTGGCTCAAACGTACGTATGGCGACGCCGACCTGGTGGTCCTGGACCCGCCGCGCAAGGGCGCGGGGCAGGCGGTGGTCGATCGCATCGTCGCCCTCGAGCCGCGGCAGGTCGCCTACGTCGCCTGCGAACCGGCGGCGCTCGCTCGCGACATCGGCACGTTCATGGCCAACGGCTGGGAGCTGGCGGCGCTGCGCGCGTTCGACCTGTTCCCGATGACCGCCCACGTCGAGTGCGTCGCGCTGCTTCGGCCCTGCGCATAGAAACCCGGGGCGCCTAGACTCGGCCGCATGACCGGGCTGCTCGAGGCCGTCGGTTCCCCTGCCGACCTCAAGGCGCTCGATGCGTCGCACCTCGGTGATCTCGCGCGAGAGATCCGAGAGTTCCTCGTCGCTGCGGTGTCCAAGACCGGCGGACATCTCGGACCCAACCTTGGCGTGGTCGAGCTGACCCTCGCGCTGCACCGGGTCTTCGATTCGCCGCGGGACCCGATCATCTGGGACACCGGGCATCAGGCGTACGTCCACAAGCTGCTCACCGGCCGCCGTGAGGACTTCGAGCAGCTCCGTCAGGCGGGCGGCCTGTCGGGCTACCCGTCGCGGTCGGAGAGCCCGCACGACTGGGTGGAGAACTCCCACGCCTCGACCGCGCTGTCCTACGCCGACGGCCTGGCGAAGGCGATCGCGCTCAGCGACGATCCGGATCGCGCCGTCATCGCCGTCGTCGGCGACGGATCGCTCACCGGCGGCATGTGCTGGGAGGCGCTTAACACGATCGCCGGCGCCCCGCAGCGCCCGGTGATCATCGTCGTCAACGACAACGGACGCTCCTACGCCCCGACGGTCGGCGGCCTCGCCGCCCACCTCGCGGCGTTGCGGCTGTCGCCGTCGTACGAGCAACTGCTGGACGTGGTGCGTACCTCGCTGGCGCGCACCCCGGTCGTGGGCCAGCCGATCTACGAGGCGCTGCACGGCATGAAGAAGGGCCTGAAGGACCTGATCCAGCCGCAGGTCATGTTCGAGGACCTCGGGCTGAAGTACGTGGGGCCGATCGACGGTCACGACGTCACCGCCCTCGAGCACGCGTTGCGCAAGGCGCGGCGGTTCGGCGGCCCGGTCATCGTGCACTGCCTGACGGAGAAGGGTCGCGGCTACGCCCCCGCCGTCGACGACGAGGCCGACCAGTTCCACAGCGTCAACGTCATCGACCCGCTCACCGGCAAGCCCGTCACGGTCGGCCCGCCGACCTGGACGCACGTGTTCGCCGAGGAGATGCTCGCCATTGGCGAGGCGCGCCCCGACGTCGTCGCGATCACGGCGGCGATGCTGCGTCCAGTCGGGCTGCATGCGTTCGCCGAGCGGTTCCCGGACCGGGTCTTCGATGTCGGGATCGCCGAGCAGCACGCGGTGACCTCCGCCGCCGGCATGGCGATGGGCGGGCTCCACCCGGTCGTCTGCATCTACTCGACCTTCCTCAACCGCGCGTTCGACCAGGTGCTGCTCGACGTCGCGATGCACCGTCAGCCGGTGACCTTCGTGCTCGACCGTTCCGGCATCACCGGTCCCGACGGCTCGTCGCACCACGGCATGTGGGACCTGGCGCTGCTCGGCATCGTGCCGGGCATGCGGGTCGCCGCTCCGCGGGACGCCAGTCGGCTGCGCCAGCTGCTGCGTGAGGCGGTCGAGGACGACCGCGGCCCCACGGCGGTGCGCTTCCCCAAGGCGTCGATCGACGATGACATCGCGGCGGTCGACCGGATCGGTGAGATGGACGTGCTGCGCCGGGACGAGGACAGCGACGTGCTGATCGTCGCGGTCGGGCCGCAGGCCGAGCTCGCCCTCGACGTCGGCGGCCGGATCGCTGCGCAAGGGCTCGGGGTCACGGTCGTGGACCCGCGCTGGGTGCTTCCTGTCGACGCCGCGCTCCCCGCCCTCGCGGCAGCACACGAGCAGGTCGTGGTCATCGAGGACGGCGTCGAGGCGGGCGGCGTCGGCGCTGCCATCACCCGCGAGCTCCAGGCACGCCGGATCGACGTACCGGTGCGGCAGGTCGCGCTGCCGCAGCAGTTCATCCGGCACGGCGAACGTTCGTCGCTCCTGGTCGAGTGCGGCCTGTCGGCGCAGGAGATCGCGCGGGCGGTCGTCGAAGCCGCCGCCGGAGCGACCTCCGTCAGCTCCGGGTGAGGCCCGGTCGCTTCGGCGCGATTGCCGTGGCGCTGACGGTCGCGTGCCTGGCCGGAGCGGCGCCGGCCGCGACGGCGGTGACGCGGCAGGTGCCGAGCGCCACCACGTTCGCGGGCACCCCGAGCGTCGGCGCATTGTTCATCACCGGGCTGTTCCCGCTTCACATCTGCACGGCCAGCGTGGTGCGCAGCGCCGACCACAGCGTGATCATGACGGCGGCGCACTGTATCCGCAGCGGTACCGGCAAGGGCTACCAGTTCGCGCCGGGGTTCCACGACGGCAAGGCGCCGTACGGCAAGTGGGACGTCGTCGCCGCCTACGCCGCTCCGGCGTGGATCCGCCGCTTCGACGACCACGACGACTTCGCCTTCCTGGTCGTCGCGCCGAAACGCGTCGATGGCCGGCTCCGCTACCTGCAGGACGTGACCGGCGGCAACCGGCTCGGACGTACCCCGCCTCCCGGCACGACGGCGACTGCGATCGGCTATCCGCTAGGTGTGGGCGGTTCGGGCATCCACTGCCGTTCGACGACCTATCGCAAGGGCACGTTCAGCGGCTTCCGCTGCAACGGCTTCAGGGACGGGACAAGCGGCGGACCTTGGCTCGCCGGCCACGGTTCCCGGCGGCGGGTCGTCGGGGTGGTCGGCGGGCTGCACCAGGGCGGGTGCAGCGCCACGCAGCTGTACGCCTCGCCGCTGGGCAAGGCCGCGCGGCGCGCGCTGCACCGTGCGGGGCATCACGGCCGCGCTGACCGGTTCCCGGCGCCGCCGGGCGACGGGTGCTGACCTACGCAGGGTGGTAGAGCACGTCCCGGAACTCGACACGCGGCACGATCCGGCCGTCGAGTGCCGCCCGGAGCACGCCCTTGCCGTCCCGCCCGAGGAGCACCTCGTCGCGGGTGACGAGGAGCGGCCGCTCGAACCCGCGGTCCTCGGCCCGGGTGAGCTGCGCGGCTGTCGCCGCAAAAGCGGGATCGATCCGGCTGAGGTCGATCCAACCGCGATCGCGGGTCGGGACGGCGACCGACTGCATGCCCCCCGCGGCGGACTGCGCGATCGCGGCACGCAGCGCTCGGGACCCGAGCAGCGTCACGACATCGCAGTCGCCCATCGGCCGCAGGGGGGCAGTCGGGTCACGACGTAGCCGGTCGGCTGCGGCGTCCCCCATCCGCTCGAGGTAGACCGCAACGTTCGGCCACCAGTGGCCCGCGTCGATTCCGGCTCGTTCCAGGACCTCAGGGGCGACCGGTTGCACCAGGTCCGGGGCATCCGGGTCGAGCCCGATGAAGCCGATGCCGAGCTCGAGCGTGCCGCCGAGCACGCGGCCGCGGACCCAGCGCGCACCGGGATGCACGGGGGAGGCGGCGGGCACGCCGAACGGGCGTGCCCTGGCCGCCAGCTGGTCCGGCCGGTGGTCCGCCAACCAGCGGCGAAGCTGCAGCCAGTGCGCGAGCCGGGTGCGGCCGGTCTCGGAGTTCGGTTCGGCGTCGGCGACCGCGGTGCGGCACTCCGGCCAGGTCACCCGGATCTCCGGCCGGCCCCGCAGTACGACGCCCGCCGCTCCGAGGTCCACGTCGAGGTCGAGGATCACCGAGGCAGCCAGCACGGCCCTGCTGAAGGGGCCTCGCCGGCTCGGCATGACCGGAACCTACTCCGCGCTTCGCCGGTAGCGCAGGTAGCCGAGATCGGGCCCACCGGTCGCGAGGAAACCGAGTCCTTCGACGACTCGCCGCGACGGCGTGTTCGACACGTGCACCTCGGCCTCGATGGCTGACACGTCGGGCCGGGACACCAGCCAGTCCACCAGCTCGCCGACGGCTGCGGTCCCCAGGCCGCGCCCTCTGCTGGGCGCTGCGAGCCCGTAGCCGATCTCGACCAGGCCATCGCGGGGCGCGGTCTTGGTGCCGCACTCGCCGGCGATCCGGCCCGCTTCGTCCACGATAAGAAACTGCCACCCACCGGCGTGCGCGAAACTCAACCCGGCCGCGGTGTCCTCATGGGGCCAGCCGGGAGCCACCGGCCGGCCCCCCGTGTCGCCGTGTTGCAGCCGCTCGACCTCCTCGGCGGTGACGGCGACCAGGGTCACTCCGGCTCGGCCATGGCAGCGGCGAGCACGTCGGCGACCAGACCCACCTGCCACTGCCGGGCGCCGCCGGCGAGCAGGAAGTCGCGTACGTCCTCGGGTCGGTTCGACGGTGGAGACCACGCCAGGCGGCGCAACAGGTCCGGGGTCAGCAGGTTCTCCACGGGGATCCGGCGCCGTTCAGAGACATCGGCCATCGCGGCGCGGGCGCGTGCCAGCCGGCCCGCGGCGACCGGATCGCGGTCCGGCCACCGGTTCGCCGGCGGCGGACCGTCGCCGGGGACGGCCGGGCGGGGGAGGTCGCTTTCCGGCAGCGCGCGGGCGGTCACAATGATCGGCCACAGATAGGGAACCAGTCGGCGGGTCGAACGGCCTCCCCAACCGGGCAGCTTCGCGAGGTCTTCCGCTGACTCGCAGGTGGCGACCGCAGCGGCGATGATCGCGGAGTCGGCGAGCACCCGGCCCGGAGCGGTATCCCGCTCGCGGGCGAGCCGGTCGCGGGCCTCCCACAGGGCGCGGACGACGCCGAGCTGCCGTCGGTTGCGCACCCGGTGGATGCCGCTCGTGCGTCGCCAGGGATCCGGCCGGGGTGACGCGGGCTCGGCCGCCAGGACCGCGACGAACTCCTCGTGGGCCAGCTCCAACTTGTCCTGAGCCCGCAGTTCGGCCTCGAGGGCGTCGCGCAGGTCGAGCAGAACCTCGACATCGAGTGCGGCGTAGCCGAGCCAGGGTTCGGGAAGGGGGCGGCGCGACCAGTCGACCGCCGAGTGCTCCTTGGCAAGGCGCAGGCCGAGCAGCCGTTCCACCATCGTGGCCAGGCCGACGCGCTCGAACCCGGCCAGCCGCGCGGCCAGCTCCGTGTCGAACAGCTCGGCCGGTTCGAGGCCCAGCTCGCGCAGGCACGGCAGGTCCTGCGAGGCGGCGTGTACCACCCATTCGACGTCGCTGATCGCCGCTCCGAGCCGGCGGAGGTCGCCGAACGGGATCGGGTCGATGAGCACCGTGCCGGAGCCGTGCCGTCGGATCTGCACCAGGTAGGCCCGCTGCCCGTAGCGGTAGCCCGACGCCCGCTCCGCGTCGACGGCGACCGGACCGGTCCCCGCGCGGAGCGCTTCGGCGGCGGCGTCGAGCGCGTCGAGCGTGTCGATCACCGGTGGAATGCCCTCGCGAGGCTCGAGGAGCAGCTCTGCTTCCGGGGCGTCCTCGGCCGGCTCCGTCGCGTCGGCGACGGGCGCGTCGAGGGCTTCGCTCACCGCTCGACGGTAAAGGAAAAGCGAACCTAGCGGATGACGCCGGCGCGCATCGCCATCGCGACCATCTCGGCCCGGTCACCCGTACCGAGCTTGCGTGCGATGCGGGCGAGGTGGCTCTTGACGGTCAGCGCCGACAGGCCGAGCGAGTCGCCGATCTCCTTGTTGGAGCGGCCGTCAGCGACGAGCTGCAGCACCTCGACCTCACGGCCCGAGAGCTCCGCTACGCCGTCGTGCTGAGGCCCGCCGCGCAGGCCCGCGGCGAGCAGCGAGGCGACGGAGGGGTCGGCGTAGACGCCGCCATCGAGGACCCGACGGACGCCGTCAGCGACGACGAGCGGAGAGGCGGACTTCAGCAGGTAGCCCTGCGCGCCGGCGACGAACGCCGCGCGCACTGAGTACGGGTCGTCGGCGGCGGAGAGCACGACCAGCCGCGGCCAGCCGGCGGCGCGGAGGTCGGCGAGCAGGTCCAGTCCCGATCCGTCGGGAAGGCCGACGTCGAGAACACACAGATCACGGATGCCTCCGGCATGCGCGCGGGCGCGCGCTTCGGCGACGCTGGCGGCCTCGACGACGTCCCGGGCACCCATTGCGGTGAGCCGACCAACCATGGACTCGCGGACCAGCGGGTGGTCATCCACGACCATGGCGGTGAAACCGGCTACGGGATCGGGCGCAGGCGCAGGGTTTCGCTCGACGACTGCGGACACCGGTCCTCCTTCTCGCTCGGCGGTCTCATGCGCTGGCTGGGCTCTCGCGCCTGGAAGCTGATGTGAGGTTTGTCGGCCTGAGTGCGCGGTTTCTGTAGCCCAATCGGGGGTTGATTGCGCCGAATGGGGGATTGCGGCGCGGAATACCGAAGTTCTGAGGCTGCGGGGCCGAGAATCTGCGGTATGGAGGGGTCGGAGCTGGTGCCACCAGCCGCCCGGCTCCGGCTGATCTGCGTCTTCGCCGCGTCCGTGGCGACCTGCGCCGCCGTCTTCACCGGCTGGGGCTCGGTGGTCAGCTACGCGCTCCCGGTGCTCGCGGTTTCCGTGCTCGCGGCCGAGCTCGCCGTCGTTCGGCTGTCGTTCGGCAAGCAGCGGTGGACGTTCGGCGTGACCGAGGCCGCGATCGCCGCGGCGTACGTCTACTCGCCGCGTGCGTGGACGGTCGCCGCCGTCGCCGCCGGGGTGTTCGTCGCGGAGGCCCTCAAGCGCCGTCCGCCGCTGCGGCTCGTCTTCACGGTCACGCAGTTCGCTGCGGCGACCGCGCTGGGCGCCGAGTTCACCCACGGTGTCGGCGGCAACCTGTGGGCGGTCGTCGGGGGAATGGCGGTCTTCTGGGTCGCGACCAACACCCTGATGCTGGCGTCGGTCGTCGCGACGACCGGGCAGCGCCTCGCCGCGCTGATCTGGGAAACCGTCCCGTTCGCTGCGCTGCACTCGGTCGGTGCGTCGGGTCTGGGGATCCTCGGCGCGTGGCTCGCACGCAACGAGCCCCTCGGCCTGTTCGCGCTCGCCGTACCGCTGGTGCTGTTGTGGATCTCCTACGACGAGCAGGCCACGCGGTCCGCGGAGACCGCGCTGTTCGCGGAGCTGGCGCGCCTGCAAGAGCTGGCGAGCAGCCGCTCCGTCGATGGGTCGGCGCAGGTCGTGCTGACCGCCGCCAGCCGGATGTTCGCCAGTCCTGAGGTCGAGATGCTGCTGCTCGCCCACGAGGGTCCGGTCCACTACCTCGGCGACGCCGAGGGCGTGAACCGGCGCCGGGTCGATCCCGAGGCCCTCGACGAGCCGTGGGTGCTGCGGGCACTTGCCGACGCGGGAATCATCACCGGAGTCGAGGACGAAGCACCGTGGTGCGTCATGGTGCTCGGCAAGCGGGAGAGCCCGCTGGCCGCCATCCGGATGCGCCGCGAGGCCGGCCGCCCCGCCTTCGGCCGGCGTGATCTCCTGCTCGCCACCGTCTTGGCGGAGCAGGCCGAGACGTGGTTGTCGACCGCCGATCGCGCGGAGGCGGAAGGAAGCGCGTTCGCGGGCGCGGCGACCTCCGACCAGGCAGCCCGGGCCCTCGACAATCCGGGCGCGGACACCGAGCCGGCGCTGCAGGTCCTCCGCGATGCCGCCAGTCGGCTCGCTCGGCTGGCGTCGCTGAGGGGGCAACCTCCGGTCAGCGACATCGTCGACGAGCTCTACTCCGTCGAACGCGCCGTGGCGTCCCTGCTGGGAGCCATCGCGCTCGCCGTAGAGCCGGACCTTGCCCAGGCGATCACCGACGCCGACCTGAAGATGACCGGCGCGCGGCGGTTCGACGACTGGACGACGACCGGGGTGCTCACACCATGAGGCTGACCAAAGGCAGCGGCGTACCGCTTGCACTGCTGATCTTCGGGCTGACGCTTGGTGCGTGCGCCGGGGTCCTGGTCGTGTCGGTCGAGATCCTCAAGGGCACCGACCACGTGTCGGGCCCGCTGTGGGAGGTCGTGCTCGCCGGCTGTCCCGCCGCCGTCGCCATCGCGGTCATCGCTGCGGTGGCCGAGTTCCAGGTGTCGCGCTCGGTACGGCGGATGCAGGCGCGGGCGAGTGCAGTCGACGCGATGCACCGCCGGGTCAACATGGCCGACGAGGTCGCCGAGCGCCACCGCCGCGCGGCAGAGACGGCGAGCGCCGGCATGTACGAGCTGCTGTCCGGTCTGGTCGGCGCCGAGGAAGCGGCGCGCGGCCAGCTCGCCGCCGAGCTGCACGACACGGTCGCGCAGTCGCTGACGATGGCGCGGGTGCTGCTCGACGATCGTCGCAACCCGGGCAGCATCGGCCGGGCCGTCGAGATGGTCAGCGAAGCGGAGGAGCAGGTGCGCGCGGTCATGGCGCGGACCCGTCCGCCCGCCCTGCGCGACGGCGACCTGGCGCGCGCGATCGCCGCGCTGCGCGACGATCTGGCCAACCGCTACGGCATGGAGATCTCAGTGAGCTGGCCGGAGGAGCCGCACCCGCTCCCGTTGGTCAGCGCTATCACGGTCTACCGGTTCTTCCAGGAGGCGCTGCTCAACGTCGTGAAGCACGCGGAGGTCGATCAGGCCCGTGTGGAGCTGCAGGTCGACGACAACTGGGTGACCGCAGTGGTCGCCGACCAGGGTCTCGGGTTCGTGCCCGACGCCGTGACCTCCGAGGGCGGTCGGCACGTCGGGCTCGGCCTGCTCCGTGAGCGTGCCCGGCTGGTCGGCGGTTCGCTCGACGTGACGTCGTGGCGCGGCGCCGGTACGACGCTCATGCTCCGCTTGCCGCGGCTGTCGGCCGCTACCGGCGTCGCGTTGGCGACGCCCCTCGAACCGACCCGCGCCGACGACCAGGTCGGCGAACAGGTCGGCTAACGCTTGGAGCGTGCCGCGCGCCTGCGCGGCAGCGCCACGACGCCGGGCGGCATCGGCGGAAGCCCCGCCGCCACGCAGAGCACCTCACCGAAGGCCACCAGATGCGGGGCGAGCTCGCCTTGCGGTGACCACGACGCGCGGAGCTCGACGTCGCAATCGACCGGATGCTCGCTGATCGAGCCGAATCGCTCCGAGGTGGTGCGCGTCACCGTGCCGCTTTCGGCGGTGTACTCGGCGCCGGCGCCCTCGAGCGCCTCCATCAGCCACGCCCAGCCGACCTCGAGCAGCATCGGGTCGCCGGCGATGTCGGCTTCCACCCCGGCCTGGACGTAGGCCACGCAGCGGGTGTCGCCCGCCCAGACCTCCTGGCCTTCCGGGTCGTGCAGCACCACCAGTCGGCCCTCGGCGAGCTCGTCGCCTCCCGAGACGACAGAGGCGTGGAGCGCGATCGCGTGCGGGGCGAGGCGTGGCGGGGCGGGGAGCTCGTGGACCACGAGTTCCGGGCGCAGCTCAACGGCCATCAACCCGGCGAGCGCTGCGCGAAACGCAGGCGGCAAGTCGGGCGGCGTGGACAGCTCCACCGACACGCGCTCACTGTAAGTGCGAGGCGGCGCCGCAGCGCCCGGAGACGCGCCGGGTGAACGCGCTCCATCTCATTAGGCTGCCCCGGATGGCGATCTTCCTGGCGCTGCTCTCGAGCGCGCTCTGGGGGACGTCGGACTTCTGCGGCGGCACGCTCACCCGGCGCCGACCCGCCGTCACCGTTACCTTGCTCAGCGAGCTGATCGGCCTGTCCGGCGTGGTCGTCGCCGCGGTGGCCACGAACGCGTTCGACGCAGCATCGGGATACCTCGGCTGGGGGCTGCTCGGCGCCGTCGCCGGCTCGATCGGGATCGTCGCGTTCTACCAGGCGCTTGCCACGGGGACCATGGGTGTTGTTGCGCCGATCGCCTCGCTCGGGGTGATCGTGCCGGTCGCGGTCGGCCTCGTGGCGGGGGACCGGCCGAGCGTGCTGCAGGACGCCGGGATCGTCGTCGCGATCGCCGGCGTCGTGCTCGCCGGCGGGCCCGAGCTGCAGCGCGGCGACGGTGCCCCGGCATCGGCCAGGCCCCTGCTCCTGGCGATGGTCGCGGCGGTCGGGTTCGGGGTGGTCTTCGTGGCGCTGGATCACGGGGCGCGTACCAGCACGGTCATGACGCTGCTCGTCATGCGCGGCGCGGCCGCGCTGATGATGGCTGCCGTCGCGGCCCTCTCGGCGACGTCGCTGCGCGTGTCGAAACCGGACTTGCCGATGCTGGTGGTGGTCGGTGCGTTCGACGTCGGCGCCAACGCGACGTTCGGCTACGCGACCCGGCACGGCCTGCTCGCCGTGGTGGCCGTCCTGTCCTCGCTGTATCCCGCCGTGACGGTGGTCCTCGCCCGCGCCATCCACGCGGAGCGGCTGGCGCGCATCCAGCTGGTCGGCGTCGTCGGGGCCATCGGCGGGGTTGCGCTGATCGCCTCGTGAAACGATCGAGTCGTGTCCGGCCCCGCTGACAGCGCGTTCCTCAAGGCGTGTCGCAGGGAACCCGTCCCGCACACTCCGGTGTGGTTCATGCGGCAGGCGGGCCGGGCGCTGCCGGAGTATCGCAAGGTCCGCGAAGGTGTCGGCATGCTCGAGTCGTGCCTGCGGGCCGACCTCGTCGTCGAGATCACGATGCAGCCGGTACGCCGGTACGGCGTCGACGCGGCGATCCTGTTCAGCGACATCGTGTTGCCGCTGAAGGCGGCCGGCGTCGACCTCGACATCGTCGCGGGTGTGGGGCCGGTGGTCGCGGATCCGGTGCGCGATGCGGCGGCGGTGAAGGCGTTGCCGGAGCTCGAGCCCGGTCAGGTCGAGGTGGTCGCCGATGCGGTCCGCGGATTGGTGGGCGAGCTCGGTGACACGCCGCTCATCGGATTCGCGGGCGCTCCGTTCACCCTCGCGTCCTACCTCGTGGAAGGCGGGCCGAGTCGCGACCACGCGCGGACCAAGGCGCTGATGTACGGCGACGAGGCCACTTGGCACGCCCTCGCCGGCAAGCTCGCGGACCTCGCCGCGGCCTACCTCCGGGTGCAGGTCGCCGCGGGCGCCAGCGTGGTGCAGCTGTTCGACTCGTGGGCGGGCTCGCTGTCCGCTGCGGACTACGAGCGTTACGTCCTCCCGCACAGCCGCAAGGTACTTGCGGCGGTCCCGGACGTGCCGCGGATCCACTTCGGGGTCGACACCGGCGAGCTGCTCGGTCTGATGGCCAGCGCGGGCGCCGATGTCGTCGGCGTGGACTGGCGGCTGCCGCTCGATCAGGCGACGAAGCGGGTCGGAGCCGACGTCACCGTGCAGGGAAACCTCGACCCGGCGACCGTGTTCGCGCCGTGGCCGGCCGTCGCCCAGCGGGTGCGCGAGGTCCTTCAGGCCGGCCGTCACGCGCCCGGTCACATCTTCAACCTCGGACACGGTGTGCTGCCCGACACCGACCCGGACGTCCTGACCCGGGTCGTCGAGCTCGTCCACCACGAGACCACCGCGGGATGACGGCGGCAGTAGTCGTCGGCGGCGGGATCGCCGGACTGGCGGCGGCGTACGAGCTTGCCTCCGCCGGGATCGCCGTCACGTTGATCGACGCGGGACGCGCGGTCGGCGGCAAGCTGCGGGTGTCCGAGGTCGGCGGGGTAGCCGTCGACGAAGGTGCCGAGGCGCTCGTGCGGCGCCGCCCCGAAGGTCTCGAGCTGATCGCACGACTCGGGCTGAGCGATCACCTGGTGTCGCCGGCGGCGAGCACGGCGTCGGTGTGGGCTCGCGGCCGGTTGCGGCCGATGCCGGCCCGCACCGTGATGGGCGTGCCGAGCGAGCCGGGCGCGCTTCGCGGGGTGCTCTCCGCCGCCGAGGTGGCCCGGGTCCGTGCCGACTCCTGGCTGCCGGGCGGCGCGCCGGACGGCGACGTGTCGGTCGGGCACTGGCTCACGAAACGGCTCGGCCGCGCGGTTGTCGACCGGCTGGTCGACCCGCTGCTGGGCGGGGTCTACGCCGGTCGCGCCGACGAGCTCTCGCTCGCCGCCACGTTGCCGCAGCTGCCCCGCGACGACCGGTCCGCGCTGAGCGCGGCGCGGCGCGCGGTGGCCGAGGTCCCGGTTTCGGATGAACCGATCTTCGCCACGCTGCGCTCCGGTCTCGGGACGCTGCCGGCCGCGTTGGCGTCGGCGATCGAGCGGTCGGGCGGCACGATCGTCACCGGTCGTGCCGTGCGCGGCCTGGAACGCACGGCGGACGGCTGGCGCGTCATGCACGGCCCGACCATCGACGAGCAGAGTGTCGAGACCGAGGCGGTGGTGCTCGCGGTCCCGGCGAGCCCTGCGGCTCGGTTGCTCTCGCCGGTCATGCCGGCCGCTGCGGCGGAGCTGTCCGGCGTTGAGTCGGCCAGCATGGCGATCGTCACGACCGCGTGGCGCGCCGCGGACGTCGCGGCCGGCGCAACAGGCAGCGGCTACCTGGTACCTGCGGTCTACGGACGGCCGGTGAAGGCCGTCACCCTGTCATCGGCAAAGTGGGCGCACCTGTCCGGGGATGTCGCGGTCGTGCGCTGCTCGATCGGGCGCTTCGGCGACGTCAGCGACCTGCAGCGAGACGACTCAGATCTGGTCGCCGCAGCCGTGACCGAGCTGACGACGTACGCCGGGTTCACCGGAGTCCCGATCGACGCCCGCGTCAGCCGTTGGGGCGGTGCGCTGCCGCAGTACGCGGTCGGCCACCTCGAGCGGGTGGCGCGGATCCGCGGTGCGGTCGAGGCGGTCCCCGGACTAGCGGTGTGTGGCGCGGCGTACGACGGCGTCGGCATCCCGGCGTGCATCGGGACCGCTCGCCAGGCGGCGGCGAGCGTGACGGCGTACCTCAGGAGCCGCGGAACGCCGTGATTCCCGACAGGGTCGGTACGAACACGTGGTTGCCGGCCACCACCTCGGACGGGAAGTGCGTGAGCGCGCCGGCGGGGTGGCTGGACAGCACCTTGCCGGTGGCGAGCGAGAGCACCTTCAGCGCGCCGCTGTTGCGGTCGGCGACGAACAGCCGCTTGCCCGCGGTGACCGGTGAGCCGTAGCTGCCCGACGCGGTCCACTTCCAGCTCAGGCTGCTCGCGCCGACCGTCAGCGCTCTGATGCCTCCCATGCACGGCATGACGACGACGTGGCCCGCGCGGGCGGCGCCGCCGAACGCCCGGCATCCGGACGCCGTCGCCAACTCGGCGCCGATCCCGCCGAGCGAGGGCTTCAGCAGGTAGACCACGCCGCGCTTGCCGGCGATCACGATGTGGCCGTTGACCGCGACCGGCGAGGACGAGCCGAGATCGAGGTCCTGAAGGTTGTCCGACTGCCACGTCGACGGCGCGTAGACGGCCACGCGGTGCAGCGCCTTGGGCGTCAGCTCCGTCACCGAGTCGCTGAGGTCCCACTTGCCGTGTAGCTCGGCGCCGTTGCCGCTGGCCACGTAGATGTTGCCGTTCTTGCCGACGATCGGTCCCGCGGGTGACCACATCCCGGCCTCACGCGCGGTCGGTACTGCGTAGTGGGTGGTCGTCCCCTTGCCGTTGGTCGCGGTCGAGGTGACGTAGCCGACGTAGTTGTCGCAGTCGCCGGCGAGCCCGCCATACGAAGTGATGATCCGGCCGCGGGTGACCAGCAGCGCGGAGCGTTGCTGCTCGGCGCTGCGGTTGCGGCCCGGGAGCACGTCGGTGGAGCGGTGCCAGCGCCGATGGCCGTTCGCGGCGTTCAGGGCCCACAGCGTGTGGTGGCCGCCGGAGGTCTCGGCCACGACGAACACCGAACCGGTATGGGCGTCGTAGGCCGGCGTTCCGGTGATGCCGAGCGGGTCGATGTCGCCGCACGGCAGCTGCGCCTGGTTCTGCGGCGTGCCCAGATGGGTCCGCCACCGCTGCTTCCCGGTGCGGGGGTTCAGGCCGTAGACCGAGTCGTTCTCCGTGGCGGCGATCAGCGTGCCGCGGACGAGCAACGGCTCGCCGTAGACCGCGCCGTCCAGGTGCCGGCTCCAGGCCTTGTGCAGGTGGCCCTTGATCGGGCCCGCGGCTCTGCCGGCACGGTCGTTGCTGCGGTGATAGCCCGGCCAGTCGGTGAAGGTCGCCTTGCCGCCGTCGTCGGCGCGGATGACGCCCGGGTTGACGTCGGGGCTGACCGCCTGGCCGACGCTCGGCGCAGAACAGCTGGCGAGGACGGTGAGAACGGGGAGGGCAGCCAACCAGGCACGGCGTCGCATGCGGGAAGTTTGCCCCGAGGGAGACAATGGACGCATGTCCTCCCAGAACCAGTCGGCAGGCAAACGGGCGCGCGACCTCAACGAGGTCATCAGCTACACCATGTGGTCGGTCTTCAAGGTGCGTGACCGGCTCCCCGCGGATGGTCGCGAAGCGGTGACGCGGGACCTCGACGAGCTGCTCGAGCAGCTGGCCGGCAAGGGCGTCGTCACCCGCGGGCTGTACGACGTCAGCGGCTTCCGCGCCGACGCGGACCTGATGGTGTGGTGGGTGGCGCCGACGTCCGACGACCTGCAGGAGGCGTACTCCCGGTTCCGGGGGAGCGACCTCGGCCGCAGCTGCGACCCGGTGTGGTCCGCGATGGCGCTGCACCGGCCGGCGGAGTTCAACAAGAGCCACGTCCCGGCGTACCTCGCGGGTGAGGAGCCGAAGCGCTACGTCAGCGTCTACCCGTTCAACCGGTCCTACGAGTGGTACCTGCTGCCCGACGAGGAGCGGCGGTTCATGCTCGCTGAGCACGGCAAGATGGCGCGCACGTATCCGGATGTGCGTGCCAACACCGTGGCGTCGTTCGCACTGGGTGACTACGAGTGGGTGCTCGCCTTCGAGGCCGACGAGATGCACCGCATCGTCGACCTGATGCGCGACCTGCGTGCCGCGACGGCGCGGCGGCACACCCGTCTGGAGATTCCGTTCTTCCCGGGTGCGCGGAAGTCGGCGGCGGACCTGGTCGCGGCGCTGCCCTAAGCCGGGTCCCGCCACATCAGGTAGATCATCGGGCCCTTGCCCAGCGCCTTGGTCTCGCTCGTGACCTTGAAGCCGTGGCGTTCGTAGAGCGGGACGTTGCGCTCGTTGGAGGACTCGAGGTACGCGGGTAGGCCCGCGGCGTCGACCTCGGCCAGCTGGGTGCGCAGCAGCTCGCTGCCGAGACCTTGCCCTTGGTTGGCGCGCTGTGCGCCGAGATAGCCGAGGTACCAGTGCTTCGGGTCCTTCGGGTGCAGGCTCTCCACCTGCAGCTGGGTGCGCAGCGCGCGTTGCAGCCGGCGCCCGAACGCGGCGGCCTGCGGCGCTGCTTCGATCGCCATCTCGGACATCGGGAAGGCCCACTTGCCGGGTGCCGCCCACATCGCGGCAGCTGAACCGTCCCCGGCGATGAAGCACGGCTTGCCCTGTCGCAGGTAGGTCCGGGCCATGCTCGTGAAGAACGTGCGCATCCGCTGGTCGCGCCGCTTGTGGCTCGGGTCGATGAGCCACTCGAAGACGGGATCTTCGGCGAACGCGTCGGCCAGGATCTCGCCGAGCAGCGCCGCGTCGTCCCGCGCTGCCTGCCGGACGGTCACTTGGCCGGGTCGAAGGTGAGGCTCATCGAGTTCATGCAGTAGCGCTCACCGGTCGGCGTCTGCGGCGCGTCGTCGAAGACGTGGCCGAGATGGGACCCGCAGCGCTTGCAGCGCACCTCCGTCCGCCGCATGCCGTGAGAGCTGTCGTCGACCAGCTCGACCGCGTCGGAGTTCATCGGGTCGTAGAAGGACGGCCAGCCGCTGCCCGACTCGAACTTCGTGTCGCTCTGGAACAGCTCGTTGCCGCACGCCCGGCATCTGAAGATGCCGGCGCGGTGCTCGTGCAGCAGCGGACCGGTGCCGGGGCGCTCGGTGGCCGCCTTGCGGAGCACGGCGTACTCGTCCGGCGATAGTTCTGCACGCCATTCATCGTCTGACTTCTCGACTGTGTAACTCACTCTCTGATGGTGTCACGGAGGTACGTTCGAAGTAGGAGCGTCGGCGGAGCCGACACCGCCAAAGGGCGGTGGGTGGGGAGGTGGACGTGGCTTCCCCGTTTGTCGAAGTCGAGGTGGAAGGGCGCACGGTCAAGGTCACCAACCCTGATCGCGTGTACTTTCCGGCGATCGGCGCGACGAAGCTCGACGTCCTCAACTACTACGTGTCCGTGGGCGAGGGCATCGTCCGCGCCCTCTACGAGCGGCCGTGCATGCTGCACCGCTATCCGGAGGGAGTGCAGGGCGTCGAGGGCGAGAAGATCTACCAGAAGCGGATCCCGAAGGGCGCGCCCGACTGGATCCGGACCGCAGAGGTCTCCTTCCCGTCCGGACGTACCGCCGACGAGCTGTGCGTGACGGAGCTGGGCGCGGTCGCGTGGGCCGTGCAGATGTCGACCGTCGAGTTCCACCCGTGGCACACCCGCTGCGCTGCGGTTGAGATGCCGGACGAGCTCCGGATCGACCTGGACCCGCAGCCGGGCACCGACTTCGATGACGCGAAGAAGGTCGCCGGCATCGTGCACGAGGTTCTGGATGAGCTCGGTGCGGTCGGCTGGCCGAAGACGTCGGGCAACCGAGGCGTGCACATCTACGTGCGGATCAAGCCCGACTACGGCTTCCGAGAGGTACGCCGGGCGGCGCTGGCGTTCGCGCGCGAGGTGGAGCGGCGGGCGCCGGACCGGGTGACGACCGCCTGGTGGAAGGAAGAGCGCGGCGAGCGCATCTTCGTCGACTTCAACCAGAACGCGAAAGACCGCACGATCGCGGCGGCCTACTCGCTGCGCGGCTTCGCGCACGCGCCGGCATCAGCTCCGGTCACCTGGGACGAGCTTCCTGACGTCGAGACTCAGGACTTCGACATCTACACGATGCCGAAGCGGTTCGCAAAGCTCGGCGACGTGCATGCGGGAATCGACGATGCGGTGTTCGGCATCGAACCCCTGCTCGAGTGGGCGGATCGCGACGAAAGTGACCACGGTCTGGGCGACGCGCCGTATCCGCCGAACTATCCGAAGATGCCGGGCGAGCCGCCGCGGGTACAGCCCAGCAAGAAGAACCCCGCCAACTGGCCGAAGGGATGAACATGCGGATCGTTGGGATCGTGGCCGCGGTGTGTGGCATGGCATTCTCGGCGGCGGGCACTGCAACCGCCGCCCAGGCCGCCGTCAGCGCGCCGACGCTGACGCTGATCTCGAATGAGAATCCCGCGCCGCGTGACGGGTCTCCCAGCTTCCTGGCGGCGCTACAGCCCGCGCCCGCCTGCGGAACGGTGACCTGGTTGATCGACGGTGCGCCGCCTGCCGCAGGGATCCCGAGTGGGGGCACGGGCGGCAGTTATGCGCTCGGGCCGGTCACGGGGCTGTCCGTGGGAAACCACCTGATCACCGCGTCGTACTCGGGATGTGAGACGGCAGGGGCGACGACCGGCACGCTGACCGAAACCGTGACCGACCAGGTCTCTCAGCCCCCGAGGATCACCGCGCAGGTGGTCAGCGCCGTGCCGAAGCACCACGGGTGGTACTCGCGGCCCGTGCTGGTGAACTTCACCTGTACTGCCGGATCGGTGCCGTTCTCGCCCGACGACTGTCCCGAGCCGGTCCTGTTGACGAAGAACCAGGGCGGCCAGTCGGTGACCGCGATGATCACCGACTCGGCCGGTCGCACCGCCTCGGTGAAGGTGTCGCACATCAACATCGACCAGGTGCCGCCGAAGCTTCGGGTCAGCGGCGCCGCCAACGGCGCGACGTACCGGCACCGACGTCCCCTGACCTGCTACGCCGCGGATGCGCTGTCGGGGGTCGCGCGCTGCACGATCCGCAAGGCGGTCTCGCACCACCACGGGGTGACCAAGGTGAAGTGGGTGGCGGTCGCGACCGACGTCGCAGGCAACGTGCGCGCCAAGACGGGGCACTACCGGGTCACCAGGTAGCGCCTTCGGGTGACTGGCACGTCTCGAGGTTTAGGTCGTCGGCGATCGGGTTTTCGGGGTTGTCGCGCCCGGGTTTGCACAACGCCTCCGCTGGTGATCTATCGGGCAGACAGACCGGACCCAGGAGGTCACCATGTTGCTCGTACTCGCGTTGCTGCTGTTGCTCGTCTTCGGCGGACTCGGATTCGTCGCCCACGTGTTGTGGTGGGGCCTGATCGTGGCGGTCGTGATCGCCGTGGCCCATGCCCTCACCCGGCATGCCTGACTCGAAGACCGATCCGCACCGGCTGCCGAGCCCGTCGGTTGCCGAGTCCAAACAAGCCGCGAAGCGCGAGTTCATCCCGCTGCCGGCGGTAGTCGGGATCGTGCTCGTGATCGCCGCGATCGTGCTCTTGGCGGTTCTGGGCTGATTGGGCAAGGACGCACTCACCGGGTCCGACCTCCGGGGGGAGGGGTCGGACGAGCCGGATCGGTAGCTTCACCGGCGAGTGCGCCCTGCCCTGATTACTCAACCGCCGGAACCTGAACGCGGCCTGAACAGGCTCCGGTCAGGCGCCGAAGACGTCCTCGATCGAGCAGATCAGCGGCCGCTCGAGCTGGTCGTAGGTGCAGGACTTCGGCTCGCGGTCCTTGCGCCAGTGGCGAAACTGCGCGGTGTGGCGGAACCGGTGGCCCTCCATCTGGTCGTAGGCCACCTCCACCACCCACTCGGGTCGGAGCGGCTCGAAGCTCATGTCCTTGCCGGCGTTCCATCGGTTGGGTGTGCCGCCGGGTCCCCACTCGTTGCCGAGCCACGGATGGTCCTTCTCGGCGTTCTTGCGCAGCGGCGCCAGTTCCTCAACCAGCTCCTCGCGGCGCTTCATCGGAAACGACGCCGCGACGCCGACGTGCCGCAGCTGGTCGCCTTCGTACAGCCCGAGGATCAGCGACCCGATCACCGGCCCGCTCTTGTGCCATCGGAAACCCGCGAGCACGCAGTCGGCCGTACGCGCGTGCTTGATCTTGAACATCACCCGCTTGTCCGGCAGGTAGCCGAGCTCGAGGCCCTTCGCCACGATGCCGTCGAGCCCGGCGCCCTCGAAGTCGGTGAACCACGACGTCGCCTCCTCCGGGTCGCGGGTGCCGGGAGTGAGGTGTACGTCGGAGGTCGGCGTCAGTACCTGCTGCAGCCGGTCGCGCCGCTCGCCGAACGGCGTCTCCATGAGCGACTCGTCGCCGACCGCGAGCAGGTCGAAGGCGATGAAGTGAGCGGGCGTCTCTGCCGCGAGCTTGCGCACTCGGGACTCGGCCGGGTGGATCCGCTGCTGCAGCGTCTCGAACTCCAGCCGGCCGTTCTGCGGCACCGCGATCTCGCCGTCCACCACGCACTTGTCGGGAAGGGCCGCCTTGACGGCGTCGACGACCTCCGGGAAGTAGCGCGTCATGGGTTTCTCGTTGCGGGAGCCGATCTCAACCTGGTCACCGTCGCGGAAGATGATCGACCGGAAGCCGTCCCACTTGGGTTCGTACAGGAAGTCTCCGGTCGGGATCTCCGGGACTGCCTTCGCCAGCATCGGGGACACGGGCGGCATGACGGGAAGCTTCACTCGGCCGATTCCACCACTTTGTGAAGACTTCCCGGCGCCAGGGGCACCGGAACTCTTAACAAACTCAGAAGGCGGCG
>DASZTV010000028.1:0-26061 GCA_035548125.1 Mycobacteriales bacterium | reverse complement strand
CAGGTTGCCCACGTGTTACTCACCCGTTCGCCACTAGGACACCTCCCCGAAGGGAGGGCCTCGTTCGACTTGCATGTGTTAAGCACGCCGCCAGCGTTCGTCCTGAGCCAGGATCAAACTCTCCATTGATGTCTGCTCGGCGAGATGAAGAGCGGCGAAGCTCTCATCGCGCCAAACCGAAGAGCCACGTGTCGCCTGAACGACGCGTGGTTGTATCACCTGGCGATTGATCAGATAAACGTTGTTTGCTGTTCGTCTGTCATCGCCAAATCGAACCGGACCCGTGCAGGAGCGCGAGGCACCTACCGAGCCGGATCAGTTGGCACTGACTTTTGGCACGCTGTTGAGTTCTCAAGGGACGGATGCGCACCGTCGGGGTCTTCCGACCCGTCTCGGGGCAACCGGACCACGCTATGTCAGCGCTCCTGCCCAAGTCAAAGAATCGGGCCAGGAGATTTCACGCTCAGCGCACGCTCAAGAGTACCCCCGCCAGGGAGCGCTTCCCACGGCGCAGGACCAGCCATCCGCCGGCAAGCGCGTCGCCGCTCCCCGGGATCGTCTCGGGGTCGGTCACCCGGACGTTGTTGAGGTAGGCGCCGCCCTCGTCGACCGCCCGCCGCGCGGCCGACTTGCTGGCGCACAGGCCGGTGGCCACGAGCAGATCGATCACACTCGGCGTCGGGCCGTCGAGCTCCACGTGCGGCGCCTCCCGCAGCGCCGCGCCCAGCGTGCCTTCGTCGAGCTGTCCCAGCTCGCCCTGGCCGAACAGCGCAGCGCTCGCGGCGATGACCCGCGCGGTCTCGTCGGCACCGTGGACCAGCGTGGTGAGCTCCTCGGCGAGCCGGCGCGCCGCCGTACGCGCCTGCGGACGCTCCGCGGTCTCCCGTTCGAGCGCCTCGATCTCCTCCCGTGACAGGAAGGTGAAGTAGCGCAGGTACGGCCCGGCGTCGCGGTCGTCGACGTTGATCCAGTACTGGAAGAACGAGTACGGCGAGGTGAGTGCCGGGTCGAGCCACAGCCGGCCGCCGCCGGTGGACTTCCCGAACTTCTCGCCGGTCGCCGAGGTGACCAGCGGCGTGGTCAGCGCGTGGCCGGAACCCCCCTCGACCCGGCGGATCAGGTCCAGGCCCGCCACGATGTTCCCCCACTGGTCGCTGCCGCCGGTCTGCAGCGTGCAGCCGTGACGCCGGTACAGCTCGAGGAAGTCGTAGGACTGCAGCAGCATGTAGCTGAACTCGGTGTAGGAGATCCCGCCCGCGTCCAGGCGCGCGCTCACCGACTCCCGGCCGAGCATCACGTTGACCGAGAAGTGCTTCCCGACGTCACGCAGGAAGTCCAGTGCGGAGAGCTCGGCGGTCCAGTCGATGTTGTTCGCCAGCAGCGCGGCGCCGCCCTCGAAGTCGAGGAAGCGCTCGAGCTGCGGCTTGATGCGCTCCAGCCGCGCTTCGACCTCCTCGCGGGTCACGAAGTCGCGCTCGCTCGACCGGCCCGACGGATCGCCGATCAGCCCGGTAGCCCCTCCGGCCAGCGCGATCGGGCGGTGACCGGCGAGCTGGAAGCGGCGCAGCGTGATCAGTTGCAGCAGGTTGCCCGCGTGCAGGCTCTTCGCGGTCGGGTCGAACCCGCAGTAGAGCGTGATCGGACCTTTGGCGATCTCGGCCCGAAGGGCGTCGAGATCGGTGGACTGCGAGATCAGCCCTCGCCAGGCAAGCTCATCGAGGACGTCGGCACCCACCCCGCCATTCTCTCAGCGCCAACTCCCCCGGCGCTCCGAAGAACACACAAACGTTGAAGGAGTGACGTTTCCCGGGCGTGTCGAGACCTCACCGACACCCTGCGAAACGTTTGTGTTCTCTTCCGCACCGGTCAGGGGCGGGGGCGGCGGCGGGGAACGTGTGGGCGGAACGCCGACACGGTCGGTTCGCCGTCGATCCAGAACCGATACGGCCAGTCCGCCGCAGCTGAGATCCCGACGCGAGGACCGGTACGTACCGCCTCACCGGCGAGCCGCTGCCTCGGGCGTACCACGATCTCGGACGAGCGCTCGGTCACGTCGGTGCCGTCGAAGGCTCGGTCGACCGCAAGCGTGACGCACAGCCTCGCCGGCCCGCGCGCCAGGTCGCGGACGCTCGCTGTCGGACGCCGCGACTGGGCGAGGGCCACGCCCTCGACGACCTCACCCGCCCGAAGCAGTACGGCCGCGGCCGTCCCGACCGGTCCGCACACGAGGTTCATGCAGAAGTGCATCCCGTACGTGAAGTAGACGTACGCGTGGCCGGGCGCGCCGAACATCACCGCATTGCGAGCCGTCTCGCCGCGATACGCGTGCGACGCCGGATCGTTCGCGCCGTCGTACGCCTCGACTTCGGTCAGCCGGACGGACACCCCGTTGGCGGTGACCACGCACCCGAGGAGGTCGCGCGCGACCTCGAGGACCGGCCGGTCGTAGAACGATCGGGCGAGTGGGTTCACCCGGTTGCGGACCACTCCAGATGCTCCTCGACCGTGACGCGCAGCTCCGCCAACTGTTCGGCGACCCGCGCGGGCGCCGTCCCGCCGCGAGCGGCCCGTGCCTGCAGCGCACCCTCCACCGACAGCACGTCTCGCACGTCGGGCGTGAGGTGAGCGCTGACGGCGAGCAGCGTCGCGTCGTCGACGTCGGGCAGGTCCACGCCTTTCGCCTCGCAGTAGGCGACCAGCTCACCGACCGCCTCGTGCGCGTCCCGGAACGCGACCCCGCGACGTACGAGATGCTCCGCGACGTCGGTCGCCAGCGCAAAGCCGTCCGCAGCGGTCGCCGCGAGTCGCTCGACGTCGACCGTCATCGTCGCAACCATTCCGCTCATCGCGGGCAGCACCAGGAGCAACGTGTCGACCGCGTCGAACACCGGCTCCTTGTCCTCCTGCAGGTCGCGGTCGTAGGCCAGCGGAAGGCCCTTGAGCATGGTGAGGATGGCAGTCAGATCGCCGATCAGCCGGCCCGCCTTGCCGCGGGCGAGCTCCGCCACGTCGGGATTTTTCTTCTGCGGCATGATCGACGACCCGGTGCTGAACGCGTCGTCGAGCTGCACCCAACGGAACTCACTCGTCGCCCAGAGCACGATCTCTTCACCGAGCCGCGACAGGTGCACGCCGATCAAGGCGGCCGCGAAGAGGAACTCCGCCGCGAAGTCACGGTCGCTCACCGCGTCGAGGGAGTTCGCCGCCGCCCTGGCGAAGCCGAGCTCGGCCGCGACCGCGTCCGGGTCCAGCGGCAGCGACGACCCGGCCAACGCACCCGACCCGAGCGGGCTGACCGACGTACGGATGTCCCAGTCCTCCAGCCGTGACACGTCGCGCGCGAAGGCCTGTACGTGGGCCAGCAGCTGGTGGGCGAACACGATCGGCTGCGCGTGCTGCATGTGCGTCAACCCGGGCGCCGGCGCCTCGATCGTCTGCTCGGCCTGGTCCATCAGCGCGGATTCGAGCTCCGCGAGTCGTCCCACGATCTGCCGGACGTGGTCGCGCAGATACAGCCGCAGATCGGTTGCGATCTGGTCGTTGCGACTCCGACCCGCGCGCAGCTTGCCGCCGAGCGCGCCGACGCGTTCGAGCAGACCGCGCTCGAGAGCGGTGTGAACGTCCTCGTCGTCGGCGTCCGGCCGGAAGGTGCCATCCCGCGCGTCGCGGTCGAGGTCCTCCAGCGCCGTCAGGATCCGGCTGCACTCCGCGTCGTCGAGCAGACCGGCGCGGTGCAGGACCCGCGCATGGGCACGTGAGGCCAGCAGGTCGTACGGCGCCAGCCGCCAGTCGAAGTGCACACTCATGGACAGCCGAGCGAGCGCCTCCGCGGGTCCCCCTGCGAAGCGGCCGCCCCACAGCCGCGTAGGTGGCGCGTTCTCGGAACTCATCCGAGCCGCTGGTCTCGCTGGGCAGCGATCTTCGTCGGCAGACCCCATAGCTCGACGAAGCCCTTCGCGAGCCGCTGGTCGAAGGTGTCTTCGGCGTCGTAGGTCGCAAGGTTGTAGTCGTAGAGCGACGCTGAGCTGCGCCGACCGTTGACCACGGCGCGACCGCCGTGCAGCAGCATCCGGATGTCCCCGCTGACGTGCCTGGACGCCTCGTCGATGAAGGCATCGAGCGAGCGCTTCAACGGCGAGAACCACAAGCCGTCGTAGACCAGCTCGGCCCACCGCTGCTCGACCGACTTCTTGAACCTCGCGGTCTCCTTCTCCATCGTCAGGTCCTCGAGATGGCGGTGCGCCTCGATCAACGCGATCGCGCCGGGCGCTTCGTACACCTCGCGGCTCTTGATGCCGACCAGCCGGTCCTCGACCATGTCGAGCCGGCCGACGCCCTGCGCGCCCGCCCGTTCGTTGAGCTGCTGGATCGCTTCGAGCATCGTGACCGGCTTGCCGTCGATCGCGGTCGGAACGCCGTCGACGAACGTCACGACGACCTCATCCGGATCGCGCGGCACGGTCGGGTCCGAGGTGTAGGAGTAGACGTCCTCGATCGGAGCGTTCCACACGTCCTCGAGGAAGCCCGTCTCGACCGCACGACCCCACACGTTCTGGTCGATGGAGTACGGCGACTTCTTCGTCACGTCGATCGGGAGGTTCTGCTCCTCGGCGAACGCGATCGCCTTGTCGCGCGTCATGCCCGAGTCACGGACCGGCGCAGTGACCTTGAGATCAGGCGCGAGGGCGGCAATGCCCACCTCGAAGCGGACCTGGTCGTTGCCCTTGCCCGTACAGCCGTGGCTGATGATGTTCGCACCGTGCTTACGCGCCGCGTCCACCATGTGCTTGACGATCACCGGCCGCGACAGCGCGGACACCAGCGGATAGCGATCCATGTAGAGGGCGTTGGCCTTCAGTGCCGGCAGGCAGTACTCGTCGGCGAACTCCGCGCGCGCGTCGATGACCTCGGCCTCGACGGCACCGCAGGCAAGCGCGCGATCGCGGATCACGTTCAGGTCCTCGCCACCCTGGCCGACGTCGGCCGCCACGGCGATCACCTCGGCTCCGGTTTCCGCGGCGATCCATCCGATCGCCACGGACGTGTCGAGGCCGCCCGAGTAGGCGAGAACGACTCTGTCGGTCATCTGCGTGCGCTCCTGTCGGCGTGCTGGGACTTCAGATCACTCATGGTCGGTCTACTCCCCCGCCATCCGCCGCAACCGCTCGGCGACCTTGGCACCGCCGCGGGGGTCGCGGGTGACGAGAAGGACGGTGTCGTCGCCGGCGACGGTACCGAGGACGTCCGCCATGCCGGCCCGGTCGATCGCCGAGGCGAGCAGCTGCGCGCCGCCCGGGGGCGTACGAACGACGACGAGATTGGCGCTGGCCTCCGCCGATACGAGCAGCTCGGCGGCGAGGCGGGACACCCGGCCTTCGGTGGCGTCGGCGAGCGCGCGCAGCACTGGACCCGGCGGCTCGTCGGCGACGGAGTAGACAGTGCCGCCCGAGGGATGGCGCACCTTCGTCGCGCCCATCTCCTCGAGGTCGCGCGAGAGCGTCGCCTGCGTGACCACCACGCCTTCGTGGGCGAGCAGCCTGGCCAGCTCCGACTGGGAGCGAACCGGCTGGGCGGCGAGCACCGCGGCGATCCGCGACTGCCTGGCCGTCTTGGTGTGGGGGCTCACGGCGCTGTCCCGCGACGTGGGCGAGACCATCATGCGCTCCGCTCGGCGAGCAGGAACGCCAGCAGCGCCTTCTGGGCGTGGAGCCGGTTCTCTGCCTGGTCGAAGACGATGCTCGCCGGCCCGTCGATGACCGATGCGGCAATCTCCTCGCCGCGGTGCGCCGGCAGGCAGTGCATGACGACCGCGCCGGGCGCGGCGAGCGCCAGAGCCTGCTCGTCGAGGGCGTACGGCCGGAACGCAGCCACTCGAGCGGCCGCTTCGTCCTCCTGACCCATCGAGGCCCAGACGTCGGTGTAGAGGACGTCGGCACCGGCCGCCGCGGCAGCCGGGTCGGAGGTCACCGTCACGCTGCCGCCGCTCGCCGCCGCGTGCTTCTCTGCGCGGGCGACGATGTCGGCGTCGGGGAGGTACCCCTCCGGCGCGCCCACCTTCACGTGCATCCCGGCCATCGCCCCGCCGATCAGCAGCGAATGCGCCATGTTGTTGCCGTCACCGAGGTAGGTCAGCGTCAACCCGGCGAGCGAGCCGTCGTTCTTCGATCCGCAGTGCTCGCGAATCGTCTGCAGGTCAGCGAGGACCTGGCAGGGATGCGCGAGGTCGGTGAGGGCGTTGACGACGGGCACGGTCGACGCGGCGGCGAGGGCCTCGATCCGGTCCTGGCCGAAGGTCCGGATCACGATCCCGTCGACGTACCTGGACATCACGCGAGCGGTGTCCTCGATCGTCTCGCCCCGCCCCAGCTGCGTGCTCCGGGCGTCGATGACGACGGGATGCCCGCCGAGCTCGGCGATCCCGATCTCGAACGACAGCCTGGTCCTCGTCGACGGCTTCTCGAAGATCACCGCGACCGAACGGGGTCCGGCAAGCGGCCGATCCGCCGTACGGTCCCGCTTCATCCGGTCCGCGATGTCCAGGACCGCAACCTGCTCGGTAGCCGACAGGTCGTCGTCGATCAGGAAGTGCCGTAGGCCGGCCATCACGTCACCTCGTGGGTGTTGATCGGACCGCCGGTGACCTCCGCAACGCGGGCGAGCAGCTCGGCGACCGCGAATGGCTTCGCGATCACGTTCGCCTCGCCGAGCTTGGCGGCGAGCGCGGGCACGGCATCGAGCTTCCCGGTCACGACGATGACGGGAATGTCGGAGGTCGCAGGGTCACCGTGCAGCTCCTCGATGACGCGTACGCCGCCCAGGTCCGGCATCATCACGTCGAGCAGGATCAGCTCAGGCCGCTGCGCCGCGACCTTCACCAGCCCGCCGATGCCGTCGGACGCGGTCGCGACCGCGTAGCCCTCGCCTTGCAACAACGACTCGAGCAGGCCGCGCACGCTCGGATCGTCCTCGACGACGAGCACCTGCGGTGGCTGCTTCATGCGCTCGCCTCCAGAGTCTTGGTGGCACGTTCCAGGATGACGGGAAGCGCGTCGGTGAATGTCGCGGCTTGCTCCGGGGTGAGGATGAGCGGCGGTGCGATCCGCACCGCGTCGGGTCCGGTGGCGTTGACCAGGAAGCCGTGCTCCCGCGCGGCCGATTCGATCGCCGGCGCCGCGCCCGCCGCCTCGAGCCCGAGCCACAGCCCACGGCCTCGTACGCCGGTCAGCAGGCGGTCGGCACACGCGGCGATGTCGGCCTTCCACTGCCCGCCGAGCTGCTCGACCCTCGCGAGCAGACCCTCGGAGCTGATGACGTCGATGACAGCGAGCGCGGCCGCGCACGAGACCGGGTTGCCGCCGAACGTCGAGCCGTGATCACCGCGCTGCAGCGCCTCCGCGGTTGCACCGGTCGCCAGGCAGGCACCAATCGGCAGGCCACCGCCGAGGCCCTTGGCCACCGTGACGATGTCGGGCACGACCCCTTCGTGCTGGTGGGCGAACCACTTGCCGGTCCGGCCGATGCCGCCTTGCACTTCGTCGATCACCAGCAACGCGCCCTGGGCGTCGCAGGCCGCTCGCGCAGCGGTCAGGTAACCGTCGGGCGGCGGAATCACGCCTGCCTCACCTAGGGTCGGCTCGAGGAAGACGGCCGCCGTGGTCTCGTCGACTGCCGCCGCGAGCGCCGCGGCGTCGCCGTACGGAACGAACTCGACGTCGATGCCGTACGGCCCGAACGGCTCGCGGATCGCCGCTTTGCCGGTGAGCGCGAGCGCCCCCAGGCTGCGCCCGTGGAACGAGTTCTCCGCGGCGACGAAGCGCCGCCGCCCCTCCTGCGCGCGCAGCGTCGCCTTGATGGCTGCTTCGTTGGCCGTTGCGCCGTCGTTGCAGAGGAACACGCGGGTGCCGGGCACACCCATCAGGTCTACGAGCCGTTCGGACAGGGCGAGCGCCTGCGGGTTGATGTAGAGGTTCGAGGTGTGCGCCAACGTCGCGACCTGCTTCGACACCGCATCGACGAGGGCCGGATGAGCATGTCCCAGCGAGGAGACGGCGATCCCGGCGAGCAGGTCGAGATACTCCCGGCCGTCGGCGTCGGTGACGTAGCAACCCGACCCGCTGACCAACGCGACGGGTGGCGTGCCGTAGTTGCGCATCATCACGGAGTCCCAGCGCTGCTGGTACGAGGCAGTGGTCATGCGCTGACCATCGTGCCCACACCCGAGTCGGTGAGCAGCTCGAGCAAGAGTGCGTGCGGCACCCGACCGTCGAGAACGTGCGCGGCGCTGACGCCGCCCTGCACGGCCCGCAGGCACGCCTCCATCTTCGGGATCATGCCCTCGGAAAGCCCGGGCAGCATCTTCTCGAGCTCCTCCGCCGAGAGGTGGCTGATCACCTCTGAGCTATGCGGCCAGTCCGCGTAGAGGCCATCCACGTCGGTCAGGAAGACCGCCTTCTCGGCCTGCAGGGCGACCGCGATCGCCGCAGCCGCGGTGTCGGCGTTGACGTTGTAGACCTCGCCCGCCGCGCCGCCGCTCACGCTTGCGATCACCGGGATCCGGCCGTCCGCGAGGAGTCCCTTCAGCACACCCGGCTCGACGTGGTCGACGTCGCCGACGAGCCCGATGTCGACCTCCTCGCCTTCGACGATCCCCGGCCGCCGCGACGCCGTCATCAGCCGGCCGTCCTCGCCGGAGAGCCCGACGGCGAACGGGCCGTGGGCGTTCAGCAGCCCGATGATCTCCCGCTGGACCTGCCCGACGAGCACCATCCGAACGATGTCCATCGTCTCCGGGGTGGTCACGCGGAGCCCGCCGGCGAACTTCTGCTCGATGCCGAGCCGGTCGAGATGCGCGTTGATCTGCGGACCGCCGCCGTGGACGACGACGACCTTGATGCCTGCGTAGCGAAGGAAGACCACGTCCTCCGCGAACGCCTCGCGGAGCGACTCCTCGGTCATCGCGTTGCCGCCGTACTTCACGACGATCGTCTTCCCGTGGAACTGCTCCAGCCACGGAAGCGCTTCGACGAGAGCGGCAGCCGTCTGCTGCCGGTCGATCCCCCTGCTCATTGACGCACTTTTTCGGAGCACGCCAACGAGCAGTCCTCCCTGCGTTGGATGGAGCGATCGACTTCCGCTGCGCTCCGACGCTCGCTCATGTGGAGTACGCCGAGTTCTCGTGCACGTACGCCGCGGTGAGGTCGTTGCTCCAGATCGTCGCCGAGTGCGAGCCCGCCTTGAGGTCGACGACGAGCGAGACCTCGCGCGCACTCATGTCGACCTTTGCCGGATCCTCACCCGGGGCGCTGTCCCGACAGACCCACACACCGTTGATCGCGGCGTCGAGGACGAGGGGATCGAAGGCGGCATCAGTGGTGCCGACAGCCGCGAGGATCCGGCCCCAGTTGGGGTCCTCACCGTGCAGCGCGCACTTGAGCAGGTTGCTCCGCGACACGGCCCGCGCCACCTCGAGGGCGTCCTGTTCGGTCGCGGCACCGCGAATCTCGATCTCGATGTCCTTGCTGGCGCCCTCCGCGTCGGCGACCAGCTGGCGGGCCAGCGAGGCGCACACCTCGAACACGGCGGCGTCGAGGTCTGCCTGGCTCGGTGTCATGCCGGACGCGCCACTCGCGAGCAGGAGCACGGTGTCGTTGGTCGACATGCAGCCGTCCGAGTCGATCCGATCGAACGTCAACGAGGTCGCAGACCGCAGCGCGCGGTCCAACGCTGCGGGGTCTGCCGCGGCGTCGGTCGTGAGGACGCAAAGCATGGTGGCGAGCGCCGGGGCGAGCATGCCTGCGCCCTTCGCCATGCCGCCGACGGACCAACCGTCGCGGACCGCCGCGGCTTGCTTCGACACGGTGTCGGTGGTCCGAATCGCATCGGCGGCATCCCCGCCGCCCTCACCGGACAGCGTGGCGACCGCGGCGGCGACACCCGCGACCAGCAGGTCCAGCGGCGGCGGCTCGCCGATCTTCCCGGTCGAGCAGACCGCGACCTCGCCGGCACCCACCCCGAGCGCCTCGGCGACCGCTTCCGCGGTGGCATGCGAGATCTGGAATCCGGCGGCGCCGGTGCACGCGTTGGCGTACTTGGCATTGAGAACGACGGCACGTACCTGACCTCCGGCGAGCACCTGCTCGGACCAGATCACCGGGGCTGCCTTTACCCGGTTGGCGGTGAAGACCGCCGCCGCGGCGGCCTGCGGCCCGTCGTTGACCACCAGCGCGAGGTCGCGGCCGGCGTCCTTGAGCCCGGCGGGCACGCCCGCGGCCCGGAACCCTTTTGGCACCGTGACACTCATGGCGCGATGCCGTTGATCGGCAGGCCGGAGGTCTCGGGCAGCCCGAGCATCAGGTTCGCGTTCTGGATCGCCTGTCCGGCAGCGCCCTTTCCGAGGTTGTCGAGCGCCACCAGCACGACCGCGCGGCCTGGATCGCTGTCTGCGACGACCTGCAGCTGAGCGCTGTTGGACCCAAGCGTCGCTGCCGTGTGTGGCAGTCGGCCCTCTGGCAGCAGCGTCACGAACGGCTCGTCGTCGTAGCACGAGAACGCGGCGCGCAGCGCCGCCGTGTCCGCGCTCGACGTCAGCTTCGCAGTGCAGGTCGCGAGGATGCCGCGGGGCATCGGGACCAGCATCGGCGTGAACGAGAGCGTCACGTCACCGGAGGTCAGCGCTCGCAGCGACTGCCGGATCTCACCGATGTGACGGTGCGTCCCGCCGACCTTGTACGGCGAAAGGTCACCCATCACCTCGGTTGCCAGCAGCTCGGCACTCGCGGTCCGTCCGGCGCCGCTGGTCCCACTACCCGCGACCACGACGATGTCGCTGGGTTCGACGAGCTCGGCCGCGAGCAGCGGCGCAAGAGCAAGCTGGACCGCGGTTGCGTAGCAACCCGGGTTTGCGACCTGCTGCGCGCCGACGATCGCCGCGCGTGCACCGGGCAGCTCAGGTAGCCCGTAAGGCCAGGTCCCCGGGTGGTCCCCGCCATACCACCGCTGCCAGTCCGCCGGATCGCCGAGCCGGTAGTCCGCGCCGATGTCCACCACGAAGGCGTCAGGAGCCAGCTTGGCGACGACCTGCGGGGTTGCGCCGTGCGGCAGCGCCAGGAACACCAGCTCGCACTCAGCGAGTTCGGGAGCGGTCGCGTCGAGGAGAACCCGGTCGGCCAGCGTCACCAGGTGGGGATGCAGCTCGCCGAGGCGGCGACCGGCATTGCCGCCGGCTACCAGGGCGCCTACCTCGAGGCTCGGGTGACCGTCGAGCAGCCGGAGCAGCTCACCGCCCGAGTAGCCGCTCGCGCCGACGACGGCGGTCCGGATACCCATGCCGGCCAGGGTACTGCATGATCATGCAAGTACGCGAGTGGGTATTCAGGGACGTCGCTGCTGTCCTTGTCGCTAGGCGCGGAGCTCCGCGCCGACGCTCGCGGCAGCGGCCGCAACGGCGGCATCCCGCACCGCTGCGGCCTCCTCAGCGGTCAGCGTGCGATCCGGCGCTCTCAGCCGCAATGCGAAGGCCATCGACTTACGGCCCGCCCCGACCTGTTCCCCGGCATAGACGTCGAACAGCCTGATCTCCTCGAGGAGGTCACCGGCACCGCGCCGCAGCGCGGCCTCGAGCTCTGCACTCGCGACGTCGGAGGCGACGGTGACCGCGATGTCGATCGTGGCGGCAGGGTACGAGGAGACCTCGGGAGCTGCGCCGACCGGCTGGGCGTGCTCGAGCAGCAGGTCCAGCGACAGCTCCGCCGCACTGGTACGCGGTGGCAGTCCGAATGCCTCGACCACCCGCGGATGCAGCTCGCCCGCATGTCCGAGCAGCACCCCACCGGCCCGGAGCGCCGCGGAGCGGCCCGGATGGAACGGCGCGTGCGGGTCCGCGGCGACGTCGACCGTGATTCCAAGCGCATCGGCGAGTGCCCGCGCTGCCTGGATCGCATCCGCCCACAGCTCGGGCCTGCCGGGACCCCACCAGCCGGGAAGCTCCCGGTGTCCGGCCAGCACGACCGCCACCCGGCCCGGCTGGTCCGGCAACGCGGCATCCAGCGCGGCCAGGGATGCCTCGTCGGGCCGGAGGCCTACCGGCAGCTCCGGTGCAGCGCCGGACTCACGAGCGCGAAAGACCGGGCCGGTCTCGAACAGCGCTACGTCCGTCAGCCCTCGCCCGACGTTGCGCGCCAGCGCAGCGAGCAATCCGGGCAACAGCGTGGTGCGCAGGAACGGCTCGGCGTCCGACACGGGGTTGGCGAGCATGACGGAGGGGATCCGCCCGTCGCCTTCGGCGAGCATGAGCTGCTCGGCGGTCTCGGCTCCGACGAACGGTGAGCACAACACCTCGACGTAGCCCGCCGCGGCAAGCGTGCGGCTGACCACGCGACGCAACCGCTGCCGGCGGGTCAGGCCGGCTCCCGCCAAGGCGCGAGGTCGGGTCGACGGCAGGGCTGCGTAACCTTCGAGGCGTACCACCTCCTCGACCAGGTCGACCGGGATCCGCAGGTCCGGCCGCCAGGAAGGAGGGGCGACCGACAACGCGTCGCCGTCGGCCTCGACGTCGCAGCCGACCTCGGTCAGCCGGGCGATGACGGTCTCCGTCGCGTAGTCGACGCCCGCGATGCGGCCAGGCAGCGCCGCGGAGATGACGATCCGCTCGGCAGCCACCCGCTGGTCGACGTCGGTGACCGCCCCGGTGCGGGATGCCGCTCCGAGCTCGGCGATGAGCGCGACGGCGAGCTCGGCGGCCGCCGGTGCGAGCGCGTGGTCGACCCCTCGCTCGAAGCGGCGGGAGGCCTCGGAACCGAGGCGGTGTCGCCGTGCCGTGTAGGCGACAGTGGTCGGCTCGAAATGCGCCGACTCGAGAAGCACGTCGCGCGTCGAGTCGCTGATCTCGGTGCTCTCACCGCCCATCACGCCGGCGAGGGCGATGGGCCCGCTGTCATCCGCGATCAGCAGGTCGCGCGGATCGAGGTCGCGGTCCACGCCGTCGAGAGTGCGCAACCGTTCCCCCACCGCCGCACGTCGTACGACGATCGGTCCGCGCAGCTTCGCCCGGTCAAAGGCGTGGGTCGGCTGGCCGACCGCAAGCATCACGTAGTTGCTGACGTCCACCATGAGCGAGATTGGTCGCATCCCGCAGAGCACCAGACGCCGCTGCAACCACGCGGGTGAGCTGACCGCCGGGTCGAGACCGTCGAGCGATACGGCGAGGTAACGGTCGCATCCGTCAGGCGCGTCGATCCGGATGTCGTAGCCGGCCCTGGACGCCGCACCCACCTCGACCAGCGCCGGGTCGCGGAACTCGACGCTGTAGGCGATCGCGACTTCGCGCGCGACCCCGCGTACGGACAATGCGTAGCCGCGGTCCGGGTTGATCGAGATGTCGAGCACATCGTCACGGAGTCCGAGCGCGTCGACGACGTCGGTGCCGAGCTCGAGGCTGTCGTCGAGCACGAGGATGCCGCTGTGGTCGTCGGAGATTCCCAGCTCGCGGCCGGAGCAGATCATCCCGTCGGAGGTGTGCCCATACGCCTCACGAGCCTCGATCCGAAAGTCACCAGGCAGCACCGCGGGAGGCCGGGCGTAGGCGACCGCGTCGCCAACCGCGAAGTTCGTCGCACCGCAGATGACCTGCCGCTCGTTCGCGCCCTCGGTCAGCGTCACCCAGCGGATCGGCTTCTTGAACTCGGTGAGCTCCTCGATCGAGAGGACCTTCGCAACGACGACACCGACGATGCCTTCGCCGAGCCGGTCGACGCGCTCCACCTGCAAGCCGGCCGCGGTCAGCCGCTCGGCAACCTCGCGCGATCCGACCACCGGCAGGTCGACGTAGTCGCGCAGCCACGACATCGGGATCAGCATCGCGGCATCCCCTACTCGCCCTCCCGGCCGAGTGCCGCCGTCACGCGGACGTCGCCCTCGACCAGGTCACGGATGTCGGACATGTCGTGGCGCGACATCAAGGTGCGCTCGAGTCCCATGCCGAAGGCGAACCCCGTGTAGCGCTCCGGATCGATGCCTGCCGAGGCCAGCACCACCGGATGCACCATCCCGCTGCCGCCCCACTCGATCCAGCCCTCGGATCGACAGGTTCGGCAAGCCGGCGCCCCCGGCTCGGTCGATGTGCCGTGGCAAACCCAGCACAACAGGTCGACGTCGGCGGAGGGCTCGGTGAACGGGTAGTGGTCCGGCCGCAGCCGGGTGCGGACGTCGGCGCCGAACATCGCCGAGGCCAGCGCATCGAGCGTGCCGCGCAGGTCACCCATGGTGAGGCCTTCGTCCACGGCGAGGCCTTCCAGCTGGTGGAACACCGCGCTGTGCGTCGCGTCGAGCGCCTCCTGCCGGTAGACCCGGCCCGGGACGGCGACGTAGCAGGGCGCTCCCCGGGCGAGGAGGGCGCGGATCTGAACCGGCGACGTCTGGGTACGCAGCAGCACGCCGGCGTCCGGCGGATCCAGCCAGAGGGTGTCCTGGGTCTCGCGCGCCGGGTGGGCCGGCGGGATGTTGAGCGCGTCGAAGTTGTACCAGGCGGCCTCGACCTCGGGACCTTCGGCGATCTCCCACCCCATGGCCACGAAGATGTCGGCAACCCGCTCCTGGACCAAGGTCAACGGGTGGCGGCCGCCACGGGGCGCGCGGTCCCACGGCAACGTGACATCGACCGCCTCCTCGACGAGAACCCGCTCGTCGCGATCCCGCTCGAGGTCCGCAAGCCGACCCTCGTACGCGGCAGTGATCGACTGCAACGCGTCGTTGACCCGCCGGCCCGCATCGGCACGAGCCTGCGGCGGCAGCGCCCCGAGCTCCCGCCGGGCGAGCGCCACGGGCGAACGCGGACCCAGGTGGGCCGCGTGTGCCGTGGCGAGGGCCGCGAGGTCGGGGGCGTCGTCGAACGCAGCGGCGGCCGCCCTCACCGCGCTCGCAAGAGCGTCGTCGGACAGCGCAGCCACTTCCTTGGGGTCGTACGAGTCGTTGGGTCCGGACATAGGCAGATCTCCGCGCGAAGTCTACGGAGCCAGCGGCCCGCGGATCAGGGCCAGATCAGTCGCGTGCCGTGGTAGAGCTCGGCGACCAGAGTGGTGTCCTGCACCCGGTTGAGCGGAGGCACGGACTCCGCAAGTCCGAAGTCGGCAACCGCGCGCGCCTCGGGCTGCCACTCGGCGGCGGTCTGCACGCCGATCCCTCGGCCCGGAAGCGAGTGCTCCCGGGAAAGTGTCGCCTCGAGCTGCCACACCTGCCGTTCGTGGGCGACCGGGAAGTCGGCTCCCGCCCGGTCGGCGTAGCCCTGCTCGATCCGGACGCACGCGAGCTCGTGCGCCTCGCAGTAGGCGAACGCGTGCAGGTCCGCCCGCATGAAGTCCTGCGCAGCCGCTCGATGAGCCGTCAGGAAGTCGCGGTTGAAGAACACCACGTTGTACGTCCCGGACACGCCGAACTGCGCGGGCGTGAACTCGTTGAACTTGGCGTGCTCTGCGCGAAGCGTGAGGGGCTCGTTGGACTGGTAGCAGCCGACCGCGTCGAGGTGGCCCTGCACGATCTGGTTGGGGTCGTAGTTCGGGGTGTTGATCAGCTTGACCTTGTCCAGGTCCACCCCCGCGGCACGCAACATCTCGAGATCGGGCGCCTCCTTGACCCCGTGGTAGCCGAGGGTGTGGCCCTCGAGCTGTTTCAAGGTCGTGATCTCAGGGCGGGTGATGATGCAGTAGTCCGACGTGTTGCCGTACGTCGCAACGGCCGTGACGTTGGCCCCGCTCGCCGCGAGCACCAGGAAGTCAGCAGCGGACCCGGTGCTCGTGGTCGTCGCCTTCCCCTCCGAGACCAAGGCTGCGGAGGTGAACGAGTTGGTGACGAATCGGACCTTGAGGCACAGGTCGTCGAAGTAGCCGAGCTTGTCCGCGGCGAAGACGTCGATGATGCCGGCAGACGCGTCGAAGCCGAACGGCGAGACGTAGGTGATGGTGCCCGCCGCGCGGTTGGCCGCGCAGCGTTCGGCGCTGATCAGGGCGCTCGATGCCGGCTTGCCGGAGCCCCCGCCGCACCCGACCAGACCGACGGCGCCGAGCACGACGGACAGCAGCGCGGCCGCAGCCCGGCGCGGGCCGGAATGGACGACTGTCATGCGCGCGTCACCTTCCCCGGCGAGAAGCGCCCGAGCACCACCCGTTGCAGCGCCACGACCAGCGCGAACATCAACACCCCCAACAGAGCCAGCACGACGACAGCTGCGTACACAGTGCCGAGATCACCCAGCGACGCCGCAGTGACGATCAGCGTGCCGAGCCCCTTCGCCTCCCCGGCCGCGACGAACTCGGCGACCACTGCGCCGATCAGGCTCAGTGGCATGCAGATCCGCGCGGCGGCGAAGAGATACGGAAGGCTACTGGGCAGCCGCAGTCGCCACAGCACCTCGGCCCGGCTGGCGTGCAACGTGGTCATCAGGTCCAGCGCGCGCGGATCCACCTCGCGCAGTCCGGCCAGCACGTTGACGAGGAACGGGAAGAAGACCAGCAGCGACGCGATGACGAACTTGGGCGTCATCCCGAAGCCGAAGGCGACCACGAGCGCAGGGGCGATCGCGATCAGCGGCGTGACGTTGAGAACCACCGCCAACGGGAGGATCGCCCGCTCGATGATCCGCACGTAGAACATCAGGACGGCGAGGACAAAGGCGATGCCCATGCCGCAGGCCGCGCCGACGAGAGCCTCTTCGACCGTGGTCAGCGCGTTACGGGCGTAGAGATCGGGCCGGTGCTGCAACTGCGAGCCGACGCGGGACAGCCGCGGCAGGACGTACGGATGGTGCGTTGCGTAGACCTGCCAGAGCGCCGCCAGGACTGCCAACGCGACAGCCGGCGGCAGCCATGAGCCGAGCCGGAGCTTGGCCGCGACGTCGCGGCTTCGCGACGATGTCGGTTCCACCCGTCACGCCGCCGTCGCGCCGGCGCGGAGCTCGAGCCGCAGCTCGCGTTCCAGCTCGAGAAAGCCGGCCGTCGTCTCGACGAGATCACCGCGCGGCCGCGGCAGCGGGATGTCGAGCTCGCGTTGCACGCCGTGCGTCGTCGCGGACATCACGACGACCCGGTCCGAGAGGGACACCGCCTCGGCCACGGAATGCGTCACGAACAGCACGGTCTTGTTGCTGGCCTGCCAGATATTGAGCAGCTCGTGTCGCAGGGCCTCCCTGGTGAGCTCGTCGACAGCAGCGAACGGCTCGTCCATGAGCAGCACCGGCGGATCGAACACGAATGCGCGCGCGATGGCGACCCGCTGCTGCATGCCGCCGGAAAGTTCGTGCGGCTTGCGATGCAGCGCGTCGCCCAGTCCGAGCGTCGTGAGGAGCTCCACGGGATCGGCTTGGTTGGCGTTGCGCGCCGACCGGTTCACCTGAAGCGGCAGCAGGACGTTGTCCAGGACCGATCGCCATGGCAGCAGCGCCGGCGTTTGCGGCACCAGCCCGATCTGCTTTCGGGCTGCGGCGTCGGCGATCGGAGCACCGAACAGAGCGACCTGCCCGGCATCCGGCTCGAGCAGCCCGGCGGCGAGCCGCAGCAGCGTGGTCTTGCCACATCCACTGGGCCCGATCAAGGTGACGAACTCCCCGCGTCGAACGGACAGACTCAGGTCGTCGAGCACGACTACCTCGCCCGAGCCCTGGCTGAACGTCTTCGAGACGCCGTTGAAGGAGATCGCGTCGTCGGCGGCCGAGCCTCAGCCCTCCGCGTGTCCGGGCGCGCCCACCGGAAGAACGAACCCGATCGACGCGCCGCCACCATTGGCCTGACCAGCCTCGATCACGCCATCGTGTGCCTCGACGATTCCTTTGGCGATGAACAGGCCGAGACCGGTCCCCCCGCGACGGGCATCGCGCCAGAACTTGGTGAAGATGCGGGGCAACGCCTCGGCCGAGATCCCCTCGCCCTGATCGGTCACGACGACCCGTACGCCGTCGGCCTCGGGCATCAACGTCACGGTCACGGTGCCGGCGCCATGCCGCAGTGCGTTCTCGATGATGTTGCCGACGACCTGGCCGATCTTGTCGGGATCGGCCCACACCTCGGGCACGCTCGGTGCCACGAGAACGAAGCGCGCCTGGTCCTCCCCCGCGGCCACCCGATTCCTGATGTCGCGCTGGATGAGCTCCGCCACGTCCACGGGCTGCTTGTGGAGCTCGAGCCGACCCGACTCGATGCGCGAGACGTCGAGCAGCTCGCTGATCAGCCTGGTCAGACGATCCGCGTCGGCGTTGATGGTGCGAAGCATGTGCAGTCGCTGCTCGTCGGTGAACCGCTCCCACTTGTTGAGCAACGTGGCGGTGAAGCCTTTGACCCCGGTGAGCGGCGAACGGAGCTCATGCGCGACGACGGACACCAGCTCGTTGCCGCTCCGTTCGGTCCTAGATCGCGCGTTCGTGTCGCGCAGCGAAACGACGACTGAGTCGACCTTGCGGTCGTGTCCCCTGACGTAGGAAGCGGTCACGAGCAAGGTCTGGTCAGCCTCTCCCGGTCGGGTGAGGGTCAGCCAGCGCTCGGGTTGACGGACCCTTGTCGCGAGGCCGTCATAGGGACGCGTGCATGCCCACCAGTCTCGTCCCTGCGGGTCGATGAGTGGCAGTACGTCGGCGAGCGATCGCCCGAGCCATTGACCCTCGCCCAGGATGCGAAGGGCAGCGGCGTTGACGTCGACGACGACTCCGCCGGCATCCGCCACGACGACGCCGTCGGCGAGTGCGTCGTAGACGGAGCCGCTGCCACCGTCCCGCTCAGGCACGTCCCGCCTCCCTCGTGCTCTCCCCGGAGCCTAAACGCCTTCCGATTCGGCTTGCGGGTGAACGCCGCTCAGCGTGCGGCTGGCGAGCGTTGCGCGCGCGCCGAGGAGTAGAGGCAGATCGCCGCAGACGCCGCGAGGTTGAGGCTCTCGGCGCGGCCGTGGATCGGGATCCGTACGACCCGATCCGCGGCGTCCAGCAGAGACGTGCTGAGCCCGTGCGCCTCGCTACCGAACAACCAGGCAGTCGGAGCCGCCAGCTCGCCGTGCTCGACCAGGTCGAACAGATCACTGTCACCGTCCGCCGCAGTGGCGAGGACCTGGCAACCTCGCCGGCGGACCTCCTCGACAGCGGCCAACGTCTCGTGGCCGATGCTGATCGGGACGTTGAACACGCTTCCGGCACTCGCGCGCACACACTTGCCGGACCACACATCCGCCGATCGGGCGCTCAGCAGCACGACGTCCGCGCCGGCGGCGTCGGCAGTGCGGATCACCGTCCCGGCGTTGCCGGGGTCCGCGCATTCGTGCAACATCACCGCGAGCCGTGGCGCCGCCGGGAGGCCCGATCGTTCGGGAACTTCGACGACTGCGACGACGCCCTGCGGCGTAACCGTCTCTCCGATCGCCTGAAAGGCGCGCTCGGAAACCGTGTGGACTGCGATGCCGCCGCGAGCAGCGGATCGCAGCAGTGCGACCTCGCGGTCCGCCGCGGCTTCGGTGACGAACAGCGAGCGAACGACGCACGAAGCGGCGAGCGCCGTCGTCACGGCGTGGGCGCCCTCGACCAGCAGCGCGTTCGCCTCCCGGCGCCCTTTCGCAGTCCGCAGCTCCCTGGCCGCGAGGATCCGCGAGTTGCGCGGGGAGTCGATCGCGCCCGGCGTACGGGCCGACATTGCTAGGCCGCGGAGCCGGCAGCGCTCCCGGACGCAGGCAGGGACGCCTTCGCCAGCTCGACGAGCGCAGCGAACGCCACCTCGTCGGACACCGCGAGCTCCGCGAGGTTCTTGCGGTCGACCTCGACCCCTGCGGCTTTCAGGCCCTGGATGAAGCGGTTGTAGGTCATGCCGTTCTGGCGGGCTGCGGCGTTGATGCGCTGGATCCACAGCTGCCGGAAGTCACCCTTGCGGGCACGCCGGTCGCGGTAGGAGTACGTCATCGAGTGGAGCATCTGCTCCTTGGCCTTGCGGTAGAGCCGCGAACGCTGGCCGCGGTAACCGCTCGCGCGCTCGAGGACGACGCGACGCTTCTTGTGGGCGTTGACCGCCCGCTTGACCCGTGCCACGGGAACTCCTTGATGGTTCGCCCCGGCAGCGCCGGGAGGGGGACGACGAGGGCGCCAAGAGTGGGCGCCTGCGGATTGGCGGACTACCTGCCGAGCAGCTTGCTGATCTTCTTGGCGTCAGCCGGCGAGAGAACCTGCTCGTTGTCGAGGCGACGGGTACGAGTCGTCGGCTTGTGCTCGAGCAAGTGGTTGCGGTTGGCTCGGCGGTGCATCAGCTTGCCGCTGCCGGTCACGCGGAACCGCTTCTTCGATCCGCTGTGCGTCTTCATCTTGGGCATTGCTGCCTCGTCTCCTACCTCGTTGTCGGTGCTAGGCCGACGCTTGCTCGGGCGCCCCGGACTCGACGTCCGCGACGGTGTTGTCCGCGCCATCGGCCCGACGTGATCGGGGCTGCTGCGCCTGGTTCTTTCGGTGCGGGGCCATGACCATGATCATGTTGCGGCCGTCCTGCTTCGGCGACGACTCGACGTAGCCGAGCTCCTCGACGTCCGCCGCGAGCCGCTGCAACAGCCGGAAGCCCAGTTCGGGACGGGACTGCTCGCGACCTCGGAACATGATCGTGATCTTGACCTTGTCACCGGCCTTGAGGAACCGCACCACGTGACCCTTCTTGGTCTCGTAGTCGTGCGGATCGATCTTCGGCCGAAGCTTCATCTCCTTGATGATCGTGTGCGACTGGTTACGTCGCGCCTCCCGCGCTTTCTGCGCGTTCTCGTACTTCCACTTGCCGTAGTCCATGAGCTTGCAGACCGGCGGACGGGCCTCGGCGGCGACCTCGACCAGGTCGAGATCGGCTTCCTGTGCCAGTCGCAGCGCGTCGCCGATAGCGACGATTCCTACCTGCTCGCCGTTCGGACCGACCAGCCGCACCTCGGGGACGCGGATCCGGTCGTTGATACGGGGTTCGACGCTGATGGGACCTCCACGTTGCTGTCGGTGACCGCGGGGCCGACATGGTGAAGGCCTCGCACGACACGCATGCGAGACCTCGACGACAACGGCAGGCCTGACCTCCGGCACAACTTTCGCCGGTGGCCAAGCGACCGATGACCCGTCGATCCGGAGATCGAGGCGGGTGGGAGTCGAGACTCCGCTTGCACGACGGGCGGCACGCCACCCGTTGGTCGCCCCACCAGGCTACGCGGAAATCCCGCTTCGGGCTACTCGACGATTTTTGCGATGGGGAGCTCCAGGATGTCCCGGGCACCGGCGGCCTTGAGTGCGGGGATCAGCTCGTTCACTCCCTGCTTGGGCACCACCGTGCCGAGGGCGTATCCCCCGCCGGCCAGCTCGGTCTGGGTTGGCGAGCTCATCGCGGGAAGCTGAGCGAGGACATCGCCGAGGTTGCCGCTGTCGACGTTGAGCATCAGGTACACCGTCCCACGGGCGCGGATCGCGCCTTGCAGCAGCAGCGCGATGTCCTCCATCGCGGCGCGCTTCTCCGGATCGGCGTACGCCGCAGGGTTGGCGATCAGCTCGGTGCGAGAGGTCAGCAGCGTCTCGATGATCCGCAGCCCGTGCGCGCGCAGCGAGGAGCCGGTCTCGGTCACGTCGACGATCGCATCGACGATGTCCGGCACCTTGGCCTCGGTCGCGCCGTACGACGGCACGATGACCGCCTTGACGCCGGCGTCGGCGAAGAACCGCTTGGTCAGCTCCGGGTACTCGGTCGACACCCTGACCCCGTCGGGGAGCTCAGCTCCGGTCTGTGCCGGGTGGTCCGCCGGCACCGCGAGGATGATTCGCACGGGGTTCGAGGTCGCCTTGGAGTACTCCAGCTCGCAGACGGTCTCGACATCTGCCGTCGTCTCGGTGATCCAGTCGCGTCCGGTGATGCCGAGGTCGAACAGACCTTCTTCGACGTAGCGCGGGATCTCCTGCGGGCGCAGGAACATCACCCGGTCGACGCGCGGATCGGCGATGCCCGCGCGATAGTCACGGTCGGAGCCGCGACGGACCGCGAGGTCAGCGGCGTCGAACAGCTCGAGGGTTGCTTTCTCCAGCGAACCCTTCGGAAGGACGAGGGACAGCACGATAGAGGCCTTTCAAACGAGGGAGGACAGGACCAGCGGAAGCGGCGAAACGGTCAGTGACCGTCCGCCTGGGCATGGCCGTGTCGGCCTGCCGCGCCGCGGATCTCGCGGAGCGCCAACGCCGTCTCGACCGCAGCCATTGCGGCCTCCCGTCCCTTGTCCTCACTCGATCCCGGCAAGCCGGAACGATCGACTGCCTGCTCCTCGGTGTCGCAGGTCAACAACCCAAACCCTACCGGGACGCCGAAATCGATCGCGACCCGATTCAGCCCGTCGGTCGCCGCCGAGCACACGTACTCGAAATGTGGGGTGCCCCCGCGAATCACCACACCCAGGGCGACCACGGCGTCGTACCCGGCCTTCGCGAGCTCGGCGGCGACGACCGCCAGCTCGAACGCACCCGGAACGCGGCGCACTTCCGGGTCGGCGACCTTGGCCGCGCTCAACCCCCGCAACGCACCCGCCACCAGGGCGTCCGTGAGGTGAGAGTTCCACCTCGCGGCGACGACGGCCACGCGAAGCCCGCTGCCGTCGACGGAGACCTCGTCCGGCACGCCCTTACCGCTCACGTCCTCGTTCCCGCCTGCCGCCCATCCACGGAACCCGCTTCGCAGCTCATTGTGAGTGCTCCTCGGCAACCGGCGACGCGAACGGCGAAAGCGCGTACGCCGTGCGCACGGCCGAACGGTAGATGTCCGGTTCGGCACGCACGGCGCGCTCGGCGACAGCGGCCGGCAACGCATCGGCGCTCGCTTCCGTGGCTTCTTCGTCTACCAGCGGCGGCAAGTCCGGGATGTCGTGGCCCATCCGGTCCCGCTTGGTCGTGAGGTAGCGAATGTTCTCCGGCGTCACCCGCACGGGCAACGGCACGCGCGCCGTGATCCGAAGATCGTGACCCTCGAGGCCCGCCCGTTTGTCGGGGTTGTTGGTCAGCAGCCGCATCGAGCGCACCCCGAGGTCTGCCAGGATCTGCGCCCCCGTGCCGTAGTCGCGCGCGTCGGCCGGCAGCCCGAGCGACACGTTCGCGTCCACGGTGTCCTGGCCCTCATCCTGCAGCTGGTAGGCCTGCAACTTGTGCATCAGCCCGATGCCGCGACCTTCATGGCCTCGGACGTAGAGCACCACACCGCGCCCTTCAGCCGCCACGGCCGCGATCGCAGCGTCGAGCTGCGGTCCGCAATCGCAACGGCGACTGCCGAACACGTCGCCGGTGAGGCATTCCGAATGAACCCGGACCAGGACGTCCTCGCCGTCGCCGAGGTCGCCACGGACCAGCGCGACATGCTCGATCCCGTCGACCAGGCTCTTGAAGCCCACTGCACGAAACTCTCCGTGGTTGGTAGGAATCCGCGCTTCGGCGAGCCGCTCGATCTGCGTTTCGTGGCGACGCCGGTACGCGATGAGGTCGGCGATCGCGATGAGCGCCAGGTCGTGTTCGGCGGCGAACACCTCGAGCTCGTCGAGACGTGCCATGCCCTCGACGTCCTTCTCGCTCACGATCTCGCACAACACACCGGCCGGCCGCAGGCCCGCGAGGCGGCACAGGTCGATGGTCGCCTCGGTGTGACCGGCACGGCGCAGCACGCCGCCGTCCTTCGCGCGGAGCGGGACGACGTGCCCCGGGCGGGTGAAGTCCGACGCAGCGGAACGCGGGTCGGCGAGCGCGCGCATGGTCAGCGCCCGGTCGTGCGCCGAGATCCCGGTGGTGGTGCCTTCCTTCAGGTCGACCGTGACGGCGTACGCCGTCCCGCGGCGATCCTGGTTGGTGTGGAACATCGGCGGTAGGTCGAGCCGGTCACAGTCGGTCTCGGTCAACGGGACGCAGATGTATCCGGACGTGTAGCGGACCATGAACGCCACGAGCTCCGGCGTAGCCATCTCGGCGGCAAAGATCAGGTCGCCTTCGTTCTCCCGGTCCGCGTCGTCGACGACGATCACCGGCTTGCCCGCAGCGATGTCAGCGATCGCGCGTTCGACGTCGGCGAACCCGAACATCGGCTGGTGCGCGGATGTCATGACGACCCCTTCGTGGTCAGCAGGCGCTCGACGTACTTCGCGATGACATCGACTTCGACGTTCACGGCATCGCCGACGGCGCGGCTGCCGAACGTGGTGCGCACCAGCGTCTCCGGGATCAGGCTGACGCCGACATTCGTGCCCGACACCGAGGCCACGGTGAGGCTCACGCCGTCGAGCGCGATCGACCCCTTCTCGACGACGTACGGCATCAGGTCTGCGGGCACCGCGAGGTCGACCTCACGCCAATGCTCGGACGGCCTGATGGCCGCGACCGTCGCGACCCCGTCGACGTGCCCCTGCATGATGTGTCCGCCCAACAGCGAGGCCGGGGTGACGGACCGCTCGAGATTCACCCGGTCTCCCGCCGTCAGGCCGCCGAGCGAGGTACGCCGCAACGTCTCGAGCATCACGTCGGCGGTGAATCCGCTCGGGTCGATCTGCGCAACGGTGAGGCACACGCCGTTGACGGCGATCGACTCGCCGCCCGACAGGCCTTGCAGGATCTCGCCCTGGACCGCGAGCCGTGCGGCGGCGCCGACATCCTCGAGCGCCCGCACCGTGCCGAGAGCTTGGACGATTCCGGTGAACATCTCAGCCTCCAGTCCGGTCGACGTCCGCGACGATGCGGATGTCGCCGTCGATGTAGGTCAGGTCTGCGGCCCCGAGCCGGAGTCGCATCGCGTCGTCGATCGTGCTGATGCCGAGGTCACCCACGACAGGGGTGCCGCCGCCGAGCAGCGCCGGTGCGAGGTAGGCCATCACGCGGTCGACCAGGCCCGCTGCGAGGAAACCGGCGGCGAGGCGGGCGCCGCCTTCGAGCAGCAACAAGTACCGCTCGCGCTCGTACAACGTGTGCATCAGCGCGGCCAGATCGACTCCGTAGTCGGTGCGCGGCAGCGCGACCAGCTCCGCCGGCGTGTCCGCGAGTGCCGCCACCCGATCGCGCGGCGCATCGGTCGCATGTACCACCAACGTCGGCGCCGTCCCGTCCAACACCTTCGAGGTCTGCGGGGTGCGAGCGCCCGAGTCCACGACGACGCGCAGCGGCTGGCGTCCGATGTCCAGGTCGCGGACGGTCAGCGACGGGTCGTCGGCAAGAACGGTACCGATCCCGACGATGACGGCGTCCGATCGCGCGCGTACGCCCTGCACGTCGCGTCGCGCTCCAGGCCCGGTGATCCACTTGCTGGTGCCGTCGACGGCAGCGGTGCGGCCGTCGAGTGTGGCGGCGTACTTCCACGTCACATGGGGCCGGCGTTCGGAGGCCGCCACGAGCCAAGGCCCGAGGTCGGCGCCCGCCTCGGCGGCGAGGATCCCCCCCTCGACCGCCACGCCGGCCGCACGGAGTCGGGTGGCGCCGCCTGCTGCCGCACCGTGCGGGTCGTCCACCGCATAGACCACGCGGGCGACCCCGGCCGCGGTGATCGCCGCAGTGCATGGGCCGGTGCGCCCTTGGTGGTCGCACGGCTCGAGGGTGACGACGAGGGTCCCGCCGCGCGACCGCTCCCCGGCCGCCGCGAGCGCGACCACCTCGGCGTGCGGCCCGCCGATCGCGGTCGTCGCACCTTCACCGGCGATGTCCCCGGCGGCGTCGAGGACCACGGCGCCGACTGCCGGATTCGGGTTGGGAATGCCGAGCGCAGCCGCTGCCACCGCGATCGCCCGACGCATCGCGTCGATCTCGGCAGCGGTAGGCACTCGTTCTCCTCGGGTCGACCGGTGATCCGGGACGAGGAGAACGCGAACGACGCACCCCCGACGGCGCGTCGCGGTGGACGGCACCCGTCGGGTGTCGCTCGCGCGCTGCCTCTCATCCGGACTCTCACCGTCGGCCCTGGAGTCTCACCAGGTCCACCGACCGATGGCTTCGGTCGGGTCGCGGGCTTCGAGCGTTCGTCGAACGTCTCGTCACCGCCGGTTCGGACTTTCACCGATCCCGGAGCGCGCGGGGCTTACGCCACCATTGTG
>DASZTV010000027.1:0-17703 GCA_035548125.1 Mycobacteriales bacterium | reverse complement strand
ACTACTTCCCTGCTGCAGCCTTGAGCGCGTCGACTCGCGACGTCGACTCCCAGGTGAAGTCCATCTCGGTACGCCCGAAGTGCCCGTACGCCGCGGTCTGGGAGTAGATCGGACGCAGCAGGTCGAGGTCGCGGATGATCGCAGCGGGCCGCAGGTCGAACACCTCGAGGATCGCGCTCTGGATCTTGTCGTCATCGACCACGCCGGTGCCGAACGTGTCGATGAACATGCCGACCGGACGCGCCTTGCCGATTGCGTAGGCGACCTGCGCCTCGCAACGCTCCGCCAGGCCGGCTGCGACGACGTTCTTCGCCACCCAGCGCATCGCGTAGGCGGCGGAACGGTCGACCTTCGACGGGTCCTTGCCGGAGAACGCGCCGCCGCCGTGGCGCGCCATGCCGCCGTACGTGTCGACGATGATCTTCCGGCCGGTCAGCCCGGCGTCACCCATCGGGCCGCCGACCTCGAAGCGGCCGGTCGGGTTGACCAGCAGCCGGTAGCCCTCGGTGGAGATGCCGAGCTCGGCGAGCTCGGGCTCGACGACGTGCTCGCGCACGTCCGGTGCGAGCAGCGTGTCGATGTCGATGTCGGCGGCGTGCTGGCTGGAGACGACGACCGTGTCGAGCCGTACCGGCTTGTTGTCGACGTACTCGATGGTGACCTGGGTCTTGCCGTCGGGCCGCAGGTAGGGAACGGTGCCGCTCTTGCGAACCGCCGACAGCCGCCGGGCCAGCCGGTGTGCCAGCGCGATCGGAAGCGGCATCAGCTCCGGGGTCTCGGTGCACGCGAAGCCGAACATCAGGCCCTGGTCACCGGCGCCCTGCCGGTCCATCGGGTCGTCGTCGCCTTCGGCGCGGTGCTCGTAGGCGTCCTCGACGCCCTGCGCGATGTCGGGCGACTGCGAGCCGATCGACACGCTCACCCCGCACGAGTCGCCGTCGAACCCCTTGCGCGAGGAGTCGTAGCCGATGTCGAGGATCTTCTCCCGCACGACGCCGGGGATGTCGACGTAGGTCTCGGTGCGGACCTCGCCGGCGACGTGGACCTGTCCGGTCGTGATCAGGGTTTCGACCGCGACCCGGCTGGTCGGGTCCTCCTTGATCATCGCGTCCAGGATCGCGTCGCTGATCTGGTCAGCGATCTTGTCGGGGTGACCCTCGGTGACGGACTCAGAGGTGAACAAGCGACGCGACACGCCAAAACTCCTATCGGGGAGGCCGGGCACATCGGCACCGGCTGCCCGGCGAGTCTACCGATCCGCCGCGGTCAGGGGCGCGCCTGCGCGATCGCCCGGTCTGCCCCCGGCCACTCCTGCACGAGTGTCGAGTACACCGCGAGATCGACGAACCCCTTCGGCAGCTCCTCCGCCTCCCGGCGGATTCCTTCGAAGACCATCCCCAGCCGCTCCGCCACAGCGCGGCTGCGGGTGTTGCCGGTGGCCGCCTGCAGCTGGACGCGGTGCAGGTCGAACAGCCCGAATCCGAGATCGATCAACGCGGCGACCGCACGGGTCATCACGCCGCAACCGACGGCGCGTTCCGACAGCCAGTAGCCGACCTCGCCGCTGCGCAGCAGTGGCGCCACGCGCAGCTCGGCGAAGCCGGCCAGCGTCGTACCCATGCGGATCGTCACGTGCGCGCCGGTCTCCTCCCGGTTGGCCCGTTCCACTCCTTCGAGGTAGGCCCGCTGTACCGCTACGTCGGTGGTCTGATCGACCCACGGCAGCCACTCGCGCAACCGCTCCCGCTCGGCCTCGACGAGCGCGAACGCCTCCGCCGCAACCGCCGCAGTCGTCAGCTCCAGCGTGACGCCGTCACCGAGCGGCTTCGGAAACTCGCCCGAGAGGCTCACCGCGCGAGGTGGGCGACGACCTGGTCCCAGATTGCGTGGCCAAGCGCCTCTTTGCTGACCTCTGCCACCTCGGTCGCGGATCCGTCCGCGCCCAGGATCGTCGCCGTGTTGTGCTCGGCATCGAACGTCCGATGCTCCCCCACCTCGTTGACCACGATCAGGTCGCAGCCCTTGGCGGCCAGCTTGGCCCGGCCGTTCGCCAGCACGTCGTCGGTCTCGGCCGCGAACCCGACAATGACCTGCCCCGGACGACGGCGGTTGGCCGAGATGTCGGCAAGGATGTCTGCGTTGCGCACCAGCGGGATCGACTCCGGCTCGTCCGCACCCTTCTTCAGCTTGCTCGTCGACTTGGTCGCCGGCCGGAAGTCAGCGACTGCCGCCGCCATCACGATCGCGTCGGCGCTAGCCGCAGCCTCCTCGACCGCGACCCGCATGTCCTCGGCAGTCGCGACGCGTACCAGCTTCGCTCCGGCCGGATCGGCGAGCGCAGTGTTCGCGGAGATCAGGGTGACCTCGGCGCCGCGCGCGAGTGCGGCGCGGGCGACGGCGTATCCCTGCCGGCCACTCGAGCGGTTTCCGAGGAAGCGGACCGGATCGAGCGGCTCGCGCGTGCCACCCGCGGTGACCACGACGTGGTGGCCGGCAAGGTCGTGTGCAAGCGCAGCCTGACCGCGCTCGAGCACCGTGCGGGCGACCGCGAAGATCTCTTCCGGATCCGGCAGCCGGCCGATGCCGGTGTCGCGGCCGGTGAGCCGGCCAACCGCCGGGTCGAGAACGATCACCCCGCGCTCTCGAAGCGTCGCGACGTTGGCCTCTGTGGCCGGGTGCTGCCACATCTCGGTGTGCATCGCGGGAGCGAGGACCACCGGGCAACGCGCGGTCAGCAGCGTCGCGGTCAGCAGATCGTCGGAGCGACCGATCACCAGCCGCGCGAGGAAGTCCGCCGTGGCCGGGGCCACGACCACGAGGTCGGCCTGCCGGCCGAGCGCGACGTGCGGCACGCGATGCGCCGCGGTCCATACGTCGGTGGCGACCGGGTTCCCGGACAGCGCCGCCCAGGTCGTCTCACCGACGAACTTCAGGGCCGACGCCGTCGGTACGACGTGGACGTCGTGGCCGGACTCGGTGAAGCGACGCAGCAGCTCGCAGGCCTTGTAGGCGGCGATCCCGCCACAGACCCCGAGGACGACGCGCCGATGCTGAGCCGATAGCGGCTGCGCCGACGCAGAGTCCCCACTCATGTGAGGTGCCTACTCGGCGACGGCGTCGATCTGCTCGAAGACCAGCAGGTCCTCGTTCGCCTCGCGCAGCGCAACCGACAGCGGCTTCTCCTGGACGTGGGCCGGGACGAGCGGGCCGACGTACTCGAGCAGACCTTCGCCGAGCTGCGAGTAGTACGCGTTGATCTGGCGTGCCCGCTTGGCCGCGTAGATGACGAGGGCGTACTTGCTCTCGACCTTGTCGAGCAGCTCGTCGATCGGAGGGTTCGTGATGCCCTCGGGGCGAGCAGCAGTGCCGGCCACGTCGTGCCTCTCTTCGGGGAGTCAGATCGACCCACAAGGCTACCAGCGCCGCCCCCCACCCAGGTGATCTTGCAGTTGTCGGCCTCTCGACACCCGTCAGCCGCCAACGACGTCACGATCACCGAGAGATGAGGGCCGCTAGTTGCTCGGCGGCTTCCTCGACCGAGGTGTTGACGATGACCGCATCGAACTCGCCCTCTGCGGCGAGCTCGACCCTCGCCTGGGCGAGCCGCCGCTCGATCACGTCAGCGGGCTCGGTCCCCCTGCCGCGAAGCCGCCGCTCCAGCTCCTCCCACGACGGCGGGGCGAGGAACACCAGCAGCGCGTCGGGCTCGAGCGTTCGCACCTGCCGGGCGCCCTGGAGCTCGATCTCCAGGAGCACCGGAACCCCCGCGTCCAGCTTCGCCTCGACGGCGCGACGCGGGGTCCCGTAGCGGTTCTCCGAATACGTCGCGTTCTCGAGCAGCTCGCCGCGCGCCGCCATCCCCTCGAACTCTTCCGGGGTGACGAAGAAGTACGACTCGCCGTCGACCTCTCCGGGGCGCTTGGGCCGAGTGGTGGCGCTCACCGAGTTCCAGATGTGAGGCGCCACCCGGCGAAGCTCGTTCACCACGGAGCTCTTACCGACGCCGGCCGGGCCGGACAGGACGGTGAGACGAGGACGTGAGTCCGTCACGATGCGAGGACGTGCATTCCGGGCTCGACCGACGTCAGTCGGTGAACTCCCGCTCGAGGGCGGCGCGCTGGTGCGCACCGAGGCCGCGGACCCGACGGCTCGCCGAGATCGACAGCCGCTCCATGATCCGCTGCGCGCGCACCTTGCCGACGCCCGGCATCGACTCGAGGACAGCACTCACCCGCATCTTGCCGATGGCTTCGTCGTGCTCGCCTTCGGCGAGTACCTCCGCCAGGGAGGTCTTGGAATGCTTCAACCGCTCTCGCAGCTCCGCCCTCGCCCGACGTGCGGCCGCCGCCTTCTCCAGCGCCGCTGCCCGTTGCTCGGGGGTCAACGGCGGGAGCGCCAAGCGGACTCTCCTCGAGGTCACGTAGTCGACGAGGAAGGACTCGGTTGCGAGGCCCACCTCTTGCATCGCCAGCGGCGGCGAACCTAGCGAGGCTGAAGCCGGTCGCGCAACTGGGGTCGGCCCTCAACGAGAACGCAAAGACGCCGCTATCGCCGCAGCCGCCCCAGCAGGATCATCGGCACCGGTGATCGGTCGTCCGATGACGACGAGGTCCGCCCCGTCGGCCAGCGCCTGCTCCGGTGTCGCCACCCGCGCCTGGTCGTTCAGGTCGGCGCCGGCCGGTCGCACCCCCGGTGTGATCAGCGTGATCGACGGGCCGACCGCAGCGCGGACGAGCGCGACCTCTTGCGGCGAACACACCAGCGCCCGTGCCCCGGCGTCGACGGCAAGCGAGGCGAGTCGTACGACGGCGTCGGCGGGCGGCCCGGCGATGCCGAGCCGGTCCAGGTCGGCCGCGGTCAGCGACGTCAGGATCGTGATCGCGGTGATCTTGGTGTCGGGAAGCGCGTCGGCTGCGGCGGACACCATGGCAGGCCCACCGGAAGCGTGAACGGTGAGGAAGTCGGGCGACACGGCGCCGACCGAACGCGCCGCGCCGGCGACCGTCGCGGGGATGTCGTGCAGCTTCAGGTCGAGGAACATCGCCGAATCCGCGCTGGCGCGGATCTTCTCCACCGCGCCGGGGCCTTCCGCGCAGAACAGCTCGAGGCCGACCTTCAACGTGCTGACGTGGGGCGCGACCGCCTGCGCCCATCTGGTCGCGGTCGCGAGGTCACCGGTGTCGAGCGCCACCGCAATCGGGCTAGCCACGTTCACCACGACCAACCCGCCGACCGCGTCGCATCCGGCTACACATCTTGGTCTTCCCAGACGTCGACGAACGGGCTGTCCTCGGCTTCGTCCTCATCGAGCAGTTCGATCTCCTCCAGAGTGTCGGCGGGCTCGTCACCCGGCGGATCGGGGAGCTCGGGAACGATCTCCTCCGGTGGGCGGTGAGCGAGCCCGATCGCGTCCTCGACCCGGTCGATCCCGCGCGCCGACAGCGCCTCGCGGAGCTCGCGCGAGACGCGTGACGGCGCGCCCGGGTCGTGGAAGATCACAGTGCCGACCTGGACGGCGGTCGCGCCGGCGAGGATGAACTCGAGCGCGTCGAGGCCGGTGCGGATCCCGCCGATCCCGAACAGCGGAACGTCGGGCATCGCCTGGTGGACCTGCCAGACGCAGCGAAGCGCCAGCGGGCGAATCGCCGGCCCGGACAGCCCGCCGGTGACACCGGCGAGCAACGGCCGCATCGTGTGGGTGTCGATGACCATGCCGAGCGTGGTGTTGATCAGGCTCAACCCGGTCGCCCCGGCGTCCATGCACGCCTGCGCGATCTCGACGATGTTGGTGACGTCGGGCGAGAGCTTCGCGAAGACCGGCGTGCTGGGTGACACCGTCCGTCGTACCGCCTGGACCACCGCGGCGGCGGCCGACTTGTCGCAGGCGAACACCTGACCGCGGTCCTCGACGTTGGGGCAGCTGATGTTGACCTCGATCAGCCCGACCGGCTTGCCCCTCAGCTTGCCGCCGAGCTTGGCGTACTCATCGACGCTGTGCCCCGCGATCGACACCGCGGCGGTCACGCCGTGCTCGTCGAGCCAGGCAAGGTCGCGGCTGACGAAGATGTCGATGCCGGGCCCCTGCAGCCCGATCGAGTTGAGCATCCCGCTCGGCGTCTCCGCCATTCGCGGGGTCGCGCGGCCGGCTCTCGGGGTGAGCTGGATCGACTTCGTCACGACACCGCCGATCGCGGTGAGGTCGTTGTACGCCGCGAGCTCCTGGCCCGCCGCGGCACAGCCCGACGCGGTGAAGACGGGGTCTCCGACCGTGAGTGAGCCGAGCCTCGTCGTCATGTCCACGTTGGTGTCACGGACGACCTTCTCCTGCCGCCGCAACGTCACTGACACGCCGACCACCCCGCCGTCATTGCTGCGCCCCCACCGCGTCGTTGGGGACGGTGCCGAGAGCGTCCCAGCGGATCCGTTCCCCGGAGAACACCGGGCCATCGGCGCACGACCGCGCCATCCGGGTCTGTCCGTCGTTGCCGATGATCGGCAGCACGCAGGTCATGCACACGCCGATGCCGCACGCCATCGACTCCTCCACCGACAGCTGGGTGGGAATGCCCGCGCCGTCATAGGCCGCACTCGCGACGGACTGGACGGCCTGCAGCATCGCCATCGGCCCGCAGGCGTAGACCACGTCGGCGTGAACCCGCTCGATGACCTCGGGAAGGACATCGGAGACGCGGCCCTTCTCGCCGTACGAGCCGTCGTCGGTGGTGAAGGCGACGCTTGCCGCCATGCGCTTGGCGTCGAGCGCGCCGAACAGCCGGTCCCCGGTCGACGCTCCGAGCACCGCATCGATGCGGCAACCGCGGGTGCGCAGCGCGTCGGCGAGCATGAATAGCGGCGCCGCGCCGTAGCCGCCGCCGACCAGCACGCAGTTCGCCGGCTCCCGCGGAAGGGCGAACGGCCGGCCTAGCGGACCCACCACGTCGATCGGGTCGTACGGCCGCTGCGCGGCGAGCCACGCCGTGCCGCGACCGGAGACGGAGAAGATGAACTCCACCGTTCCGCCGTAGACGCCGGTTTCCCGCACCGAGTAGATCGAGAAGGCGCGGCGCAGCAACATACCGCCGCCGTCGCCGCCCACCGCGACGGCGACGAACTGGCCGGGCTTGGTCAACTCGGCGATGCCGGGTGCGACGACGGTCATCGAGAAGTACTCGCCGACCGGCTTGACGTTGAGGACCTCGCCCTTGACCTGGATGCCCATCAGGCTGGTTCTCCTTCGCCGGCTTCAGGCCCACCGTAGCCAGCGGCCGCCGCCGCGGCGCGGGCGGCCGTGATCAACGTGTGGTGCTGCTGCAGGGACGCAACCCCGATGTCACCGCCGCGCATCGCCTCGATCCCCTGTACCGCCGCGGCGAGCGCCTGCACGGTGGTGAGGCAGGGAATCCCGCGCATCACGGCGGCCGTGCGGATCTCGTAGCCGTCGAGGCGCGGACCGGAGTTCCCGAACGGCGTGTTGACGATCAGGTCGACCTCCCCCGCATGGATCCGGTCGACGATCGTCGGCTCACCGTCCGGCCCGCGACCGTCGGAGTTCTTGCGGACCACCGTCGAGGGCACGCCGTTGCGCTGCAGCACCTCTGCCGTGCCGACGGTGGCGAGCACCTCGAAGCCCAGGTCCGACAGCCGCTTCGCCGGGAAGATGAGGTGCCGCTTGTCCCGGTTCGCCACGGAGACGAAGACGCGGCCCTTGGTGGGAAGAGCGCCGTACGCCGCCTCCTGCGACTTGGCGAACGCCGTCCCGAAGCCGGAGTCGACGCCCATGACCTCACCGGTCGACTTCATCTCGGGGCCGAGCACCGTGTCGACACCGTGGAACCGGCTCCAGGGGAGCACCGCCTCCTTGACGCAGATCGCCGCATCGAAGGGCAGGTCGGCGCCATCACCCTCGGGAAGCATCCCTTCGGCGCGCAGCTCGGCGATGCTCGCGCCCAGCATCACCCGAGCGGCTGCCTTCGCCAGCGGCACCGCGGTCGCCTTCGAGACGAACGGCGCGGTACGGCTGGCGCGCGGGTTGGCCTCCAGGACGTAGAGCACGTCACCGGCGATCGCGAACTGAACGTTGAGCAGTCCGCGCACCCCGACGCCGCGGGCGATCGCCTCGGTGGCCTCGCGGATCCGCGCGATGTCGGCGCGGCCCAGGGTGATCGGCGGCAGGGCGCAGGCCGAGTCGCCGGAGTGGATGCCGGCCTCCTCGATGTGCTCCATCACGCCGCCGAGGAAGAGCTCGGCACCGTCGTACAGCGCATCGACGTCGACCTCGATCGCGTCGTCGAGGAACCGGTCGACCAGCACCGGATGCTCCGGGCTGACCTCGGTCGCCCGCTCGATGTAGTCGCGCAGCGTCGCGTCGTCGTAGACGATCTCCATCCCCCGCCCGCCGAGCACGTACGACGGCCGGACGAGGACCGGGTAGCCGATCTCGTGGGCGATCTCGACGGCCTCTTCGTAGGACCGCGCGGTGCCGTGCTTCGGGGCCGTCAGCCCGGCCTCGGCGAGCACCTTGCCGAACGCCCCGCGTTCCTCTGCCAGATGGATCGCCTCCGGCGGGGTGCCGACGATCGGGACGCCCGCGTCCTTCAGCCGCTGCGCCAGGCCGAGCGGGGTCTGCCCGCCGAGCTGGACGACGACGCCGACCACCTCGCCGCTGCGGCGCTCCGCAGCGACCACCTCGAGGACGTCTTCACAGGTGAGCGGCTCGAAGTAGAGCCGGTCGGAGGTGTCGTAGTCGGTCGACACGGTCTCCGGGTTGCAGTTGACCATCACGGTCTCGAAGCCGGCGTCGTGCAGCGCGTAGCAGGCATGCACGCAGGAGTAGTCGAACTCCACACCCTGGCCGATCCGGTTTGGGCCGCTGCCCAGGATCAGCACCTTCGGCCGCTCGCCGGGACCGATCTCGTCCTCTTCGTCGTAGGAGGAGTAGTGGTACGGCGTCTTCGCGGCGAACTCCGCGGCGCAGGTGTCAACTGTCTTGTAGACCGGCCGTACCCCGAGCTGGTGGCGCAGGTCGCGCACGTCCTGCTCGGTGAGCCCTCTGATCGAAGCGATCTGTACGTCGGAGAAGCCGTGCCGCTTCGCCGCACGCAGCGTGTCGGCGTCGAGGGTCTCGGCAGCAGCAAGCTCGGCGGCCACCTCCCCCAGCAGCGCGAGCTGGTCGAGGAACCACGGGTCGATGCCGGTCTCGGCGGCCAGCGTCTCGACGGACGCGCCGGCGCGCATCGCCTGCACGACCGCCTGCAACCGCCGGTCGTGCGGTCGCAGCGCTTTGGGTAGCCACTCCTCGACCGTGCCGGCGGAGGAGGCGAAGTCGAGCTCGGCGCCCTTCGCCTCGAGGGAGCGCACCGCCTTCTGCAGCGCCTCGGTGAAGCTGCGCCCGAGCGCCATCACCTCGCCGACGCTCTTCATGTGCGTCGTCAAGGTGGTGTCGGCACCGGGGAACTTCTCGAAGGCGAACCGCGGGATCTTCACCACGACGTAGTCGAGGCTCGGCTCGAAGCTGGCCGGGGTCTCGCGGGTGATGTCGTTGGGGATCTCGTCGAGGGTGTAGCCGAGCGCGAGCTTCGTGGCGATCTTGGCGATCGGGAACCCCGTCGCCTTGGAGGCGAGCGCACTCGACCGCGAGACCCGCGGGTTCATCTCGATGACGATCTGCCGGCCGGTCCGCGGGTCGACCGCGAACTGGATGTTGGACCCGCCGGTCTCGACGCCGACCTGCCGGATGACCGCGAACGCCGTGTCGCGCATCCGCTGGTACTCCCGGTCGGTGAGGGTCATCGCCGGCGCGACGGTGATGCTGTCGCCGGTGTGCACTCCCATTGGGTCGAAGTTCTCGATCGAGCAGACCACCACGCAGTTGTCGTGGCGGTCGCGCATCACCTCGAGCTCGAACTCCTTCCAGCCGAGGATGCTCTCCTCGACGAGGACCTCGTGCACCGGACTCGCGGCAAGCCCGGCCTCGAGCATCGTGCGCAGCTCGTCCTCGTCGTGGGCGAAGCCGGAGCCGCCGCCGCCGAGGGTGAACGACGGGCGGAGCACCAGCGGGTAGCCGAGGTCAGCCGCGACGGCTACCCCCTCCTCGACGCTCGTGACCAGGCTGCTGCGGGCGTAGTCGGCGCCGATCGCGTCGCAGACCGCCTTGAACTTCAGCCGGTCCTCGCCCGCGTGGATCGCCTCGACGGAGGCGCCGAGCAGCTCGACGCCGTACCTCTCGAGCACCCCGCGGTCGTGCAACGCGACCGCGGTGTTCAGCGCCGTCTGGCCGCCGAGGGTCGCGAGCAGGCCGTCCGGGCGCTCCAGCGCGATGACCTTCTCGACGTACTCCGGGGTGATCGGCTCGATGTAGGTCGCCTCCGCGAACTCCGGGTCGGTCATGATCGTCGCCGGGTTGGAGTTGACCAGGCTGACCCGCAGCCCTTCCTCGCGCAGCACGCGCAGCGCCTGGGTGCCGGAGTAGTCGAACTCGCACGCCTGGCCGATGACGATCGGCCCGGAGCCGATGACCAGGACGCTTCTGATGTCGTCGCGCTTCGGCATTACTTGTGGCCTGCCATCAGGTCGGTGAAGGCCGCGAAGAGGTTCGTCGCATCGTGCGGTCCAGGCGCGGCCTCCGGGTGGTACTGGACCGAGAACGCCGGTACGTCGAGGCAGCGCAGGCCTTCGACGACGCCGTCGTTGAGGTCGAGGTGGCTGACCTCGACCTTGCCGTACTCCGTCGTGGCGGGGGCGTCGGTCGGTGCGTCGACGGCGAAGCCGTGGTTGTGGCTGGTGATCGCGATCTGAGCGGTACGCCGGTCCTGCACCGGCTGGTTCACGCCGCGGTGGCCGAACTTCAGCTTGTAGGTGCCGAAGCCGAGCGCGCGACCGAGGATCTGGTTGCCGAAGCAGATGCCGAAGACGGGCTTCACCCCGAGCACACCGCGCAGCGCGGCAACCGGTCCGTCTGCGGTCGCCGGATCGCCGGGGCCGTTGGAGAAGAACACGCCGTCGGGGTCGACGGCGAGGATGTCCGCTGCCGTCGCGGAGGCGGGCAGCACGTGGACCTCGCAGCCGGCTTCCGCCATGTAGCGCGGCGTTGATGACTTGATGCCGAGATCGACCGCAGCGATCGTGAACCGCTTGTCGCCGACAGCAGGCACGACGTAGGCCTGCGGGGTCGTCACCTCGCCTGCCAGGTCCGCGCCTTCCATGCCGGGGCTTTCGAGGACCCGCTCGAGCAACGCCGCCGAGTCGGTCTCCACGCTGCTCACTCCGACGCGCATCGCGCCGCGCTCGCGCAGGTGGCGGGTAAGGGCACGGGTGTCGATGCCGCTGATGCCGACGACCCCCTGCGCAGTGAGCTCGTCGTCAAGGCTCCGCGCCGACCGCCAGTTGCTCGGGACCCGGGCCGGGTCGCGGACCACGTAGCCGGACACCCATACCCGGCGCGACTCCGGGTCCTCGTCGTTGATGCCGGTGTTGCCGATGTGCGGCGAGGTCTGCACGACGACCTGGCGATGGAACGACGGGTCCGTCAACGTCTCCTGGTAACCGGTCATGCCGGTGGTGAAGACCGCCTCGCCGAACGTCTCGCCGACAGCGCCGTACGCGCGTCCGTTGAAGGTCCGGCCGTCCTCGAGGACGAGGATCGCCGGTTGGCTACTCATCGTCGGTGTCCTTTCCGTGCTTCACCCGTTGGATCACGATCCACGTCGCGAAGATCAGGAAGACCACCGTCGCGGCGATGCCGACTTCGATGCTCCCCCAAGCCGGATGCGGATCGATCAGCACCTTCTTGGTGTTGTCGTCCGTGCGCAGGAGCCCGATCACCAGGGTGTTCATGCCGGCTTTCCGTCGATGACCGTTGGCCTGCCCCGCAGGAACGTCGCAACAACCCGCGCGGTGAGCTCCCGCCCCGCGAACGGCGTGTTCCGACCCCGGCTCGCGCCGGCTGCCGCGTCGACCGTCCATCGGCTGGCGGGATCGACCAGCACGAAGTTGGCGGGCGCGCCGGCCTCGAGCGGCTGGCCCTGCTTGGACAGCCGGCCGATCGCGGCGGGTCGCACGCTCATCCGGTCCGCGACGCCTGCCCAGTCGAGCAGCCCGGTCTCGACCATCGAGGTCGCCACCACCGACAGCGCGGTCTCGAGCCCGGTCATCCCGAACGCCGCGGCCGAGAACTCGGTCTCCTTATCCTCCAGCGCGTGCGGCGCATGGTCGGTCGCGACCGCGTCGATCGTGCCGTCGGCAAGCGCCGCCCGCAGTGCCGCGACATCCTCCTCGGTGCGCAGCGGCGGGTTCACCTTGTAGACCGGGTCGTAGGTCGCCACCAGCTCGTCGGTGAGCAGCAGGTGGTGCGGTGTGACCTCCGCCGTGACGTTCCAGCCCTTCGACTTCGCCCACCGGACCAGCTCCACCGAGCCGGCAGTCGAGACGTGGCAGAAGTGCACGCGGGATCCGACGTGCGCGGCCAGCAGGCAGTCGCGCGCGATGACCGCTTCCTCGGCGACGGCCGGCCAACCGGCCAGCCCGAGTGTTGCCGACCACTCGCCCTCATTCATCTGGGCGGCCTCGGTGAGACGCGGGTCCTGCGCGTGCTGCGCCACCACACCGTCGAACGCCTTCACATACTCGAGCGCCCGGCGCATCAACAGCGGGTCGTGCACGCACTTGCCGTCGTCGGAGAACACCCGCACGCGCGCGGCGGAGTCGGCCATCGCGCCGAGCTCGGCCAGCCGCTCACCGGCGAGTCCGACGGTCACCGCACCGACGGGGTGCACGTCGCAGTGGCCGGCCTCCTGTCCGAGCCGCCACACCTGCTCGACGACGCCGGCGACGTCGGCGACCGGCTCGGTGTTGGCCATCGCATGGACCGCCGTGAAGCCGCCGAGCGCTGCCGCGCGGGTTCCGGTTTCGACGGTCTCGGCATCCTCGCGGCCGGGTTCGCGCAGGTGGGTGTGCAGGTCCACGAAGCCCGGAAGGGCAATCAGCCCGGCTGCGTCGATGACCTCCGCCTTCGCCGGCGCGTCGTCGACGAACTCACCCCGCTCGACGTACAGGTCGCGGGCCTCGAGTCCGAGCGGTCGCGCCCCGCGGATGACCCAGCTGTTGCTCATGCCGCCGCCTCGTCGCCGGCCGGGTTCACCGCGGAGTCGGAGACGTCGATCAGCCCGCCGAGCAGGAGGTACAGGACCGCCATTCGCACGGACACGCCGTTTGCGACCTGCTCGACGATCGTCGAGCGGACGCTGTCGGCGACCTCCGCCGCGATCTCGACGCCGCGGTTCATCGGGCCTGGATGCATCACGATCGCGTCGTCCGGCAGCGCCGCCATCCGCTGCGCGTCGAGTCCGTAGCGGCGGGAGTACTCGCGGATGGTCGGGAAGAAGCCGCCGTGCATCCGCTCGTGCTGCACGCGCAGCATCATCACGACGTCGCTCTTGGGAAGGACGCCGTCGAGGTCGTACGACACCGCGCACGGCCAGGAGGTGACCCCCACGGGCAGCAGTGTCGGCGGCGCGACCAGCGTCACGTCCGCGCCGAGCGTGCTGAGCAGCAGCACGTTGCTGCGGGCGACGCGCGAGTGCAGGACATCACCGACGATCGCGACCTGCAGCCCTTCGAGACGACCGCGGCGGTGCCGCATCGTGTAGGCGTCGAGCAGTGCCTGGGTCGGGTGCTCGTGAGTGCCGTCACCGGCATTCACGACGCTGCCGCGGATCCAGGTCGCCAGCCGGTGCGGCGCACCGCTCGCGGAGTGCCGGATCACCACGGCGTCGGAGCCCATCGCCTCGAGCGTCAACGCGGTGTCCTTCAGCGACTCGCCCTTGCTGACGCTCGACCCCTTGGCCGCGAAGTTGACGACGTCCGCCGACAGCCGCTTCGCGGCGAGCTCGAATGACGTGCGAGTCCGCGTCGAGTCTTCGAAGAAGAGGTTGACGACCGTACGGCCACGAAGTGTCGGTAGCTTCTTGATGCTGCGGCCCGCGAGTGCGGCATCCATGTCGGCGGCGGTGTCGAGGACGAGCAGCGCGTCCTCCCGGCTCAGGTCTCCCGCGGAGAGCAGGTGACGATTCATCAGGAGCCTCCGTTCGCCGCGCGCTTGAGGTCCGCCGGACCGAGCAGAACCGCATCGCGGCCGTCGTGCTCCTCGAGCAGGACGTGCACGGTTTCGGTGAGCGACGTCGGGATGTTCTTGCCGACGTAGTCGGCCTTGATCGGCAGCTCGCGGTGACCGCGGTCGACGAGGACTGCGAGCTGCACCGCCTTCGGCCGCCCGATGTCCGACAGCGCGTCGAGCGCCGAGCGGATCGTCCGGCCGGAGAACAGCACGTCGTCGACCAGGACGACCGTGAGGTCGTCGACGCCGGCCACTGGGATGTCGGTCGCCTCGAGGGCTCGGACTCCGCGCAGCCGCAGGTCGTCGCGATACATCGTGACGTCGAGCGCGCCGACGGGGACCTCGACGCCTTCGATGTCCGCGATGCGGTCCGCGACCCGACGGGCGAGGGTGACCCCGCGGGTAGGGATGCCGAGCAGCACGATCCGGTCCGCGCCGTGGTTGCGCTCGACGATCTCGTGGGAGATCCGGGTGAGTGCGCGCTGGACGTCGTTCGGCTCGAGGACCGGATGAGCCGCCGCGGGGTCACCGCTGGTCGGCCGGGCCGGCTCTGCACCAAGACCGTGGGCAGCACTCATTCAGACACCCCCTTGCCCGCCTCGCCGGACGGGATTAAAGGACGGCAGTCGTACGAGTCCGACAGTACCAGCCGGCGCCCTACCCGACACACCGGATATCCACCCGGCCGAAGGGGCGCGCCTCAGGTCCACAGCCGGCGCTGCCCGAATGTCTCCCACGTCAGCTGTCGCCAGCCTGGTAGGTCGTTGACCGTCGCTGCCCCGAGGAGCATCGTTGACCATCAGCGAGACCACCCGCCGTGAGATGCACGCGCGTCTCGTCGACGTACTCGGGACGGAGGCGGCCGACACTCTCATGGAGTACCTCCCGCCCGTCGGCTGGGCCGACGTCGCCACCAAACACGACCTTGACCGCTTCGCCACCAAGGAAGACCTCGAGAAGTTCAACTCGCACGTCAGCGACCAGCTCAACCAGCAGACCCGCACGCTGCTGCTCGGTTCAGCGGCGATGATGGCGGCGACGGTCAGCGCGGTGAGCGCGTTGGTCTCCGTCAGTCACTGATCCGCTGCGGCGCTCCCGGTCTTCTCCCGAAGCAGCCGCGCCAGCACGCCGTTGACGAACGCCGGCGACTCGTCGGTCGACAGCGACTTGGCGAGCTCGACGGCTTCGTCGATCGCGACCGCCGTCGGGATGTCGTCTCGCCACAGGAGCTCATAGGCCGCCAGCCGCAGCACGGTGCGGTCGACCGGGGGCATCCGGTCCAGCGGCCAGTCCTGCGAACAGCCCGCGATCAGCGCGTCGATGGTGTCCCGGTGTTCGGCGACCCCGCTGACCAGCTCGCGCGAGTAGTCCGGGACCGGCGGGTCGGCGCGACTGACCCAGAGGTCGAGCGTCGTACGAAGGTCGGCCTGCCGCTGGTCGGCCTCGAACAGGATGTCGAGTGCCCGCTTGCGGGCCTTGCTGCGAGCTGCCACTGGCTAGATGCGCAGCTCAGGAGGAGACGCGGCTGATGTAACGCCCGTCGCGGGTGTCGACCTTGATCTTCTCGCCCTGCGTCACGAAGAGGGGCACCTGCACGGTCGCGCCGGTCTCCAGGGTCGCCGGCTTGGTGCCGCCCGTCGATCGGTCGCCCTGCATGCCCGGCTCGGTGTAGGTGATCGTCAGCTCGACGGAGGCCGGGAGCTCGACGTAGAGGACCGAGTCGTCGTGGACGGCGACGGTCGCGTTGGTGTTCTCGAGCAGGTAGTTCTTGGCGTCGCCCACCGCAGCGGCGGGGACATGGATCTGGTCGTAGGTGTCGGTGTCCATGAACACGTAGTCGGACCCGTCGGCGTAGAGGTAGGTCATCTCGCGCTTGTCCACGGTGGCGGTGTCGATCTTCACGCCGGCGTTGAAGGTGCGCTCGACGACCTGGCCGGTCAGCACGTTCTTGAGCTTGCTGCGCACGAAGGCGCCGCCCTTGCCCGGCTTCACGTGCTGGAACTCCACGACGTTCCAGAGCACGCCGTCGAGGTCGAGGGTCATCCCGTTCTTGAGGTCATTCGTCGTCGCCACGGCGTACAGGGTACGGGCGAGCCGGGCCCCTATACCTCGAGCAGGTCGCGGGGTGCGGTGGTCAGCACCCGAGGCGCTCCCGACTCGGTGACCACGACCGTGTCCTCGATCCGGACCCCGCCGCGACCCGACAGGTAGATCCCCGGCTCGATCGTCACGACGCAGCCCGCCCGGAGTGCGGGTGCCGGGGAGTTCTCGGTCAGGAACGGGTCCTCGTGGATCGCGAGTCCGACCCCGTGGCCGAGGCCGTGCAGCGGATGGTGACCCTCGCCGAGCAGGCTCGCGCGCATCGCAGCGTCGAGGTCGCTCGGCACCGCTCCGGAAACCGCCGCGTCGGACAACCCGCTCTGCAGCTGTCGGACCTGCTCGTGCAGCTCGCGCTGCCAGGCGGCTCCCGGACCGAGCACCACGGTGCGCGTCATGTCGGAGCAGTAGCCGTCCACCCGGGCGCCGAAGTCCAGCTTCACCAGATCCCCACGCTGCAGCGGACGGTCGGTCGGCTCGTGGTGCGGGATCGCCGAGTGCGGGCCGAACGCGACGATGGAGTCGAAGGCATCGGCGTCGGCGCCGCGCTCCCGCATCGCCACCGTGAGCTGCCACGCCACGTCGCGTTCGGTCATTCCCGTGACGAGCCCGCCCGCGACGGCCTCGAAGGCCTGCGCCGTGATGGCGCAGGCGCGCTCGATCACCGCCAGCTCGGCGGGGTCCTTGACGCTGCGCAGCTGCTCGACGAGATGCGGGGCGCGTACCAGCTCGACCTGGCCGGCGGCCTCTTTCGTCAGCGCGTCGAGCGCCTCCACCGTGGTCGACGCACCGTCATACCCGAGTCGGGCGATCCCGAGCTCCCGCGCCTTGGCGACGAGCGTCACGGCCGCCCGACGTGCTTCGAGGCACTCGACGTCGGGGGCCTCGGCGGCGGCACGCTCGAGGTAGCGGCCGTCGGTGGCCAGCCAGCTGTCGCCGGTCCGGTCGAGCAGAATCGCTCCGTGCGAACCGGCAAACCCGGTGAGGTATCGGACGTTCTCTACAGATGTGACCAGCAATCCGCCCAAATCAGGCGAAAGCACGCGAGCCAGCGCCTCACGGCGACCGGCGTGGTCCGCACGGGCTGCCGGCATCGGTGGACTACTCCGTTCGGGTGAACGCCGCTTCAGGGTGAGGCAGCGCCCGCCGATGCCACAGGTAACGCCTGTCACAGGCGCGTCGCCCAGGAGCACCAACGGGAGTCACATCGTGGCATTTTCTCCGCGTCGGATGGCAGTTGCCGTCGCCGCTGTCGCATCAATCGTCGCGACCTTCGCGCTGCCGGCGAGTACGGCGTACGCGAATAGCGTGCCCGCTCCGACGCTGGTCAGCCCGGCGAGTTCGGCGACCGCGCCGCTCAAGGACGTGGTCCTGCAGTGGAACCCGGTGGCCGGCGCGTCGCAGTACCAGGTGCAGGTCAGCCCGAACAAGAACTGGACGAACAACGCCGTCGACCTGCCGGTCGACACCACGGTCAACACCCTGCTGGAGATGCC
>DASZTV010000026.1:0-3636 GCA_035548125.1 Mycobacteriales bacterium | reverse complement strand
GCGGGATCGTGCCGTCGAGGTTGTCGTAGGAGATGGCGGCCTTCACGTGCGGGTCGGCCTGCGCAATCGGAGTGATCGCGGTCGCTCCGAGCGAGTGCCCGGCGATGCCGAGCTCGCTGCGGTCCACCTCGCGCCACAGCGGGTTGTAGCGCATCGAGCCGCGGCCGTTGGGGCCTGCGCCGGGAAGGTACGGGTGGCGCGGCGTCGAGATCGCGAAGTCGGCTGCGGCCTGCGTCTCGGGCTTGTCATCGGTCGGGAAGTCACAGATCGGGTTGCAGTGCTTCGTCGGGTCGGTGCTGTGCGACGTGACCTCCGAGTCGCCCTGCCCTTGCGGGTCGATGACCAGGACGACGTAGCCGGCCTTGGCGAGCCCTTCGCCGTACCACCAGGCCTGCTCCTTCGACTCCTGCAGCCCGGGCGTGAACGTGACGATCGGGTAACGGCGGCCAGGGTGCGGCAGCGGCGAGTAGAGCTCGGCCTGCAGCTTGGCGCCCGTGGTGGAGATCAGGTTGAACTCCAGGTACTGGCCGCGGCCGGCCGCCGTCCAGCGCGCCGGGGTACGGAACGGGTCGCCACCCGCGACGAAGAAGCCGCCCCAGCTGCGCGGGCGGGGGTCGTTGAGCTCGCTGAAGATCTGGCTCGGCTCGTACCCCGCGACCTCCATCGCGGAGAGCCGCACGAACGCCGGGTTGGTGAGCTCGTCGGTCAGCCGCTGCGTCGAGCACAGCTCGTTCTGCCGGTCCCGTGCGAGCCAGGCGGCCAGGTCGGTGGTCGGGTTCGGGTCGCCGGCGGGGGCGTAGCAGTCGCTCGCGACGAACCCGTCGGCCAGCAGCTGGGCGGCATCCGGCCGGGTCGCGGATGACGGGCTCGCGGTCGCGAGACCACCGGCGACCAGGGCGGACGCGGCAAGGGCAGCGGTGGTCAGGCGGACGAAGCGAGTACGACTCGGCATGGCCAGTGATCTTGGCGCAGTGGCGCACTTCACGCCATACCTCTGGCGCGAGCTAGGACGTGCGGACCCACTGCTGGTGGCGGCAGTGCGGACAGATGTACTGCCACTTCCTGCGGTCCTTCTCGGCCCAGACGTCGACGATCTCGCCGCACTTGAGACACGTGAACCACCGCCCGACCGCCTCGCAGCGGGGGCAGACGGCGCGCTTGGTCTCGCCGGGGACGTCGAAGCTGGTGCGGCAGCGGGCACACACCACTTCGATATCCGCCACCAAGAAATGCTTCGCGGCCACGGTCATGGTGTCAATCCGGAGTCAGCCCGGTGGCGACGGATCCGGCCTCGGGTCGGGCGGGACGGGGTCCGGAACCGGCTCAGTTGGCACCGGATCGGGGCTGGGATCCGGCGGCACCGGGATCGGTTCCGGCATCGGCGGCACGGGCGCGGGCGGCTCCAGCGGCGGCGCGGTCGACGTGGTCATGAGAGATCGCTACCCGGTGGGGACGTGATTCAACGTCGCGCGCCGAGAAGGTCACCTGTCCATGCGGATGCGTCGACGAGGCCGGTTCGGACGTTGTGCTGACAACGATGGCTATCGGGGTCAGAAGGTGCGACGCCAGGCGTAGTCCGTTTGAAAAAACTTGCCGGACCTCTCGACCGGTTTCGCCGGATTGGGCGAAAGCGGCTAGCCGCGGATGACGTACCTGGTCGGTGCGTCGATGCGGTTCATCTCGGCCGCGAGCCGCTCGATCATCGCCGCGCCCTGCGCCTTGAGCTGCTCGGCGTTGCCGCCGACCGAGACGAACTCGGGGACCAGCGAGTAGCTGGGCGTCGGCGCACCGAGGACGCGTCCGGCGGCGATCGCCACGAGCGTCCGCGGATGCGACATCAGCCGGAGCGTGCCGAGCGTCACGGGCTCGATGTGATGTACGCCGTCGCGCACCCGGTTGCTCGTCGCGCTCGGGGCCAATGTGATCACGTAGCCGCCGCTGTCGAGCGTCTCCGCGATGTCGGTGCGGACGACGGCGTTGTGCTGCGTGATCCGCTCGCCTGGCACGAGCTCGACGTAACTGGACTCCCGCACGTTCGCCGTGCGCGGCGTGACGTACCAGACCTTGTCGCACGCCCAGTCCAGAGCGTCGGCGAGGCAGACCAGGTCGTCACCGAACCGCTTGCCGCGGCCGCTGATGCCGTGGCTGATGACGATGCCCATCTTGGGCGAGTAACCAAGGTGGCTGAGAACGTACTGCGCGGTCGCGTGCAGCAGCCCGATGTCCAGCAGGGGCCCGTGCGGCACCGCGTTGATGACGTTGCCGCCGCCCTGCAGCTGCTCACCGATGCGGTGGTAGGTCTCGATGATCGCCGGGTCCGCGACCACGCGTTCGAGAAGCTGCTCGAACCGAGGATCGATGAGGCAGGCCATTCCCTTGACGAAGTCCGCGGACTTCGCGGTGCCGGTCGAGAAGAACGCGTCCTGGGCGGCGTAGGTCTCCGGGTCGACCTTCAGACCTTCGACGTCGCCGTCGTCGTGCTGCGCGGACAGCTGGATCGAGGCCTCGATCCGGTCGACGTTCGGATAGTCCATCGGGTAGACGTAACGCCGGCCGTTGCGTTCGGCCTCCTGGACGGCGACTCCGGCAACCGTCCGCTCGATCATCATCCGGCGAGCGTATAGACCCAAGATGAGAGCTGTTCAGTTACTGGCCAGTACGGGCGGTGATGTCGCGTGGAGAGCGAGTCAGCCACACCGGCGCGACAGCGGTCCGCGCCGATGTGGCCGACGTCTACTCAACTTTCCGAGCGGCTGCGAGTTACGCCGCGGCCGTGACCTTGTGACCGTTCGCGCCGTGGGCCAGGGCCTGCTTCCAGGTGAAGGTGAGGGCGGGCACCCGGGAGAGCGCTCCGACCAGGACCTCGGCGATCGAGCCGCCGCGGTTCGTCGAGCCGACGCCGGCAATCAGATGCGGAAGACCGCGGAACGGGTTGAGGATCGCGTGCCGGTGACCCCAGCAACCCGACGCGCGCGGCCTCCGGCAGTCCAGGTTGACGCTGCCGTTGGGGTCGTACCCGTCGTTGTACATCCAGTCGAAGTCACTCGCCAGTGGGCCGAAGTCGCCGGCCCAGATCGAGGCGTACTCGCGGACGCCGAGCAGCCGGAGCAACGCCCCGATCAGGGTCGGGTCGGTCTTCGTGGCGGCCGCACGGTGCGCATTCCGGTTCAGCGACGCGGTCATCCCCACGACCGGCCGCAGCCCCCGCGTGACCCGCTCGAGGTTCGTGATCACGAACGTCTGCTGCGAGATCGTCAGCTGGTTGAAGTTGTTGGGGAGGATCATCTTCCGGATGCCCTCGGCGGCGTGGGCGTTGTTGATCGCCTTGAGGGCGCGCTTCAGGCACGACGAGCTCTTGGGGCCGTCGAAGGCGCAGAAGTTGAGGTAGTCCGGCGCCGCGACGACGTTGGTCTGCGGATCGCGGAGCTTCGCGGGCTTGCCGTGGTTGCTCGCCTTGACCGCCACCGCCCGTATGGTGTGCGACTGCGAAGCGCCTGCTGTCGCAGGGGTGGCCGTGACCACGGCGAGGGACGCGGTGGCTGCGACAGCGGCACTGCCGACGAGGCGAATGCCCCTGGTACGCAACGATTTCGGGCAGGGTGAAGACACGTTTCGATTCATGCTGGGCCGCCGGGA
>DASZTV010000025.1:0-125208 GCA_035548125.1 Mycobacteriales bacterium | reverse complement strand
TCGGGATCTCCGGGACTGCCTTCGCCAGCATCGGGGACACGGGCGGCATGACGGGAAGCTTCACTCGGCCGATTCCACCACTTTGTGAAGACTTCCCGGCGCCAGGGGCACCGGAACTCTTAACAAACTCAGAAGGCGGCGGCTCCGTCAGGCGTGCCCCAGCCCGTCGGACCGTCCCATCCCGAGCGCGCCGTGCACCACTGCGCGGTCTCGCACTCTCCGTTCGAGCCGCTGCGGATGTCCCACAGGTCGGATGAGGTCCGGTGGCCCCAGACGTAGGAGCCGTCGGCGACCTCCGCGGAGTTGCCGGCCAGGGCGAAGACCGCCGCAATAATCGGCGACGACGCGCTGGTCCCGCCGAACGTCAGCCAGCCCGACACCCCCTCGTACGGATCGCTGTCGTAGACGGCGACTCCGGTCGCTGGGTCGGCCACTGCAGCGACGTCGGCGATTGCACGGCCGGTGCAGCCGGTTGTCGTGGTGGCCTGCCAGGTTGTGGTGTTGAGGGTGGAGCAGCCGCTTCCCGAGCCGGACCACGCGCTTTCGGAGAAACCGCGGATCGTCCTCGACCTGCGCAACGACGTCCCGCCGACGGCGGTGACCCACTTGGAGCTTGCCGGGTAGGAGGTGCCGAAGCCGTCGTCGCCGGCGGAGGCGGTGACGGCGACGCCTTCGTGATGGAAATAGCGGCCGTAGCTCGTGTCCTTCGCGTCCGGGCCGCCATAACTGTTGCTGATCGCGTTCGCCCCGAGTGAGGCGGCGGTATCGACGGCGGCGCCGAGGTTCGCCATGGACGCGGTGTCGGCTTCGATCAGCAGGACGTGGCAGGCGGGACAGGTTGCCGACACCATGTCCAGATCGAGCGAGATCTCCTCCGCCCAGCCGGGATCGTGCTCGGGGTAGTCGGTCCCGCCACGCTGGTCGACCTTGCGGAAACAGCCGTTCGCGGTGGTGCACATCGGCAACCCGAAGGTCGCCCGGTAGACGTTGAGATCCGCTTCGGCGGTCGGAGCGTCGTAGGCGTCGACGACTGCCACGGTCTGCTCCTCACCGGCAGGTGCAGCGGGGAGCCGGTAGGCGGCAGCCAGGTCGGCGGGGTCGAGGCCGCTCGGCGCGGTCGAGTGGCGGACCCTGCCGCGGGAGAGGTGGTCCACCCGGATAGCGAGACAGCGGGCCCGCGCCGTGCCGGCGTGCTTGCAGACCGGTTTGTCCTTGACGACCGTCCGGGCGGAGGTCGAGGAGAACGCGAGCGGTGCCGCGGCAATGAGGATCGCGCTACTCATCGCGGCGGTGACTGTCGTACGGATCGAGGGCATGGTGCACCCTTGTCGGTCCCGCAACACGGCGGGGTAGCCGCGGCGGAATCTGTGGACGCGGCTAGAAGATCAGGCCGTGGCCGTTGCTCTCGCCGTAGCTGTCGCGGACACCTCCGACCGGCACCGCGGCGCGTTGCCCCGGCTTGAGCCAGAGCTTCGCCGCCCAGACGTGCGGGTGCCCCTTCAGCGGGTGCGCGCGGACCTGACGGACGACGTGGCCGCGACGATCGATCACGGCAATGACTGCCCGCTTCACGTGCCCGACGGTGGCCCAGGGCATGAAGCTGCAGGTCGCGCACAGCACGCTCTTGCCGGGCTTGCCGAGACCTCCGCCGTTGTCGGCGTAGAAGCGCTTCAACGCCGCGGGCACGTGGATCGGCAGCCGCGGGTAGCGGATCGCCGGGATCGTGAAGCTGGCCCGGCCGTTCCCGACCCGGAGGTGGCGGACCTTGATGCCGTGCCACGGGCGCACCCGGAACACCTTCGACACGAGGTGGTAGGAGTGCGCTGACCCGCCGGTGTGGATCGCACCGTTGACCACGAACCGATAGGCGCCGTTCGGCACCTGACCGCCCGGGACGTCGGCACGCGGGTAGGAGTCGAAGGCCTCCATGGAGGCGGTCCAGGTCCAGCGCTGCTGGCCGGAGAGCTCCTTCAGCGCGGCGACGGACAGCGGTGCGCGCTGGTTGAGAACCACCTGCACCGCGCCGCTCTGGTTGGCGAAGGTCTTCCAGGCGTTCCCGACCTTGCGCTGCACGGTCACGGTCGGGTTGTCGGTCCAGTTGTCACCGCCCACCCAGGTGACCGTCGCGTCGTCGAACCGGCTGATCGGGTGCGGCTGCTTGGTGATCTTCGCCGGCCCGACGCTGTCAGGCACCCGCGCCGCCCATGCGGTGTACTCGGCCGAGGTGATCTGGCCGAGCACTACTGCCTCTGCCGACTGGCGTACCTCGTCGAGAGTGGCGATCGGGTCGGTGGGCTGACTTGCCACAGGCGTCCCGCACAGCAGGTTCGCGGCCATGCCGAGCAGGTTGGTGACGTAGTAGTCCTGGCTGTGCGGTCCGTAGGCGGTGAGCGCCTTTCGGTAGGAGTCCCGCGCTTCGTACTCGCGGTAGGACACGGTGTAGCCGTTGTAGTCGCCGGTGTGACCGAGGGTGACCGAGACCCGGTAGCCGGGGCAGTGCCCGTACTGGCCGGCGCCGAGCTCGGTGTGGGTGAAGTTGCCCTTGATGGCCGAGTCCTTCGCCGGCTCGGAGTCGGCGTTGACCAGGTAGCCGACTGAGTTCCAGCCGGCCGCGTTGTTGTGGATCTGCGCCTCCATGTGGGCGTAGGAGGCGTTGGGCACCGTCAGCCTCGCCGCCCCGAGCGGGTCGCGCGGGTCGGGACAGGAGTACGCCGTCTTGGTCGCGCGGTAGCAGGCGCGAACCCGCTTGGCCGGGAGCCCGTTGTCGAAGCCGACGGGCCAGGCCTCGTCGACGTCGGCCTGGTTGCCGTAGTCCATGCCGAGCCACTCGTTGCCGGTCTTGCGATCGGTGCGGGTCTGGAAGTTGCGGGTCAGGTCGGCCTGGGGCTCGCACGCGCAGGAGCCCAGGATGATCTGACCGATCCGCACCGCCTGCAGCTTGATCCGCAGGTTCTCCTCGACCAGCAGCGCCGAAGGCGCGTCGTAGTTGTCGGGGATCGGCAGCCCTGCCGCCTTGAGCTTGTTGAACAGCCCGAGCGAGAACGGCAGCGTCGGCACCCCGACGTCGTCCAGGCGCTCGCAGTCGGGGAGGCCCGCGACGGGCACTCCGACGTCGCCGTCGAGCGTCTGCCCGGTGCGGCAGTTGCTCACCGACGGGTACGGGTGGGACAGCGGGCCGGCGTACCAACGAGTGAGCATCTTCACCCGCGGGTTGGTCTGGAACGGCACGTCGACCTTGACCCCGTTGTGCGCCCCGCCGATCGCCCGCCACGCCGCGATCGCGTGGTTGTAGAGCACGTGCGCCCCGCGAACGGCCTGTGCGAAGCCCATGTGCCCGTAGATCCCGTAGATCTTCTGACCGTGGTCCTTCAGCGTCGGGATCTCACCCGGGGGGTAGTTGTGCTCGTACGGTCCTTCCGACGAGCCCACCGCACCTTGGCTGAAGACCATCGGAACCCCCGTGGTCTTCGTCATGTAGTGCATGAACGGCGCCATCCAGTCCTGGCTGATCAGGTCGTACTCGTCCAGTGACTCGCCGTGCTCCGCGTAGGACACCCACGTCGCCAGCGGCCGCGGATGGGCCGGCGTCGACAGATCGTCGATCCGCATGACGGTGAGCTCGTGGTCGTTGTCCTGCTGCGGGTAGCCGGTCGGGGAGCCGTCCTCGTTGACGTCCGCGCCCGCGATGTTGCCCTGGAACCCCGGGAACTGCACGGTCGTCGCGCCCACCTCGGCCGGGCGGAGGTGGGCGTACGCCTGCTCGATCGCGGAGGCCATCTGGCGGGCCTGGTACTCGAACATCCGCAGGTCCATGACGTCCTCGAACAGCCAGACGCCGGCGGCGGGGGTGGAGTAGTAGGGCGAGCTGTGGTCGTGCAGCGCGGAGACGAGGATGTTGTTGTAGGCCACCGGTGTGCCGTGGGCCTGCAGCAGCTGGGCGACCCTTCGGGTGAGCATGTCCTGCGCGAGGTAGTTGTCGTCGCGGACCAGCGCGATCGGAGCGTCCCCCCGCCCGTCCTGCAGCACGATCGCGCTGATCGACAGCCGGGACGCGACGCCGTACGACGACCGCTTGAGGACCGAGGCGACGTTGGGGTCCCACTCGCCCTTGATGTCGCTGCCGCCGATCTGGCTGGCGTACTGGCCCGCGGAGGCCCCGACGTGCCAAGTTGCGTCCACGACCGCCGCGCCGGCCCGAAGGCCCTGCCACCCGCCGGCACGGGGTGAGGCGTGGGCGATCGAGATCCCGACGGCCGCGCCGAGGAGGAGGGTCAGGGTGGCGACAACCGATGTGACTGCTCGGCGCATGGGGCAGGACTTCGCCGCCCTACGGGCGAAACCTCCCCGCATGCCGCTCCACCGCCGCCCCGCTGTCGCCTTGCTCGCCGCCGCGCTGTGCGCGGGTTCCTTCGTGCCCGCCGCGTTCGCGTCGGGTCATCACGCGGCCGCCCGGCAGCACAAGCCGGCGACCTACCTGGTCGGCGGCGCCGTGGCGTCGATCAACCCGACGCACGCCATGCTCAAGAACAAGGACTTCTACCTCGGCGGGTACGGCTTCGGCGACGACAAGATCGCGAACAAGTTCCAGATCCCGTCGACCGTCGGCCGCTACGCGACCGGGATCCTGCGCGACGGGGTGCACAGCCGGGCGCTGATGCTCAGCGACAGGCACAACACCATCGCGATGGCCCAGATCGAGACCCAGGGCTACTTCATCTCCTACAAGCAGGGCCCGTTCGGCATCGAGGACATCCGCCGTGACGCGTCGGCACAGATCGCCGCGCTGGCCGCCGCCGACCCGGAAGGCCACGCGCCGGTCCCGAGCCCGCGGCAGATCCTCGTCGACTCCAACCACACCCACAGCGGGCCCGACACCGCAGGGGTCTGGGGCGGCGTACCGACCTCGTACCTGCGGATGGTGCACGACCGGACCGTCAAGGCGCTGGTCGAGGCGTGGCAGCGGCTGCGACCGGCGACCCTCAGCTACGGCGTGGCCCACGCGGGTGTCGAGAACCAGACCAACGAGTACCCGCCGAGCGTCAACGACGACCCGCTGCTGACCAACCAGTTCAGCAACGACGCGCGCAACCAGGCGATGGACGACGAGGTTCGGGTGTTGCAGGCGCGGGACCCGAAGACCCACAAGGTGCTCGACACCTACGTCAACTACTCCTCCCACCCGACCGTGCTGGGCGGTGACAACACGCTGGTGAGCGGCGACTACGTGGCCCCGCTCAACGTGCGCATCCAGAAGGCGTTCGGCGGCTTCGGGATGGACCAGGTCGGCACGTTGGGCCGGACCCAGCCCGCCCGGGACGGCTGCACGGACCCGAAGAAGAAGGGCGCGGCCGCGTCGTTCTGCGCGATCGACGGCTACGCCAAGCGGGTCATGGTGAAGATCCGCTACGCGGTGCGGCACGCGGTGCCGGTCCGCGGTCCGGCGACGGTCGGCATGTCGAGCTACCTGATCCAGGACCTCAGCGACTCGCCGGTGCTGGTGGCGCTGGAGTACGCCGGCTCGCTGATCGGCGTGCCGGGCGCGCGGGCACTGGGCTATCCGTGGTTCACCGCGAGCCTGCTCGGCACGACGACGTTCTCCGGGCACATCGGCGATCTGCTCGTCAGCGGCGGTCCGGGGGAGATGTACCCGCAGATCGTTGCCGAGGTCCGTCGCGACGTGCCGGGGATGCAGGGCTACCTCAATATCGGCACGGCAGGCGACTTCCTCGGCTACCTGATCGCCCCGCTGTCCGCGCTCCCCGAGCCGATTCGCCGCTCGGTGCTGTCCGGCAACCCGCCGCCGCTCGGGGACCCGGACTGCGGTGTCGCCGGGCTGTCGGTCGGGTGCCCGGACCCGATCGGCAACGACAACTTCTTCTTCAACGTGTCGCCGACGATCGGCATGCGGATCACCTGCTCGCTGCTGCGCGGCGCCGCCGACACCCGCGGCAAGCCGGAGTCGTCGTACCTGGACAAGGACAGCATGTGCCACCTGTTCGCCAACGACCTGCTGAGCGCACCGGGCGACGACACGAAGTTCCCGGCGCCGAAGGACATGTCCAAGTCCGAACCCCACATGTAACCGCGAACTCGTGATTGGGTACGCCTCGATGCCACCCGCTACCGAGGATGTCGTTGCTGCGGTACAGCGCGACGGCTTTGCGATCATCGAGGACGCGTTCCCGACGACGCTTGCCGACCAGCTGCGCGAGGACCTCGAGCGGCTGGAACGCGACCTCGGGGTGGTGCCGTCGGACAACGACTTCGAGGGCACCAGGACGGTACGCATCTACAACCTGCTCGCCCACGGCACGCGCTACGAGCAGATCCCGGTCTGGCAGTCGGTGCTCCCGGTGGTCGAAGGCGTGCTCGACCCGGGATGTCTGATCTCCTCGTTGTCCTCGATCGTGATCGGCCCCGGCGAGGAGGCGCAACCGATCCACAGCGACGACATCCTGATCCCGCTTCCCAAGCCACATCCGCCCCTGGTGTGCAACACGATGTGGGCGATCACCGACTTCACCGAGGAGAACGGCGCGACCCGCCTCGTCCCTGGCTCGCACACCCTGCCGAACCCGACGTACGGCGGTGACTACGAGACGGTTCCCGCCGAGATGCGCAAGGGCAGCGTCCTGGTGTGGGACGGCGCGCTGTGGCACGGCGGCGGTGCCAACGCCAGCAGCGAGCGGCGCTACGGGATCGCGATGAACTACTGCGCGGGGTTCGTCCGCCAGCAGGAGAACCAGCAGCTCGGGCTTGCCGCGAACCTGGTCAAGACGTTCCCGCCGCGGCTACAGGAGCTCGTCGGCTACGGCGTCTACAACGGCCTGATCGGTCACATCGACAAGCAGCGCCCCGCCGACCTGCTGGCCGGCGAGAAGCTGCCCGGCGCGATGGTGTGGGACCACTAACGGGCGGTGCGCTCGTGAGTCGGTAGCCGCAGCCGCAGGTTCGACACCGAGATCGAGAACGGGAAGTTCGACGGGCGCAGGTAGGGCGCATCCATGCCGAGCAGCTGAAGCACCGGGAGGTGTCCCGCCGCGAAATGCCAGGCGCCGGGATGCAGCTGGAAGGTCTGCCGGCCGTTCGGGTGGGCAGGGTCGATCCGGTACACGCCGCGGGCGAGCAGCGTCTCGGTCTTCGTTGCCGGGTTGACGTCGAGCAGCCGGGCGGCGAGGTAGGCGTACCGGCCGGTGACGTGCAGGTCTGCGGTGACCGTCGGCGCACCCAGCAACGTGTAGCCGGCGCCGGTCGCCGGCGGGAGCCGATAGGTGGCGATACCAGGCCCTTGGTTGGTCGACGGCGCCGTCGTGCAGGCAAGCCCGCCGGCCACCGGGTCGAACGCCTTGGAAACCAACGGGTTGCCGCCCACCGACAGGACGGTCTGCGCAGGCTTCGAGCGGTAGCCGACCCTGCCTCGCTGCAGGGCCTTCCACGTAGGCGCGTGATAGGGCCCCCGAGACCGGACGGTGCTCGGGCAAGCCTGGGTCAGGACCGTCACGCCCAGGGCGGGTCGGGGCGCGGTGCCTTTGACGTAGTGATCGAAGAACGCCCTGATCCGGGGAATCAGCTGCGCGTCGTCGGCGGGCTTGTTGTCGGCGCGTTGGTGGCCGATGTCCGCGAAGAACAGCGAGATCGGATCCTTCGGATACCGGGCGCGCTCGAGGTTGTAGTAGCGCAGCACCTCGTCGACGGGGAAGACGTCGTCGGTGAACCCGTTGGACAGCAACAGCGGCGCGGGCGCCTCGCTGTGCATTCCGTACGCCCCTTTGAGCAGGTAGTACGGCGAGTGGAAGTGGTCGCCCTGCACGATCAGCTGGTGGTCCAGCGGCGTCGTGTACGGCTCACCGGCGTCGATGCTGGCGTACCAGGCGGTCACGTTGGCCTGCGGGTCCTGACCCGGCAGTGCGTACTCGGCGCTCTCGGTGCCGACCAGGTAGAGCCCGCTGAGGATGGTGAGCTTCTCCACGCCGGGCAGTGACAGGTCGGCGGTCGACGAGGTGATCCGGGAGTCGAGCGTGCGGCCGTTGGGGGCGAGGGAGTAGACCAGGTCGCTCCACGTCGCGAACGGCGCGGCGGCGGCGATGTGGATCGGCGTGCCCTGCGGGCTGCGCCACCGGTGCAGTGACCCGTCGGTGGCCATGACCCGGTCCTTCAGCGTCGCGAGCTCGAGGGACACGCCGCCGCCGTAGGACTCGCCCATGACACCGATCCGGTCGGGGTCGGCGAAGCCCTCGTCCACCAGCAAGCCGACGGCGTACTGCACGTCGCGAGCTTCGTAGCGGTAGTCGTCGAGGTGCAGGTAGCCGTTGACGCAGGCGGCGACGTTCGCCAGCCGCGACGCCACCTTGCCGCAGGAGTCACCCCAGCCTCGCGCCGCGAACTGCAGCACCGCGTAGCCGGACTTGGCCCACTCGACCGCGGAAGGACCGCCGTACTGGTGGTCGCCCGGCCCGGTCGGTGGGTCACCCCAGCCGTGGTTCTGGACGATGAGTGGGAAGCCGCGCGTGGGCGGTCGGCCGGCCCGCGGAAGGGTGACGTAGACGTCGAGCGGGGTCCCGTCGAAGCTTCGGAACCGGAAGTCGGGCTGGCCCGGCCCGTGTTCCCCGCCGTGGCACTCGCGCAGGCCGGACTTCGTGACGCACGGCAGTGGGGCGCCGTCCATGGTGTGTCCGGCAAGCACTCCGGTCGTCGTCCCGGCGGCGACCGCGGGCAATGAGGTCAGCAGGCCCGCGGCGAGCCCGATGGCGGCCAGGCTCGGACCGAGCTTCCGGACTTTCACGCGAGAACTTCCCCCTGGGAGAACGAGCGGTCAGCCGACCTTAGGGGTTGCTCGCTCGACGATCGCGGCGGTGTCGATCCCGGGCGGCAGGGTGCCGAACGCGTGGCCCCAGTCGCCAGCCAACCGAGAGGCGCAGAAGGCATCCGCGACGTAGGGCGGTGCGAAGCGGACGAGCAGCGACCCCTGCAGCACCAGCGCCATCCGTTCGACGACTCGACGAGCGCGGACCTCGATGTCGGAGGTGTCGCTGAGCTCGGCGTCCAGCGCCGTCATCGCCCGGTCGAGCCGGCCGTCGGCACCCGCGGCGAGCGCCACCTCGTTGCGGAACGCCTCCCACGCTTCGGGGGTGCGGGCCAGGCCGCGCAGGACGTCGAGCACGTTGACGTTGCCGGAGCCCTCCCAGATCGAGTTGAGCGGTGCCTCCCGGTAGATCTGCGCCATCGGGAAGTCCTCGACGTAGCCGTTGCCGCCGAAGCACTCGAGCGCTTCCGCCGCGACGTTCGGCCCGCGCTTGCACACCCAGTACTTGCCGACCGCGAGACCGACCCGCTTGAACGCCGTCTCTTCGTCGTCGACCGCGGCGGCGAGCCGGGTCATCAGGGTCGTCGCGGCCTCGGACTCGATCGCCAGGTCGGCAAGCACCATTCGCATCAGCGGCTGGTCGGCGAGGTAGCGGCCGAACGCCTGGCGGTGCCGCGCGTGGTGGGTCGCCTGCGCGACCGCGACGCGCATCAGGGTCGCGGTCCCGATCACGCAGTCGAGGCGGGTGGAGGTGACCATCTCGATGATGGTCCGGACTCCGGCGCCCTCGTCGCCGAGCCGCCAGCCGACGGTGTCTTCGAACTCCGGTTCGCTCGAGGCGTTGGACTTGTTTCCCAGCTTGTCCTTGAGCCGCTGGATCCGGAACGTGTTGCGGGAGCCGTCGGGCAGGATGCGCGGCACCACGAAGCAGGTGAGCCCGCCGGGGGCCTGGGCGAGCACGAGGAACACGTCGCACATCGGTGCCGACGTGAACCATTTGTGGCCGGTCAGCCGGTAGGTCCCGTCCGGCGCAGGTACGGCGCGGGTGGAGTTGGTACGTACGTCCGAGCCGCCCTGCTTCTCCGTCATCCCCATGCCGGCCAGACAGCCGGCCTTGTCGGCGGGAACGCGCAGCCCCGGGTCGTAGGTCCGTGACATCAGCCGCGGCTCCCACTCGGCGGCGAGCACCGGGTCGACCCGCAGCGCGGGGACCGCCGCGTGGGTCATCGAGATCGGGCAGCCGTGGCCGCCTTCGGTCTGCGACCACACGTAGAACGCTGCCGCGCGTGCGACGTGAGCACCCGGCTTCGGGTCGGTCCACGACGAGCTGTGCAGTCCTTCGCTGATCGCGACGTCCATCAGCTGGTGCCAGGAGGGGTGGAACTCGACTTCGTCGATGCGATGGCCGTAGCGGTCGTGGGTGATCAGCCGCGGCGGGTTGGTGTTGGCGAGGCGTCCCCACTGCTGGGCTTCTTCGCTGCCCGCGCGTCGGCCCAGATCGGCCAGCTGCTCCGTCGCCCATGAGGCCTGATGCCGTTGCACCCCCTCGACCAGGGCTTGATCGGCGGCGTACACGTCGTAGTCGACGAGCGGGGGCGGCTGGTTGGTGACGTCGTGCGTAGCCGGCATGGCGCCCAGTGAAGCACCTGAATCGGGCGGTTGCCGCCGTACCGTTTGCTGGTGGCGTCCGTGCGCGAGCTGGTCGGCACGACGCTGCGCCGCGCCTGGCACGACCGGGTGCTCGGGCTGGCCGCCGAGGCGGGCTTCTGGCAGCTGTTGTCGCTGCCGTCGCTGATCCTTGCCGTCCTCGGGGTCATCGGGTTCTTCAACGGTCCGCTCGGAGCCGACAACCTCAACCACTTGCAGCACTCGATCGAGCGCGGCTTGAGTCACGTGATCGTGCCGAGCGCGGTGCACTCGACGATCGCGCCGGCGTTGCACCGGATCCTGTTCGGCGGGCGTGCTGATGTCGTGTCGATCAGCTTCGTCGTGTCGCTGTGGACCGGGTCCTCGGCCATGGCGACCTACGTCAACACGATCACGATCGCGTACGGACTGCGCCATCAGCGGGGCGCGGTACGCAGCCGGCTGCTCGCCCTGCGGCTCTACCTGAGCTTCGTCGTCGCGATCATCCTGCTGCTGCCGCTGCTCGTCCTCGGGCCCTCGCACCTGGAGCAGGCGTTCCCGGATCGGCTGCACGACGCGGTCCACCAGGTGATCCAGCTCGGCTACTGGCCGGTCGTCCTGGTGCTCTCCCTGGTCCTGCTGGCGACGCTGTACCACCAGGCGCTCCCGATCCGCACGCCGTGGTCGCGCGCCCTTCCCGGCGCGGCGCTGGCAGTGCTGGTGTGGGTGATCGGGTCGACCTTGCTGCGGCTGTGGCTCGACTGGGCCTTTCGCAAGACGGCTACCTACGGTCCGCTGTCCGCGCCGGTCGCCGTACTGCTGTTCCTGTATCTGACGGCACTGGCGATCCTGCTCGGCGCGGAGCTCAACGCCGAGATAGATCGGCTGTGGCCGCGCCCCGAGACAGCGGCGGCGAGGGCAGAGCCTTACGCTGAGGGGGAGCAGCTGACGATCGAGGAGGAACACGGATGGCCGGCCAGACCGGAGGGCACGACGCCTCAGCGTCAATCTGGGCAGCCACCTTTGTGATCATCGCCGGCACGATCGTCGGCGGGATCGCCCTGATCGAGTGGAACTGGCCGGGGTTCTGGGTCGGTATCGGCCTGTTCGTCGGCGGCAGCATCTGGGCGTGGCTCGCCGGGATCATGGAGTCGGTGAGCGAGTTCGGGCCCGGCCCGGCGCAGCAGAGCGAGTAGCTCCGCTGCCCAAGCGGGTCGCCGCCGCGCTGCTGGTGCTCGTGTGCGCCGTGGCGTGCGCGCCCGCAGCCAGCACGACAGACCGTCCGCACGAGGCCGCACCACGTGCGGTCACCGTGGCCGACCTGGCCTCGAGTCTGGCCGCGGCCGACCATCAGCCGCCCCGGGTCCGTACCTACCTCAGGCCGCTTCGTGAGCTCGAGCGGCGCTGCATGGACAGCTCGGTGAAGGCCCTCACCGATGCCGTCGAGGCACTGGCCGAGCGGGTACGTCGCGCGCGCCTCGACGTGCCGGCCGGCGCGGTTGCCGAGGCCGAGCTCGTCGCGAACGCCCGTAAGGGCAGCGACTGCGTGAAGCTCGCCGGTGCCATCGGCCGGGAGCTCGGCCGGCCGCTCGACGTCTCGGGCAGCCCGTACCGCCGGATCGTACGGTTCTCGCCTGCGGTGACCGCCCAGCTCGCGCTGGCCGCCGTTCGGACCGAGCTGCTGCCGGGCAAGGAGCGCGCGGTGTACGCGCTGAAGGCGTTCTCATGTCAGCAGGCCATCTACATGAGCAAGGCGATCGGGCAACGCTATGGGAACTCCAGCCTCGGCGCCTTCGTGGAGCTGACGTCCGGTCGGGGCGTCGGTCACGGCAGGTACGACGCGAGCCGGGTGAACCGGGCGCGGATCACGCCGCTAGGCCGAATCGGTGGCGAGCCGTGTACCTAGCCACATCGTCGCGCTGAGCGGATTACCGTTTCTGGCATGCCTGCTCCGTACACGACCCACGACTTCGCGCTCCACGTCGACCGGGCCCGCGCGCAGGTCAACACTGCTGCCTCGCAGACCGGCCCGGACAAGACGCTGACGCTCGCCTCCGCTCAGGTCCACGCGACCCTGGCGCAGGCGATCGCCACGTGGCTGAGCTCGCCCGAGGCGCGCGCGGGAGGCTCCCACGCCACCGTTCGGCCGCTCAGCGGAGGGCTCGGCCAGACCTAACCGCCCCACCGCGCGCGGCAGGGGAACCTTTCGGGCAAGATGCGCGTCTACACGCAAAGACTTCTTGTCCGGACATGTGGGGGGACCGTGCCGATCTCGCTTGCTCGCCGTCGTTTGGTTGCCCGCGGCGCCGTCGTTGCGGCTGTCCTCGGGCTGACGCTGGTCGTCGCCCCGGTCAGCGCGAGCGGGTCCGCCGCTGAGGCGCACGCCAAGCATCCGGCGGGCTACGGCTCCGCCGGCTGCCCGGCGATCTATCCGCTGAGCGAGGTCCACGCGGGGCTGCGCGGCACCGGCTACACGACGGTCAAGGGCCGCACTCCGACGCCGTTCGCGGTGACCGTGCTCGGCGTGCTCAAGGACGGCATCGCGCCGGGCCTCGACATGATCGTGATCTCGACCCACTCCGCAATGACCAAGCGCAACGGCACCTGGGAGGGAATGTCGGGATCGCCGATCTACGCCGGTGACGGCCGGCTCATCGGAGCGCTTTCCTACGGGCTGTCCTTCGGGGCGACCAACAAGGCCGGCGTGACGCCCGCCGCCGCGATGTACCAGCTGCTCGACGACCGCCGGGTCACGCCACCGACGTACGCGAAGCACGTCGCGGTTCCCAGCCGGATGGTGTCCGGGAGCGGTGCGTCGGGCGAAGGACCCGCCGACCTCGCGCCGCTGCGCACCCCGATCACGGTCGTGGGGCTGCCCAGCAGCCGGTGGCCCGACCTGCGCGCCCGGCTGCGGCAGGCCGGAATGAGCTCGTTCTCTCTTCATGCCGGCAGTGCGCGTGGCGTGCAGCGCAGCGGCTCGGCGGCAAACATCCGGCCAGGGGCGCCGTTCGCGGTCACGATCGCGTCCGGCGCCTACACGATCGGCGGCGTCGGCACGGTGACCGCCGTCTGCGGCCACAAGGTGCTGGCGTTCGGGCACCCGATGGCGCTCAGCGGCGCGACGAGCGAGACGGCGAACGCCGCCCGGGTCCTCTACGTGCAGCGTGACCCGACCGGCCCGTCGTTCGTGATGGCGAACATCGGTCATCTCGTCGGAACGCTCGACCAGGACCGGCTGCCCGGGATCCGGGCCACGCTGGGCCGGACGCCCGTCCAGACGATCATCACGACCCGGGCCACCGCGCCTGGCACCGGCCTCACGCGCAGGGGCGTCACGCGTACGCCGCTGGTGGAGGAGGTCGCCGACGCGACCGGCGGCTCGACGTACTACAACCTGCTCACCACGACCCAGCACGAAGGCGCCGGCTCGTCGTCGTTCAGCTGGACGGTCTCCGGGCGGATGGACGACGGCAAGCGGTGGAGCTTCCACCGCAGCGACCTCTACACCGACCCGTTCGACGTCGAGTTCGGTACGTCGTGGCAGCTGTTCACGATGCTCTCGACGATCGTCGACAACCCGTTCGACGCCCTCACCGTCACCAAGGTGACCGCGCACGCGACGGCCACGCAGACGGTCAAGGAATGGGAGATCCGCGGCCTGTCGGCCAACGACGGCGACGGCTGGCAGGAGGTGACTCCGGCCACCACGTTGGACGTCGCGCCGGGCGACGACGTCCAGCTGAAGGTGTCGCTCGCGGCCTACCGCAACAGCCACAAGACCAGGACCGTGAAGCTGTCCGTGCACATCCCCGACAGCGCGTCGGCGGGCTCCGGGACGATCCAGGTGGCGGGCGGCGGCGACATCGCGGCCGCGGGCCCGGACACCTCCACTGTCACGTCGTTCGCGGGGCTGATGAAGCTGCTGAAGGCCTTGCCGCACGGCAACGACGTGGTCGCTTCGCTGTCGACGCCGTCGCCGGACGGCACGACGACGCTGGTCCGCAACCATCACGTCCGGCTCAGCCAGGTGACCCGCGGGCTGCTGACGCTCGCGATCAACGTCGACGTGCCGTGTGACTGTGATGGTGGCGACGGCGGGGGAGACGGCGACGTGCCGCCCGAGGGCTGACCGCTTTGTGAACCGCTACGTACCGCCCGCTGTAGCGGACAGCTCACAAAGCGTTTGGTGGGCGATACAGGACTTGAACCTGTGACCTCTTCCGTGTCAGGGAAGCGCGCTAGCCAGACTGCGCCAATCGCCCGTACTTCGTACTAGAGCGTACTGAGGCGGGTGCGGGAATCGAACCCGCGTACAGGGCTTTGCAGGCCCTTGCCTAAGCCACTCGGCCAACCCGCCTGGTTTCGTAACCAAGCGGATGGGCGCACTTTGCCGTCAAGCGTTTGCCGTCAAGCGAAGGGCGCCCACCGAGCGGACGACGGGATTCGAACCCGCGACCCTCACCTTGGCAAGGTGATGCGCTACCAGCTGCGCTACGTCCGCACGCGACCCAGCCGTAGCAGGAATCGTGCGTCGTCGACTCTACATGGGTACGCCGCCCACATGGCAGCATCGCCACGTGAGCGCCGTCCGGGGGGACCATCGGTGGCCGAGCGCCGGCGACTGGCTGGCGGGCGGTCCGGGGGACCGCGACGTCGACCTGGCGGTCATCGGGGTGCCCACGTTCGCCACCTCTCTGTCGACCTCCGGCGCCCACGCCACGCCTGCGGCGTTGCGGCGGGCGCTGGACCGGCTCTCCACCTGGTCGCCGTCGCGCAAGCTCGATCTGGCCGAGGCGATCTCGGTGTGGGACCGCGGAGACGTGGACGACCCGGACATGGCGGTCGAGGGCGAGTGGCGGGTGCGGACCGCCGTGGAGACCGCCGCGGCCAAGGCGCGGCTGGTCGTGGTCGTCGGCGGTGACAACTCGCTCACCTACCCCGCGATGGCCGGGGTGTTCGGCGAGGGCCTCGCGAAGGCCGGGTTGGTGACGCTCGACGCGCACCACGACCTGCGCGAGGGCCGCAGCAACGGCACCCCGGTCCGGGACCTGATCGGGGCCGGCGTACCGGGCGAGCAGATCGTCCAGGTCGGCATCGCCGACTGGGCGAACAGCCGCTCGTACGCCACGGAGGCGCACGCGCGCGGGGTGTCGGTGATCGGCCGGGGCGAGGTGGCGGCGCGGGGCATCGGCGACTGCATGCGGCAGGCGCTCGACGTCGCCGGGTCCGGCAAGGGCGGCATCTACGTGGACCTCGACCTGGACGCCTGCGACCGGTCCGTGGCCCCGGCCTGCGCGGCGAGCCTGCCCGGCGGCCTGTCCGCCGCGGAGATGCTCGGCGCCGCCTACGCCGCAGGCGCGGACCCGCGCGTGCGCGCCGTGGACCTCACCGAGATCGACGCGACGCGGGACGCCGAAGACGGGCGCACCGTCCGCCTCGCCGCCATGTGCCTGCTCGAGGTCGCCGCCGGCCTGGCGATGCGGCGGCAGCAGTGACGCTCTGGGTGGACGGCCGCATCGTCGAGGCGAGCCAGCCGGTCCTGCGGGCCGACGACCACGGGGTCACGGTCGGCGACGGCGTGTTCGAGACGATGAAGGTGATCGGGGGGCGGCCGTTCGCGCTGTCCCGACATCTCGAACGGCTTGTCTCATCCGCCACCGGGCTCGGGCTTCCCGTGGACCTCGACCTGATCCGCGCCGGGATTGACGCGGTCCTGGCTGCGGACACTCCCGACCGCGCACGGCTGCGCGTGACGCTGACCGGCGGTCCGTCTCCCTACGGCAGCGACCGCGGCACGAACCCGGCAACCGTGATCGTCGCCACCGCGCCGCTCGCCGAGTGGCCGCCGACCGCCGACGTCGTGACGGTGCCGTGGACCCGCAACGAGCGGGCCGCGACCGCGGGACTGAAGACCACGTCGTACGCCGACAACGTCGTCGCCCTCGACTACGCACACCAGCGAGGCGCCGCCGAGGCGATCTTCGCCAACACGCGCGGCGAGCTGTGCGAGGGCACGGGTAGCAACGTGTTCGTCGGCGTCCGAGGCGAGTTGATCACCCCACCCGTGTCGAGCGGCTGCCTTGCCGGCATCACCCGGGACCTGATCGTCGAATGGCTGGGAGACGTGTCCGAGCGGCCGCTTCCGCTCGCCGCGCTGGCCGAGGCCGACGAGGCGTTCCTGGCCTCATCGACTCGTGACGTGCAGCCGATCCGCGCGGTCGACGGAAAGCCGCTTCCCGCCGTTCCCGGGCCGCTGACGTTGCGTGCCGCCGAGGTGTTCGCCCAGCGCAGCGCGGAGCCGGATCCGTGACGGTTCAGGTCTCGCCGGACCCGCTGACGTTCGCCGAGGTGGTCGCGGTCACCCGGATGGACGCCGATGTCGCGCTGGCGCCGGCCGCGCTCGAGGCGATGGCGGCGTCGAGGGCGCACGTCGACGCGCTGGCGGCGTCGGACCGGCCGGCGTACGGCGTCTCGACCGGTTTCGGAGCGCTCGCCACGACCCACATCCCGCGCGAGCGACGGGCGGACCTGCAGCGCTCGCTCGTGCGCTCCCACGCCGCCGGCTCCGGCCCGCCGGTGGAGCGCGAGGTGGTCCGGGCGATGCAGCTGCTGCGGCTGCGGACCCTCGCCACCGGGCGGACCGGCGCGCGGCCGGAGACCGCGCAGGCCATCGCGGCGCTGCTCAACGCGGGCATCACGCCGCTGGTGCACGAGTTCGGCTCGCTCGGGTGCAGCGGCGACCTTGCCCCGCTTGCCGCTTGTGCGCTGGTCCTGATGGGCGAGGGTGAGGTGCTCGGCGCGGACGGTACGGCGGTCGCCGCAGCGGCGGCGCTTCGCGCCGCCGGGCTGGCGCCGGTCACCTTCGCTGAGAAGGAGGGGCTTGCGCTGCTCAACGGCACGGACGGCATGCTCGGGATGCTGGTCCTCGCGATCGAGGATCTCTCGGCGCTGGTGACCACCGCCGACCTCGCCACGGCGATGACGGTCGAGGCGCTGCTCGGCACAGACCGGGTCTTTGCCGACGACCTCCAGCAGCTGCGGCCGCAGCCGGGTCAGTCGCTGTCCGCCGCGAACCTTCGTGCACTGCTCGCCGGCTCGCCGATCGTCGCCTCGCACGCCGGCCCGGAGGACACGAGGGTGCAGGACGCCTACTCGCTGCGCTGCGCGCCGCAGGTGGCCGGTGCCTGCCGGGACACGCTGGACCACGCGCGTCGCGTCGCGTCGTACGAGCTGGCATCGGCGATCGACAACCCGGTCGTACTGCCCGACGGGCGCGTCGAGTCCAACGGCAACTTCCACGGTGCGCCGGTCGGCTACGTGCTCGACTTCCTGGCGATCGCCGCGGCGGACCTCGCCTCGATGGCCGAACGGCGTACCGACCGGATGCTCGACCGCTCCCGCTCGCACGGCCTGCCGCCGTTCCTCGCGGCCGAGCCCGGCGTCGACTCCGGGCTGATGATCGCGCAGTACACCCAGGCCGGCATGGTCAGCGAGTGCAAGCGGCTCGCGGCGCCCGCGTCGGTGGACTCCATCCCGTCCTCGGCGATGCAGGAGGACCACGTGTCGATGGGCTGGTCGGCGGCGCGCAAGCTGCGGCGATCGATCGACCTGGTCCGCCGGGTGCTCGCGATCGAGCTCATGACGGCGGCGCGGGCGCTCGACCTCCGCGCGCCGCTCACCTCATCACCGGCGATCGGCGCGGTTCGCGAACGGCTGCGTACGGTCGTGCCGGGCCCAGGACCGGACCGCCACCTCGCGCCCGAGATCGACGCGGTCGTATCACTCGTGAGCTCGGGCAGCCTGCTCGAAGCCGCTGCCGCCCACGCCGCAGTGATTCCCTAGTCCTCGCCGAGGAGGATGGCGAGCTCGGCACCGACGTCGACGAAGTCGCTCTCGCATCCGGTAGGCACGAGCGCATAGGTCTGCGTCAGGAACTGCACCAGCTGCGGCAGCGGTGCTTCGAACAACGCGTTGCCGGACGGGCTGGAAAGAGACAGCCGCACGTGCTGGTCGCCGCCGCTCCCGGTGGCCGGCCAGACCTGCACGTCACCGTCGCCGACCGGGTGGGTGACGCCGTCGGTCAGCAGCGATCGCGCGAAGGTCCACTCGACGACGTCGTCGCCGCCGGTGTGAAACCCGATGCGCACCGCGTAAGGGTCGCTGGGGGAGTAGCTCAGCTCCGCGTGCACCGGACGGTCGGCGCCGTCGCCCACGACGAGTCGCAGCTCCATCTCGGCGGTGACCGAGTCCTGGCGAGAGCTCATCAGCGGGCGACCTTCCGGGCTTTCGGGTGATGATGCCATGTTCCCCACAACGGAGGCATCACTAACGTCCGCGGGCTAGGGTGAGGCGCGCCGGGCGATTAGCTCAGTTGGTCAGAGCGCTCGCCTCACACGCGAGAGGTCACTGGTTCAAGTCCAGTATCGCCCACCACATCACCGGCAACTTTCGTCACATGGCGAAGGCCAGGCTGACCGGCTGAGGGGCCCGCTACTGGCCCAGGCGGCCGTCGATGCACTCGCGCAACAGGTCCGCGTGACCGTTGTGCCGGGCGTACTCCTCGACCATGTGGACCAGCAGCTCGCGCAGTGAGAGACGCGCGTCGTCGCCGAGCTCGGCGACGAAGTCGAGCGGGTGCTCCTCGACCCACTTCTCGGCGAACGCCACTTCGGCGCGCCAGGACTCCCACGCCTCGTCGACGACGGCCTGATCCGCGACGGCCCCGTTGAAGTCACCGTCGGGGTCCTCCGCCGTCTGGTAGAGCCGCGGCAGGTCCTGGCCGTCGAAGCGCACCTTGAACCACATCCGCTCGACGTGGGCGAGGTGGCGGACCAGTCCGAGCAGCGACATCGTCGACGGCGGGACCGAGCGGGTAGCGAGCTGCTCCGCCGTGAGTCCGGCGCACTTCATCTCGAGGGTCTGGCGCTGGAAGCGCAGGAACTCGGCCAGCGTGGCCCGTTCATCCCCCTGATGGAGGTTGTCCTCCCGCGGGTCGACGACGTCAGGGATCGAGAACACGTCCGCGCGGTGCTCCATGTGCGACACGTTATTGCGGGGAAGCAAGCGGGTTCGGTTCAGTACCCTCGCGCTCGTGCCTGAGATCACCGTGACCGTCGACGGAACCAGCGTTGTCGCCGAGTCCGGTACGACGGCGGGCCACCTGTTCCGGGCCGCCGGGCTCGACGCCGTCGTCGCCCGCGACGGGAACGGCGAGCTGCGCGACCTGTCCTGGAAGCCTGCGGACGGGGATGTCCTCGAGCCGGTAGCGATGGACTCGCCCGACGGCCTGGCGGTGCTGCGCCACTCCAGCGCGCACGTGCTCGCCCAGGCGGTCCAGGAGCTGTTCCCTGACGCCAAGCTCGGCATCGGACCGCCGATCGTCAACGGCTACTACTACGACTTCGATGTCGCCACGCCGTTCACGCCGGAGGACCTCGAGAAGATCGAGTCCCGGATGCGCAAGATCGTCAAGGAGAGCCAGACCTTCACCCGCCGCGTGGTCACCGACGACGAAGCGCGTGACGAGCTCTCCGCCGAGCCGTACAAGCTCGAGCTGATCGGCCTGAAGGGCGCCGCTGCCGAGGCCGCAGAGGGTGCGTCCATGGAGGTCGGAGCGGGCGAGCTCACCATCTACGACAACCTGCGTCGTGACGGATCGCTGGCGTGGAAGGACCTGTGCCGGGGGCCGCATCTGCCGAGCACCAGGCTGATCCCGACGGTCAAGCTGATGCGGTCGGCCGCGGCGTACTGGCGCGGCGACGAGAAGAACCCGCAGCTGCAGCGGATCTACGGCACCGCATGGGCCTCGCAGGAGGACCTCGACCGCCACCTCGAGCTCCTCGAGGAGGCAGAGCGCCGGGATCACCGCAAGCTCGGTGCGGAGCTCGACCTGTTCTCATTCCCTGACGAGCTCGGGTCGGGACTCGCGGTCTTCCACCCGAAGGGCGGCATCGTGCGCCGCGTGATGGAGGACTACTCGCGGCGCAAGCACGAGGCGGCTGGCTACTCGTTCGTGAACTCACCGCACATCTCGAAAGCCGGGCTGTTCGAGACCTCCGGGCACCTGCCGTACTACGCGGACGGGATGTTCCCCCCGATGCAGTTCGAGGGCGCGGACTACTACCTCAAGGCCATGAACTGCCCGATGCACAACCTGATCTTCCGGTCGCGCGGGCGGTCCTACCGGGAGCTGCCGCTGCGGCTGTTCGAGTTCGGCACCGTCTACCGCTACGAGAAGTCCGGTGTCGTCCACGGCCTGACCCGGGTCCGCGGAATGACCCAGGACGACTCGCACATCTACTGCACCAAGGAGCAGATGGCGGGTGAGCTCACCGCGCTGCTGGACTTCGTGCTCGAGCTGTTGCGCGACTTCGGGCTGACCGACTTCTACCTCGAGCTGTCGACCCGCGATGACTCCGACAAGTTCATCGGGTCGATGGCGGACTGGGCCGAGGCGACCGCCGCCCTCGAGCAGGCCGCGGCCGCGTCGGGTCTCGAGCTCGTCCCGGACCCGGGTGGCGCGGCGTACTACGGACCGAAGATCTCGGTGCAGGCGCGCGACGCGATCGGGCGGTCCTGGCAGATGTCGACCATCCAGGTGGACTTCAACCAGCCGAAGCGGTTCGAGCTGGAGTACCAGGGCGACGACGGCCAGCGTCATCAGCCGGTGATGATCCACCGCGCGCTGTTCGGCTCGATCGAGCGGTTCTTCGGCGTGCTCACCGAGCACTACGCGGGCGCGTTCCCCGCCTGGCTGGCGCCGGTGCAGGTCATGGGGATCCCGATCCGCAGCGACAACCTGCCCTACCTCGAAGGTGTCGTCGCGCGGCTGCGGTCCGAGGGGATCCGCGCCGAGCTCGACGAGAGCGACGACCGGATGCAGAAGAAGATCCTGCACGCGCAGCAGCAGAAGGTGCCGTTCATGCTGGTCGCGGGTGACCGCGACGTCGAGGCGGGCGCGGTGTCGATCCGCTACCGCAACGGGGTCGAGCGGCGTGGGGTGCCACTCGACGAGGCGGTCGCCGAGATCCTGCGCAACATCACGGAGCGGCAGATCGACCCGCACGCGCTCAACCCCGAGCCGACCCCCGAATGACGCAGGACCTGGGTCCGGGCGTCGAGCCCCAGCCGGGGGCCGGCATGTCCGACGGCTGGCAGCGGATCTGGATGCCGGAGCGGCTCGCCTACATCAAGGGGGAGGGCAAGACCGACGAGTGCCCGTTCTGCACCATCCCCGGTAGCAGCGACGAGGACGGCCTGATCGTTCATCGCGGCGGGCTGACGTACGTCGTGCTCAACCTCTACCCGTACAACTCCGGCCACCTGATGGTGGTGCCGTTCCGACACGTCGCCGACTACACAGAGCTCACCGACGCCGAACGCAGCGAGGTGGCGGCATTCACCCAGACCGCGATGCGCGTGCTGCGCGAGGCAAGCAACGCGCAGGGCTTCAACATCGGCATGAACCAGGGCGTGGTCGCGGGCGCCGGAATCGCCGCGCACCTGCACCAGCACGTCGTGCCGCGGTGGGGCGGTGACACCAACTTCATGCCGGTTGTGGCGCGCACCAAGGTGCTGCCACAGCTGCTGCGCGACACCCGGCAGCTGCTCGCCGAAGGGTGGCCCGACTAGACGTCGAGGATCTTGTGGCTCCCGCCCGAGTCCACCTTCCGGCTGCTCGCGCCGGCCGAGAAGGCGAGCACCGTCACCGCCGAGACGCCGATCTCGATCAGGATCCGCGCGAACCAGTGGTGGTGACGACCGAACGCGCCGATCGCGATCAGCCCGCCCACGATCGAGCCGATCCAGCCGGCGACGATCGTGGCGATCACGCCGATCGGCTGCCGCCCGGGGATGATCAGCCGGGCGAGACCGCCGAGCGCGATGCCCGTGATCGCGATGCTGATCATGGTCCAGACGAGGAACCCGACGAGCGGCAAGATGACGAAGAGGGCCAGCAGGATCAGGAAGATCGCGAGCATCGGCATGGCGCGAGCCTACGTCCGAGCGCCTAAGAGGCGGCTGAGATCACCTTCGACGCGATGTGCGACGGCATCGGCTCGTAGCGCAGGTGACGGCGGCTGAACGTACCCGTCCCGTGCGAGAGCGAGCGCAGGTCGATCGCGTAGCGGGTGACCTCGACCTCCGGTACCTCCGCCTTGACCAGGGTGCGTCCGGTGCCGACCGGCTCGGTGCCGGTGACGCGGCCGCGGCGGGTGGACAGGTCGCTCATCACCGCGCCGACGTAGTCGTCGGCGACCAGCACCGAGACCTCGAGTACCGGTTCCAGCAGCGCGACCTGGGTCTTCTCCGCGGCGTCCTTCAGCGCCAGACCGCCGGACACCTGGAAGGCCATGTCGGAGGAGTCGACGGAGTGGGCCTTGCCGTCCTTCAAGGTGGCGCGGATGTCGACGACCGGGTAGCCCGCAGCGACGCCGCGCTCCATCTGGGCGCGGATGCCCTTCTCCACCGAAGGGATGAACTGGTTGGGCACGGACCCGCCGTAGATCTTGTCCACGAACTCGAAGCCGGAGCCCTCCGGAAGCGGCTCGAACTCGACGTCGCACACGGCGAACTGGCCGTGACCGCCGGACTGCTTCACGTGCCGGCCGTGCCCCGCGGCGGGCCCGGAGAAGGTCTCGCGCAGCGGCACCCGGAGCTCCACCTGTTCAACCGCGACGCCGTACTTGGTGGCGAGGTGGTCCAGCAGCACGTCCGCGTGGGCTTCGCCCATGCACCACAGCACGAGCTGGCCGGTCTCGGTGTTGCGGTCCAGACGCACGGTCGGCTCCTCGGCGACGATGCGCTGCAGGCCGGTCGAGAGCTTGTCCTCGTCGGCCTTGCTCTTCGCCTGGATCGCGACCGGGAGCAGCGGCTCCGGCATGTCCCAGGCGTGGACCAGCAGCGGGTCGTCCTTGGTCGACAGCGTGTCGCCGGTCTCGGCGCGGGACAGCTTCGCGATCGCCACGATGTCGCCCGCAATCGCGTGGTCGACCGGGTGCAGCGTCTTGCCGAGCGGCACCGACAGCGACCCGACCTTCTCGTCGACGTCGTGATCCTCGTGTCCGCGCTCGGCGAGGCCGTGTCCGGAGACGTGCAGCACCGCGTCGGGGCGCAGCGTGCCGGAGAAGACGCGTACGAGTGAGATCCGGCCGACGTACGGGTCGGTCGTGGTCTTGACGACTTCGGCGCAGAGTCGCCCGTTGGGGTCGACCGCGAGCGGCTCGACCGGAGTCCCGTCCGGGCGGGTCACCGGAAGCAGCGGGTGCTCGAGCGGCGACGGGAACGCGGACGTGAGGACCTCGAGCAGCTCGGCCATGCCGAGGCCGGTAGCGGCACACGCGGTCAACACCGGGTAGAACGACCCGCGCGCTACTGCCGTCTCCAGGTCGTCGATCAGGACCTTGACGTCGATCTCCTCACCGCCCAGGTAGCGGTCCATCAACGTCTCGTCCTCGGACTCCGCGATGATCCCCTCGATCAGGGTGTTGCGGTGCTCGGCGATCAGCGGCAGGTGCTCGGGGTCCGGGTCACGTTGCGTCCGCTTGCCGTCGCTGTAGTCGAAGATCTGCTGCGAGAGCAACCCGATCAGCCCGGCGACGTCGTCGCCGTCGCCGTGCAGCGGGAGGTAGATCGGAAGCACACCGTCACCGAACGAGCTCTGGCACGCCGCGAGCGTCGCGTCGTAGTCGGCGCGTGGGGAGTCCAGGCGCGTGATGACGACGGCGCGCGGCATGCCGACCGTGGCGCACTCGTCCCAGATCATCTGCGTGGTCCCGTCGATGCCGTCCGCGGCGCTGACGACGAACAACGCGGCGTCGGCGGCGCGCAGCCCGGCGCGCAGGTCGCCGGTGAAGTCGGCATAGCCCGGAGTGTCGAGCAGGTTGACCTTCACGCCGTCGTGCTCGAACGGCGCCACCGTGAGGCTGATCGAGCGCTGCTGACGGATCTCCGCCTCGTCGAAGTCACTGACCGTCGTGCCGTCCTCGACGCGACCGGCTCTGGGGATGGTTCCGGTCGCCACGAGCAGGGCCTCGACCAATGAGGTCTTGCCGGCGCCCGAATGGCCGACGAGCACGACGTTTCTGATCCGCCCCGGCTCGTCGGCCACGGGTGCCCTGCCGGCGGCTCCTGAGGTGCTCGTCTTGTCGGCCATGTCATGCCTCCTTGGCTTGCCCCTGTCTGCGCAGCCTGCACCCGTTATGGCGTGCCGACAAGGGGAAGCCGGATTTGTCCTCGATATCCTCACCGCACGATGCTCGGGATTCACGCGCGCCCGCAGATCAACAAGGTCGTCGATCCGATCGCCCGTCGGATGGTCGCGATGGGGATCACTCCCGATGCGCTCACGGTGGTCGGAACGATCGGCGTCTCGGCGGGTGCGCTGGCCTTCTACCCGCGCGGCAAGTTCCTGGTCGGCACGCTCGTGATCACCGCGTTCGTGTTCAGCGACCTGATGGACGGAGCGGTGGCTCGGGCGCGAGGCACGAGCGGCCCCTGGGGGGCGTTTCTCGACTCGACGCTCGACCGCGTCGGCGACGGCGCGGTCTTCGGCGCCCTCGCGCTCTGGTACGCCGGTGACGGCAACAACACGACGTTGTGTGCGGTGGCGCTGTACGACCTGGTTGCCGGCGTCGTCACGTCGTATTCGAAGGCACGTGCCGAAAGCCTCGGGATGACCGCGAACGTCGGCATCGCGGAACGTTCGGAGCGGCTAATCGCGGTGCTGGTGCTCACCGGATTCTCCGGGATCTTCGGCGTGCCGGTGCTGCGCGCGATCGCGCTGTGGGGTCTCGCTGCGGCGACGACGGTCACGGTCGTGCAGCGGATCGTCGAGGTCCGCCGCCAGGCGACGTGAACGACACCCTCACCGACGCGATCTACGCCGCCGGCTGGGCGGTCGTGCGCGGCATGCCGGAGCGCCTGGCCCGCCGCCAGTTCGACGCGATCGCCGACGCCGTCTGGGTGCGCTCGGGGTCGAACGTGATCCAGTTGCAGCACAACCTGGCACGGGTGAAACCGGACCTGTCCGATCGCGAGCTTCGGCTGCTGACCCGCGACGGCGTGCGGTCCTATCTGCGCTACTGGTGCGAGGTCTTCCAGATGCCGAGCATGCGCACGGAGGACCTGGTCGCCAGGACGCGTTGCATCGACGAGTGGCGGCTGCGCGACGCGGTCGCGTCCGGCAAAGGGATGATCCTGGCCCTGCCGCACATGGGGAACTGGGACCAGGCCGGTGCCTGGCTGGCCGGTACCGGTGTTCCGTTCACCACCGTCGCCGAGCGGTTGCAGCCGGAGTCGCTGTTCAACCGGTTCGTGGCCTTCCGGGAGTCCCTCGGCATGGAGGTGGTGCCGCTCACCGGAGGGGAGCGGGCGCCGTTCGAGCTGCTCGCGGAGCGGCTGCGCGCCGGCGGCACGCTGTGCCTGCTCGCCGACCGCGACCTGACCGCTACCGGCATCGAGGTCGACTTCTTCGGCTCCGCTGCCCGGATGCCGGCCGGACCGGCAGCGCTTGCCCACGACACGGGCGCAGTACTGCTGCCGGTGACCCTCACCTATCCGGACCGCCGCCACTGGCAGCCGCGGATCCACGAGCAGGTGACCGTCCCTGCCACAGGTACCCGCGAGGACAAGGTGCGCGCGATGACGCAGCGGCTTGCCGATGCCTTCGCCGAGGCCATTGCCGCGGACCCGCAGGACTGGCACATGATGCAGCGACTGTGGGTCGATGACCTCGACGCGGGGCGGCTGAGCCAGCAGTTGGGCGTCTGATGCGGATCGGCTTGGTCTCGCCGTATCCGTGGGACGTGCCGGGCGGCGTGGTCGCACACATCGCCGACCTGGCCGAGGCGCTGATCGCGCGCGGCCACCATGTGCAGGTCATCACGCCGGTGGACGACGACGACGTGCCGCTGCCGCGGTACGTGACGCGAGCGGGACGTAGCGTGCCGGTGCCCTTCAACGGCTCGGTCTCGCGGTTGCTGATCGGACCGGTGAGCCAGGTGCGGTTGCGGCGCTGGTTGCACGACGGCGAGTTCGACGTCCTGCACGTGCATTCACCCGAGACGTTCTCGCTGTCGTTGCTCGCGATGGGCAACGCGCGCGGACCGATCGTCGCGACGTTCCACGCCGCGAACCCCCGGTCCCGCATCCTTGCCCTGCTGCAGAACCCGCTGCAGGTCTACCTGGAACGGCTGTCGGGCCGGATCGCGGTGTCGTCGGCCGCGCGCAAGACGATCGTGGAGCATCTCGGCGGGGACGCGGTGGTCGTCCCGAACGGCGTCCATGTGGATCGGTACGCCGGTGCCGCGCCGTTGCCCGGCTGGCCCGCGCCGGGCGGCACGATCGGGTTCGTCGGCCGCGTCGACGAGCCGCGCAAGGGACTTCAGGTGTTGCTCGATGCCCTCCCGACGTTGCGTCGGGAGTTCCCCGACGTGCAGGTGCTGGTGGCGGGGCCCGGCGAGATCGGCGACGCGCCCGCGGGGGTGACGTTCCTCGGGCGGGTCAGCGATGCCGACAAAGCCAGGGCCTACGCGTCGATGGACGTCTTCGTCGCGCCCAACACCGGCGGCGAGAGCTTCGGCATCATCCTGCTCGAGGCGATGGCGGCCGGTGCGCCGATCGTCGCCAGCAACCTGGACGCCTTCTCCCAGGTGTTGCAAGGCGGTCGGCTCGGCGAGCTCGTCGGCGTCAACAGCGCGCCCGCCCTCGCCGAGGGATGCGCCGCACTCCTTCGGTCACCGGCGCGACGCGACGAACTTCGCGAAGCCGGCCGTGCCGCCGTCACGCGTTACGACTGGTCGGTCGTCGCCGGGGAGATCCTGCGGGTCTACGAGACGGCGATCGCGGCCTCGACCGGGCGGGTCGAGGAGGATCCGGACACGGTCGACCCCGCAGCGTTCGAGTCGCAGATCAAGGGCGGTCGCAGTTGGCGGTGAGGCTGCTCGGTGCCGCCGCGATCCTGGCGGTCGTCGCGCTCTACTTCGTCTACACCGCCAGGAGACTGGACCGGCTGCACGCGCGGATCGACGCGGCGTCGGCCGCGCTCGACGCCCAGCTGCGAAAGCGCAGCGCCGCGGTGATCGGCTTGAGCGAGGAGCTGCCCCGGCAGGTCGCGGCGCGGCTCACCGACGCCGCGGCGGCGGTCCAGGCGATCCCCGGCCTCGCCCACGACCGCGAGGTCGCGGAGAACCGGCTTTCGCGCGAGCTCGCCGCGCTCGCCGAGCGGCGGCCTGCGGTGTTCCGGTCGCCGACGCCCGCGGCAGTGGACGTGCACGACGATGCGCTGCGCGCGTCGATCGCGCGTCGCTTCTACAACGACACCGTGCGGGACGCGCTCGTGGTGCGGGACCGGCGGGTGGTGCGCTGGCTCGCGCTCGCCGGCCACGCGCCGCACCCGGCGTACTTCGAGATGGACGACGAGGAGCTCCCGACGCCCGGGATTTCGGTTGCCCCACGGGCCTAGAGTTGGACTCGTGGAGCAGGCGACAGGGACAGCGCGGGTCAAGCGCGGCATGGCCGAGATGCTCAAGGGCGGCGTCATCATGGACGTCGTCACTCCCGAGCAGGCCAAGATCGCAGAGGATGCCGGCGCAGTAGCCGTCATGGCGCTCGAGCGAGTGCCTGCGGACATCCGCGCCGAGGGCGGCGTCTCGCGGATGAGCGACCCGGACATGATCGACGGGATCATCGCCGCGGTGTCGATCCCGGTCATGGCGAAAGCCCGGATCGGACACTTCGCGGAGGCGCAGGTCCTGCAGGCGCTCGGCGTCGACTACATCGACGAGTCAGAGGTGCTCACGCCGGCTGACTATTCCCACCACATCGACAAGTGGGCGTTCACCGTTCCCTTCGTGTGCGGCGCGACCAACCTGGGTGAGGCGCTTCGACGGATCACCGAGGGCGCGGCGATGATCCGCTCCAAGGGCGAGGCAGGCACCGGCGACGTGTCAAACGCCGTGACGCACATGCGCTCGATCCGTGGCGAGATCCGCCGGCTGTCGTCGATGAGCGAGGACGAGCTCTACGTCGCCGCGAAGGAGCTCGCCGCGCCGTACGAGCTGGTTGCCGAGGTCGCGCGTACCGGCGCGTTGCCGGTGGTGCTCTTCACCGCGGGCGGCATCGCGACCCCTGCGGACGCGGCCATGATGATGCAGCTCGGCGCGGACGGTGTCTTCGTCGGCAGCGGCATCTTCAAGTCCGGCGACCCGGCGGCGCGGGCGCGCGCGATCGTGCAGGCCACCACGATGTACGACGACCCGGACGTGGTCGCGAAGGTAAGCCGCGGTCTCGGCGAGGCGATGGTCGGCATCAACGTCGAGTCGCTGCCCGTCGACCACCGGCTGGCACAACGCGGTTGGTGAGAATCGGCGTCCTCGCCCTGCAGGGTGATGTTCGCGAGCACGTGCACGCGCTCGCCGCGGCGGATGCAAGCGCCGTCCCGGTGCGACGCCCGGACGACCTGAACGGCCTCGACGGGGTCGTCATTCCCGGCGGGGAATCCACGACGATCGGCAAACTGCTGGTCACGTTCGAGCTGCTGGAGCCGCTGCGCAAGGCGATCGAGGCGGGCTTGCCGGCGTACGGGTCGTGCGCCGGCATGATCCTGCTCGCCGACCGGGTGCTGGACGGCACTGCCGACCAGGTCGGGCTCGGCGGCATCGACATGACAGTGCGCCGCAACGCGTTCGGCCGACAGGTCGACTCGTTCGAAGCGACGGTCGACGTCGAGACCGTGGGTGCGGTCGAGGGGGTGTTCATCCGCGCGCCGTGGGTCGAGCAGCTCGGCGCGAGCGCGATCCCGCTGGCCCGCCACGACGGTAGAATCGTTGTGGTGCGGCAGGGCCCGCTGCTGGCGACGGCGTTCCACCCCGAGCTGACCGGCGACCCGCGCATCCATCAACTCTTCGTCTCGATAGTCAGGGAGAACGCGGCGTGAGCGGCCACTCGAAGTGGGCGACGACCAAGCACAAGAAGGCCGTCGTCGACGCCCGTCGCGGCAAGCTGTTCGCGAAGCTGATCAAGAACGTCGAGGTCGCCGCGCGCACCGGCGGCGGCGACCCCGCCGGCAACCCGACCCTCGCCGACGCCATCGCGAAGGCCAAGGGCAACTCGGTCCCCAACGACAACATCGACCGCGCAGTACGCCGCGGCGCTGGGCTCGATGCAGGCGGCGCCGACTACGAGTCGATCACCTACGAGGGGTACGGCCCGGGTGGCGTGGCGCTGCTGGTCGAGTGCCTCACCGACAACCGCAACCGCGCCGCGACCGACGTCCGCACCGCGCTGAGCCGCAACGGCGGGACGCTCGCGGATCCCGGCAGCGTCTCGTACCTGTTCGCGCGCAAGGGTGTCGTGATCGTGTCCAAGTCGACCGGTCAGACCGAGGACGACGTCCTCGGCGCTGTCCTGGACGCGGGCGCGGAGGAGGTCAACGACCTCGGCGAGGAGTTCGAGGTGATCTCCGAGGCGACCGACTGGATGGCGGTGAGGGCGGCACTCGATGCCGCGGGGATCCCGACCGAGTCCTCCGACACCGCGTTCCTGCCGTCGGTGTCGGTGCCGCTGGACGACGAGAACGGCCGCAAGGTGCTGCGACTGGTCGAGGCGCTCGAGGACCTGGACGACGTCCAGAACGTGTGGGCGAACTTCGACGTCAGCGACGAGGTCCTCGAGTCGGTCTAGCGACCGATTTCCCGGTTTGTGAACCGTCAGGTACAGCGGGCTGGATCCACCGGTTCACGAAGCTGCGCGCTCGCCCACACGCGTTTGTGGATGAGTGGCGTCGCGGCGCCCTCCCGAGCAGCGTCGTGGAATGGATGTGCGACCGATTGCGGCGCTGACTGCTCATGGAGCGCTCAGCCTCGATGAATGTCTGGCCACGGGAATGACTGCGAGGCAGTTGCATTGGCTGCTCGAGTCGGGGCGCTGGCAGATGCCCTTTCCGCGGGTGTACGTCACGTTCAGTGGACCGCTTCCGGCTGCGACGGTTCAAGCGGCGGCGCTGCTCTATGCAGGCGAGGGCGCGGCGCTGAGTCACGAGTCTGCAGGTGCGCTTTGGCGGCTGTGTCCGACGCCTCCGAAGGTGCACATCATCATCCCGTACCGACGGCAGGTCGACGATCAGATTGCCTTGCAGTTGCACCGGTCACGGACTCTGACTGACCAGGACGTCCATCCGACGTTCGTCCCACGGCGAACCACCGTCGAACGAACTGTGCTTGATCTGCTCAGCTCGAAGCGATCGGGAGACGCCGCCCTCGGCCTTGTCGGAGATGCGATCCGCACCCGTCTGACCTCGCCGGATCGACTTCGCGCTGCGCTCAGCGACAAGCCTCGCGCGCGATGGCGAAAAGAAATCTTCGACGCCCTACCAGACGTCGAGGCAGGTGCTCAGTCGTTGTTGGAGCTCAAAGACGCGGACATCCGGCGGCGACATGGACTGCCAAGAGGCACCCGGCAGGTGGGCAGACTCGCGGACGGAACCGAGTATCTCGACGTCGTCATCGAAGAGTTCGGTCTTCACATCGAGCTTGACGGTCGGCTTGGTCACGACAAGACGCGGGAGCGCTGGCGTGACATGAGACGAGACAACCGCAGCGAGGTGGCACGTCTACGGCACTTGCGATATGGCTGGGCGGACCTCGTGGACCGGCCGTGCGATGTCGCCGCGCAACAGGCGCAGGTCCTGCGGCAGCAGGGTTGGACCGGTTCCTTTCGTCGCTGCCCGAAATGCCCGCCACCTTCGGCTTTGTGAACTGCTCGCTACAGCGGGCTGTAGCGAGCAGTTCACAAATGGGTGTTGGGCGCGTCGCTCCCTCGGCTTCGCCTCGGGCGCCGCTAGTCTCCTATCCGAACGTATGTTCGGATAGGAGATACAACGTTGCGGGTGCTTGGCGTCGATCCCGGGTTGACCCGGTGTGGCCTCGGTGTCGTCGACGGCGTACCGGGCCGGTCGATGACCGCCGTCGCCTACGACGTCGTGTGCACGCCGTCCTCGGAGGACATCGCGCTGCGGTTGCTCGCGCTCGAACGTGAGGTGACGGCCTGGATCTCTCGCCACGAGCCGGACGTCGTCGCCGTCGAGCGCGTGTTCAGCCAACACAACGTGCGCACCGTGATGGGCACCGCGCAGGCCGCGGCGGTCGCGATCACCTCGGCGGCGCGGGCCGGGATCTCGGTGGCGATGCACACCCCGAGCGAGGTCAAGGCGGCGATTACCGGCTCCGGCCGCGCCGACAAGGACCAGGTGGGGCGGATGGTGGCGCGCGTCCTCGGACTCGCCGCGGCGCCGAAGCCGGCGGACACCGCCGACGCGTTGGCGTTGGCGATCTGCCACGTCTGGCGCGGCGCGGCCCAGGTGCGCCTCGCGCAGGCCCGGGCGGCGGTGATGGCCCGGTGATCGCCACCGTCAGCGGAGTGGTCGCCGCGATCGGCGCGGAGGCCGCCGTGATCGAGGTGGGCGGAGTCGGGATCGCCGTGCAGTGCACGCCGGCGACCCTCGGCTCGCTTCGGGTGGGCGATGCGGCTCGCCTTGCGACGAGCTTGGTGGTCCGCGAGGACTCGCTGACCCTGTTCGGTTTTGCGACCGAAGACGAGCGGCTGGTGTTCGAGACGCTGCAAGGAGTGACCGGCGTCGGTCCGCGGCTCGCGCAGTCGGTGCTCGCGGTCCACTCGCCTGACGCGATCCGTACTGCCGTGGCGACCGAGGATGTCGGAGCGCTCACGCTGGTGCCGGGGATCGGCCGCAAGGGCGCGCAGCGCCTCGTACTCGAGCTCAAGGACAAGCTCGGTGCGGCGAGCGGTGCAGCCAATGTCGTGCGGCTGCCGGGGAGCGCGGGCCCGGGAGCATGGCGGGACCAGCTGCGCGACGCGCTCACCGGTCTCGGCTGGACGGGGCGCGAGGTCGACGAGGCGCTTGCCGCGGTCGGTCCCGAAGCCGAGGCCGCGATTGCGGTGGGGGACACACCGGACGTCGCCCTGCTGCTGCGGTCGTGCTTGCAGATGCTGAGCCGCGCATGACCGAGGAGGTGGTGTCGGCCTTCGCCGAGGGGCCGGACGACGAGGTGGCCGACGCCGCGCTGCGGCCGAAGCGGCTCGAGGACTTCGTCGGGCAGCAGCGGGTCCGGGAGCAGCTGTCGGTTGTCCTCGACGCCGCCCGCAACCGCGGCCGTCCTCCGGACCACGTGCTCCTGTCGGGATCGCCCGGGCTCGGCAAGACAACATTGGCGATGATCATCGCCAACGAGCTCGGCGCACCGATGCGGATCACCAGCGGTCCGGCGATCGAGCGGGCCGGCGACCTGGCTGCCCTGCTGTCGACGCTGTCCGAGGGCGAGGTGCTGTTCCTCGACGAGATCCACCGGATGGCGCGACCGGCGGAGGAGATGCTCTACGTCGCGATGGAGGACTTCCGGGTCGACGTCGTGATCGGCAAGGGCCCGGGCGCGACCGCGATCCCGCTCGACGTCGCGCCGTTCACACTGGTCGGCGCCACGACCCGGGCCGGCCTGCTGCCGGGTCCGCTGCGGGACCGGTTCGGCTTCGTCGCCCACCTGGACTTCTACTCGCCCGAGGAGCTCGAGACAGTCCTTCGGCGCAGCGCTTCCCTGCTCGACGTCGCGCTGACCCCGGACGGTGCCACCGAGATCGGCGGACGGGCCCGCGGCACGCCTCGGATCGCGAACCGGTTGCTGCGGCGGGTCCGGGACTACGCGGAGGTACGCGCCGACGGGGTCGTGGACCGCGAGGTGGCACGCGCCGCCCTCGCGATGTACGACGTGGACGAGCTCGGCCTGGACCGGCTCGACCGGGCGGTGCTGGATGCGCTGCTGGTCCGCTTCAACGGCGGGCCAGTCGGGCTGACCACCCTCGCGGTCGCCGTGGCAGAGGAGCCGGAGACGGTGGAGACGGTCGCCGAGCCGTTCCTGGTGCGCGCCGGGCTACTGGCCCGGACGCCGCGCGGCAGGGTGGCGACGCCGGCCGCCTGGCGGCATCTGGGCCTCGCCCCGCGAGCGGACGCGGCTCAGGCCCTTTTCGACCTCGACCCGTAGACTGACCCCCCGGTTGGCGGAGCGTTGCGCCGACGCGACACCCATCGAGGAGAGGGCCCGGGCGAGTGCACGCCAGTTTGCTGACCACGCTTGTCGCACTGCCTTCCGCGCTGCCCCGCGCCACGAGCGGTGGCGGGTCGAGCGGCGGCAGCAGCACGGGCGGGAGCAGCCTGTTCCCGTTCCTCTTCCTGATCCTGATCTTCGGCGCCGTCTACCTGTTCTTCATCCGGCCCGCTCGCCGGCGCCAGATGGCGGCGACCCAGGCCAGCCGTCAGGTGGCCGTCGGCGACGAGATCATCACCACTTCCGGCCTGATCGCGACGGTCATCGAGGTGGGGGACGACGCGCTCACCCTTGAGATCGCGCCGGGGGTACGGGCGCGCTACGTCCCCGCGGCGGTGCTGCGGGTGCTGGGCGACGAGCCGGAGCCCGCCGCGGACACCGACGTCACCAACCATGAGGTGATCGAGGATCCCGACCCGCCGAGCGACTCCGACGGTCCGCCGAGCACGTAGCGGGCCTACCGGGCACTCGGTCGGCGCAACCCTCCCTGAAAGGCAGACAGACACGTGGCACAGGCCACCAAGCAGCGGCCAGGTCGAACCCTCGCCGGGATGGCGCTCCTGCTCGTCCTGCTCTACGTCGGGCTGTTCCTCGGTCCGTCCCCGAAGCCGGTGCTCGGGCTGGACCTCCGCGGCGGCACGCAGGTCACCTTGACGGCGAAGCCGCTGGTCCGCCACAGCATCACCAAGGGCGCCCTGGACCAGGCGGTCAACATCATCCGGGACCGGGTCCTCGGCCTCGGCGTCGGCGGTGCGGACATCAGCACCCAGGGCAACAACCACATCATCGTGTCGGTCCCCGGCAAGGGTCGCGACAAGATCGTCAACACGGTGGGGCAGACCGCGCTGCTGCGCTTCCGTCAGGTGCTCCAGGTCGGTCCGTACTCGCCGCAGCCGACCGCAACGGCCACCACCTCGCCGTCGGTCTCGGTGGCTCCGACCACGACCGCTACGAGCAAGCCGACGTCGAAGGCCACCAAGAAGTCGAAGGGTGACGCGATCAGCTCCGCGCTGCTTGCCGCGAAGCCCTCGCCGTCCGCCTCATCTAGTGCGACCCCGAGCCCCACGGCCACCGCCACCTCCACTGCCTCACCCTCACCGGGCAGTACCGCGTCAGCCGGTGACGAGCCGCTGCCCGGCAGCGAGGCGCCGACGTTGACCGACGCGCTGAAGTCGAGCTTCGCGAACTGGGACTGTGCCAAGCACAAGAACCCGACCAACGGCAACGACGTGCCGAGCGACTACATCATCGCCTGCGACCCGCAGTCACAGCTGGTCGAGCTGCTCGGTCCGGCGACCGTGCAGGGCACCGACGTGAAGAGCGCCAACGCCGGTCTGGCCACCAACGGCGTGGGCTGGCAGGTGAACCTCTCCTTTACCGGAAGCGGGTCGGGCAAGTGGCTCGCGATCACCAAGAAGGCGTACGATGCCACGGGGAGCACCGACAGCGGGTTCGCGAGCGGGTGCGCGCCGCCGAAGGGTTGCAACGCCGTCGCGATCGTCCTGGACGGCGTCGTGCAGTCGGCGCCCGCCATCCAGTCGGCCGGTGGCATCCCGGGTGGCCTGGCTCAGATCACCGGCAACTACGACCAGACCGGCGCGACCAACCTGGCCAACGTCCTGAAGTACGGCTCGCTGCCCTTGAAGTTCGTCAAGTCCGACGTCACGACGGTGTCGGCGACCTTGGGATCCCGGCAGCTCCGGGGCGGCCTCATCGCAGGCGCGATCGGGCTCGGGTTGGTCATCCTGTTCTCGCTGTTCTACTACCGGGCGCTGGGGATCGTGACGGTCGGCAGTCTCGCCGTCTCCGGCGGCATCCTCTACGCCGTGACGAGCATGCTCGGCCACTCGTCCGTGGGCTACACGCTGTCGCTGCCGGGCATCGCCGGCTTCATCGTGGCGGTCGGTATCACGGCGGACTCCTTCGTCGTCTACTTCGAACGACTACGGGATGAGGTCCGCGAAGGCCGGCGGCTGCGAAGCGCGGTCGACCGGGCGTGGCCGCGAGCGCGACGCACGATCATGTCGGCGGACACCGTCTCGCTGCTGGCCGCAATCGTCCTCTACGTCGTCTCGATCGGTGACGTTCGAGGCTTCGCGTTCACCCTCGGCCTGTCGACGCTGTCGGATCTGGTGATCGTGTTCTTCTTCACCCGGCCGCTGCTGCAGGTGCTCGGCCGGCGCAAGGCGTTCGACTCCGGCAAGGCGTGGACCGGGATCGGAAAGGCTCGCGCGGGCGTCACGCAGGAAGCGGAGGCCGAGCCCCCGACTCGTCGCGTCCGAAGGAGGGAGGCCTGATGGCGCGTAACGAGCGCGACTCCCTCGCCACCCGGCTCTACAAGGGCGAGGTCTCGTACAACTTCGTCGGTAACCGGCTGTGGTGGTACATCGCGTCGGGCATCGTGATCGTCGTCGGGGTGATCAGCCTCGCGGTTCAGGGCCTGAACCCGTCGATCGACTTCAAGGGCGGCGCTCAGTTCCTCGGGCCGCTGAACGGTCACTCGATCAGCGACGTCACCTCTGCGGTGAGCTCCACGGGTATCGACCCGGAGGAGTCGCTGACGGTGGGCTCCGGCTCCGACAAGCAGTTCGACATCCAGACCAAGACGCTGACCGACGCGCAGGTCGTGAAGATCGAGAACGCGCTGGTCGACCAGATCGGAATCACCCGGGACCAGATCAGTCCGACGACGGTCGGATCGACCTGGGGAAGCCAGATCACCACCAAGGCGATCGAAGGTCTGATCATCTTCCTGCTCGCGGTGATCCTCTACCTGTCGGTCCGCTACGAGTGGAAGATGGCGCTGTCAGCGATCATCGCGCTGATCCACGACCTCATCGTCACCGCCGGCATCTACTCGCTGATCGGCCTCGAGGTCAGCCCATCGACCGTCATCGCGTTGCTGACGATCCTCGGCTATTCGCTCTACGACACCGTCGTCGTGTTCGACAAGGTGCGCGAGAACACCGCGAGCATTGCCGGTGGCAGCCGCATGACGTTCAGCCAGGCGACCAACCTGGCGGTCAACCAGACCCTCGTCCGGTCCATCAACACCTCGATCATCGCGCTGCTGCCGGTCATCGGCCTGCTCGCGATCGGGGCCGGCCTGCTCGGGGCGGGGTCGTTGAAGGACCTGTCGTTCGCGCTGTTCATCGGTCTTGCCTCGGGTGCGTACTCCTCCATCTTCATCGCCTCGCCACTGCTGTGTGACTTCAAGGAGCGCGAGCCCACCTACCAGCAGCTCGCCAAGCGGGTCGCCACCCGGCGCGACCGTGAAGCGCGTGGTCCGGCGCTCGCGACCTCTGCCGGCCAGTTGCCGGCCGATGCGGCGGCCGAGGTCCTCACGCCGGACGATCTCGCCGAGGCGGAGGGAGTGGCACCGCGGGAGCGGCGCACCGGTGCGCCGCCACGGGCGGGGGCCCGGCCCGCCCGCAATCGCAACAAGCCGCGCGGCGGCCGCGGCGGAAAGTCACGCAAACGCCGGTGAGCCGGTGAGCCCGCTCGACCTCGAGGCGTTGCTGCGCACCCGGGTGCGAGATGTCGAGGGGTTCCCCGAGCCGGGGGTGACGTTCAAGGACATCACCCCGCTGCTGGCCGACCACGTGGCGTTTGCGGGCGCGGTCGATGCGATCGTCAGCCATCACGGTCGGGGGACGATCGACAAGGTCGCCGGCATCGAGGCCCGAGGTTTCATCCTGGCGGCCGCAGTCGCGTACCACTTCGGCGCCGGCTTCGTACCCGTGCGCAAGGCCGGGAAGCTGCCGAGCGAGACGTACGCGGCGTCCTACGTGCTGGAGTACGGCGAGGCCACCCTCGAGGTCCATCGCGATGCCTTCGCCGCAGGTGAGCGGGTGCTGATCGTGGACGACGTGCTGGCAACCGGCGGGACGGTCGCAGCGGCCGCCGAACTGGTCCGCCGCGGTGGGGCACGGGTCGTCGGCTGCAGTGTGCTGCTCGAGCTCACGCCACTCGGCGGCCGGTCGCGGCTGACCGACGTCGAGGTCCACGCGCTGCTGTCGTACTGAGCCGCGGCCGAGGTGGGAAGGTCCAACGCTTCCTGATCGTTAGACTTGACAATCAGTCTGCGAAGGAGGCGACGTGTCGAGCGAGATCGTCCCGGTCGCGGACGACCTCGTGCCTGCGTCCGAACAGACCGCCGACCTGCCGGACCCGCCGACCGCCTACGAGCCGATCGCCGAGCCGGCCGCCGCCGCGCGAATGCGGGCCCGGCTCGCTCGCCTCTCCGGCTCGAAGTCAGGCGCGAAGGCGCCGCCTCCCGCGGCGCTCGAACCGTTGCTGAAGACCCTTCGCGCCAACCATCCGAAGGCGGACACCCGTCTTGTGCAACGGGCGTACGAAGTCGCCGAGCGTTCGCATCGCGGCCAGTTGCGCCGGAGCGGCGACCCGTACATCTCCCACCCGCTGGCCGTGGCGCAGATCGTCGCCGATCTCGGCATGGAGGCGCCGACGCTGTGTGCGGCGCTGCTCCACGACACCGTCGAGGACACCGCCCTCTCGCTGGCCGACGTCAACCGTGACTTCGGCGAGGAGGTCGGCCGGCTGGTCGACGGCGTGACGAAGCTGGACAAGGTCCGCTACGGCGACTCGGCCGAGGCCGAGACGATCCGCAAGATGGTCGTGGCGATGGCCCGGGACCCGAAGGTCCTGATCGTCAAGCTCGCCGACCGGCTCCACAACGTCCGAACCCTGTCGTGGCTGCCGCCCGACAAGCAGCAGCGGCTCGCCAAGCAGACGCTGGAGATCTACGCGCCGCTCGCACACCGCCTCGGGATGAACGCCATCAAGTGGGAGCTCGAGGACCTGTCGTTCGCGACCCTCTACCCGAAACGCTACGACGAGATCGTCCGCCTGGTCGCCGAACGCGCGCCATCCCGCGACACCTACCTCACCGGCGTGAGCGAGCGGGTGCAGTCCGAGCTGCGCGCCGCGAAGATCAAGGCGGCGGTCACGGGACGGCCCAAGCACTACTACTCGATCTACCAGAAGATGGTCTCGCGCGGCCGCGAGTTCGACGATATCTACGACCTCGTCGGCATTCGCATCACGGTCGACACCGAGCGCGACTGCTATGCGGCGCTCGGCATCATCCACACGATCTGGTCCCCGGTGCCCGGCCGGTTCAAGGACTACATCGCGATGCCCAAGTTCAACCTCTACCAGTCACTCCACACGAGCGTCATCGGACCGCAGGGCAAGGCGGTCGAGATCCAGATCCGCACGCACCAGATGCACCGCCGCGCGGAGTACGGCATCGCGGCGCACTGGAAGTACAAGGAGGCTCCGCGCTCGGGCGGCGACACCGACATGAGCTGGTTGCGGCAGCTCGTCGACTGGCAGCGCGAGACGCAGGACCCGGGTGAGTTCCTCGACTCGCTGCGGTTCGACCTGCATGCCCAGGAGGTGTTCGTCTTCACCCCGAAGGGCGACGTGATCGGCCTGCCGGCAGGTGCGACCGCCGTCGACTTCGCTTACGCCGTCCACACCGAGGTCGGCCACCGCTGCATCGGTGCGCGGGTGAACGGCCGGCTGGTGCCCTTGGAGTCGGCACTGGACAACGGCGACGTCGTCGAGGTCTTCACCTCGAAGTCGGAGAGCGCCGGTCCGAGCCGGGACTGGCTGTCGTTCGTCAAGTCGCCCCGCGCCCGCAACAAGATCCGGCAGTGGTACGCGCGGGAGCGGCGAGAGGACGCTATCGACGAGGGCAAGGAGTCGATCAGCCGCGCGATGCGCAAGGCCGCCCTCCCGTTGCAGCGGCTGATGGGCGGCGACGCGCTCCTCACGCTCGCGAAAGACCTCGGCTACGCCGACATCGACGCGCTCTACGCCGCCGTGGGGGAGCGCCACGTGTCCGCGCAGACCGTTGTCACGCGGTTGGTGCAGGCGCTCGGCGGGCCCGAGGGCGCGGTCGAGGACATCGCCGAGACGGAGACCGCGACCCGCGCGCCGCGTCGTCAGCGATCGGGCGGGGACCCCGGCGTCATGGTCAAGGGAGAGCCGGACGTGTGGGCGAAGCTCGCCCGCTGCTGCACGCCGGTCCCCGGTGACCAGATCCTCGGTTTCGTGACCCGCGGTCACGGCGTGTCCGTGCATCGCACCGACTGTTCGAACGCCGCCAACCTGCAGGTGCAGCCGGACCGGCTGGTCGAGGTGGAGTGGGCACCCACCTCGGCTTCGCTGTTCCTGGTGGCGATTCAGGTCGAGGCGCTCGACCGCAGTCGGCTGCTCGCCGACGTGACGCGCGTGCTCTCGGACGCGCACGTCAACATCCTGTCGGCATCCGTCACGACGTCACGGGACCGGGTCGCGCTGTCGAAGTTCACCTTCGAGATGGGCGACCCGAAGCATCTCGGCCACCTGCTGCGTGCCGTCCGTGGTGTGGAAGGCGTCTACGACGCCTACCGAGTGACGTCGGGTCTGTAGGGCTGCTCAGCCCTTGGTGACGGTGAAGGACTCGATCACGACCGGCTGCGTCGGGGCGCCGTCGCCGGGCGGGTTGCTACCGGCCGCAGCGATGCGCTTCACCACGTCCAGACCCTTGGTGACCCGCCCGAACGGCGTGTAGCTCGGCGGCAGCGGCGAGTCCCGGTACACGAGGAAGAACTGGCTGCCGTTCGTGCCCGGCCCGGCGTTCGCCATCGCGACGATGCCGGCGAAGTAGTTGACCGCGCCTGTCGGGTCGGGTTTCCCGAGATCCTTGTCGCCGAGGTACTCGTCCTTGAACTCATAGCCGGGCCCGCCGGAGCCGGTCCCCGTCGGGTCGCCGCACTGGAGCACGTAGATCCCCGAGCTGGTCAGCCGGTGACAGGGCGTGTCGTCGAAGTAGCCCTTGCCCGCCAGGAAGGCGAACGAGTTGACGGTGTGCGGCGCGTGCTTGCCGTCGAGCGCGACCGTGATGGTGCCGCAGTTGGTCACGATCGTCGCAACGTAGGTCGTCGGCGCGATCGTCAGCTTCGGCTCGGCGCCGAACGACTGCGGGCTCTGCTGCAGCGCGGGTGGCGGTGTGCAGCCGTTGGCGTTCTTCGCGGCCGCTGTGGGTGAGGGCGTGCTGGTCGACTGCGGCTGGTTCACGGTTGCGTTGCCGCCGCTGCTCGATGAGCCGCAGGCTGCGGCGAACGCCGCGAGGGCGATGGCCGTGACGACCGTGCCGGTGCGCCTCACGCGATCTTGTCCATCGTGACGACGAACACCAGCCACTCGTTGGGCTTGATCGTGCTGCCGGACCCTGCGGCGCCGTAGCCGAGCGACGGCGGGATGACCAGCTCGCGTACCCCGCCGGTCTTCATGCCGACCAGGCCCTGGTCCCAGCCGTCGATGACCTGGTGCTCTCCGAGCGGGAACGCCGGCAGCTCTTGGTTCTTGGCCCCATCGGTGTAGGACGCGTCGAACACCTTGCCGGTGGAGCAGCTGATGCCGACGTACTTCACGCTGACCTTGCTGCCGTTCTTGGCTGCTGGGCCGTGACCGACCTTGATGTCCTTCTTGACCAGGGTGCTGGCCGGCTTGGGTGCCGGGATGAACGGCTCGCCCTTCGCCGGCGGGTTGGGCTTGATGGCGGCGCACTTGGCGGGCGGAGCCGGGTCGCTCGGCGACGCGCTGGCCGATGGGGTGGCGCCGGCCTTGGTCGACTTGTTGTTCGATCCGCCGCCGGTGAACACGGTGAAGGTGAGGATCAGCAGTACCGCGATCACGACCGCGGTGCCGCTGACGGCGCCGACGATGGTGTTGCGGCGCTTGGCGCGGGCGCGACGCTCGATCTCTGCCTGGCGGCGGCGCTCGTAGCGGCGGCGGGCGAGCTCACGCTCACGACGTCGGCTGGTCGCCAAGGGATCCCTCCGGGTGTCCACGTCGGTCAGGTGCGGCAAACGACTCGGGAGTCTACGAGGCCGCCCACTAGGCTGAACTGAAAGCCTGCTGAAAGGAACTTCGTGCTCGTCGTCGGCTTCCCTGCCGGACCCTTCGAGACCAACTGCTGGGTGGTCGCGCCCGCGCCCGGCGAGCAGTGTGTCGTGATCGATCCGGGGGTCGACGCCGAAGGACAGCTCGAGGAGGTCCTGGCCGAGCACCGGCTGGCTCCCGTGGCGGTCCTGCTCACGCACGGGCACCTCGACCACATGTTCTCGGTCACGCCGGTCTGCGGGGCCAAGGACATCCCGGCCCTGATCCATCCGGCGGACCGACCGATGCTGACCGATCCGAGCGGCGGGCTCGGCATCCCGCCCGGCACGCCGATCTTCGGCCGGCTGGAGTTCGCCGAGCCGAGCGACGTCCGGGAGCTGGCGGACGGCGAGACGCTGTCCCTCGCCGGCCTCGAGCTCGCCGTCGACTGGGCCCCCGGGCACACCGAGGGCTCCGTGACCTTCAGTGCGGGTGAGGACTTCTTCTCCGGAGACCTGCTGTTCGCCGGGTCGATCGGCCGGACCGACCTGCCCGGTGGGTCCTACCAGAAGATCCTCGAGTCGCTCGAGCGGATCCCGCTGCGGTTAGCCGATGAGATCGTCGTACGTCCGGGGCACGGTCCCGAGACCACGATCGGCCGGGAGCGGGCGATGAACCCGTTCCTCGTCGAGATCCAGCAGGCCAACGCGGCCTCATTGCCGCCCGTCACTCGGGGGCTGTGACCTTCATGGCCAAACCCGCCCCGATGTCGGGGTTCCCCGAGTGGCTGCCCCCGCAGCGGATGATCGAGCAGCAGTTCGTCGACTCGTTGCGGGCGACGTTCGAGCTGCACGGCTTCGCGCCGATCGAGACGCGGTCGGTCGAGCCGCTCGACCAGCTGCTTCGCAAGGGCGAGACCGACAAGGAGATCTACGTGCTGCGCCGCCTGCAGGCGGACGCGGACGACGGGGATGCCGGCATCGGCCTGCACTTCGACCTGACCGTGCCGTTCGCTCGCTACGTGCTGGAGAACGCCGGGAAGCTCGACTTCCCGCTGCGGCGCTATCAGATCCAGAAGGCATGGCGCGGCGAGCGACCGCAGGAAGGCCGGTACCGCGAGTTCCTTCAGGCCGACATCGACGTCGTCGATCGCGATGCGCTGCCGTTCCACTACGAGGTGGAGCTGCCGCTCGTCGTCGCGGACGCGCTGCGGCGGCTTCCGGTGCCGCCGGTGCGGATCCACGTCAACACGCGCAAGATCCCCGAAGGGTTCTACCGAGGCATCGGTGTGGCGGACTACATGACCGTGCTGCGCACGGTCGACAAGCTCGCGAAGATCGGGCCGGACAAGGTGCGCACGCTACTCACCGACGTGGCCGGGTGCACCGACGCGCAGGCCGCCGCATGCTTGGCGCTGGCCGAGATCTCCACGCCGGACGCCGCGTTCGCCGATCGAGTCCGAGCGCTGGGCTCCCACGACCCGCTGCTCGATGAGGGCCTTGAGGAGCTGACCCGCGTGGTGGAGGCGGGACGGGCGCATGACGACGCGCTGTTCGTCGCGGACCTGAGCATCGCCCGCGGTTTGGACTACTACACCGGGACGGTCTACGAGACGGTGCTGGTCGGGCACGAAGGCATCGGGTCGATCTGCTCCGGAGGGCGCTACGACGCCCTCGCCTCGGACGGTCAGGTGAGCTATCCCGGTGTCGGTCTGTCGGTAGGTGTCACGCGGCTGCTCGGGCGGCTGTTCGGCCAAGGGCTGCTCGACATCAGTCGCAAGGTGCCGACCTGTGTGCTGGTTGCTCTCCCCGACGACGCCTCGCGTGAGGCGTGCGCCGAGATCGCGCAGCAGTTGCGCGCTCGAGGCATCGCGTCGCAGGTTGCGCCGGAGCCGGAGAAGTACGGAAAGCAGATCAAGTACGCCGAACGGCGGGGCATTCCGTTTGTCTGGTTCCCGCAGCCGGACGGGTCCTCCCAGGTGCGTGACATCCGCTCCGGAGAGCAGCTCGATGCGGACCCGGCCAGCTGGACGCCGCCCGACGCCGATCTCCGGCCGACCATCACAGGAGGAGCGCAGTGATCCGGACGCACCAGGCCGGGACGCTCCGCAGCACCGACGTCGGCACGCAGGTGGTCCTCGCCGGGTGGGTCGCCCGGCGCCGGGACCACGGTGGCGTGACGTTCCTCGACCTTCGCGACGCGAGCGGCATCGTTCAGGTCGTCTGCCGCGAGATCGCGGAGGCGCAGGCGCTGCGCAGCGAGTGGTGCATCCGGGTGGAGGGGGCGGTGGTCGCTCGCGGCGAGGGCAACGTGAACCCGGGGCTCGCGACCGGCGAGGTCGAGGTGGTCGCGGGCGCCGTCGAGGTGCTGAGCTCCTCGGAGCCGGTGCCGTTCCCCATCGACGGCGCCGAGGACATCGACTCAGGCGTGGACGAGACGCTGCGGTGGCGGCACCGCTACCTCGACCTGCGCCGAACCGGACCCGCGCGGGCGATCCGCACCCGGGCCAAGATCATCTCGATCATCCGCCGGATCATGGAGACGCACGACTTCGTCGACGTCGAAACGCCGTACCTCACCCGCTCGACCCCTGAGGGGGCGCGCGACTTCCTGGTGCCGGTCCGGCTGCAGCCGGGGCACTGGTACGCATTGCCGCAGTCGCCCCAGCTGTTCAAGCAGCTGCTCATGGTGGGCGGGCTCGAGCGCTACTACCAGATCGCGCGCTGCTTCCGTGACGAGGACTTCCGGGCAGACCGCACGGCGGAGTTCACCCAGCTCGACATCGAGATGTCGTTCCTCGACGAGGAGGACATCTTCGCGTTGACCGAGGAGCTGCTCTCGACACTGTGGCGGGAGATCCTCGACGTCGACCTGCCCACCCCGTTCATGCGCATGACCTATGCCGAGGCGATGCGGCGGTACGGCTCGGACAAGCCGGACCTGCGCTGTGATCTCGAGCTCGTCGATGTCACCGAGCTGATGGCGGGCACCGAGTTCCGGGTCTTCCAGGCAGAACACGTCGGTGCGGTCGTCGTGCCGGGCGGCGCGTCGTACAGCCGGCGTGAGCTCGACGAGTGGCAGGAGTGGGCACGCGCCCGCGGTGGCAAGGGCATCGCGTGGCTGCTGATCCCGGAGGATGGCGAGCCGAAGGGCTCCATCAGCAAGCTGGAGCCCGAGCGGCTCGAAGCGCTGCCTGCCGCCGCGGGAGCGACCGCGGGCGACGCGATCCTGTTCGCGGCCGGCCCGCGGCGCACGACGCTCGAGTTGCTCGGTGCGCTGCGGCTGGCGGTGGCTGGCCAGCAGGGACTGCTGCGCGAGGACGAGTGGCGCTTCCTCTGGATCATCGACGCACCGATGTTCGAGGCGACGGACGACGGGTCGTGGACGGCGGTGCACCACCCCTTCACCGGACCCACTCTCGAGTGGGCAGACCGCTTCCACGAGGACCCCGAGCACGCGCTCGCGCGGGCGTACGACGTGGTGGGCAACGGGGTCGAGCTCGGCGGCGGGTCGATCAGGATCCATCGCGGCGAGATGCAGGAGCGGGTGTTCGACACCATCGGCCTCACCCGTGAGGAGGCCCAGAGCAAGTTCGGCTTCCTGCTCGAGGCGTTCAAGTACGGCCCGCCGCCGCACGGCGGGATCGCCTTCGGCATCGACCGGCTGGCGGCCGAGCTGGTCGGCACGGACGCGATCCGCGAGACCATGGCGTTCCCGAAGGCCTCCAGCGGTGGCGATCCACTCACCGGCGCACCGACGCCGATCACCGCCGAGCAGCGCAAGGAGGCCGGCATCGACGTCGTGCTCGCCGAGGAGCCGATCGCGACCGACACTGTCTCGAAGGACGCCTAACGACGTGGGCGGGGCGGATGACCTGTTCAGCGACGCGGCGGAGAGCGCGCTGGGCTCCGTCGCGCCGCTCGCCGCGCGGATGCGTCCCCGGACACTCGACGAAGTGGTCGGCCAGGATCATCTGCTCGGCCCCGGCTCACCGATGCGACAGCTGGTCGAGGGTGGGACGGCGACCAGCGTGCTCCTGTGGGGACCGCCGGGCACGGGCAAGACCACTCTCGCGCGGCTGCTGTCGACGGGTCGCCGTTTCGTGGAGCTCTCCGCGGTCACGGCCGGCGTGAAGGACGTCCGCGCCGCCATCGATGCGGCGAAGGACAGGCTCGCGATGGGGGGCGAGCGGACGGTGCTGTTCGTCGACGAGGTTCACCGCTTCACCAAGTCGCAGCAGGACGCGCTGCTGCCCGGCGTGGAGTCGGGTCTCGTGACGTTCGTGGGCGCCACCACCGAGAACCCGTTCTTCTCGGTGATCTCACCGCTGTTGTCCCGGTCGTTGATGCTGACGCTGCGAGCGCTCGACGACGAGGCGATCACCACCTTGGTACGTCGGGCGCTCACTGACCCGCGCGGGCTCGACGGCGCGCTGGGTCTCGCCGATGACGCACTGGACCACCTGCTCGCGATGGCTTCCGGCGACGCCAGACGCGCGCTCACGGCGCTCGAAGCCGCAGGGAACGCCACTCTGGCGCTCGGGGGCACGACCATCGAGCTGCCGACCCTCGAGCAGACGATGGATCGCGCCGCCCTTCGCTACGACCGGGAGGGCGATCAGCACTACGACGTGGTCAGCGCGTTCATCAAGAGCATTCGGGGAAGCGACGTGGACGCGGCGTTGCACTACCTCGCTCGGATGATCGAGGCTGGGGAGGATCCGCGCTTCATCGCTCGGCGGATGGTCATTCTCGCGAGCGAGGACGTCGGGCTCGCTCAGCCGGATGCGCTCGGCGTCGCAGTGGCTGCGGCCCACGCGCTGGAACTGGTCGGACTGCCCGAGGCAAAGCTCAACCTGGCGCAAGCGGTCATCTACCTCGCCCTGGCGCCGAAGAGCAACGCGGTCACGGCGGCGATCGCCGCCGCCGGCGAGGATGTGCGCAACGGGCGGGCCGGCGCGGTGCCTGCGCCGCTGCGGGACTCCCACTACCCGGGAGCCAAACGCCTCCGGCACGGCGGCGGCTACCGATACCCTCATGACTTTCCGGGCGGTCTGGTCCGGCAGGACTACCTGCCGGAGGAGGTAGCCGACCGGGAGTACTACCACCCGTCCGACAACGGGGCCGAGCGAGCCGCTGCAGCGCGGCTGGCGACGCTGCGTGACGTCGTACGCGGGCGCAAAACCGGCGGCGATCCCCAGCCGCCGGAGGAGAGCTAGGGAGCGGGCCGAATGGTGATCCAGGCGAGCGGGCTGTCCGGCGGCGAGGTCGCAGGGCTGATCGTCGCTGTCTTCTGGGGCGTGCTGGTCTGCTTCCTGGCGTACGTCCTCGTCAAGCTCGGCAAGGTCATCGGGGAGGCGGCCAAGCTGGTGTCCGGCGTCGCCGACCAGACCGTGCCGCTGCTCGGCGAGGTGACGACCTCCGTGGTCCAGGTCAACGCTGAGCTCACCCGCGTGGACGCGATCGCCTCCAACGTCGAGGAGATCTCCACCAACGCGCGGGCCATGACGTCGCTGTTCTCCGCGACGCTCGGGTCGCCGATGATCAAGGTGGCGGCGTTCTCCTATGGCGTGCGCCGGGCGATGAAGCAGCGCGACGAGGCGGATGTGCGCGATGCGGTGAAGCGCGAGATGAAGCTCCAGCGTGCGGCGCGCAAGGCGGAGCGGAAGGCCGGCTGATGAAGCGGTTGTTCTATGTCGCCGCGGGCGCGGCGGTCGGTGTCCTCGCGGTTCGCAAGGTGAGCCAGGCGGCGCAGCGCTTCACCCCCGCGGGGATGGCGCAGCAGGCGGGCGGTGTCGGCGGGCGGATCGCGGAGTGGTGGCAGATCGTCCAGGACATGGCGGCGGTGCGCGAAGCCGAGCTCCGCGAGGCCCTCGGTCTCGACGGGACCGGGATCGATGACCACCAGGGGTCCTCTGCCGCATGAGAACCGCCGACATCTCCGGACGGTTCGCGCGGTTCTTCGAGGAGCGGGGCCACGTCGCGGTTCCGTCTGCCTCGTTGATCGCTGACGACCCGACCCTGCTGCTCGTCAATGCGGGCATGGTGCCGTTCAAGCCGTACTTCCTCGGGCAGGAGCCCGCGCCGTACCCGCGGGCGACGAGCATCCAGAAGTGCGTGCGCACCGGTGACATCGACATCGTCGGCACCAACAGTCGCAACGTGTCGTTCTTCCAGATGGCCGGCAACTTCTCCTTCGGCGACTACTTCAAGGAGGGCGCGATTCCGCTCGCCTGGGAGCTGCTGACCACGAGCGTCGCCGATGGCGGCTTCGGGTTCGCCGAGGACCGGTTGTGGCCCACGGTCTACCTCGACGACGACGAGGCGTACCGGATCTGGACCCAGGACGTGGGGGTCCCCGAGACGCGGGTGCAGCGTCGCGGCCGGGAGGACAACTTCTGGTCGATGGGCGTCGCCGGTCCGTGTGGCCCGTGCTCGGAGATCTACTTCGACCGCGGCCCGGAGTTCGGGCGCGAGGGTGGGCCGATCGCCGACGAGGAGCGCTATCTCGAGGTCTGGAACCTCGTCTTCATGCAGTACGTCCGCGGCGACGGCGAAGGCTACGACTACGTCGACCACCTCCTCGGAGAGCTGCCCAAGCGCAACATCGACACCGGCATGGGCATCGACCGCATGGCCGTCCTGCTGCAGGGCGTCGACAACATCTTCGAGACCGACCTGATGCGGCCGATGCTCGACTGGGCGAGCGAGACGTCGGGCACGAGGTACGGCGCGGAGCACGACTCCGACGTCCGGCTTCGGGTGGTGGCTGACCACGCCCGAACGTCGACGATGCTCGTCGCCGACGGGGTGACTCCGGGCAACGAGGGCCGCGGCTACGTGCTGCGCCGGATGCTGCGCCGCACCATCCGGTCGTTGCGGCTGCTCGGCGTCGACCGGCCGGTGATGGCCGAGCTCGTCGGGTTGACCTGCGGTGTGCTGAGCCCGTCCTTCCCCGCGCTGGGGGAGAGCGCCGAGCGGATCCAGTCGGTGGTTGCGCAGGAAGAGGAGCAGTTCCTGTCCACGTTGCGCGCCGGGTCGACGCTGTTCGAGAAGCTGACCCGAGACGTCCGCGCGTCCGGGGGGACGGTGGTGCCCGGCGACGCGGCATTCATGCTGCATGACACCCACGGTTTCCCGATCGACCTGGTCACGGAGATGGCGCGCGAGGAAGGCCTGACGGTCGACGAGCCGGAGTTTCGCCGGCTCATGGCCGAACAGCAGGCGCGCGCCAAGCGCGACAGCGTCGAGCGAAAGAGCGGCGGCCACGCGGACCTCTCGCTCTACCGCGGTTTGCTCGAGTCCGGCGGTGCGACGCGGTTCACGGGCTACGAGGAGATCGAGGCGGAAGCCACGCTCGCCGGGCTGCTCGCCGACGGCGCGGTGGTGACTGCGGCAGGCGAGGGCACCGACGTCGAGGTCGTCCTCGACCGCTCGCCGTTCTACGCCGAGGGAGGCGGTCAGCTCGCCGACCATGGCCTGCTGCGGCTCGCGGATGGCACGGTCGTCGAGGTCTACGACGCCCAGCGCCCGCTCGGCGACCTGATCGTGCACCGGGGCAGGGTGGTGTCCGGCGAGGCGAGACTCGGTGCTGCGCTGCACGCCATCGTCGATGTCCATCGCCGTCGTGCGGTTTCCCGTGCCCACACCGCGACGCATCTGGTGCACCAGGCGATTCGCCGTGCGCTCGGTGAGCACGCCAGCCAGGCCGGCTCCCAGAACGACGCCGGGCGGTTCCGCTTCGACTTCGCATCGCCTAACGCCGTCCCCGACTCGGTGCTCGCGGACGTCGAGTCGGAGGTGAACGATGTCCTGCTGGCCGACCTCGACGTGCATGCGTACATCACGTCGCAGGACGAGGCGAAGCGGATCGGTGCCATCGCGATGTTCGGCGAGAAGTACGGCGCCGAGGTCCGGGTCGTCGAGGTGGGTGACTACTCCCGCGAGCTGTGCGGTGGCACCCATGCCACCCGGTCCTCCCAGCTCGGCGTCGTGAAGCTGCTCGGTGAGGCGTCGATCGGCGCCGGCAAACGACGCGTCGAGGGTCTCGTCGGCGCCGACGCCTACTCGTTCCTCGCTCGCGAGCATCTGTTGGTCTCCCAGCTGTCGGGGCTGCTCAACGTCAACTCCGACGACTTGGTCGAGCGCGTCAACGGCGTGATCACCCGGGTCCGCGAGCTCGAAAAGGAGCTCGAGAAGGTGCGCGCCGCCACCGTCCTGTCAGGGGCGGCCGAGCTGGCCGCGAACGCCGTACGTGTGGGGGAGGCGGCTGTCGTCGCGACCCGCGTGCCGGAGGGAACGAGCGCCGACGATCTTCGCAAGCTCGCGGTCGACGTGCGCGGACGGCTCGACGCGACGACTCCCGGCGTGGTCGCGACGGCGAGCGCGTCGGACGGACGCGCCGTGGTCGTCCTCGCGGTCAACGACGCGGCGCGGGACAAGGGGCTGCGCGCGGGTGACCTGGCCAAGCATGTCGCCGGGCAGCTCGGTGGTGGCGGCGGCGGTCGCGACGACGTCGCCCAGGGTGGCGGCACCGATGTCGCGAAGCTCGATGACGTCCTCGGCGCGCTGGCGGGCGAGGTCTCCGGGCGTCTTGGCTAGCGGCGCTGCCGTGGTGGGACGAGGCGTCCGGATCGGCGTGGACGTCGGCAGCGTCCGGGTGGGGGTCGCGGTGTCCGACCCCGACGGGCTGCTGGCCACCCCTGTCGCCGTGCTGCGCCGGGACCCCAAGGGCGGATCAGACCTCGGCGAGCTCGCCCAGCTGGTGGCCGACCGCGACGTGGTCGAGGTCGTCGTCGGGCTGCCCCGTTCCCTGTCGGGGTCCGAAGGCAAGGCCGCTCAGCTCGCCCGGGAGTACGCCGCCCTGCTTGCTGAGCGGGTCGCGCCGGTTAGCGTTCGGTTGGTGGACGAGCGGCTGAGCACCGTCGAGGCGACTCGCGGCATGCAACGGGCCGGGATCCGAGCGCGAGAGGGGAGAGCCATGGTCGACGCTGCAGCGGCGACGGTGATCCTCCAGCACGCGCTGGACGCAGAGCGGGCGGGGTGGCGGACGTGACGGGGTTGTTCGGGATGGAGGAGGACCCGGGGCCGGAGCCGCGTACCAGCCATCGGGCTGCCGGAGTCGGCATCCTCGTGGTGCTGGTCGTCCTCGTGGCGATCGTCGTGATCGTCGCGCGGGTGCTCAGCGGCGTCTTCGGCAGTGGCGCCGACTACTCGGGCAACGGGTCCGGCACGGCGATCGTCGTCGTCCACCCCGGGGACACCGCCTCGACGATCGCCAAGACCCTCGTCGACGCGGACGTCGTGAAGAGCGATACCGCCTTCACCTCGGCCGCGGACGCGAACCCGGCTTCGCGCGGGATCCAGCCGGGCACCTACAAGCTGCATCAGCACATGAAGGCGTCGCTCGCGCTCTCGCTGCTGCTCAAGCCTGCTTCGCTCGTCAGCTACACCGTGCCGATCCCCGAGGGATTCACCAGCGCAGACATCGTGGCGCGGATCGCGGCGGACACGCCGATCCCGGCGGCAGCGTTGCGCGCGGCGCTGCAGAACCCCACGGCGCTCGGCCTGCCGTCCTGGGCGAACGGCCACGTCGAAGGCTTCCTGTTCCCGGCGACCTACCAGGTCACGCCAGGTGAGACCGCGACCGAGGTGCTGCGGGCGATGGTGACCCGGTTCGGGCAAGCGGCCACGGAGGTGCACCTCGGGTCCGGGGCGAAGCACCTCGGGATGTCGGAGTACGACGTGATCACGCTCGCGTCGATCGTGCAGCGCGAAGGTCGGCTCACCCCGGACTTCCCGAAGATCGCCGAAGTCTTCCTCAACCGACTGCACAACGGCATGCGGCTGGATTCCGACGCGACGCTGTACTACGTGCTCGGACCCAACCACGGCGGGCTCACCAGCGCCGATCTGCAGCTGGACACGCCCTACAACACCCGCAAGTACGGCGGCCTGCCTCCCACGCCCATCAACTCGCCGGGCGTCGCGGCGATCGAGGCCGTGCTGCACCACGCGACCGGGCCCTACCTCTACTTCGTGACGATCGACCAGGCCGGCCACACGGCGTTCGCGACGACGCTCGACCGGTTCAACCAGCTCGTGGCACAGTCGCGCGCGAACGGTGTGAAGTGAGCGCGGACGCGTCATGAACTCACCGCTGCGGCTCGGTGCGGCCGTTCTCGGCTCACCGATCAGCCACTCGCTCTCGCCCGCTTTGCACCAGGCGGCGTACGACGCGATCGGGCTCGTCGGCTGGCGCTACCGGGCGATCGAGTGCGACGAGTCGGGGCTGCTCGGCAAGCTGCTCGCGCTCGACGAAGAAGGACTCGCCGGCGTCTCGCTCACGATGCCGTTGAAGCGTGCCGTCCTGCCGTTGGTGGCCGCCACCGACGGCGTCGTGGACCTGGTCGGCGCAGCCAACACCGTGCTGTTCGGGTCGGAAGGGCGCTGGATCGCGGCCAACACCGACGTGCAGGGCTTCATTCTCAGCCTCTACCGCGCCGGGCTTCGCGCGGTCCGTGGTGACGTGTGGATCCTGGGGGCGGGGGCGACGGCTTGCTCGGCGCTCGCCGGGCTCGCCGAGCTCGGCGTGACGGAGGCAGTCGTCGTGGCGCGGCGCCCGTCGAACGTTGCCGAGGTCCGCGGTGTGGCCGAACGGTGCGGGATCGAGGTCGACGTGCAGCCGTGGTCGCAGGCCCGCGGCGCCGTCGGCGCGGAGCTCGTGGTCGCCTGCGTTCCCGCAGGGGCGACCGACGACCTGGCGGTCGAGTTCGTCGGGGCCGCCCCGCGCGGCCTGTGGTTCGACGTCGTCTACGCGCCCTGGCCGACGCCTGCGGCCGCGGCGTGGGAGGCGGCGGGCGGGCGCAGCCTCGGGGGTCTCGAGCTGCTGGTCGAACAGGCGGCGGAGCAGGTTCGGTTGATGAGCGGCGTCGACGCTCCGCTCGACGTGATGCGTGCGGCGGGGCAGCTGGCCCTCAGGCTTCGTTGACGAACCGGCCCGGGTAGCCTGCCCGACGTAAGGCATCCACGAGGGGAGCAGCGTGGCCACCCGGGTAGGCATCAACGGCTTCGGCCGGATCGGACGCAACTTCTTCCGCGCGGCGCTGGCCGGCGGACACGACCTCGAGGTCGTCGCGTACAACGACCTTGGCGACGCGAGCACGATCGCTCACCTGCTGAAGTACGACAGCGTCCTCGGCCGGTTCCCCCACGAGGTCAAGGTCGTCGACGCGGGGATCTCGGTCGACGGCCGCACCATCACCGGACTGGCTGAGCGCGGCGGGCCCGGGGCACTGCCCTGGAAGGACCTCGGGGTGGACGTCGTCATCGAGTCGACCGGTTTGTTCACCGACGCCGACGTCGCGCGCAAGCACGTCGACGAGGGCGGCGCCAAGAAGGTCATCGTGTCCGCGCCCGCCACCGGGGATGACCTGACCGTCGTACTCGGGGTGAACGAGTCCCTCTACGACGGCACCCAAACCGTCATCTCGAACGCCTCGTGCACGACGAACTGCCTGGCGCCGATGGCCAAGGTGCTGCACGAGGCGTTCGGCATCGAGCGCGGCCTGATGACCACGATTCACGCCTACACCCAGGACCAGATGCTGCAGGACGGCCCGCACAAGGATCTGCGTCGGGCGCGGGCCGCGGCGCTCAACATCGTCCCGACGTCGACCGGCGCCGCGAAGGCGATCGGGCGCGTACTGCCCGAGCTGGACGGCAAGCTGGACGGGTACTCGCTGCGGGTCCCCATCCCGACCGGGTCGATCACGGACCTGTCGGCAAACCTCTCCCGACCGGCGTCGGTGGACGAGGTCAACGAGGCCTTCCGCGCGGCGGCCGAGGGCCCGCTTCGCGGCATCCTCCGCTACTCGACGGACCCGATCGTCTCCAGCGACATCGTGACCGACCCGTCGTCGTGCATCTACGACGCGCCGATCACCAAGGTGATCGGGGACCAGGTGAAGGTCTATGGGTGGTACGACAACGAGTGGGGCTACTCCAACCGCCTGGCCGACCTCACCGTGCTCGTCGGTTCGCGGCTTTCCGGCTGAGCCCACCTCCGTTGACCGCCACGCTGCCCGGCATCGACTCGCTCGGGGACCTGAACGGCAAGCGCGTCCTCGTTCGCGCTGACCTCAACGTGCCGCTCGACGCCGGGACGATCACCGACGACGGCCGGATCCGGGCGAGCGTCCCGACGCTGCGGCGGCTGCTCGATGCCGGTGCGCAGCTGGTGGTAACGGCGCACCTCGGCAGGCCGAAGGGCACTCCGGACGCTGCGTACAGCCTGTCGCCGGTGGCCCGCCGGCTCGGCGAGCTGCTCGGGCGCGAGGTGACCTTCGTCGAGTCGCACGACCCGAACGCCGCGACGGGCGACGTCGTGCTGCTCGAGAACGTGCGGTTCGACGCCGCTGAGACGTCGAAGGACTCCGCCGAACGTGCCGGCTTCGCCGAGCGGCTGGCCGACGGCCTGGACTGTTACGTGGACGACGCGTTCGGGGCGGTGCACCGCAAGCACGCGAGTGTGTACGACGTGGCGAAGCTGCTTCCGCACGCTGCGGGTGACCTCGTCGCTCGAGAGCTCGACGTGCTCGCCCAGCTGACCGAGCGGCCGCGACGGCCCTACGTCGTCGTGCTCGGCGGGTCCAAGGTGTCCGACAAGCTCGCGGTGATCGACCACCTGCTGCCGGCCGTCGATCAGCTCCTGGTGGGCGGAGGTATGTGCTTCACCTTCCTTGCCGCGCAGGGCCGGCAGGTGGGTCGATCGTTGCTCGAGCAGGACCGGGTCGAGACCTGCCGAAGGCTGCTCGAGAGCGGGAAGATCGTGCTTCCGACCGACGTGGTGGTCGCCGCGGAGGTGACGGCGGACGCGGCGGCGTCTGTCGTACCGGCTGACGCGATCCCGTCTGACCTGATGGGGCTCGACATCGGGCCCGACACCGTCGCGCTGTTCGCCGAGCGGCTCGCGGGGGCTCACACGGTGTTCTGGAACGGCCCGATGGGCGTTTTCGAGCTGGCGCCGTTCGCGGCCGGCACGCGCGGCGTTGCGTCGGCGATTGCGGACCTCTCCGACGCGCTCACGGTGGTCGGCGGAGGCGACTCGGCGGCGGCGGTTCGTCAGCTGGGGCTGGACGAGAAGCGGTTCGGACACATCTCTACGGGTGGGGGCGCGAGCTTGGAGTACCTCGAAGGCAAGCAGCTGCCGGGTCTCGCGGTCCTGGCGGGCGGCTGATGGCCGCCGGCCGTACTCCGCTGATGGCGGGCAACTGGAAGATGAACCTCAACCATCTCGAGGCCATCGCGCTGGTGCAGAAGCTCGCCTTCTCCCTGACCGACCAGGACTTCGACGCTGTCGAGGTGGCGGTGCTGCCGCCGTTCACCGACCTCCGAAGCGTGCAGACGATGGTCGACGGGGACCACCTGCGCATCAAGTACGGCGCTCAGGACATCTCCCGGCACGACGCCGGCGCCTACACCGGCGAGGTGAGCGGGGCGATGCTCGCCAAGCTCGGCTGCAGCTACGTCGTGATCGGGCATTCCGAGCGGCGCGAGCACCACCACGAGGACGACGTGCTAGTCAACGCCAAGGTCCAGGCGGCGATCCGGCACAAGCTCGTGCCCATCCTGTGCGTGGGGGAGTCGCTGGAGGCCCGCCAGGCGGGCGAGGCGGTCGCGCACTGCACGGCGCAGCTCAAGGCGGCGCTCGCGGGCGTCACCGCGACCCAGGCGAAGCCGCTCGTGGTGGCCTACGAACCGATCTGGGCGATCGGTACCGGCGAGGTGGCCACCCCGGAGGACGCCCAGGAGGTCTGCGCGGCGCTGCGCGCCACGCTCGCGAGCAGCTACAGCCCGACGCTGGCGGGCGGGGTCCGGATCCTCTACGGCGGGTCCGTCAAGTCGAATAACGCGCTCGAGCTGATGGACCAGCCCGACGTCGACGGGGCTCTTGTCGGCGGGGCGAGCCTGATACCGGAAGATTTCGTGCTCATCGTGCGTGCCGGCCGTGAGAGTTCCGCCGAGGGTGCCGGATAACCATTAGGTCACAACTTGCCCGGGCTGATTGGCCCGGTTGACCTGCGGACCTAATCTCACGCGTGGTTGGCGACGTTGGGGTCGCCCGCTTGCTGCCGCGTACCCCGCGGCCCATAAGGAGGATCATGCTCCGGAATCGACGTACCGCTGGCTTTGCCGCGGCGGGTGCTGTCGCGAGCCTTGTGATCGCAGCGTGTGGCGGTGGAAGCTCAGGGGGCGGAACCCCGAGCTCCAACTCGTCCGCTCCGAGCAGCGCTAACGCACCTTTCGAGAAGATTTCTCTCAACAACTCCGGTACCCCGGTGCGGGGCGGGGTGTTGAAGCTCGCCGGTTCCGGCGACGCCGACTACTACGACCCGAACGTCAGCTACAGCAGCCTCGGCCAGATCGCCGCGCGCATCTTCAGCCGGAACCTGTACTCCTACTCGCCGCAACCCGGTCACCAGACCGAGGCGGTGCCGGACCTCGCCACCGGCGACCCGGTGGCCTCCGACGGCGGCAAGACCGAGACCATCACGATCCGCCAGGGCGTCTACTGGAACACCACGCCCAAGCGTCAGGTGACCGCTGAAGACGTCATCCGCGGCGTGGAGATCAGCTGCAACCCGACGAGCATCCAGTTCGGCGGGCAGCCCGACTTCAGCGACCTGATCGTCGGCTACACCGACTTCTGCAAGGCCTTCGCCAAGGCCAAGCCGACGGTTGCCGGCATCAAGGCGTTCCTGTCGGACCCGAAGAACGCGCTGACCGGCGTCACCGTCGGTGACACGCCGCAGACGCTGGTCTTCCACTTGACCCAGCCGGCCGGCTACTTCGAGAGCATGCTGACGATCCCGGTGTTCAGCCCTCGCGCCGTCGAGATGCTGAACTACCTGCCGGGTACGACGGCTGAGGCGCAGCACTGGGTCTCCTGCGGTGCTTACGTCATCAAGTCCTTCGACCCGACGAAGTCCATCGACTTCACGCGCAACCCGGTCTGGGACCCGTCGACCGACCCGATTCGCAAGGCCTACGTCGACGAGATCAAGGTCACCGAAGGTGAGCAGCAGGACGCGATCCAGCAGCAGATCCTTGCCGGCTCGCTGAACGCCGACTGGGACCTCGCGCCGAGCGCGGTGCAGCAGAACCAGATGATCCAGGAGAACAACCCGCTGCTGAACGTGCAGAACGAGGGCTCGAGCAACCCGTACATCATCTTCAACACGCAGTCGCCGAACAACAACGGCGCGTTGAAGCAGGCTGCGGTTCGCCAGGCGCTGTCCTACGCGATCAACCGGGCGTTCCTCGTGCAGGACGCGGGTGGCGAGAAGCTCGAGCCGCCGTTGACGCACGTCCTTCCGCCGGGCATCGACGGGGCTCAGCTCAACCAGGACACGCCGTACCCGTACAACCCGGACAAGGCGAAACAGCTGCTCGCGGCAGCGGGTGTGAAGAACCTGCACCTGGTGTTCCTGTACCGCGCGATCTCCTCGACGTCGCAGAAGATGTACGAGGACGTGCAGAGCCAGCTGAAGAAGATCGGCGTCAAGGTCACGGGTCTCAACGCGCCCGGCCAGTTCACCATCTACACGAAGTACCTGCAGGTGCCGTCGAGCGCCCGCAACGGTGACTGGGACCTGTCACTGGCCGGATGGGGGCCGGACTGGTACGGCAACGCGGCGTTGTCGTTCTTCAAGCCGCTGTTCTACGGCAAGGTCCTTCCGCCGGTGTCGAGTGACTTCGGGCTGTTCGACGACCCGCAGGTCGACTCATTGATCGAGCAGGCATCGGCTGCGCAGGACGAGGCCACGAGCAACAAGCTCTGGGCCCAGGCCGACGACCTGGTGATCAAGGACGCGGCGTTCTATCCGATCGGATCCGTCAACGGCGGGTTCCTGCACTCGGCGAACACCCACAACGACGTGTTCATGCCGGCATTCCAGACGATCGACTACCCGAACGTCTGGATCTCCAAGTAACTCAGTTCGGCTGGCACATCTGAGTGAGCAACGAACCGGCCGGTGTCTCGCGCTTGCGGGACACCGGCCGGTCTTTAGGTACACACTGTCCTCGGCCTGCGCCTTGAACCTTGAGGTGTTGCCGAAACCGGTGAGGAGCTGCGTGTGGCGTTGCTCGAAGTAGAGGATCTTCGCGTTTCGTTCGCGACACCGGACGGTCAGCTGGACGCGGTTCGTGGGCTGAGCTTCAGCGTCGAATCGGGTAAGACGCTCGGGATCGTCGGCGAGTCCGGATCCGGGAAGAGTGTCTCGACGCAGGCGATCATGGGCCTCGTGCGCGGCGCGCGCATCGCGGGCACCGCTTTGTTCGAGGGCAACGACCTGCTCACCATGGAGTCCGAGGCGCTTCGCAACGTTCGCGGTGCCGAGATCGGCATGATCTTCCAGGACCCGCTGTCGAGCCTGCACCCGTACTACCGCGTCGGCTGGCAGATCGTGGAGATGATCCGCGCCCACGACGCGTCGATCACGAAACATGCGGCTCGCTCGCGCGCCGTGGATCTGCTGCGCATGGTCGGCATCCCGCAACCGGACCGCCGGGTCGACGACTTCCCGCATCAGTTCTCGGGTGGTATGAGGCAGCGGGCGATGATCGCTATGGCAATGGCGCTCAACCCGAAGCTGCTGATCGCGGACGAGCCCACGACTGCGCTCGACGTAACGGTGCAGGCGCAGGTGCTCGAGGTGATGAAGCGGCTGCAGGACGAGTTCGGCACCGCGATCATCATGATCACCCACGACCTGGGCGTGATCGCAGAGATCGCCGACGAGGTCGTGGTGATGTACGCCGGCGCGGTGATGGAGACCGCGTCGCGCGACACGCTGTTCTACGGTGCGCACCACCCCTACAGCGAGGGTCTGCTGCTGTCCTTGCCGGGCTACGGGTCGCGGGAACGTCTGGTTCCGATCGCCGGCCAGCCACCGAGCCTGATCAACCTGCCGCAGGGGTGCCCGTTCCGGCCACGCTGTCCGTACGCGTTCGAGCGCTGTGTCGAGACTCCGCCGCTGCTCGTCGTCGACCAGGCCGCCGGCCATCGGTCGGCGTGCTGGCTGCCTGCGGACCGGGCCGAGCGCGAGCAGATGCGGCACGACCAGCCGAAAGAGGGTGCCGCGTGAGCGACTCCGGCGACGCGCTGCTGAAGCTCACCGATGTCGTGAAGCACTTCCCGGTGCGGTCGTCGTCGCTGTTCCGGCGCAACGTCGGGGCGGTTCACGCGGTCGATGGAGTGAGCCTCGAGGTACGTCGTGGGGAGACGCTGGGCCTGGTCGGCGAGACCGGCTGCGGCAAGTCGACGCTCGCCCGCTGCATCATGCGGCTCTACGACCTCACGTCGGGAACTGTCGAGTTCGACGGAACCGACATCTCGCGGCTCTCCCCATCACGGATGCGTCCCCACCGCCGGGACATGCAGATGATCTTTCAGGACCCGTACGGCTCGCTGAACCCGCGTCGCCGGGTCGGCTCGATCATCGGCGACCCGTTTGCCATTCACGGGATCGCGAGCGGGCAGGAGCGCAAGCGCCGGGTGCAGGAGGCGATGGAGCTCGTGGGGCTCAACCCCGAGCATTACAACCGGTTCCCGGCGGAGTTCTCCGGCGGCCAGCGCCAACGCATCGGTATCGCGCGAGCCCTCGCGTTGCGCCCGAAGCTCGTGATCTGCGATGAGCCGGTGTCCGCCCTGGACGTGTCGATTCAGGCACAGGTGATCAACCTTCTGGCAGATCTGCAGAAGGAGCTCAACCTGACCTACATCTTCATCGCTCACGACCTGTCGGTGGTCCGGCACGTCAGTGACCGGGTCGCGGTCATGTACCTCGGCAAGGTCGCGGAGGTCGGACCAGGCGACGACATCTATCAAAAGGGTCGCCACCCCTACACGCAGGCCCTCCTGTCGGCGGTTCCGGTGCCCGACCCGCGCCAGATGCAGGAGCGGCACCGGGTCGTGCTGGTCGGAGACGTCCCGTCGCCGCTCGATCCGCCGTCGGGGTGCCGGTTCCATCCGCGATGTCCCAAGGCACAGGACCTCTGCGTCCGTGAGGATCCGGCGCTCGTCCCGCGCCTGGGCGACCCGGACATTCACGCCGCGGCATGCCACTTTCCGGTGGAGGTCGGTGAGGACATCAGCAAGTCGACGCCGCAGATCAGCGTCGAGGAGCGGGTGATCGAGGAAGGCCTGATCGGTAATGCCTGAGCGCCGCATGCGAGGAGGGTGGTCCCAGTGACGATCGGCAATGTCGGTGGTGCCGGCGACCTCGACGTGATGGCAGGGGGCGCGGGTGAGGAGACGCCACCGGAGGCCGCGAAGATCATCCAAGGGCGCAGTCCCTGGCGGTTGGCGTACGAGCGGCTGCGTCGCGACCGGGCCGCCGTTGTGTCGGCGATCGTGATCGTGATCATCGTCGCCTGCGCGATCGGGGCGCCGATCTTCGCCAAGATCACCGGTCACGGGGTGAACCAGCAGTTCCGGATCATCGGCGAGACACCGGAAGGCTTCCCGGCCGGGTTGGGGAGCCACTTCTGGCTCGGCGCGGACGACCAGGGTCGCGACCTGCTGGTCCGGATCGCCTACGGCGCCCGGGTCTCGCTGCTGGTCGGTGTCGTCACCACTGCCATCACGGTTTCCTTCGGGGCGCTGATGGGGTTGATGGCGGGCTACTTCGGCCGCTTCGTCGACACGCTCATCTCCCGGCTGATCGACGTCACGCTGTCGATCCCGTTCCTGCTCTTCGGTGTCGCACTGGCTGCGGTCAGCGGCGGCGGCAGCCTGTGGCTGGTCGTCGGCGTGCTGTCGCTGTTCGGCTGGTCCTCGGTGGCCAGGATCGTGCGCGGTCAGGTGCTGTCGATCCGTGAGCGGGAGTACGTCGAGGCGGCTCGGTCGCTCGGTGCTACCCCGTGGCGGATCATGTTCGTCGACATCTTTCCGAACGTGATCGCGCAGGTGATCGTCTACGCCTCGCTGCTGATCCCGCTCAGCATCGTCGGCGAGGCGACGCTGTCGTTCCTGTCGATCGGGGTGCAGCCGCCGACCGCCGACTGGGGCGCCATGATCGCGAGCTCGCAGGCGGTCTACACCGTCGCCTGGTGGTATCTCGTCTTCCCAGGTCTGGCGCTGCTGATCACCACCTTGGCGTTCAACATCTTCGGTGACGGTGTCCGAGATGCGTTCGACCCTCGAGCAGACAGGTTGTTCGTCTGATGGCCCGCTTCCTGGTCCGCCGCATCCTGCAGGGCGTCCTCGTCATGTGGCTCGTGACGGTGGCGTCGTTCCTGCTCTTCTTTGCCGGCGGGCAGGGCCCGAAGGACGTCGCCCGCCGGATCGGTGGCAAGGCGGCGTCACAGGCCAAGCTCGACCAGATCATCCACGACCTGGGGCTGAACCAGCCGCTGTGGCAGCAGTACTGGCACTTCATCTACGGCACGCCACATCGCGCCGGTCTGCTCCGCGGCGGGCTGGGGCAGGACTACTTCTTCCAGATCCCCGTCACGCACATCCTCAAGACGGCAGCACCGATCACGCTGTCGCTCGCGATCGGCGCCTCGATCCTCTGGCTGCTGATGGGGTTGGCGTCGGGCATCCTGTCGGCGGTACGTCCGCGAAGCTTCCTCGACCGGCTGTTCACGACAATCGCGCTGTTCTTCTACTCGCTGCCGACGTTCGTGCTCGGTCTGCTCCTGCTGCTGGTCTTCTACTACGACTTCTCCACGAAGCTGCACCTGCACTGGTTCCCGGCCGCGGGGTACGTCGACTTCACCAGCAACCCGCTGCAGTGGGCGCATCACCTGATCCTGCCGTGGATCACCCTTGCGGTCGTCAGCGCCGCTGCCTACACCCGGCTGTCCCGATCGTCGATGCTCGACGTCCTCGGTGAGGACTACATCCGGACGGCGCGCGCGAAAGGGCTGTCGGAACGCCGGGTCGTCCTGCGGCACGGGCTACGAGCGGCGCTGACGCCGATCGTCACGCAGTTCGGCATCGACGTCGCCGTACTGATCGGCGGGGCGGTGGTCACCGAGACGGTCTTCAGCATGCAGGGTCTCGGGTACACCGCCGTGCAGGCGATCAGCAACCAGGACCTGCCGGTGATCCTCGGGATCGTGGTCGTGGCGTCTGCGGCCGTCGTGGTGGCGAACATCGTGGTCGACATCCTGTACGCGATCCTCGATCCGCGGGTTCGGCTCAGCTGAGGCTGGCGAGGGAGCCCGCCGCGCCGATCTGACACACTGGAGGCGTGGTCACCGCGCTCTCCATCCTGCTGATCATCGTCAGCCTGCTGTTGATGCTGCTCGTCCTGCTGCACCGCGGCAAAGGTGGCGGCCTGTCCGATTTGTTCGGCGGCGGCGTGTCCTCGACGCTGTCCGGATCCTCGGTCGTGGAGAAGAACCTCGACCGGCTCACGATCATCTGCGGCGTCCTCTGGTTCGGCTGCATCATCGGCATCGGCCTCCTCCTCAAGTAGCTCGCTCCCTGCGAGGGCCTAGAGGGCGGCGGCGGCCGCTTGGTCCAGGAGCCACCTGGTGGCTTCCTTGCCGGCTACGCGGGCCGCGGGTTCGCTTCCGCCGTTCAGGGCGGACGCGACCGCGGCGGCCTTCTCCTCGCCGGCGGCCACGAGCCAGACCTCCCTGGCACGGTTGATGGCGCTGAGGCCCAGCGAGATGCGCTCTGGTGGCGGCTTGGGGGAGTTGCGCACCGGGAGGGCGGGTCGCTCGTCCGCCAAGCCCGGTAGGCCGGGGAACAACGACGCGACATGGCCGTCGGGACCGACGCCCAGCAGCAGCACGTCGAAGGCCGGATCGCCGGCCGCTGCGAGCGCGTCGACGTACCGGCCGGCCGCGGCCTCGAGGTCCGCACCGGCCGGACCGTCGCTGGCCGCCATGGGGTGGACCCGGACCGGATCTACCGGCACGTGGTCGAGCAGCGCGTCACGGGCCTGGGTCTCGTTGCGTTCCGGGTGCCCGGCGGGCAGGAACCGCTCGTCGCCCCACCAGACGTCCAGGCGGCCCCAGTCGACGGTGTCGCGAAGCGCCGAGGCGGCGACGGCGCGCAGTGTGGCGCCTCCGATGCCGCCCCCTGTCAGCACTATCGAGGCGCTGCCGCGCGCCGCCTGGGCGTCCGTGATCGCGGTGATCGCCCGGGCGGCGACCGCCTGCGCCAGGACGTCGGCGTCACGGTGAGTGACGACGAGCGAGGTCAGGTCCGTCACTCGGCGAGTGCCGGATCGCGCCAGACCAGGATGCGGCTACGAGGCGTGTTGTCCAGCGCGACGTCGGTGCAGCTGGTGAGCGACTCCGCGTAGACCGCGTCCGGATCCATCCGGCGCAGCTCTTCGGCGAGCAGGTCACCCGGAGCACGCCGCGGGAGGGGCAGCTGGCGAGGCTCTTCGTCGCCGCGGCGCAAGGTTGCCGATGTCCCGTCGGGCCGGTCGATCTTGATCGCGCAGTCGCTGCCGTCAGGGCGGCGCATCACGATCTCGACCGCGGTGATGCCGGGGCCATGGCTCGTCTCGGAGCTCGTCGCGAGGCGGAGCCGGGAGCTGAGCCAGCCGGTGAGCAGCGCGGCGCTCGGGTTGCCGGCTTCGGCGGACACCGACGCCGACACGGGCTCGCCCTCGACACCGTCGAGTGCGGACGCCAACAACGACCGCCACGCGGTGCACCGAGTCCACGACAGGTCCGTGTCGCCGAGGACGAAGTCCTGCGCCCGGGTGTTCAGCGCCGCGAGCGGGTCCGCCGCTTGTGCGCAGTCGGTCACCCGCCGGTTGGCGAGGACGCCGAGCGCGTCGGTCGCGATCTCCGCCGGTGGCGCGCCGTGCCACCACGTGACCACCGGTGCGTCGGGGGCCAGAAGCGGGAGGACGACGGACTCGGCGTGCAGCGCGAGCCGGCCGTACATGCGCATCACGACCGCCTCGGTGGAACCGAGCCGCCCGCCGATCTGCACCTCCGCGTCGAGCCGGATGTCCGCGTTGATCGAGTGCCGGACCACCACGATCAGCCGGCAGGGATGGGCAGCGGCGGCGACCGTCGCCGCCTGCTCCGCCTCCTGGACGCGCTTCTCGTCGACCACGACGACAAGGGTCAAGGCGAGGCCGGAGGCGAGCGCGCCGGCGGCGCGCCGCTCGGCGAGGAGCGCCTTGACGACGTCGGTACCGGTGGTGTCCCACAGGGTGGTGGTCATGGGCGCCGCCAGGTCCGGCCGTCCGCGGCGAGCATCTCGTCGGCCCCGCGAGGTCCCCACTCGCCCGCGCGGTACTTCTCCGGTGACGTCCCCGACCAGAACTCTTCGAGCCGGTCGATCACCCGCCACGACGCGTCGACTTCCTCGTTGCGGGGGAACAACGTGGCGTCGCCGAGCAGCACGTCGAGGATCAGCCGCTCGTAGGCCTCCGGGGAAGACTCGGTGAAGGCCTCGCCGTACAGGAAGTCCATCGACACGTCACGTACCTCCATCGCCGACCCCGGGACCTTCGAGCCGAAGCGCAGGGTCACGCCTTCGTCGGGCTGTACGCGGACGACGAGCTGGTTGTGGCCGAGCTCCGTGGTGTCGGTGGCGTCGAACGGCAGGTGCGGCGCGGCCTTGAAGATGACGGCGATCTCGGTGACGCGCCGAGGAAGCCGCTTCCCGGTGCGGAGATAGAACGGCACGCCGCCCCATCGACGGGTCTCGACCCCGAGCCGAACCGCCGCGTAGGTCTCCGTCCTGGAGTCCTTCGGAACGTTCTCCTCGTCGAGGTAGGACGGAACCCGCTGACCGGCCAGCCAGCCTTGGTCGTACTGCCCGCGGATGGCGTAGCGGCCGAGGTCCTCGGGAAGCGAGATCGCGTTGAGCACCTTCAGTTTCTCGATCCGGATCGCCTCGGCGTCGAAGGAGACCGGCTCCTCCATCGCGGTCAGCGCGAGCAGTTGCAGCAGGTGGTTCTGCAGGACGTCGCGAGCTGCGCCTGCGGTGTCGTAGAAGCCGGCGCGGCTGCCGATGCCGACGTCCTCGGCCATCGTGATCTGGATGGAGTCGACGTAGTTGGAGTTCCAGATCGGCTCGAACAGCGTGTTGGCGAACCGCAACGCCAACATGTTCTGCACCGTCTCCTTGCCCAGGTAGTGGTCGATGCGGAACACGTCGCCGGGGGAGAACACGTCGTCGACGAGGTCATTGAGCTCGCGCGCGGAGGCGAGGTCGTGGCCGAACGGCTTCTCGACGACGACCCTCCGCCAGCCGCCGGACTTCTCGTTGTCGGCCATGCCGGTGCGCTGCATCTGCTTGAGCACCACCGGGAAGGCAGCCGGCGGGATCGACAGGTAGAACGCGGCGTTGCCGTGGATGCCGTGGCTGGCCTCGAGGTCGATCAGCGTCTGCGCAAGGTTGTCGAACGCGGCGTCGTCGTCGAAGGAGCCGGGCAGGAACTGCAGCGAGGAGGCGACCCGCCGCCAGACGTCCTCGCGGAACTCGGTCCGCGCGTGCTCCTGCGCCGCCTGCTTGGCGAGCGACTCGAAGTCGCCGACGTCCCAGTCGCGCCTCGCGAATCCGAGCAAGGCAAATCCCGGCGGGAGCAAGCCGCGGTTGGAGAGGTCGTAGATGGCAGGGATCAGCTTCTTGCGCGACAGGTCGCCGGTCACGCCGAACACGACGATCGCGCACGGACCTGGGACCCGCGGTAGGCGTCGGTCGCGCGGATCGCGCAGCAGGTTTCCCGCGCTGCCGGGAGGTATCAACGCGCCGCCTTCAGCAGCGCCGCGATTCCCGCCGCGCGATCGGTGAGGTGCAGGCGTACGGCGGGCCGCGATCGCGCGCGGAGCGCCTGGATGTCGCCGAGTGCCTGCGCGAGCTGGAGCCGGGCGAAGCCGAAGGGCTGACCCGGGATCGCCACATCGGCGTCGGTCGCGCCGGTGATCTGGAGGAACACTCCGACCGGTGGCCCGCCCTTGTGGAACTGTCCCGTGGAGTGCAGGAACCGCGGTCCCCACCCGAACGTCACCGGGTGGGGGATTCGCGCGGCGAGCAGGTCGCGCACCTCGGCGGCGGCGCTGTCACCCAGGCGGTCGAGGTACGCCATGACGGCCAGATATCCGTGCCCCGGTACGGCGTGGAGCAGCGCGTCGATCACCCCGGCGAGGTCGGTAGCGCCACCGACGTCGGCCGCCTCGCCGTAGACCTCGATCGGACCGTCGCTGAACAGCGGCTCTCCGGTGGGCAGCGGGCCCTCGCCGGCGTGCTCCAGAACGGCCTTGGTGTTGTCCTTCGACTCTTGGACGTTGGGCTGGTTGAACGGGTCGATGCCGAGCAGCAGACCCGCTACCGCGGTCGCGAACTCCCACGCGAGGAACTGCGCGCCGAGCGATCCCTCGACTGCCGTCCCCTGTTCGGGTGCTGTGGCCCCGATCGTCACCAGGTGGGTGTCCGGCAGCGAGTCGAAACCGGGGGACTGCGGACTCTGGACGACGACCGGCAGCAGGCCGCGGCCGTTCTTCCCGGTCGACTCGGCGAGCAGCTGCTCGGCCCAGTCCCCGAAGCCGACGATGCCGGAGCCGGCGTCGGCGATGACGACCTTGTCGTGGCCGTCGACGCCGTACTCGCCGAGCGCCGCGCCCAGCGCAACCGCAGCGTTGCCGTAATCGCCGGCAAGCGTCTTGGCGACTGCTTCCGCGGCGTCCAGGAGCTCGCCGACCGGTACGCCGGCAAGGCCGCTCGGCACCAGGCCGAAGGCGCTGAGCGCGCTGTAGCGGCCGCCGATGTTCGGATCCGCCTCGAACACCCGGTAACCCGCTTCCGCCGCGAGCCGCTGCAGCGGCGAGCCGGGGTCGGTGACGACGACGATCCGCCCCACCGGATCGATCCCGGCGTCCCGGAACGCCTGCTCGTAGGCCCGCCGGTGGCTGTCGGTCTCCAGGGTCCCGCCGCTCTTGCTCGACACCACCACGACGGTGCGCTCGATCCGGTCGGCCAGCGCCGTTCCGACCTGGCCTGGGTCGGTCGTGTCCAAGGTGGTGAGCTCGGCGCCGTAGGTCGCCGTGATCACCTCAGGGGCGAGCGACGAGCCGCCCATGCCGCACAGGACGACATGGTCGACGCCTTCGCTGCGCAACGTGGCCCGCAGCTGCTCGATCTCCGCGACCAGCGGGCGGGAGACGGTCACACAGTCGAGCCAGCCGAGCCGGACCTTCGCCTCCGCGGCGGCTTCGGGGCCCCACAGCCCGGCGTCCTTGGCCGCGATCCGGGCCGCAATCCCCTTGTTGTCCGCGATCGCTCGATCGCGGGCGGCGATCAGCTCCCCACCCGCGAATCGCAGCGTGATGCCCCCCGCGTCGATTCTGTCGGAGTCCATCACTTGGCGGGGGCGAGCTGCTCGAGCTCTTTCTTCGTCGACTCGACGAGCTCGTTCCAGGAGGCGACGAACTTCTCGACGCCCTCTTCCTCGAGCACTCGGACCACGTCGTCGTAGTCGATGCCGATCTCCGCGAGGGCGTTGAGCACCTCGTGGGCGTCCGCATAGTTGGGCCGGATGGTGTCGCCCGTGATCCGGCCGTGGTCGGCGACGGCGCGAATCGTCGGCTCCGGCATCGTGTTGACGGTGCCGGGCGCGACCAGGTCGACGACGTACATCGTGTCGTCGTACGCCGGGTCCTTGGTCGAGGTCGATGCCCACAGCGGACGCTGCGGCTTCGCGCCCGCGGCGACGAGGGCCTCCCACCTCGGCCCGGACAGCTTCTGCTCGTAGAGCTCGTAGGCGAGTCGGGCGTTCGCGACGGCGGCCTTCCCCCGGAGTGCCTTAGCGGCGTCGCTACCGATCTTGTCCAGTCGCGCGTCAACCTCGGAATCGACGCGTGAGACGAAGAACGATGCGACCGATCCGAGCTTCGTCAGGTCGTGGCCCGCGACCCGGGCGCGCTCGACCCCGTCGAGGAAGGCGTCGATCACCTCGCCGTAGCGTTCGAGCGAGAAGATCAGCGTGACGTTGATGCTGATGCCCTCGCTGAGCATCTGGGCGATCGCCGGGATGCCCGCTTTGGTCGCCGGAATCTTGATGAAGAGGTTCGGCCGGTCGACCAGCCACCACAGTGCGCGCGCCTCCGCGATCGTCGCCTCGGTGTTGTTGGCGATCGCCGGTCCGACCTCGATCGAAACGCGGCCGTCGACGCCGTCGCTGGCGTCGTAGGCCGGACGCAGCACGTCGCACGCCTCCCGCACGTCGAATGCCGTCACCATGCGCAGCGACTCGTCCACCCCGACGCCGCGGACGGCGAGGTCACGGAACTGGTCGTCGTAGATCTCGCTGCCGCTGATCGCCTTCTGGAAGATGGTCGGGTTGGTCGTGATGCCGACGACGTGGCTGTCACGAACGAGGGCGGCCAGGCCGCCGCCGACCAGCCGTTCACGCGACAGGTCGTCGAGCCAGATCGCGACGCCTGCGTCGGAGAGCTGCTTGAGCGGGTCGGTCATGGTTCTCTCCCTCGTCTTGCCTAGTTCCCCGTCGTAGAGCCCTTGGTGGCGCCCACCTTCGACAGGCTTGCGTGCGCGGCGGCCACCACCCGATCCGCGGTGAATCCGAACTGCTCGAACAGGATCTGGTACGGCGCGCTGGCACCGAAATGCTCGATCGAGACGCATTCCCCGTGGTCGCCCACGAAGTCCCGCCAGCCCAGCGCAACGGCTGCCTCGACCGAGACCCGCGCCTTGATCCGCGGTGGCAGGACCTCCTGCTGGTAGGCGAGGTCCTGCGCCTCGAACCACTCGCGGCAGGGCATCGACACGACCCGGACCGGGGTTCCGTCGGCCTCGAGCTGGTCGCGTGCGGCGAGCGCGATCTGCACCTCGCTTCCCGTCGCGATGATGATCACCTCGGCGGTCCCGCTGGAGGCCTCGGCGAGGACGTAGCCGCCGCGGGCCGCGCCTTCGGCGGAAGCGAGGGCGGAACGGTCGAGCACCGGCAGGTTCTGCCGGGACAGGATCAGCCCGGCCGGGCGGTCGATGTGCTCGATGATCGTCCGCCATGCGACGGTCGTCTCGGTGGCGTCCGCGGGCCGCACCACGTCGAGGCCGGGGATCGCGCGCAGCGCGGCGAGGTGCTCGATCGGCTGGTGCGTCGGGCCGTCCTCACCCAACCCGATCGAGTCGTGTGTCCAGATGTAGGTCACCGGCAGCTTCATCAGGGCCGCGAGGCGCACCGATCCGCGCATGTAGTCGGAGAACGTCAGGAAGGTGCCACCGAACACGCGCGTGCCGCCGTGCAGCGTGATGCCGTTCATGATCGCGCCCATGGCGTGCTCACGGATCCCGAAGTGAAGGATCCGGCCGTACGGCGAGCCGCCGTGTGATTCCGGCAGGAAGGAGTCGGCGCCCTCGATCTCGGTGTTGTTGCTCTCGGCGAGGTCGGCGGAGCCACCCCACAGCTCGGGCATCACCGACGCGAGAGCGTTGATGACGGCTCCGCTGGCCTTGCGGGTCGAGATCGACGTCTCGCCGGCGAAGTCCGGCAGTTTGGCGTCCCATCCGGCGGGTGTCCGGCGTTCGCTGATCCGCTGCAGCTCCGCCGCGCGCTCGGGGTTCGCCGCGGCCCATGCGTCGAAGTCCTGCTGCCACGCCGCGTGAGCCTCACGGCCGCGGTCGACCACCTGGCGGGTGCGTGCCAGGACCTCGTCCGGGCAGTGGAACGACACTGCCGGGTCGAAGCCGAGGATCTTCTTCGTCGCGGCGACCTCCTCGGCACCGAGTGCGGCGCCGTGGGCCTTGCCCGTGTTCTGCAGCGTGGGAGCGGGCCAGCCGATGATCGAGCGGACCGAGATCAGCGTGGGGCGTGCGGTCTCGGCGCGCGCCGCCTCGAACGCGTCGTAGACGGCCTGGACGTCGTTGACGTCGGAGATGTGGAGGGTGTGCCAGCCGTAGGCGGCGTAGCGCGCCGCCACGTCCTCGGAGAGCGCGACCTTCGTGTCACCCTCGATCGAGATGTGGTTGTCGTCGTACAGCAGGACGAGGTTGCCGAGCTGCTGGTGGCCCGCGATCGAGCTTGCCTCGCCGGAGATTCCCTCTTCGATGTCGCCGTCGGAGGCGAAGCACCAGATCAGGTGGTCGAACGGGCTCTTGCCGGGCTTGGCGTCCGGGTCGAACAGGCCCCGTTCGTACCGGGCGGCCATCGCCATGCCCACCGCGTTGGCGACGCCTTGGCCGAGCGGGCCGGTGGTGGTCTCGACGCCGGCGGTGTGACCGTGCTCCGGGTGCCCCGGGGTGAGCGAGCCCCACTGACGGAGGAGCTTGAGGTCTTCGATCGTGAGCCCGTAGCCGGCCAGGAACAGCTGGATGTAAAGGGTCAGGCTGGAGTGACCGCAGCTGAGCACGAACCGGTCGCGGCCGATCCACCCGGGATCCGTCGGGTCGTGCCGCATCAGGCGCTGGAACAGCAGGTACGCCGCCGGCGCGAGGCTCATCGCAGTGCCGGGATGCCCGTTGCCGGCTGCTTGGACGGCATCCATGGCGAGGGCCCGGACCACCTTCACCGCCAGGTCGTCGGTCTCGGTCCATTCGAGCGGCTGCCCCGCTGCACCCACGTGCGCATCTCCCGTCGGTAGTGATCAATCCCGAGCGTAGTGAGGTTGTCTCCTCCCTTGATCGCGGGAGTGCTCACGGCATGAGACGAGTCGGTGAGAGTTCTTCCCATGCCGCCCGATACGATTCGTCCGTGCGCCAACGGGTCAGCAGTTACGTCGCGCTGACCAAGCCCCGGATCATCGAGCTGCTGCTCGTCACCACGCTGCCGGCCATGGTGCTGGCGGCCAAGGGGCTGCCGTCGCTGTGGACCGCCTGCGCCACCCTCGTCGGCGGCACCCTGGCGGCCGGCAGCGCAAACGCGCTCAACTGCGTGGCCGATCGGGACATCGACGCGGTCATGAGCCGCACCAAGCGGCGCCCGCTGGCCAAGCAGCAGGTGTCCCCGGCCAATGCGCTCCGGTTCGGCATCGCTCTCGGCGCGGCCGCCACGCTGCTGCTCGGGCTGGGCGCGAACTGGCTCTCGGCGCTGCTGGCAGACGGCGCGATCGCGTTCTACGTCTTCGTCTACACGCTCGGCCTCAAGCGACGTACGCCGTCGAACATCGTCATCGGCGGTGCTGCGGGCTGCTTCCCGGTGCTGATCGGCTGGTCCGCGGTGCGCGGCGACGTGGGCTGGCCCGCCGTGGTGCTGTTCGCGGTGATCTTCCTGTGGACCCCGCCGCACTTCTGGTCACTGGCGATGCGGTTCAAGGACGACTACGCGGCCGCCGGCGTCCCCATGCTGCCGGTCGTCGCACCTGAGATCTCGGTGACCCGCCAGATTGTCTTCTACTCATGGGCCATGGTCGGTGCCTCGCTGCTGCTGGTCCCGTTCGGCGCCGGCATCGTCTACACGGTCGCGGCCGGCGTGCTCGGTGCCGGCTTCCTGCTCGAGGCGCACCGGCTGCACCGTCGGGCGCAGCGGGGGGAGCCCGCCAAGCCGCTCGTGCTGTTCCACGCGTCGATCAGCTATCTGGCGCTGCTGTTCGCAGCGGTGGCGGTCAGCCAGTTCGTCTGAAGTCGCTGATCGGGTGAGAACTGATCACTTGGCGGGTAGGTCGGCGATATGGCTGACTTCCTGACTGACGTCGAGACCCTGCGCAAGCAGGCCCGTGACGAGATGGAGAAGGGCCCGGTCACCGCGGCGTACCGGGCCGACGTCGATCGGGTGATCGAGGTGCTCAACGCCGCGCTCGCCACCGAGACCGTGTGCGCGCTGCGTTACCGGCAGCACCACTTCGTCGCCACCGGCCTGGATGCCGAGCCGGTGGCGGCCGAGTTCCTGGTCCACGCCAACGAGGAGCAGGAGCACGCCGACCGGCTGGCGGCGCGGATCGCCCAGCTCGGCGGCAAGCCCGACTTCAACCCGGAGACGCTGACGGCCCGGTCGCACTCCGAGTACGAGACCGCCGACAGCCTGGAGACGATGATCCGGGAGAACCTGGTCGCGGAGCGGATCGCGATCGCGTCGTACACCGAGATCATCGGCTGGCTCGGGACGACCGACCCGACCACGCGCCGGCTGTTCGAGGACATCCTGTCCGTCGAGGAGGAGCACGCCGACGACCTGATCGGGTTCCTCGACAAGGTCGGCTGAAGATCGGGCGCGCCGCGCCGAAACTAGTTTCGCCCCGCAAGTAATGTGGGCTGGTGGGCGCCGCCGAGGACCGATACAAGTGGACGGCGCTGTTCATCTGCACGCTCGGCGTGCTCATGGCGACCATCGATGCCTCGATCACGATGATCGCGCTGCCGGACATCTTTCGCGGCATCCACATCGACCCGCTGGAGCCGGGCAACAGCTTTTACCTGCTCTGGATGATCCTGGGGTTCATGGTCGTCACCAGCGTGCTGGTGGTGAGCCTCGGCCGGATCGGCGACATCTACGGCCGGGTGCGGATCTACAACCTCGGGTTCGCCATCTTCACCCTGTTCTCGCTGTTGCTGACCGTCACGTGGAACACCGGCCACGCCGCAGGGATCTACCTGATCGTCATGCGGCTGTTCCAGGGCGTCGGCGCGGCAATGCTGATCGCGAACTCCTCCGCGATCCTCACGGATGCCTTCCCGGCCAACCAGCGAGGCATGGCGCTCGGGATCAACCAGGCGGTCGCCTTCGGCGGGACCTTCCTCGGGTTGGTGCTCGGCGGCGTGCTCGCCCCGATCAACTGGCGACTGATCTTCCTGGTGTCCGTCCCCATCGGCCTGTTCGCGACGGTCTGGGGCTACGTCAAGCTTCGTGAGCTCTCCGAACGCCACCACGCGTCGCTGGACATCTGGGGCAACCTGACGTTCGCAGCGGGCCTGGTGCTCGTGATGATCGGCCTGACCTACGGCATCGAGCCCTACCGCAACCACTCCATGGGCTGGGGGAGTCCAGCCGTGATCAGTGAGCTGGCGATCGGCATCGCGTTGCTCGTCGCGTTCTGCCTGATCGAGGTGCGGGTCGCCGAACCGATGTTCCGCCTCCAGCTGTTCAAGATCCGGGCGTTCTCCGCAGGCGTCTTCGCCAGCTTCCTCGCCGCCCTGTCGCGCGGCGGGCTGATGTTCACGCTGATCATCTGGTTGCAGGGCATCTGGCTGCCACGCCACGGCGTCGACTTCACGGACACGCCGCTCAAGGCAGGCCTGGCGATGCTGCCACTGACCGCCGGGCTGTTCGTGGCGGGCCCGTTGTCGGGCTACCTGTCCGACCGTTTCGGCGCGCGCCCGTTCGCGACCGGCGGGATGATCGGTACGGCGATCGGGTTCGGGCTGCTCGAGCTGATGCCGATCGACTTCTCTTATCCGGTGTTCGCGGTCCTGCTGTTCGCCCTGGGAATGGCCATGGCGTCGTTCGGCTCGCCGAACCGCGCGGCGGTCATGAACGCCCTTCCTGCGAAACATCGCGGCGCGGGCTCAGGGATGAACTCCACCTTCCAGAACTCCGCGCAGGTGCTCTCGATCGGGATGTTCTTCACGCTGATGATCGTCGGCTTCTCCAGCACGTTGCCGGCGACCCTGCATCACGGGCTCGTGCAGCAGGGGGTGCCGCCGGCCGTCGCGGACCACGTCTCGCACCTCCCGCCGGTCGCGACCCTGTTCGCGGCGTTCCTCGGCTACAACCCGGTGCAGCACCTGGTCGGGCCGCACGTGCTTTCGGGTCTCACCGCCCACCAGCAGGCGGTGCTGACCAGCCGTGACTTCTTCCCGGCGATGATCAGCGGTCCGTTCCAGCACGGGCTGCACGCGGCGCTGGACCTGGCGATCGTCGTGAGCCTGCTCGCTGCTGCCGCGTCCTGGGTGCGCGGTGGCAAGTACACCTACGTCGAGCCCGGCGAGGTGGCAGCCGTCCCCGAGGTCGTCGCGGCCGGTTAGTCCCAGCGGAACCATCGCACGGTCGCGGCCACCCCTGCGACGGTCCAGACGACGAGCGTCACCCAGTCGTGCACCGGCACGCCGTGCCCGAAGTCGAGCACGGCGCGGAGACCATCGGCGAGTGCCGCGAGGGGGAACAGCTGCAGCAGGTCGTGCACCGCCGTCGAGTAGTCCGACAGCGGATAGGCGACACTGCCGAGCCCGAGTGATGCCAGGTAGACCAGGTTGGCGCCGGCGAGGGTGGCTTCGGCCCGCAGGGTGCCCGCCATCAGCAGTCCGAGGGAGCTGAAGCACGCGGTCCCGAGCACGAGCAGGCCGACGACCGGTGCGGCCGAACCATGGGGGCTCCAGCCCAGTGCCGCTCCTACCGCGCAGAGCAGCGCGGTCTGGATCACCTCGACGCAGAGCACCGCGAGGGTCTTCGCGGCGAGCAGGCCGCTGCGCGACAGCGGGGTGGTGGCGAGGCGCCGCAGCACGCCGTAGCGACGCTCGAAGCCGGTGCCGATCGCCTGCCCGGTGAAGGCGGTCGACATGACCGCGAGGCCGAGCACGCCCGGGGTCATGAAGTCGATGCGCGGCTTGGGGAGGTCGGCGATCGGGGCCTTCGCGAACAGCACGAGCAGGGCGACGGGGATCAGGATGGTCAGCAACAGCTGCTCCCCGTTGCGGAGGATCAGCTTGGTCTCCATCGCCGTCTGCGCGGCGATCGTCGAGCGGCGCGGCGCGGCGTGGGGGTGCGGCGTCAGGTCCAGGGCGGTCATGTCCGGTCCGCCGAGGTGAGCTCGAGGAACACGTCGGTGAGCGAGCGACTCGCGGTGGTGATGTTGTCCGGCATGACGCCACGCGCTGCGCACCACGCCGTGATCGCGGCGACGACGTCCGGGTCCACGCGGGGTCCGACGGCGTAATGCCCGGCGCGCTCTTCGCGGGCGGCGGCTCCGGCCGGCAGGACACCGCTCAGGTCGTCGACGTCCAGCCCGGGCACGGCCTCGAACCGAAGCTCGGGAGCGGCGGCATCGCGGGACAGCTCCGTCGGCGTACCGGTCGCGACGACGCGCCCCTGGTTGACGATCGTCACGGTGTCGGCGAGTGCTTCGGCCTCGTCGAGAGCGTGAGTGGTGAGGATGACCGCGACACCGGCGTCGCGCAGCTCGCCGATCAGGTCCCACGTGGTCTGGCGGGCGTGCAGGTCGAGCCCCGCGGTCGGCTCGTCGAGGAAGGCGACCTCGGGCCGGCCGACCAACGCCAGCGCGAGCGAGACCCGCTGCTGCTCGCCGCCCGACAAGCGCCGCCACGGCGTGTCCGCCACCCCCTCCAGCCCGAGCCGCGCCAGCAGCGCCGGAACCGGGAGCGGCCGGGCGTACAGCGAGGCGTAGTGCCGGACGACCTCACCGACCCGCACGGAGGGGTAGATGCCGCAGGCGCCGGATCCGCCGGTCTGCGGCATCACGCCGACCCGCGCGGCGAGCTGGGCGTGCTGGGTGCGCGGATCGAGGCCCAGCACGCTCACCCGTCCGGCGTCGGCCCGGCGCAGCCCGCAGCAGATCTCCACAGTGGTGGTCTTGCCGGCGCCGTTGCGGCCGAGCAGCGCCGTCACAGCGCCCCCAGGCGCCTCGAACGACACGTCGATGACGCCCGCCGTCGGCGTGTAGCGCTTGGCGAGGTGAGAAACCCGGACCGCCGCCACGTCTCCAGTGTCGCGGTACGCCTGTCCGGTTTGATCGGCGGGCGGAATTAGGAAACAATGTCGTTGTGAAAACCGAGGGCACGGCGACAGCGTCACTGGACGCTGCGGATCGTGGCACCCGAGAGCGGGTGGTGCGTTCGTTGCTCGAGTACGGGCCGTCCACGGCTACCGAGCTGGCGCAGCGCCTCGGTCTGACCGCGGCGGGCATCCGCCGTCACCTCGACGCCGCACTCGCCGACGGGCTGATCGTGGCGGCTGAGGAACGCTCCCATGCTCGCCGGGGCCGCGGCCGGCCGGCCAAGCGGTTCTCGCTCAGCGAGGCCGGGCACGCCAAGGGCCCGACGGCGTACGACGAGGTCGCCGTTGATGCTCTCCGCTACCTGCGTGAGTCCGTCGGCGAGGGGGCCGTCGAGGACTTCGCACGGCGCCGGATGGCCGACTGGGAGGCCCGCTACGCGGAGCGCATCGCGTCGCTGCCGCTGGACGAGCGCGCGGGAGCGCTCGCCCAGGCGCTGGCCGACGACGGCTACGCCTCGACGGTTCACGACACCGCACTAGGTGTGCAGGTCTGCCAGCATCACTGCCCGGTGCAGCACGTCGCCGAGGAGTTCCCGGTGCTGTGCGAAGTCGAGACCGAGGCGATCGGGCGGCTGGTCGGCCGTCACGTGCAGCGGCTCGCGACGATCGCCCGCGGCGACGGCGTTTGCACGACCCACATTCCGCTCACGGACGTGACCGTTCGCCCAGCAACCGCAAGAAAAGGGATCAGCTCATGACCGACGTTGCCCGTCCCGAGCTCGAGGGTCTCGACCGATACAAGTTCGGTTGGGCCGACTCGGACGAAGCCGGCGCGATCGCACAGCGCGGTCTGTCGGAGGACGTCGTCCGCAACATCTCCGCGCTCAAGAGCGAGCCCGAGTGGATGCTGGACATGCGGCTCAAGGGACTTCGGCTGTTCGAGAAGAAGCCGATGCCGCACTGGGGCGCGGACCTCTCGGGCATCGACTTCGACAACATCAAGTACTTCGTCCGCTCGACCGAGAAGCAGGCCGCTTCTTGGGACGATCTCCCTGCTGACATCAAGAACACCTACGACAAGCTCGGCATCCCCGAAGCGGAGAAGCAGCGCCTGGTTGCCGGTGTGGCCGCCCAGTATGAGTGCCTGTCCGCTGACGCTCTCGTCTGGACGGCGAATCGAGGCCAGATACCGATCAAGGAGATCGTCGCCGGAGACAGCGTGTTCTCGTACGACGAGGAGAACGAGCGTTTTGTTGTCGCACCTGTCAAGTCGGCCGCACAGACCGGCGTCAAGCAGACCTATCGGGTGAGAGTCGGTGGCCGCACGATTCGAGCGACAGACAACCACCCGTTCCTCGTCCTCGCCGATGACCGCAAACCGGGTCGTGTCCGGGCGCGCTACACGCGCCGCTGGAAGACATTGGGCGAGTTGAAGGTCGGTGACTTGGTTGCGATACCGCGCGACCTACCCGACTTCGGCGCTCCGCAACGCATTCCCGGCCTTCAGTGCAACGACGGCAACGTCGTCGGACCAATGTGGACGAACGTTGACTTGATGTGGCTGCTTGGCTACTTCGTGGGCGACGGCTCGATTCAGTCTTCTGAGAAGTACCGAACCCACCGCGTCCAGTTTGCCGTCCCCGAAACCGACGTTGAGCTGCGCGCCGAGATCACCCGCATCGTTTCCGAGCAGTTCGGTCTTCGAGCGATTGCGGCTGACGATGTCCGGCTGGTGGTGAACTCTCGGCCCCTCGTCGACTGGTTGTGGGCTCTTGGATTTGCCGGTAACGCGCACACCAAGCGAGTGCCCGAGTGGGTGATGAGCCTGTCGCCGAGCGAGCGCCTCGCGTTTCTCGGTGGTTGGGTTGATGCGGACGGCTACATCCGTCCCGACGTATCCGGCTCGGTGGTGTTGACCTCGGTCAATGCGCCGTTGATCGATGACGCTCGTCAGCTTGCGCAGCTCGCCGGCCTCCCGACAGCCGGCCCCTGGACGTGGGATCAGCGGTATGCCCACGACCCATCGCGCACCATGACCGGCTTCCGGCTCGGGATCAGTGGCGACTTCGAGCGAATCGGCTGTCGGAACCCGAAACGGCTGGAGCGATTCGGGCGACGCAGGTACGCGCAGTCGTGGACATCGGCTCGCGGCACGACATTCCGCAAGCACTGCAGCGACCATCTTGGGTTTGTTCGGATTTCAGAGATCGAGCCCTATGAGGTCGAGCCCGTCTTCGACGTCGAGGTCGACGGGCCGCACAACTTCATCGCTGAAGGACTCGTCGTTCACAACAGCGAGGTGGTCTACCACCAGATTCGTGAGGACCTCGAAGAGCAGGGCGTGATCTTCGTCGACACCGACACAGGCTTGCGCGAGCACGAGGACCTGTTCCGCGAGTACTTCGCGTCGGTGATCCCGGCGGGTGACAACAAGTTCTCCGCACTCAACACCGCGGTGTGGTCCGGCGGGTCGTTCATCTACGTGCCGAAGGGCGTCCACGTCGACATCCCGCTGCAGGCCTACTTCCGGATCAACACCGAGAACATGGGCCAGTTCGAGCGGACGCTGATCATCGCCGACGAAGGCTCTTACGTGCACTACGTCGAGGGCTGCACCGCCCCGATCTACTCGTCGGACTCGTTGCACTCAGCGGTCGTCGAGATTGTCGTGAAGAAGGACGCTCGCGTTCGCTACACGACGATCCAGAACTGGTCCAACAACGTCTACAACCTCGTCACCAAGCGCGCGATGGCGCACGAGGGCGCGACGATGGAGTGGATCGACGGCAACCTCGGGTCGAAGGTGACCATGAAGTACCCGGCCGTCTGGCTGGTCGGGGAGCACGCCCGAGGCGAGACGCTCTCGATCGCCTTCGCCGGCGAAGGCCAGCACCAGGACGCCGGCTCGAAGATGGTGCACGCGGCGCCGAACACGTCGAGCAACATCGTCAGCAAGTCGGTGGCGCGCGGCGGCGGGCGCACGTCGTACCGGGGCCTGGTGCAGATCAACAAGAACTCCCACCACGCGAGGTCGACCGTGAAGTGCGACGCGCTGCTGATCGACAACGTCAGCCGCTCTGACACCTACCCCTATGTCGACGTCCGCGAGGACGACGTGCAGATGGGGCACGAGGCGACGGTGAGCAAGGTCAGCGCGGACCAGCTCTTCTACCTGATGCAGCGCGGCATCTCCGAGGAAGAGGCGATGGCGATGATCGTGCGCGGCTTCATCGAGCCGATCGCGCGCGAGCTGCCGATGGAGTACGCCCTCGAGCTCAACCGGCTGATCGAGCTGCAGATGGAAGGAGCCGTCGGCTGATGGCTCAGAGCAGTGCCGCGGCGCCGATCCGGTCCGCGGCTCACCGTGTCGCGTCCTTCGACGTCGCGGACTTCCCGGTGCCCGACGGGCGCGAGGAGGAGTGGCGGTTCACGCCGTCGCGCCGGCTGCGTGGGCTGTTCGACGGTGAGCCGAGCGACCTGCGGCTGAAGCTGACCGCTGACCTGCCGGACGGCGTAGAGCTCGTGGAGGTCGGTGCCACCGACCCGATCCGCACCGCCGGTCCCGCACCGGTCGACCGGATTGCCGCGCTGGCGCACGCCAACGCCGGCGGCGCCACGGTGCTGCGCATTCCCAACGAGGCGGTGCTGGACCGGCCGGTCTTCATCGAGCGCAAGGGCGCGGGTACGACCGCGCCGACCTGGGGCCATCTGGTGATCGAGGTGGGCGCTTTTGCGTCAGCGACCGTCGTGCTCGACCACACCGGGAGCGCCACCTTCGCCGGCGTGCTGTCGGTGATCGTCGGCGACGGCGCGAAGCTGCGGTTGGTCTCGTTGCAGGACTGGGACGACGATTCCCTCCACGTCGAGCACCAGGCCGCCCGCGTCGGGCGTGATGCGTCCTACACCTCCGCCGTCGTGACGCTCGGCGGTGACCTGGTTCGGCTGACTCCGACGGTCCACTACGCCGGCACCGGCGGCAGCGCGGAGCTGCTCGGCCTCTACTTCGCCGACGCCGGTCAGCACCTCGAGCACCGGCTCTTCATCGACCATGGGCAACCCAACTGCCGCAGTCGTGTCACGTACAAGGGCGCGCTGCAGGGCGACAACGCCCGCACCGTGTGGATCGGGGACGTCCTGATTCGCGCCGACGCAACCGGCACGGACACCTACGAGGAGAACCGCAACCTGTTGCTGGGTGACCGCGCCCGGGCGGACTCGGTGCCCAACCTCGAGATCGAGACCGGCGAGGTCGTCGGAGCCGGTCATGCGAGCACCACCGGAAGGTTCGACGACGAGCAGTTGTTCTACCTGATGGCGCGCGGCATCACCGAGGACGAGGCGCGCCGGCTCGTGGTTCGCGGGTTCTTCGCCGACATCGTCGACCGGATCGGTGTTCCGGAGGTGCGCGAGCGCTTGCTGAACGCCGTCGAAGGAGAGCTGTCCCGATGAGCTTCGTGCGCGTCTGCGCGCTGTCGGACCTCACCGAGAACGCGCCGAAGGCCGTCGAGGTCGATGGGGTGCCGGTCTGCCTCGCCCGGGTCGACGGCGAGGTTCTCGCGCTGCTTGACGAGTGCTCCCACGCCGAGGTCGCGCTGTCCGACGGTGACGTTGACGGCGGCACCGTCGAGTGCTGGCTGCACGGGTCCAGGTTCGATCTGCGCACCGGCAAGCCGATCGGCCCTCCGGCGACCGAAGCAGTTCCGACGTATCCAGTTCGAGTCGACGGTGACGACGTGCTCGTCGCCGTGAAGGAGTAGCGAGTCCAATGGCCACGTTGGAGATCAAGGACCTGCACGTGACGGTCGCCGCCGACGGCGAGGGCACCGAGCCCCGCCAGATCCTCAGCGGGGTCAACCTCACGGTGAAGCAGGGCGAGACCCACGCGATCATGGGGCCCAACGGTTCCGGGAAGTCGACGCTCGCCTACTCGATCGCGGGTCATCCTCGCTACACCGTGACCTCCGGCACCGTCACCCTCGACGGCGCCGACGTGCTCGCGATGAGCGTTGACGAGCGCGCCCGCGCCGGGCTGTTCCTCGCGATGCAGTACCCGGTCGAGGTGCCCGGCGTCAGCGTCTCCAACTTCCTGCGTACGGCGGTCACCTCGATCACCGGCGAGGCGCCGAAGCTGCGGACCTGGGCCAAGGAGCTGAGCGAGGCGTTCGACCGGCTCTCGATCGACCCGTCGTTCAAGGAGCGCTCGATCAACGAAGGCTTCTCCGGCGGAGAGAAGAAGCGCTTCGAGGTGCTGCAGCTCGAGTTGCTCAAGCCGAAGGTCGCGGTGCTCGACGAGACGGACTCCGGCCTCGACGTCGACGCGCTCCGCATCGTCTCCGAGGGCGTCAACCGGGTCCGCGACGCCGGTGCCACAGGCACGTTGCTCATCACGCACTACACGCGGATCCTCCGCTACATCAAGCCGGACCACGTGCATGTGTTCGTCGGCGGGCGGATCGTGGCCGAGGGCGGACCTGAGCTGGCGGACACCCTCGAAGCCGAGGGCTACGAGAAGTTCACCGGAGCGTCGAGCTAACCCATGTCCTACGACGTCGCCGTAGTCCGCAAGGACTTCCCGATCCTGGAACGGGAGGTCCGCCCCGGCGTGCCCCTCGTCTACCTGGACAGCGCCGCGACCTCACAGAAGCCGACGCGGGTTCTCGACGCGATCCGGGATCACGACGAACGGCACAACGCCAACGTGCACCGGGGCATTCACACCCTCGCCGAGGAGGCGACGGCGGCGTACGAAGGTGCCCGCACCAAAGTCGCGGAGTTCATCGGCGCACCCGACCGGCGCGAGGTCGTCTTCACGAAGAACTCCAGCGAGGCCCTCAACCTGATGGCCAACGTGCTGCCGTTCGGAGTGGGCGACGAGGTCGTGGTGACCGAGATGGAGCACCACTCCAACCTCGTACCGTGGCAGCTCGCCTGCGCGCGCACCGGCGCGACACTGAAGTGGATCGGGCTCACCGACGACGGCCGGCTCGATCTCAGCGGCCTCGAGCAGGTCATCACGCCCAAGACGAAGGTCGTCTCCTTCGTCCACCAGTCCAACCTGCTCGGCACCGTCAACGACGTCGCAACAGTTGCGGCGCGCGCCAGGGAGGTCGGGGCGATCACCGTCCTCGACGGCTCGCAGTCCGTCCCGCACCTGCCGGTCGACGTCGCCGCGTTGGGCGTCGACGCGGTCGCCTTCACGGGCCACAAGATGTGCGGTCCGACCGGCATCGGCGTGCTCTGGGCCCGGCTCGACCTGCTCGAGTCCCTTCCGCCGTTCCTCGGCGGCGGCGAGATGATCGACGAGGTCACGATGGCCGCGTCGACCTGGGCCGCCCCGCCGCACAAGTACGAAGCCGGTACGCCGCCGATCGCGCAGGCGGTCGGGCTCGGGGCGGCCGTGGACTACCTGTCGGACCTCGGGATGGATGCGGTGCACGACCACGAGGTGGCGCTGACCGGCTACTTGCTCGACGGGCTGGCGTCGGTGCCGGGGCTGCGGATCATCGGTCCGCCGACGACCGAGGCCCGGGGCGGAGCGGTGTCCTTCGTCCTCGACGGGGTCCACCCTCACGATGTCGGGCAGCTGCTCGACGAGAGCGGCGTCGCGGTGCGCGTAGGGCATCACTGCGCCCGTCCGGCGTGTCTCCGGTTCGGCATTCCTGCGACGACCCGCGCCTCGCTGCACCTCTACAGCGACACGAACGACGTCGATGCGCTGGTGACAGGGCTGGACAAGGTGCGGAGCTTCTTCGGATGACCAGCGCCGGCGCCCCGAGTCCGCAGCTGGATTCCCTCTACCAGGAGATCATCCTCGAGCACTACCGCATGCCGCATCACAAAGGCCTGCGGGAGCCGTACGAAGCCGAGGTGCATCACCTGAACCCGACCTGCGGCGACGAGATCACGCTGCGGGTGCATCTCGCCGGCGGGGCGGTCGCAGATGTCTCCTACGACGGCCACGGCTGCTCGATCTCGCAGGCCTCGGCCAGCGTGATGTCCGATCTGGTGATCGGCAAGCGCGTCGACGAGGCGCTTGCGGTGCATGAGGAGTTCCTGCGGCTGATGCAGTCCAAGGGCGAGCTCGAACCCGACGAGGACGTGCTCGAGGACGCGGTGGCGTTCGCCGGGGTCTCGCGCTACCCGGCCCGGATCAAGTGCGCGTTGCTGGCGTGGATGGCATGGAAGGACGCGACCGCACAAGCGGTCGCAGAGGCGGAAGGTGCCTGAGATGACCACCGAGAGCTCGACTGCTCCGACCGTCGAAGACGTCACGGAGGCGATGCACGACGTCGTCGACCCGGAGCTCGGCATCAACGTCGTCGACCTGGGACTCCTCTACGGCGTCACGATCGACGACAACCACAACGCGGTACTGGACATGACGCTGACGTCCGCGGCGTGCCCGCTCACCGACGTGATCGAGGACCAGGCCGCGGCGGCGCTGGAGGGGCTGACCAACGGGGTCACCATCAACTGGGTGTGGATGCCCCCGTGGGGTCCGGACAAGATCACCCCGGAAGGCCGCGAACAGCTCTCAGCGCTCGGCTTCAACGTTTAGGCAGCGGTGGCTGCAGGCATTCCCCTCCGCGACTCGATCCGGTGAGCCAGTGCTGCTGCGCACAGGGCGACTGTCGCGAGTACTGCGTCGCCTACTGACACCGCAAGTGTGAAGTGGTGCAGTCCCAGGCCGTTGACCAGCGCGGCGACTGACGCGATCCCGACGATGCTGCCGGTGATGTCGGCCAGTTGGATCGCTGCCGAGTTGGCGCCTTGTTCGGCTGCCGGCGACAGCTCGAGCACCAGCACCGAGACGATGGGCATGACCAGCCCGATCCCGGTGCCTGCAACCGTCCAGATCGGGATCGCCAGCCACAGCGAAGTCGACGGCTGTGCGACCAGCAGCAGCAGCCCGATGCCGCAGGCGAGCGCGATGAAGCCGAGCTGCAGGGAGGTGACGCGCCCGTGGTTGCGACGTCCCTGCCACCAGGAGCCTGCCGACCAGCCGAGCGAGGCGATGGTCAGCGGGATTCCCACGGTGCGTGGCGTACCGCCGTGTAGCTGAGTGAGCGTCAGCGGCAGGTAGGCCTCGGCGCCGAAGAAGGCGCACGTGACAGCGGCTCGCAGGACCATGACCGTGCCGAGGCCGTGCGAGGAGCGGAACGCACCAGCGGGAAGCAGGCGCACCAGCGGCGGGACGGCGATGGCGCCGGCGGCGACCAGCATCGGGATGCTCACCCAGCTGGCGAGCTGGGCGGCCTCCTGCACGGCGGCGAGGCCGAGTGCTACTCGGATTCCGGTGACCAGGCCTCCACGTGCAGCCTGGCGAGCCTCGTCGGGCGCGCGGTGGTCGCTTCCCACCGCGCGAAGTACCGGTACCAGGGTCAAAACTCCGGCGACAGCGAGCGGAGCGATCCCGCCGAAGACCCAGCGCCAGCCAACGGTTGACGCGACGAGCCCAGCCAGGCCCGGGCCGATCAGCGAGGGCACCACCCATGCCGCCGACATCAACGCGAAGGCGGTTCCGTGCAGGCTCTCAGGAAGTGCGCGGGCCACCACGACGTAGAGCGGCACGATCATCGACCCACCGCCGACTCCTTGCAGGACCCGTCCCACAAGGAACACCCAGATGTCTGGCGCCACGGCCGCGACGACCAGTCCGACCGCGAAGATCGTCATGCCGCCGACCAGCGACGGGGTCGGCCCGTCGCGATCGGTACGACGGCCGGCGTCGACCATCCCGACGACGTCCGCCAGCAGGTAGGCCGTGAAGCCCCAGCTGTAGTAGCGAAGACCGTCCAGGGAACGGACCACGGTGGGCATGACCGTGGTGACCGCCATTGCCTCGATCGCCACGACGGTGACAACAGCGATGATGCCGATGACCGGCAGCCGGTAGTTTCGATCGAAGATCCGGGTCGCCGTCGTATCACTGACTTCGACGGCCGCCACGTGACCATCTTGCTGCCACGGCCAAGGAGATTTGTGCTCACCGCCAACGGTGTCGAGCTTCGGGCCGGCGCCCGCCTGCTGCTCGAAGGCGCGACCTTCCGCATTGCTGCGGGGGACCGCGTCGGGCTGGTCGGGCGCAACGGCGCCGGCAAGACCACGTTGACGCGGGTGCTCGCGGGTGAGGGTCCGCCCGCGGCCGGCAAGGTCGAGGCCACCGGCAGTGTCGGCTACCTGCCCCAGGACCCGCGGACGGGCGACCTGTCCGTGATTGCCCGGGACCGCGTGCTGTCGGGGCGCGGCATGGATGCGGTGATGGCCGATCTCCGTGCCGCCGAGGAGGCGATGTCAGCCGGCGACGAGCGGGCGATCGCCCGGTACGGCGCTCTCCAGGAGCGGCTGCACGTGCTCGGCGGTTACGCCGCGGAGGCGGAGGCGGCGTCGGTCGCGGCGAGCCTCGGCCTGCCGGAGCGGGTGCTCGGCCAGCCGCTGCACACCCTGTCGGGCGGGCAGCGGCGGCGGGTGGAGCTCGCCCGGATCCTGTTCAGCGGCGCGGACACCCTGCTGCTCGACGAGCCGACGAACCATCTCGACGCGGACTCGATCGTCTGGCTGCGCGACTTCCTGCGCAGCCACCGGGGCGGGCTCGTGGTGATCAGCCACGACGTCGAGCTGCTCGAGGTAACCGTCAACCGGGTGTTCCACCTCGACGCGACGCGTGGCGTCCTCGACATCTACAACATGTCGTGGCGCCACTACCTCACGCAGCGGGAGACCGACGAACGTCGCCGCAAGCGCGAGCGCGCCAACGCCGAGAAGAAGGCGGCCGTGCTGTCCGCTCAGGCTGATCGGATGCGGGCCAAGGCGACCAAGGCAGTCGCCGCGCAGCAGATGGCGCGCAGAGCAGAGCAGCTGCTTGCCGGCCTCGAGCCCGAGCGGCAGGCCGACCGGGTCGCGCGGCTGCGGTTCCCCGAGCCGGCGCCGTGTGGGAGGGTCCCGCTCACCGCGAAGGAGCTGTCGAAGTCCTACGGTTCGCTCGAGATCTTCACCGACGTCGACCTCGCGATCGACCGGGGCAGCCGGGTCGTTGTGCTGGGCCTCAATGGCGCCGGCAAGACCACGCTGCTGCGGATCCTCGCCCAGATCGAGCCACCGGACACCGGTTCGGTCGACCCGGGACACGGCCTTCGACTCGGCTACTACGCCCAGGAGCACGAGACCCTGGATCCGGACGCGAGCCTGCTGGCCAACCTCGCCACCGCCGCGCCCGACCTGCCGGAGGTCGAACAGCGGCGCGTGCTCGGGTCGTTCCTGTTCACCGGCGAGGCCGTGCATCAGCTCGCCGGCACGCTGTCGGGCGGTGAGAAGACGCGGCTTGCGCTCGCGCGTCTGGTCGTGTCGAGCGCCAACGTGCTGTTGCTCGACGAGCCGACGAACAACCTCGATCCCGCGAGCCGCGAGCAGGTGCTCGACGCGCTGCGCTCGTACAAGGGGGCGATCGTGCTCGTCACCCACGACGAAGGCGCTGTCACCGCGCTGGATCCGCAGCGGGTGCTGCTGCTTCCGGACGGCGTCGAGGACCACTGGAGCGCTGAGCTGGCCGATCTCGTCGCACTTGCGTGATCATCGGCGGGGTTAGATCGCCCACGGTGGGTGATAGGTCTGGTGAAACACCAGGGAAGTGGGGGAGCGCACGCGACAAACGGAGGTAGGCCGTGGCAGAGCTGAAGAAGGGAAGCCGGGTCACCGGCGGCGAGCGGGACAAGTTGTCCGCCACCCTGCGGAAGCGCTACGACAGCGGAGCTAGCATTCGTGATCTGGCGGCCTCAACCGGACGGTCGTACGGCTTCATCCACCGGATCCTGAGCGAGTCCGGCGCCACCCTTCGCGGGCGTGGCGGCGCGACGAGACGAAAGAAGTCCAGCTGACAGCAGAGAGCTACGAAGCGCGCGGCGTACGACTCACCCTCGAGGACGGCGTCGCGCGTGTCACGTTGTGCCGTCCGGAGCGCCGCAACGCCCAGACCCCCTCGATGTGGTTCGCGCTCGCGGAGATCGGCGCGTCGTTGCCGTCCGACGTCCGCATCGTCGTGGTGACCGGTGAGGGACCGTCTTTCAGCGCGGGCCTGGACCGCCGGATGCTCACCCCGGAAGGCGTGCCCGGCGAGCCGTCCCTCGACCTCGGCAGCCGCAGCGACGCCGATGCGGCTGACGGCATCGACACCTACCAGCAGGGGTTCACCTGGCTGCGCGACCCGCGCTTCATCTCGATCGCCGCGGTGCGCGGCCACGCGATCGGAGCGGGCTTCCAGCTTGCACTGCACTGCGACATCCGCATCGCCGCTGACGACGCGCAGTTCTCGATGTTCGAGCCGGCGCTGGGCCTGGTCCCCGACCTCGGCGGCACACAGCCGCTGCTCGACGCCGTCGGCTACGCCAAGGCGATCGAGATCTGCGCGACCGCTCGCCGCGTCGGGGCAGAGGAGGCCGAGCGGGCGAATCTGGTGAACCTCGTCGTCGAGGGCGGGCACCTCGATGCCGCGGTCAACGACCTGATCGCTGCGCTGATGAGCACGAACCACGGCGCGGTCATCGAGACCAAGCGGCTGCTGCTCGGCGCCCGGAACCGGGAGTACGACGACCAGCGTCGAGCCGAACGCGAGATTCAGGTTCAACGGCTGCGGGGGCTGCTGGCGGCGACCTCGCAGTAGCCGGTCGCTATCGGCTGAAAGAATGAGGGCATGGATCTGGCTCTCAGCTCGGAACAGGAAGCCGCCCGCCGTACCGTCCGCGAGTGGGTCGACGCCGTCGTCGCGCCGGCCGCCATCCGCAACGACCGTGAGGAGCGGTTCCCGCAGGAGGCCCTCGACGGGCTGAAGCGGGACGGCTGGATCGGACTGACGATCCCGGAGGAGTACGGCGGCGGCGGCGCCGACCCGCTCACCTACTGCCTGGTCATCGAGGAGCTCGGCCGCGGCGACGCGAACGTCCGCTCGATCCTGTCGGTGCATCTCGGGCTCGTTGCCGGCTCCATCGTGCGATGGGGGACGGAGGAGCAGAAGCAGCAGTGGCTGCCGCGGATGGCCAGCGGTGAGGCGCTCGGGTGCTTCTGCCTCACCGAGCCTGATCACGGCTCCGATCCCGCGACGCTGGAGTCGACGGCGACGCGCGAGGGTGACAGCTACCGGATCTCGGGATCCAAGATCTTCATCACGAACGGGGACATCGCCGGCGTCGCGCTCGTCATGGCGCGAACCGGCGGGCCCGGGGCTCGGGGGGTGTCCGGCTTCCTGGTGCCCTGCGACACGCCCGGCTTCAACCCCAAGCCGATCCACGGCAAGCTCGGCCTGCGGTCGTGCGACACGGCAGAGATCGCCCTCGACGACGTGGTCGTGCCCGCCTCCGCGCTGCTCGGGCAAGAAGGGGACGGCATCAAGATCGCGCTGTCGGCGCTCGACGACGGCCGGATGTCGCTCGCGGCGTCCTGCACCGGGCTCGCGCAGAACGCGTTCGAGGTGATGACGGCTTACGCCCAGCAACGTGAGCAGTTCGGCAGGCCGATCGCCGGCTACCAGCTCGTGCAGGAGCTGATCGCCGACACGGCCGTGGAGGTCGAGGCCGCGCGGATGCTGACGTGGCGGGTGGCGGACCTGAAGATGCGCGGCGAGAAGTACACCCTCGCCGCCTCGATGGCGAAGTACTACGCGTCCGAGGCGTCGGTGCGTGCGGCCAACGCCGCGGTGCAGGTGCACGGCGGCTACGGCTACGTCGATGAGTTCATCGTCGGGAAGCTGCTGCGCGACGCCCGGGTGACCACGCTGTACGAAGGCACGTCCCAGATCCAGAAGCTGCTGATCGGCCGCGCCGTCACCGGAGTGTCGGCATTCACCTGATCGCGGAAGGGTCTGGGCCTCTGCGGCGTTGTCCGTACGGAGGTAACTCATCATGTCGATGAACGGCCCGATGGGCGGCATGCACATGGCCATGTCGTTCCGTCGCGACAGCTCTGTCATCGACGCGACCCTGCCACCCGGCACGCTGCGGCGGATCTTGCGGTTCGCCTCGCCGTACCGGGCGATGCTGGGCTGGTTCCTCGTCCTCGTCGTCCTCGACGCCGTGATCGGCGCGGTCAACCCGCTGATCTTCCGGGCGATCCTCGACCGCGGGATCGCCCATCACCGGGTCGGCCTGACCGAGCTGCTCGCAGGGGTTGTCGCGGTGCTTGCGGTGGTCGCTGCCGCGGAGTCGCTCGCGAGTCGATGGCTGTCGGCGCGGATCGGTGAGGGACTGATCTACGACATGCGGTCGCGGGTCTTCGAGCACATCCAGCGGATGCCTATCGCATTCTTTACGCGCACCCAGACCGGTGCCTTGATCAGCCGCATCAACAACGACGTGCTGGGCGCCCAGCAGGCGTTCACCGGCACGTTGTCCAACGTCGTCAGCAACGTGATCAGCGTCGCGATCGTGCTCGGCGCGATGTTCTACCTGTCCTGGCAGATCACGCTGCTGGCGCTCGTGCTGCTGCCGTTGTTCATCGTGCCGGCGCGGCTGATGGGCGGGCGGCTGCAGCGCATCACCCGGGAGAGCTACGCGCTCAATGCCGAGATGTCGACGCAGATGTCGGAGCGGTTCAACGTCGCCGGTGCGCTGCTGGTGAAGCTGTTCGGGCGCCCCGCGGATGAGGACAAGCTGTTCCGTACGAAGGCCCGGCGGGTCGCCGACATCGGCGTCCAGCAGGCGATGTACGCCCGAATCTTCCTGGTGTCGCTGTCGCTCGTCGCCGCCCTCGCGACGGCGCTCGTCTACGGTCTCGGCGGCCGTCTGGCCATCCACGGATCGTTGACGGTCGGCACCGTCGTCGCGCTCACCGCGTTCCTGAACCGGCTGTACGGACCGCTGACGTCGCTGTCCAATGTGCAGGTCGACGTCATGACTGCGTTGGTGAGCTTCGACCGGGTTTTCGAGGTGCTCGACCTGCCACCCGCCATCGCCGACGCGCCGGATGCGGTCGACCTCGCGGTCGCGCCGGACCAGCCGGTCAGTGTCGAGTTCGACCACGTGAACTTCAGCTACCCGACGGCGGCAGAGGTCTCGTTGGCGTCGCTCGAGTCGGTCGCGGTGCTCGACAACGCTCCGGAGCGCGAGGTGCTGCACGACGTGAGCTTCCGGGCGGAGCCGGGGCAGCTCGTCGCGCTGGTCGGTCCGTCAGGGGCCGGTAAGACCACGATCTCCCAACTCGTGACGCGCATGTACGACGTGCGCAGCGGAGCGGTGCTGGTCGCCGACAGAGACGTTCGCGAGGTCACGCTGGCATCGCTGCGCGACGTGGTCGGCGTCGTCACGCAGGACGCGCACATGTTCCACGACACGATCCGGGCCAACCTGACCTACGCCAAGCCGGACGCGACCGAGGAGGAGCTCTGGGACGTCATGGCGGCGGCCCAGATCGCGGACCTGGTGAGGACACTGCCCGACGGGCTGGACACGCTCGTCGGCGACCGCGGCTACCGGCTCTCCGGCGGTGAGAAGCAGCGGCTCGCGATCGCGCGGCTGCTCCTCAAGGCCCCCGCGGTCGTCGTCCTCGACGAGGCGACCGCGCACCTCGACTCCGAGTCTGAGGTGGCGGTGCAGCGAGCGCTCGCCACGGCGCTGTCGGGCAGGACGTCGCTGGTGATCGCTCACCGCCTGTCGACGATCCGCGAGGCCGACATGATCCTCGTGGTGGAGGACGGGCGCATCGTCGAGCAGGGCAAACACGACGACCTGCTGGCCGCGGGCGGGCTCTACGCCGAGCTCTATCGCACCCAGTTCGAGCGCCAGGTCGAGCCGGTGGTGGACGACCCGCTGCTGGCCTGAACCAGGACCGTCGGTCACGTGGATCCCGCGGTTCGCGTGCCATGCTTCCGGCGTGAGTGACGACTACTTCGGCGCCGGCGCCGGCGGCGGTGCGACGCCGCAGCCGCCACAGCCGCCGGCTCAACCGGCGGCGTACGCTCCGCCGGCCCAGCCGCCGCCCACCTACGGGGCGCCGCCGGCGGGTGAGACGGGACCCTCGACCGCCGTTGTCTCGATGAGTGGATCGGTCATGGCCGCGTGGGGCGGTGTGTTCAGCTCGCTGCTGATGTGCCTGGGGGCCTGGTCGTCGTGGCTACGCGTTCATGGTCCGGGCGCCACGCTCAACTACGGCGGTCTGCACGCGCATCTGTCCGGCAAGTGGGTGCTGCTGCTCGGCCTGGTGGTGCTCGCCTGCTCCGTCGCGCTTCTCGCGATGCAGCAAGGCAACGCGCGAACCTATGTCGCCGCCGGTTTGGCCGCGGCCGGTCTGCTCTCCCTTGTCATCACCATCCACCAGTACGTCGTGCTGTCCGACCGCGCCGACGCGATCAACCGGGTGGGGTCGTTCGTCGGGCTGCACGTCAGCTCCGGCTGGGGTCTTTGGCAGTCGAGCATCGGGTCTGCGGGTGCCGTCGCGGCCGGCGCCGTGTTCTACCTCTTGCAGGGCGGCCCGCTGCCGAGGTCGCGTAAGTAGCACCGAGGGATGCTCCGTGTCGCCGGTTAGAAGACGCGAAGCAGGCCGCCGTCGATCGGGACGGCGCAGCCGGTGATGTACGACGCGGCGGGGGAGAGCAGGTAGGCCGCAGCGCGGCCGAACTCGGCCGGATCGCCGAAGCGACGCAGCGGAATCGACTCCGAGCTGCGCTCCTGGTCTTCAGGGGTCTGCGCGAGGTGCCGCATCCGGTCCGTGAGGATCCGCCCCGGCAGCAGGCTGACGACGCGGACGCCCGCCGGGCCGAGCTCGTCGGCGAGCTGCTTCGCCCACATCGCCAGCCCGGGCCGCAGGCCGTTGGAGATCTCGAGTCCGCCGATCGGGCTCTTCGCAGAACTCGACAACACCAGGCCGACCGCGGCGCCCTCGCCGAGGCGCGGTGCGATCGCCCGGATCAGGCGTACCGCGCCCAGGAAGACGGACTCGAACGACGCGCGCCACTGCTCGTCCGTGGCGCCGAGTGCGTCGGTGGCCGGCGGGCCTCCGACGCTGATCAGCGCGCCGTCGAGCCGTCCCCAGGTCTGCGTTGCCACGGACATGAGCCGCTCGGCCACCGTCGGGTCGGCGTTGTCCGCGGCGAGCCCGCGAGCGGAGTCGCCGAGCTTGGCTACTGCCGCGTCGACGGACTCCTGCGAACGAGAGGACACCACGACTCGCGCGCCTTCGCCGACCAGCGCCTCGGCGGTCGCGAAACCGAGACCCTTGCTGCCGCCGGTGACCAGGTAGACCCGACCGGTCAGCCCGAGATCCATGGCTACTTCATCAGAGAGCGGAGGACGTACTGCAGGATGCCGCCGTGGCGGTAGTACTCCTGCTCGCCGGGGGTGTCGATCCGGACCGTCGCGGTGAACGTCTTGTCGTCGGCCTTCACGGTGATCTCCCGCGGCACCCGGTCCGCGCCCGCGATGCCAGTGATCTCGAAGGTCTCCTCGCCGGTCAGCCCGAGCGTCTCGCGTGACTCGCCGTCCTTGAACTGCAGGGGCAGCACCCCCATGCCGATCAGGTTCGAGCGGTGGATCCGCTCGTAGGACTCGGCGATCACCGCGCGGACTCCGAGCAGCATCGTGCCCTTCGCCGCCCAGTCGCGAGAGGAGCCCGAGCCGTACTCCTTGCCGGCCAGGATCACCAGCGGTACGCCGTCGCGAACGTAGTCCTCCGACGCCTCGAAGATCGAGGTCTGCTCGCCGTCGGGCAGGTGACGCGTGACGCCACCCTCCGTGCCGGGCGCCAGCTGGTTGCGGAGCCGGATGTTGGCGAACGTGCCGCGGATCATCACCTCGTGGTTGCCGCGGCGCGATCCGTAGGAGTTGAAGTCGCGCGGCTCGACGCCGTGCTCGGTCAGGTAGCGACCGGCCGGACCGTCCCTCTTGATCGAGCCGGCGGGGGAGATGTGGTCGGTCGTCACGCTGTCGCCGAGGACCGCGAGCACCCGGGCGCCGGTGATGTCCTCGATGGGCGCCGGCTCGGCCGGCATCCCGTCGAAGTACGGCGGACGACGTACGTAGGTCGATGTGGCATCCCACTCGAAGGCGTCCCCGGACGGCACATCCAGGCTCTGCCAGCGCTCGTCGCCGGCGAACACGTCCGCGTAGGAGGACTCGAAGCCGGATGAGGCGACGGTGGCGCTGATCACCTCTTGCACCTCCTGCGGCGACGGCCAGATCTCGGACAAGAACACATCCTTGCCGTTCGTGTCCTGCCCGATCGGGTCGGTGAGCAGGTCGATGTCCATCGTTCCGGCGAGCGCGTAGGCCACGACCAGTGGCGGCGACGCGAGGTAGTTCATCTTCACGTCCGGGTTGATCCGGCCCTCGAAGTTGCGGTTGCCGGACAGCACCGACACGACCGCAAGGTCGTTGTCGTTGACCGCCTGGGACACCTCGGGGATCAGCGGTCCGGAGTTGCCGATGCAGGTCGTGCAGCCGTAGCCGACCAGCCCGAAGCCCAGCTTGTCGAGGTACGGCGTGAGGCCGGCCTTCTCGTAGTAGTCCGACACCACCTTCGACCCTGGGGCGAGCGAGGTCTTCACCCATGGCTTGCGGGCAAGGCCGCGCTCCACCGCCTTCTTGGCCAGCAGGCCGGCGCCGACCATGACGAACGGGTTGGAGGTGTTCGTGCAGGAGGTGATGGCCGCGACGACAACGGCGCCATGGTCGACGTCGAAGGTCTCACCGTCCAGGGTGACCGACGCCGGGTTGCTCGGCCGCCCTGAGGCGTTGCCGGGGGACGACGGCGCGTCGTGGCTGCCGTCGTGGCTGACCGCTGGCGCGTCGCTGGCCGGGAAGGACTCCCGAGAGGCCTCGTCGGCGCCGTTACCGTCGGTGTCCTTGGCGTAGTCGCCGAGTGCAGCGCGAAACGCCTGCTTCGCGGACTTGACCGGCACCCGGTCCTGCGGCCGCTTCGGGCCGGCCAGCGAGGGCTCGATCGTCGACAGGTCGAGCTCGAGCTTCTCGGAGTACTCCGGCTCCCGGCTCGGGTCGTGCCACAGGCCCTGCGCCTTCGCGTAGGCCTCGACGAGCTCGACCGCCTCGGCCGGCCGGCCGGACAGCCGCAGGTAGGACAGCGTCTCGTCGTCGATCGGGAAGATCGCGCAGGTCGAGCCGTACTCCGGGCTCATGTTGCCGATCGTGGCGCGGTTGGCCAGCGGCACCGCGGCGACGCCGGGACCGTAGAACTCGACGAACTTCCCGACCACGCCGTGCTTGCGCAGCATCTCGGTGATCGTCAGCACCAGGTCGGTCGCGGTCGTACCCTCCGGCTGCTCCCCGGACAGCTTGAAGCCGACGACGCGCGGAATGAGCATCGACACCGGCTGGCCGAGCATGGCCGCCTCTGCCTCGATGCCGCCGACACCCCAACCGAGCACCCCGATGCCGTTGATCATCGTCGTGTGGGAGTCGGTGCCCACGACCGTGTCCGGGTACGCCGTCCCGTCGTTGTCGAACACCACGCGGGCGAGGTACTCCAGGTTGACCTGATGCACGATGCCGGTGTCCGGCGGGACGACCTTGAAGCCGTTGAAGGCGTTCTGGCCCCAGCGCAGGAACTGGTAACGCTCCTTGTTGCGCTCGAACTCGAGCTCCGCGTTCTTCTGGAACGCTTCCGGGGCGCCGAAATAGTCGACGATCACGGAGTGGTCGATGACCAGCTCGGTGGGAACCAGCGGGTTGATCTTCTTCGGGTCGCCGCCGAGTGCGGTCATCGCCTCCCGCATCGCGGCCAGGTCGACGACGCAGGGGACGCCGGTGAAGTCCTGCATCACCACTCGGGCGGGGGTGAACTGGATCTCGGTGTCGGGCTCGGCGTCGGCCCTCCACTGCGCGAGCGCAGTGATCTGGTCTGCGCTGACGTTGTGGCCGTCCTCGTTGCGCAGCAGGTTCTCCAGGAGGACCTTGAGGCTGTACGGCAGCCGGGCGCTGCCCTCCACGGCGTCGAGCGCGTAGATCGTGAGGTCACGTCCCCCGACCGAGAGCGTCTTCCGGGCTCCGAAGCTGTCGTTGCTCACTGCGGTCTCCCTATCGTTGTTGCATCCTGCGGGGGCGTTTCACGGACTGACTGCTCGGCGAGGTCGAGGATCGCCTCGAGGTGCTGGACCGGCATCCCGGTCGCGAGCTGTGCCACGAGACCGTCGTAGACCAGCAGCAGGAACGCTGCGAGTGTCTCGACAGGAACATCATCTCGAACGACCCCGGCGTCGCGTTGGCGGGCCAGCCGTGCCTGCGTCGCGCGGGTGATCGCTCTCAGGTGGTGGGCCCACAGGTTGGCGAACGCGGGGTCGGTGCGCACCCGTCGCGAGACCTCTAGCTGGACGCCGAGCCAGCCGGCGTCCTTGTCGCGCAGCTTGCGCATCGCACCGACCAGACCGAAGTCGTCGACCAGCGTCGCGACCTCCTCGGCGTCCTCTTCTGCGAGGGCCAGGAAGAGGGCGTCCTTGTCGGCGAAGTGGTGGAAGATCGCGCCGCGCGACAGCCCGGTCTCTTCCTCGAGCCGGCGTACGGTGGCGCCCTCGTACCCATGACTGGCGAATGCCCGCCTGGCGCCGTCGAGAACCCGGCGACGCGTCGCCGCCAGTCGCTCCGGCGAGACCTTCGGCACGTCCACCTCCCCACCCGCACCCAGATGAGGACGCCTTCGCGACCTCCAACGAGCAGATTACAAACCGTACGTCCGTCTTGCACTAGCCTCTCGCCGAGAAGAACGCGAGATCTTCTCCCGTCCGTTACGGGACGAGCAGGGTACGGCCGCCGTGACCGGCCCTCATCTGCGCGAAGGCCTCGTCGACGCCGGAAAGGTCCGTGCGGTTGGTCACGAGCGCCTCGACGTCGAGCTTGCCGTCGCGCCACGCAGCAATGAGGCGCGGCACGTCGACATCGGGGTCGGTGTTGCCGTAGATGCAGCCGGTCACCGAACGCGCGAAGTGGAACAGCTCGAGGGCGCCGAAGTCGACCCGATCGTCGTTGCCGCCGACGCCGACGATCACCGCGCGGCCGCCCCGACGGGTGCAGGACCATGCCTGGCGAATGGTGGCGGCGCGTCCGATGCACTCAAGGGCGACGTCGACGCCGCGCCCATCGGTGAGCGCCCGGACCTCCTTGGCAAGGGTGTCGCTTCCGACGACGAAGTCCGTCGCGCCGCACCGCCGAGCCATCTCCTCCTTCTCCGGCGAGACGTCGACGGCGATCACTTGGCCCGCGCCCGCGAGGCGCCCGCCTTGGACGGCGGACAGGCCGACCCCGCCCAACCCGAGGACGAGCACCGTTTCGCCGGGCGCGACCCGGCCGGAGTTCTGCACCGCACCGACGCCGGTGAGAACGGCGCAGCCCAGCAGTGCCGCAACCTCCAGCGGAATGTCGTCGGGCACCGGGATCACCGCGGCGGCGGGGACGACGGTCTCCTCGGCGAACGCGCCGGTCCCGATCGCGGGATAGACGTCTGCCCCGTCGAGCTGCGCGTGCGGCACTCGTGCAGCAGCTGCCGAGTTCTCGCACAGCCATGGCTCACCGTGCGTGCAGAACCAGCAGGCGCGGCACGGCGGTGCCCAGTTCAGGACCACGCGATCACCGGCCGCGACGTGCGTGACGTCGTTGCCGACCGCGGTGACGGTGCCCGAGCCCTCATGGCCGAGCACGACGGGGAACGTCTGGGTCAGCGTCCCGTTCGCCAGGGACAGGTCGGAGTGGCACACCCCCGCCGCGGCGATCCTCACTCGTACGTCGGTCGGCCCGACGTCGCGGAGGGTGATGTCCCGGATCTCGTGGGCACCATTGACGTCGGCGAGGACGGCTGCGCGCACCATGCCCGGAACGATAGGCGCCCGCCGGCTCTAGGGTTCGGTCATGGGGTGCCGAGGCGAGGAGGAGCGATGCCGACACGTACCGCACGAACGGCTTGGAACGGGACGCTGCAGGAGGGCTCCGGCCAGGTCGAGCTGACCAGCAGCGGGGTCGGCACCTACGAGGTGAGCTTCCCCAAACGTGCCGCTGACGAGTCGCCCGGGACGACCAGTCCGGAGGAGCTGATCGCGGCGGCGCACGCCGCCTGCTACGCGATGTCGCTGTCCAACGAGATCGCCCAGGCCGGCGGCACGCCGCAGGCCCTCGACGTGACTGCCGACGTCACGCTCGGTCCGGACCCCAACGGCGGGTTCGCAATCACCGGTATCACGCTCACCGTCGAGGGCGAGGTCGAGGAGCTCGACGCCGCGGGGTTCGACGCGGCCGCGCAGCAGGCGAAGGTCGGCTGTCCCGTCAGCAAAGCGCTCACCGGCACGACCATCACGCTCGACGCGCGCCTCGCGTAACCCCGAACGGGCGACAGATGCCGACGCTGAGCCTCCCGGGCACCGAGCTCTACTACGAGGTCGCCGGATCCGGCGTACCCGTGATGCTGATCCATGGCATGGGCCTGGACGGCCGGATGTGGGACGAGCAGGTCTCCGCGCTGTCGGATGTGGCGGAGCTCGCACGCCTTGACCTGCGGGGCTTCGGTCGCTCCTCCCGTGACGCGGGCGTGCCGTACCGGCACGCCACCGACGTGTGGGCGCTGGCGGACCATCTCGGCTGGAGCGACGCGGTCGTGGTCGGCCTTTCGATGGGCGGCGGGGTGGCACTCGAGACGCTGCTCGCCGCGCCAGAGCGGACCCGCTCCCTGGTGCTGATGGGTCCGGTGATCGACGGTGTGCCGCTCGACGCCGACATCAAGGAGACGTTGGCGACGGTGTACGGCGTCGGTCCTGAGGGCGATCTCGACGCGGCGAAGCGGGTGTGGTTCGACTGCGCGTTGTTCGTGCCCGCGCGGCGCGACCCGCGAGTGGCTGCGCGCCTCGAGGAGATGACGGACGACTATCCGGCACTCGACTGGCGGGGGGAGGACCCCCATGAACCGCGGCCGAAGCTGAACCCGCTGCTGCCCGAGATCACCGTTCCGACGACCGTCGTGGTCGGAGACCTCGAGGTGCCAGGCTTCGTCGCCATGGCCGATGCGCTGGCGTCGCGGATTCCGGGTGCGCGCAAGATCGTGGTCCTCGATGCAGGGCACATGGTCAACATGGAGGCTCCCGCAGTCGTGAACGACATCCTTCGCGACGTGATCGCAGCGGCATGACGACCACCTGTTCGCAAGAGAACACAAACGTTGCGGGGTACCGCTGGAGTGACTGGCCCCGGCCTCAGCAGACATCCCGAGCCACGTTTGTGTTTTCTTCGGTACGTCGGAGGTAGCTCGTGGTCTTGAGGGTTGACGAAGTCGCTGATTGGGTCCGAGAGGCGCGACGTGTCACGGTCCTTACCGGTGCGGGGATCAGCACTGACTCGGGAATTCCGGACTATCGCGGTCCCAACGGGGTCTGGACCCGTGACCCGAAGGCGGAGCGGCTGGCGACCTACGACGTCTATGTGAGCGACCCCGCGGTGCGCCGTGAGTCGTGGGCGAGGCGACTGTCCAACGCCGCGTGGGAGGCGGAGCCGAACGCCGGTCACCGAGCGCTCGCCGAACTCGAGCGGTCGGGCCGGCTGCGCGCGCTCATCACCCAGAACGTCGACGGGTTGCACCAGCAGGCCGGGTCGAGCCCGGAGTCGGTGATCGAGATCCACGGCACCATCTGGTTCACCGAGTGCATCGGATGCAAGGCGCGTACGCCGATGGCGGAGTTTCTCGAACGGGTGAGGGCCGGAGATCCCGATCCGGCGTGCGAGCAGTGCGGCGGCATCGTGAAGTCCGCGACGATCTCGTTCGGGCAGGCACTCGACGAAGCGGTCACCCAACGTGCCATCGAAGCAGCGTCCGACTGCGACCTGTTCCTGGCGATCGGCACCTCGCTCACCGTGCAGCCCGCAGCGGGCCTGTGCGTCGTTGCGGTAAGGGCCGGTGCCCGCCTCGTGATCATCAACGCGGAGCCGACGCCGTACGACCAGCTGGCGGACGCAGTCATCAACGAGCCGATCGGCGACGTGCTCCCGGCGCTTCTTCCGTCGTAAGGTCCGCTCATGAAGGTGCCGCTGCTTTCTTCCGACTTCCTCGACCGTGCGGAGAGCGTCTACGCGAAGCGGATGGGCGTCCTCGACGAGCCGGACGGTCCCGACTCGCTCGGTGAGCTGACGTACGGCGACGTCGCGCGACGCGCCCGTGCGTTGCAGGCGGGCCTCGACGAGCTCGGGGTCGGCGTCGGGGAGCGGGTCGCAGTCGTCGCGCCCAACTCGGCGCGGATGCTCGAGTTGTTCTACGCCGTTCCGAGCTCGGGACGGATCCTGGTGCCGATCAACTTCCGGCTGCGCACGGAGGAGGTCGCCTACATCGTCGAGCACTCCGGTGCGTCCGTCCTGTTGGTGGACCCGGAGACCGACGCCGACATCCCGACCGTCACGGCGAAGCACCGCTTCCTGTTGGGCGCGCAGAGCGACGAGGCACTGCTGCGCTTCGACCGTGAGCCGCGCGAGTGGGCGGACGCCAGCGAGGACGCCACCGCCACCATCAACTACACGAGCGGGACGACCGCGCGCCCCAAGGGCGTGCAGATCACGCACCGGAACATCTGGGTCAATGCGGTGACATTCGGATTGCATGCCGGGGTCAGCGACTGGGACACCTACCTGCACACGTTGCCGATGTTCCACGCCAACGGCTGGGGGATGCTGTACACGACTGCTGCGCTCGGTGTGCCGCAGATCGTGTTGCGCAAGGTCGATGGCACCGAGATCTTGAAGCGGATCGACCGGCACTCCGTGACCTTCATGTGTGCCGCACCCGCGGTGGTCAACGCGATCCTCGATGCCGCACCGGCGTGGGACGGCCCGATTCCGGGAGGCGATCGGGTGGCCCGGGTGATCTGCGCCGGCGCGCCGCCCCCGTCGAAGACCGTCGAGCGGATCGAGGACGAGCTCGGCTGGGAGTTCTGCGAGATTTACGGCCTGACCGAGACCTCGCCGCTGCTCACCATCAACCGCCGTCGGCGGGAGGACGCCGGCCGTCCCATCACCGAGATCTCGAAGGACCTCAGCCGCGCCGGCGTACCCGCTGTAGGGGTGACCCTGAAGATCAGCGAGGAGGGCGAGGTGCTCGCCCGCAGCAACGTGGTGCTCGAGGGCTACTGGCAGCAGCCCGACGTCTCGGCGGAGGCGCTCGAAGGTGGCTGGTTCCACACCGGCGACGGCGGCCACATCGACGACGACGGCTACCTGACGATCTCCGACCGCAAGAAGGACGTGATCATCACCGGCGGCGAGAACGTCTCCTCGATCGAGGTCGAGGACTGTCTCTTCCAGGCCGAAGGGGTCGCCGAGTGCGCCGTGATCGGCGTCCCCGACGAGCGGTGGGGCGAGACGATCAAGGCGATCGTGGTGCGGGCCCCCGGGGCCACCTGCACCGAGGCCGAGCTGATCGCCCACTGCAAACGCCACATCGCGGGCTACAAGGCGCCGACCTCGATCGACTTCGTCGACGCGATCGCGCGCACCGCGACCGGCAAGGTCCAGAAGTTCAAGCTGCGCGAGCCGTACTGGTCAGGGCGGGACCGCCAGGTCAACTGAAGAGGCGTCGACAGAGCTCTCAATATGCTGGCCGGCGTGCCAGCGTCACCGTCGTACCCGATCAGCACCCACCGGCTCGACAACGGACTGCGGGTGATCATCAGCGAGGACCGGCTGGCGCCGGTCGTCGCGGTCAACATCTGGTACGACGTGGGTTCGCGGCACGAGGTCAAAGGGCGTACCGGCTTCGCGCACCTCTTCGAGCACCTGATGTTCCAGGGCTCGGCGAACGTCGCACGCGGCGAGCACTTCGCGCTGGTCAACGCCGCCGGAGGGACGCTCAACGGCACGACCTGGTGTGACCGGACGAACTACTACGAGACGGTTCCGTCCCACCATCTGGCGACCGCGCTGTGGCTCGAGGCCGACCGGATGGGCGGGCTGCTCGACGCGCTGGACCAGGACAACCTCGACAACCAGCGCGACGTGGTCAAGAACGAGAAGCGGCAGAGCCGAGACAACCAGCCCTACGGCGCCTGGCTCGACCTGCTGCACGCGCTCGGCTACCCCGAGGGTCATCCGTACCACCACTCGACCATCGGCTCGATGGCCGACCTCGACGCCGCCTCGCTCGAGGACGCCCGCTCCTTCTACTCGACCTGGTACGCGCCCGACAACGCCTCACTCGCGATCGTCGGAGACGTCGACACCGCTGAGGCGCTGCGACTGGCGGAGACCTACTTCGGCGGCATCCCGGCCAAGGGCTCGTTCCCGGAGCCTCCGCCCACGGCGATCGAGCCGCGCCTCGGTACTGAGATCCGGCATTCCGTCACCGACCGGGTGCCCGTGCCCCGGACGTTTGTCGCCTACCGGACGGCGCCGTTCGGGACCGCCGAGTTCGACGCGATGCAGGTCGCGGCGACCGTACTCGGCGGTGGGCGCGGCAGCCGCCTCTACAAGTCGCTGGTGCTCGACCAGCAGCTGCTGCAGCCGAGCGAGTCCGTCGTGGACAGCTGGCCGTTCATCGGCGGCGCGACCTTGACCATCGCCGACCTGCCCGCAAGGGAGGGTGTCGAGATCGACCGCCTGGAGGCGGCGTACCACGCGGAGGTGTCGCGGATCGCCGACGGCGTCACCGACGAGGAGGTTGCCCGGGCCAAGGCGCTCATCACCAGCCAGTGGCTGCACCACCTCGCGTCCGTCGACGGCCGCGCCGACACCTTCAACGAGTACGCGACCCTGCTCGGAGACCCCGACCTGGTCAACGACGCACTTCCGGCGGTGCTGCGCGTCTCCGCCGCGGAGGTGAAGGACGTCGTCGCCGAGGTGATGCGGCCGGACAACCGCATCGTGTTGACCTTCCTGCCGGAGTCCGATGAGCAGGAGGCCGCGGCGTGACCGTCGTAGCCCCCCGTCCCGCTCCAGGGGCCCCACGGCCCTGGCACTTCCCGTCGTTCGAGCGACGGAGCGTCGCGGGTGGCACCGTGCTGTCGGCTCACCTGCCCGGCCGGCAGCTCGCCGTCACCTCGCTCGTGGTCGACGCGGGCGCGGCCCTCGAGCCGCGCGGCCACGAGGGTGTCGCCGAGATCGTCGCGCGTGCGCTGGCCGAGGGCGCCGCCGGCAAAGATGCCTACGAGTTCGGCGTCGCGGGTGAACGGATCGGCGCGACGTGGCGCTCTTCGACCGACTGGGACTCGCTACGACTGGGCTTCGAAGTGCCGGTGGCTGAGCTCGCGGCGGCGACGGGGCTGCTGGCCGACGCGGCTCGCGCCGCGACGTTCGCCGACGACGCGCTCGACCGCGTCCTCGACGAGCGGATCGACGAGATCGGCATCGAGCGCAGCCAGCCGGCCGTCCTCGCCGCTGAAGCGCTCGGCGCCGCCGTTTTCGCACCGCACAGCCGCTACTCGGCACCGGACGGGGGAGACCCGGTCAGTCTCGATGCGCTGGGCCGTGAGGACATCCGTCGCTACCGCGACGCCCGGATCCGCCGGGACAGCTCGGCACTGGTCGTGGTCGGCGACCTCGACGGCGTCGATCTGGACGGGCTCGGACATCTCGTGTTCGACGGCTGGGAGGGAAGCGCCAGCGGCGCCTCGGCGCCCATCGTCGAGGCGCGCGCCGCCGGCCGCCGGACGATGATCGTCGACCGTCCCGGCTCGGTGCAGTCGGTGATCATGGTCGGTCACGACGGGCCGCCCCGGGCGATCGAGGACTACGTCGCGACGACAACGATGGCCCTGGTGCTCGGCGGGATGTTCTCCTCGCGGCTGAACATGAAGCTGCGCGAGGAGAAGGGGTACGCCTACGGAGCCTTCGGCGGCTTCGACACCCGCAAGCACGGCGGCGTATTCGCCGCACGGGCCGCGGTGCAGAGCGAGGTCACCGTCGCCGCACTCGCCGACATGGTCGCCGAGATCGAACGGGTGCACCGCGACGGAGTGACGGCGGAGGAGCTCGAGCAGGCGCGGGCGTACCGCGCGGGTGTCTTTCCCGTGAACTTCGCCGGCGTGATGCCGGTCGCGTCCGGGCTCGGCGACATCGTCGTGCACGGCTTCCCCGACGACCATTTCGATGCGCTTCGCGCGAAGATCCTCGACGTGACACTCGATGAGGTCAACGAGACGGCGCAGCGCTACCTGCGACCGGAGGACTTCGTGACGGTCGTGGTCGGCGACGCGTCAGGCTTCGCGGACGACGTCGGTTCGCTCGGCCTCGGTCCGGTCGAGATCGTTCGCGACGGGCTGTGACCGTCCGGCGGGCCGTGCAGCGGGTCGCCGCCCTGCTGCTGGGCGTGGCAGCGCTGCTCGGCGTCACCTCGCCCGCTGCCGGTGCCGCCACCGGCGGCCCGGTCGTGGTACTGATCGCCGTCCCCGGGCTGCAGTGGTCGGACGTGGCGAACATGCCGACGCTCGCGCACTTCGTGCAGGGGGCGGCAGTCGGCGAGCTCAGCACCAAGACCGCCGGCGGCGTCACCCGGTGCGCCGCGGGCGAGCTCGCCGTCGGCGCCGGAAATCGCACGTCGGACTCGATCGCGAACGGCAACTGCCCGAGGGGGTCAGGGCTGTCGCCGGTGATCTCGCAGCTCGACTGGCTGACGCTCAGCCGCAGCAACCACGCCAGCAAGTACCGGACGACGCTCGGCCTGCTCGGCTCGAGCCTGCAAGCCGGCAAGATCGCGACAATCGCGGTCGGTGGCGACGCGACGCCGCTCCTCGCCAACACGAACGGCTCCGTCACCGACTCCGTGCAGCGACTGGATGGCATCGGCTCCCCGGAGGACTCCGGCTACCGCGGCGCCGTGATCGCGCTGCTCGATCCGGGCATGTACTACCTATTGCCCACGAGCGACCGGCCGACGGCGGCCCGTGGGGTCGACGAGCAACTTGCGGCGCAGCTGCGTGCGGTGCCGGCCGGAGCGACCGTGATGATCGCCGGCATCAGTGACATCGCGACCGGCCTGGCGCACCTTCACTTCTTCGCCGTGTCGGGTCCCGGGTGGCAGCACACCGAGCTGCGGTCCTCAGCAGCGGGGAAGGCGCCCTTCGTCCAGCTGATCGACATTGCGCCCACGATCCTGGCCGCGGTTCACCTGTCGATCCCGGGGGTGATGGTCGGCCGCCCGATGCAGCAGAGCGGCTCCACGGTTCCGGCGATCTCGAAGTACGTCGACGACGACCGGCATGCCTACAACCAGCGGACGCTGGGCCAGCGCACGTTCCTCAGCCTGGGCGTGGCGGTCATCGTCTTGATGCTGCTGCTCCTGCTGCCGGTTCGCGGCGCCCGGGTGGGAGCGCTGTGGCTGGCGAGGCTGCTCGCGCCGGCGCCGATGCTGGCGTTCGTGGGCAATGCGTTCCCGTGGTGGCGGTGGCCGCAGCCGGTCTACGCGGTGATCGTGGTCGGGATGTGCGCGGCGGTCGCGGTGGTGACCACGCTCGCGGCCCGCCGTAGCCGGGTCTACGCGGCGATCGTCCCGCTCGCCGCGGTTCTCATCGCGCTGGTGTGCGACCAGCTGACAGGGGCCCATCTGCAGTTCTCTGCGCCGATGGGGGACAACCCGATCGTCGCGGGCCGGTTCTCCGGAGTCGGCAACCTCGACTTCGCGGAGATCGCGACCGCGGCGGTACTCCTGGCCGGGCTGGTCGCCGCCAAAGTCGGAGGCAAGCGCGGTCTGCTCGTCGCCGGTGCGATCCTGCTCGTTGCGATCATCGTGGACGGGGCTCCGCCGCTCGGCGATGACATCGGCGGCGTCTTCGCGCTGGTTCCGGGCGCGATCGTGGTGCTCGCGCTGTCGATGAACGCGCGCATCACGTGGCGCCGCGCGGTGCTCGCCGGTGTCGCGACGCTGCTGGTGGCGGTAGGAGTGGCACTCGCGGACTACTCCCGCCCCGCGACGTCGCAGAGCCATGTCGGCAGGTTCGTCGGCCAGGTGCTGCACGGTGGTGCCGGCACCGAGATCCACCGCAAGCTGGACGCTTCGCTGTCGACGTTCGGAGCGACTGTGGGGACGTTCGTCGTCGTGGTCGCGATCGCCGGCGCGATTGCTGCCTGGCCCCGGATCATGGCGGCGCTGCGCAGCCTTCCGGGACTGATGCCGGCGGCGGTGGCGGCAACCGTGACGGCGGTCCTCGGTGTGGCGCTCAACGACTCGGGCATCCCGATCGCGGCGATGGCGACCATTGTCGGCGTCAGCGCGATCTTCGGAGCCCTCGGCGGCGCCGATCAGGCGTCGCGGGCCGGGGGCCGCCACTGACGGCGGACTCGATGTACGCCGCTGCGCGCGGCGCGGACCCGCTCGTCGTGCAGCTCCCTCTCCTCGGCATCGTCCAGCGGTGCGAGGTGGCCGACCGTGCGTCGTAGCACCTCGTCGGCCAGCGCTGGGTTGCGGGCCAGCGCCGGGCCGTGGAGGTACGTCGCGATCACGTTGCCCTGGATCGCGCCGTCCACTGCCCCGGCCCCGTTGCCGATCCCGGCCGTGACGGCCCCGAACGGCGCCGCAGCGGGGCCGAGCACAGTACGCCCGCCGTGGTTCTCGTAGCCGGTCAGCGTTCCGACTCCCGGCAGGGTGGCCTCGACGAGCAGCTCGCCGACCGCGCGCGGCCCGTCGAGCCGGTCGGTCCGGCAGTCGAGGAGGCCGAGACCGGGGCTGTCCGTGCCGTGCCCGTCGAGCCAGGTCTCGCCGAGGATCTGGAAGCCGGCACAGACCGCGAACACCGTCGCGCCGCGATCCACCGCTCGGCGCAGCGAACCGTGCGCCAGCCGGGAGACGGCCAGCGCCTGCGCGCTGTCCTCGCCGCCGCCGAGCACGTAGATGTCCGCCCGCTCGGGGAGCGGCTGGTCGATCTCCACCGGCAGGATCTCGGCAACGATGCCGCGCCACCGCAACCGTTGGGCCAGGACCGTGGCGTTCCCGCCGTCGCCGTACGTGCCGAGGACCGCCGGGTAGACCAGGGCGACGGTCACCGGGTCAGCCACCGCGTACCACCCGCCGGTAGGCCTGGAACGCGGTGTAGTTGGCGAGCACATCGACCGGCCCTCGGCGGGCAGCCGCCGCCAATGCGGCGGCCGGGTCGGCGACGCGTTCATGCTCGACTCCGGCGTAGCGCAGCCGCACCGCGACGTCCCGCGACCGCTCGCCGGTCGCTACCGCGAACCGGCCCGCGAGCTGTTCGAAGGGCACGTCCCACAGCCAGGAGGGATCGCGCCCGTCGGCAGCGCGGGCGTTGACGGAGACGACGACCTGGGCGCGGTCGGCGGGGACCATCGACAGCGCCTCGGTCCAGCCGGCGGGGTTCTTCGCGAGCAGCAAGCGGACCGGGGAACCGTGGTAGGTCGTCGACAGGTAGCGGTCCTCGACGGTGGTGATCGCGGTCATGGCCTGGAGTGCGACATCGCTGGCGACGTGCCATACCCCGGCGGTCGCCGCGGCGAGGGCGGCGTTGCCCACGTTGACGACGCCCGGGAGCCCGAGCGTGACGTCGTGACGAATCCCCTCGGCGTCGACAACCGTGGTGCCCTCGGTCCGCCATGTGGGGACCGGCCGGCGCAACCCGCAGTCGCTCCACCAGTCGGTTCCGGAGCGTGACAGCACCCCTCCGCACTCCGGGCACACGGACGTGTCGTCGTGCCAGCGCTGCCCAGCAGCCACCCAGATCGTGGTGGGTGCGACCGCGGCAGCCCACGCGACAAGCGGGTCGTCGCAGTTGGCGACTGCGATCGGCGCGTTCGGAGCGGACAGGGCGCTGCGCCAGATCCCGGCCAGTCGGCGTACCTCGGCGTACCGGTCGAGCTGGTCCCTGCTGAGGTTGAGCAACGTCACGGCCCGCGGGCGTACTGCGCCGATGACGTGCGGCAGGAACGGCTCGTCCACCTCGAGGACGCCGCGCGGTGACGTGCGGTCGCGGCTGAGTGCTGCGGTCAGCCCGGTCGGCAGGTTCGCGCCACCGGCGTTGCTGACCACCGGACCGAGCGTGGCGAGGGCGGCGACGAGGAAGGTGCGCGTGGTCGACTTGCCGTTGGTGCCGGTGACCAGGGCGAGGTCGCGGCCACCGGCCGCCCGGGCGAGTGCCTGCGGGTCGATCGCCAGGGTGAGGCGGCCGCCGATCGTGGTGCCGTCACCGCGACCGGTCACCCGGGAGAGCGTCGCGGCGGTGGATCCGGCCGCGCGGGCGAGCGCGTAGCGCGCGCTCGTCACCCTTTGACGTTGTAACGGGCGATGAAGACGACCGCCGCGTAGCAGGCCCCGGTCAGTGCGGCCACGACCGGCCACACGGCGCGCATCACCTTCGGCGGCGCGGTCGACAGGACCTTCGAGATCAGCGTCCCGACGATGAGCAGCGAGACGCTGAAGACCGCCAGGACGATCACGAACTTGTCTTCGGTGGTCACGGCGACACCATATCGTTGGCAAGATGTCGCCTCGTGGACCGGTAAGCGTCGCGGCGGTCCTGGCTGTCGCCGTGGCTGTTGCGGGATGCAACGCGTCGGCGCTGAGCAAGCGCGAGCTGGTCGTCCACTTCGACGACAATGCCACCACCGCCCAGCACCGTGCCGCGCTCGACGCCTGCGCCCACGTGACTCCCGAGGCCAGCCCCGAGCCGTTCAGCACCAGCGGTCCGGTGTCCAACCAGGTCGGGGATGTGCGGTTCCGGATCGACCATGCCAACGACAAGGCGATCGCGACCCTGGAGACCTGCCTCTACCACCAGCCGGGTGTCGACGGCGTCAATCAGCCGGACCTGACGGAGTAGCGAGCCGGGCTAGGCGGCGCCTCTGATCGCAGCGTCGTCGAGCAGGCCCAGCGCACTGAGGAGCTCGCGTGCCTCGTCGACCGTCTCGGAGCTCCGGCAAACCGTCAGTGCTGCTCGGCGGCGCTCATCCGGGGACAGCGGCGCCAGGGCGAAGTCGGTCAGCAGGGTCTCCCGGCGGGACTCCCCGCGATCGCTGCGAGCCGTCTTTGTCGTCATGGGCTGACCATGGCCCTTCCACCTGAGTCGCACCTGAAAACATCGCCGCCGGAATGCATTCGGCGGGTTGCCCCTCGATCGGTCGCGCGGCATGGCACGATCCGGAGCACGACCCATCGGGAGGGCTGCTGACGATGACATCGGTGCAGGAAGACGTGGGGCTCGCTGCCACTACTGAGATTCGGGAAGGCGAGTACGGCGAGAAGCTCGCCGTCATCGAACCCGGTGGCGCGGAGTTCATTCCGTTGAACGAACGCCACGGCAAGCCACTGAACCTGTTCTGGACCTGGATGTCGCCGAACTTCGAGTTCGCGACCGTGTTCCTCGGTGTACTTGCGGTGGCGGCGTTCGGACTGAGCTTCTGGCAGGCCGTCGCCGCAATCGTGGTCGGGACGGTCCTCGGCTCTGCGTCGCACGGCGTGCTGTCCGCGCGCGGGCCGCACTACGGCGTGCCGCAGATGGTGCTGTCGCGGATCTCGTTCGGCCACTGGGGCAACCTGCTGCCTGCGGGCATCAATGCGGTCATCGCCGGCGTCGGGTGGTTCGCGGTCAACAGCGTGTCGGGCGCGCTCGCCCTCAGCACCCTGATCCACCTGAACAAGTACGGCTGCCTGGTGATCATCGTGGTGGCTCAGATCGGCATCGCGCTGCTCGGGCACAACCTGGTTCACATGTACGAGCGGGTGGCCTTCCCGCTCCTGGTCATCTCCTTCGGGCTCGGCGCGATCTGGACGTTCAGCAAGGGTCACTACAGCGGTGACGGGCACGCGATCCCCGGCGGCTTCCTCATCACGCTCGCAGCGACCTTCGGCTACGCCGCAGGCTGGAACCCTTACGCCAGCGACTACACCAGGTACTTCGACCCGAAGGCGAGCAAGCGGTCGACGGCGTGGTCGAGCGGGCTGGGCGTCGCCATCTCCTGCATCTTCCTCGAGATCGTCGGTGCCGCGTCCGCGACGGCGACCGGCGCCGGCGGGCTCGCGGGCCCGGCGCCTTTCGTTCACCCGTACCCGACGGCGGTGCGCGACCTCGTCCTGCTGTCGATCGCCCTGGGCGCGATCGCCGCGAACGCCATCAACATCTACTCGGGCGCGATCTCCTTCACGGCGCTCGGCTTCCGGATCCCGCTGCATCTGCGGCGGGCGCTGATCGCGGGCGTCTTCGGCGTCGCCGGCTTCGCCCTCGCAGCGGCCGGCCTCAACGACATCAGCAAGTACGAGAACTTCCTGCTGATCATCGCCTACTGGATCGGGCCGTGGCTGGCGGTCTTCTTCGTCGACCAGCTGATCAACCGGGGTGATCACGCCGCGGTGCTCTACGACCGCAAGTACGAGAACTGGGCGGGCCCGATCGCCATGGCGGTGGGGATCGCGGTGTCGATCCCGCTGTTCAGCAACCAGTCGAAGCTGGTCGGGTACTTCCCGAAGCACCATGGCAGTCTCGGAGACCTCACCTTCGAGGTCGGCTTCGTGGTTGCCGCGGTGGTGTACTTCCTGCTTTACAAGGCAGGGCTCGGCCCGAACAAGAAGGCAGCAGCCGCGACGGGGTGATCGAGTGACGCTCTCCGACGACGACCGGCGCTGGCTCGAGGCAGCCATCGCGGAGGCGCGCGCCGGTCGCGACGAGGGCGGAATTCCCATCGGGGCGGCCCTCGTCGCCGACGGAAAGCTGCTGGCCGGTGGCCACAACCGCCGGGTCCAGCACGGCAGCGCGATACATCACGGCGAGACCAACGCGCTGGAGAACGCGGGCCGGCAGCCGGCGAGCGTCTACCGCCGGGCCACGATGTACACGACGCTGTCGCCGTGCGACATGTGCTCCGGCTCGATCCTGCTCTACGGCATCCCTCGGGTCGTCATCGGTGAGAACGAGACGTTCATGGGGGCCGAGGACCACCTCCGCAGTCGGGGCGTCGAGGTGATCGTCGCCGACGACGAGGAGTGCAAGACGCTGATGCGGGAGTTCATCGCCGCCAACCCCGAGTTGTGGAACGAGGACATCGGCGAGGAAGACTGACCCCGTGAAGGTCACCGTTGTCGACCATCCGGTGGTCGCGGCCAAGCTCAGCGTCCTGCGCGACGAGAGCACGCCCACCCCGCTGTTCCGGCGCCTGGTCGACGACCTGGTCACGCTGCTCGCCTACGAGGCCACCCGGTCGGTCTCGGTGGAACCCGTCGCCATCACCACACCGATCGCGACGACCACGGGCGTCCGGCTGACCACACCGCCTCCGCTCGTGGTGCCGGTGCTGCGCGCCGGGGTCGGCATGCTCGACGGGATGATCCGGCTGCTGCCCGACGCCGAAGTGGGCTTTGCCGGACTCGCCCGCGACGAGACGACGGCCCGGCCGTCCTGGTACGCCGACCGGCTGCCGGAGGATGCCGCCGGCCGCGACGTGATCGTCCTGGATCCGATGCTGGCGACCGGGGGAACGCTGGTCGCTGTCGTCGAGGCGTTGCTGGCCAGAGGCGCGGAGGCGGTCACCTGCGTCTGCCTGCTCGCGGCTCCTGAGGGAATCGCGCACGTTCAGGACGCGTTCCCCGCGGACAACGTCTCGCTGGTGGTCGCCGCCGTCGACGAACGGCTCGACGAACGGGCCTACATCGTCCCCGGGTTGGGGGATGCCGGGGACCGGCTCTTCGGCAGCGCGCCCTCCTGACGTCGGCCTGCCTGAGACCATGGCGGGGTGCGCTACCCGCTGTTCCTCGACCTCGCCGGACGGCGGGTCGTCGTCGTCGGCGGCGGACGGGTGGCGGCGCGCCGTACCCGGCGTCTCGCGGAGGCGGGCGCACAGGTCGTGGTGGTCGCGCCGACCGTGGACGGCTCGATCGCCGCGCTCGGTGTCGACGTGGAGTCCCGGCGGTACGCCGACGGCGACCTCGAGGGCGCCTGGCTGGCGCTGGCCTGCACCGACGACCCGGCGGTCAACGCAGCCGTCGCGGCGGAGGCCGAGGAGCGCGGCATCTGGTGCGTCCGTGCCGATGACGCCGTCAGCTCGGCCGCCTGGCAGCCGGCCGCCACTGCTGTCGATGAGGTGACGGTCGCCGTCTCGGCAGGGGGAGACCCGGGCCGCGCGTCCGAACTGCGGGACCTGATCGACCACGCGTTGCGCAGCGGGTCGCTGATGCCGCGTCGGCAGCGCGGCGGCGACGGCCGGGTGATCCTGGTCGGGGGAGGCCCGGGCGATCCCGACCTGCTCACGGTTCGCGGGCTTCGGGCGCTCCAGGACGCCGACGTGATCGTCACCGACCGGCTCGGCCCGACCGGCCTGCTCGGCTCGCTGTCGGCCGACATCGAGATCGTCGACGTCGGCAAGACCCCCGGCGGTCACGCAGCCGAGCAGGCCGACATCAACGCGCTGCTCGTCGAGCGGGCGAGGGCCGGCCAGCGCGTCGTACGTCTCAAGGGGGGCGACTCGTTCGTTCTCGGCCGCGGCAGCGAGGAGGTCGATGCGTGCCGCGCCGCGGGTGTCGAGGTCGAGGTGGTGCCGGGGGTCACCAGCGCGACCGCCGCGGCGGCCCTCGCCGGGATCGCGCTCACCGAACGGGGGACCACGCAGCAGTTCGTCGTCGCGAGCGGGCATGTGCCGCCGGGCGACGATCGGTCAACCGTCGAGTGGGCAACGCTCGCGGCGACCGATGCGACCCTCGTCCTGCTCATGGCCGTCGGCAATCTCGCGGCCATCTCCGAGACGTTGATCGCCGGAGGCCGCAGTCCCGACTGCGGCGCCGCGATCATCGAGAACGCGTCGCTCCCCACCCAACGCGTCACCCGCTCGCGACTCGCCGACATCGCCGCGGTGGCCGAGCGTAAGCGTGTGGTTCCGCCCGCGGTGGTGATCGTCGGGCGGGTCGTCCGGCTGGCGTGATCGCCTCGCTGTCGGATCCCTGACAGATCGCCGGGTTTTCGCTTGGCGCGCGCCTTCGAGGGGGTGATTCTCGACCCCAGCAGAGCCGGCGCGGCCGAGGCCGAGGGGGCCCTATGTACCAGCGGATCGTCGTAGGAACCGACGGATCGTCGACCGCCGAGTGCGCCGTGGAGGTCGCCGGCGGTCTCGCTCTGCTGATGGGTGCCTCGATCCATGTGGTGTCGGCGTACAAGCCGGTCCCTGCCGCCGCCGTGCTCGCCGGTGTCGGCGGCGGTCAACCCCGCTTCGGCAAGGAGGAGCGCAGCGAAGCCGAGGCGGTCCTCGAGCAGGCGACATCGCGACTGTCCCGGGTGCAGCTGCCGATCACCACGGTCAGCCGCCTCGGTGACGCGGCAGACGTCTTGATCGCGGTCGCGGCGGAGATCGACGCGGACCTGATCGTCATCGGCAACCGCGGCTTGACGGGCGTACGGCGCTATTTGCTCGGAGGGGTGGCAGATCGCGTCGCGCACCACGCGCCCTGCAGTGTGCACATCGTGCATGCCTGCTAGGTCGTCCTCACCCATGGGATGCTGACAGCGCTCGAGGCACGCAGCATCGGGGGGACCATGGGTGGGGCGAAGCGCGTCGGTGCGCGCGAATGGACCCGGGCGCAGCTCATCGAGCTGTTCGGGTCCGTTCTGCTGTTCAGTCGGCTTCCGGAGCCGCAACTGGAAGCGATCGCGACCGCGTCGGAGCACAAGACCTTCCGGCGGGGTGCGCAGATCATCCGGCAAGGCACGCCAGGAGACGGGCTCTACGTCGTGGCCAGGGGCTCGGTGCTCGTCAGTCGTGAAGCGCGCTCCGGAGCGCAACGTGCACTGAACGTCATCGAAGCGCCCGGCTCGTTCGGCGAGCTCGCGCTCCTCGACAACCGCACCCGCTCGGCGTCGATCGAGGCGCTGGAGGACACCGAGGTCTTCGCGATCTCGCGGGAGACGTTCCTCGGGCTGCTGTCTCGGGATCCGCGGCTGGTCGACGGGTTGATACGCGAGCTCGGCCGGATGATCCGCCGGCTCAGCGACCAGGTGGCAGATGAGGGACTGCTTGACCTCCCGACCAGAGTCGCGAAAACCCTGCTGCGGCTGGTCGACAACGCCGGCTCCTCGCCACGGCCGGGCTCGGCGCCGGTGGTTGCGCTGACTCAGGGCAAACTCGCCGACCTCGCCGGCGGTAGCCGCCAGAGCGTGAACGCCGCGCTGTCGTCGTTCGTGGTGCGCGGGCTGATCCGCATCGAGGCGCGGCAGATCGTGATCACCGACCTGCCCGGGCTGCGGGCGCGCGCGGGAGTCGGCTGAAGCGGGTTGGGGCGATGCCGGACGGCCACGGGGGCAGCCGCCCGGCATCGCGTCCGGGAGCGACCTGCGCCGAATCCCCCCGCAGACGTCGGATCCGCTAGGCGCTGATGATCAAGCCTGCCAGTCCGCGGGCAACTCGTCCAGAGACGTCCACAGATACCGTCGGGAAGTCCGCGCGCCCGTTGTTGTGTCGAGAAAGGAACTGCTGTGGCTGACCAGACGTATGGCATCAGCGAGATCGTCGGGACCAGCCCGGTCAGCTTGGATCAGGCGATCCGCAACGGCATCACCAAGGCGAGCCAGACGGTCCGCAACCTCGACTGGTTCGAGGTGAGCTCGATCCGCGGACAGCTCAAGGACGGCGCCGTGGCGCACTTCCAGGTGCAGATGAAGGTGGGCTTCCGGATCGAGTAGAGCGTTCGAAGGTGGGGTTGGTCGGGTGACTACGACGCCTGGCTGACCGTGCTCATGTTGAAGTCGCCGACTCGAAGTGCGGGCATCCGGGTACGCGTGAAGTAATCCCCGAACTCTCGCGCCAGCGTCTCCTCGGTGCCGCCGACCTCGACGACCCGCTGCAGCATTCCCACGGGACTTTCGTTGAAGCGGAAGTTGTTGACCGCTCCGACCACCTCGCCGCCTTCGACGAGAAAGACACCGTCTCTGGTGAGGCCGGTGAGCAACAGGGTCTGCGGATCCACCTCACGGATGTACCAGAGGCAGGTGAGGAGCAGGCCGCGCTCGGTCGCGGCGACCAGGTCGGTGACCGAACCCGCGGCGTCGGGAGCGGTCAGCTCGAGGTTGTCGACCATTGGCGTGAACGGCAGGCCGGTCAGGTTCGCGGAGTGACGGGTCTGGATCAGCGCGGCAAGCGCACCGTCGCGGATCCACTCGGTCGCGGCGATCGGCGCACCGTTGTCGAACACCGACGCCATCCGGCTGGACGCGCCGGTCACGAGAAATGGTGCGCACTGCTGTCCGGGCATGGCGGGATCGCTGCGGAGCGTCAGCGGGAGGTCGGACAACCGATCGCCGACCCGGGTGCCGCCACCCGCCTTGGAGTAGACCGACTGACCTTCGTGCGCGTCGAGCGCACCGGCACTCCAGTACGCGTAGACCATCAGGTCCGCGACCGCCGACGGCGGCAGGATCGTGGGGTAGCGGCCGGCGTCGAGCGAGATCTGCCGCTTGCCCCAGGCGAGGCGCTGGGCGACGTCGGCCTCGAGGGTCGCGAGGTTGATCGCGGCGACATCGGCGGCGCCTTGTCCGCTCCACGCCGACCGCTTGCCGTCTGCGGTACGCCCGGTCAGCTCGACGCGGACTGCCGGCTGTGCGAAGCGTCGTCGCAACCCGGTCGACGAGCCGAGGTAGATCGAGGCGATCGAGTGTTCGGCGTAGCCGTACCGGCCCTGGTCCGCGCTCCGCGCACTCGCGAAGATCTCACCCAGCCAGGATGCGATCCCGCTGAGCGAGCTGACCGGCGCATCGGCTGGTGCGGTGTCCCAGTCGGGTGAGGAGTCTCCGTCGACCAACGGCGCGGCGTCGTCCGCGACGCCCGAGGCTCTGGCCGCGTTGTCGGCCTCGCCGACGAGCGCGAGCACGTCGTCGACCGACGTGACGTTGCGGCTGACCGAGGCTGCGCGCTTGCCGTCCGCGCTGTCGACCGTCGAGACGACCGACAGGGCCAGGGTCTCGGTCATCCCGTTGGTGGTGAGCGTGTTGTTCGCCCAGCGCAGGTTGGTCGACGCGTCGTAGCTCGCGATCGCGATGCAGCCGTTCGCGTCGGATGCGGCGATCGCGCGGTCGACCGCTTCCTGAGGGCTCAGGGCGGGCATCACGCGCCTGCTTCCTGCGTCGCGTTCAGTATGCGCACCTGACGGAACAGCGCCGACGGACAACCATGACTCACCGCGGCGACCTGGCCGGGCTGGCCCTTGCCGCAGTTGAACGCTCCGCCGAGGACGTAGGTCTGCGGCCCGCCGACGGCGGCCATCGAGCCCCAGAACTCGGTCGTCATCGACTGGTACGCCGCGTCCCGCACCTGGCCGGCGATCTTGCCGTTCTTGATCCGGAAGAACCGCTGCCCGGTGAACTGGAAGTTGTAGCGCTGCATGTCGATCGACCACGACTTGTCGCCCACGACGTAGAGGCCGTCCTCGACACCTGCAATGAGCTCGTCGGTGGACGGCCCGCCGGCGGCCGGCTGGAGCGACACGTTGGCCATCCGCTGAATCGGCACGTGCAGCGGGGAGTCGGCGAACGCGCAGCCGTTGGACCGGTCGTAGCCGGACAGTGCCGCGGTACGCCGGTCCAGCTGGTAGCCGACCAGCGTCCCGTCTTTCACCAAGTCCCAGGTCTGGCCCGCGACGCCCTCGTCGTCAAAGCCGATGGTTGCCAGCCCGTGCTCTGCCTGGCGGTCGCCGGTCACGTGCATTAGGTCGCTGCCGTACCGAAGCGTGTTGAGGTTGTCGGGCGTGGCGAACGACGTGCCGGCGTAGTTGGCTTCGTAGCCCAGTGCCCGATCGAGCTCGGTCGCGTGACCGATCGACTCGTGAATCGTCAGCCAGAGGTTCGACGGGTGGATGACGAGGTCGTAGCGCCCCGCCTCGACCGACGGTGACTGGGACTTCTCCGCGAGCCACTCCGGAAGCTGTACGAGCTCGCTGTCCCAGTCGTAGCCACCGGTCATCCACTCCCACCCGCGACCGACCGGCGGGGCGATGGTGCGCATCGTCTCGAAGCGCCCGGTCTTCTCGTCGACCCAGAGCCCGGTGAGCTGGCATTGCAGTCGGACCCGTTGTTGGGTCGTCACCGTGCCGGCGAGGTCGGCGAAGAACTTGTTCTCCCGCACCTGCTTCAGGTTTGCGTCCGCATGACTCACGATGTCGGCGGCAAGCAGCCGGCTCGACCAGTCGGCGAGCAGGGCGATCCGGTCGCCTTCGCTGATCGTGAACGGGTCGACGTCGTACGAGGACACCCAGGTCTGTTCGCCGTGGCTCGGCTCGGGTGCGAGCTCGATCCGCTCGCCCGTCACCGGCTTCGACACGGTCGCCACCTCCACGGCGCGGTCGACCAGCTCGCGCGCCGCGTCCGGCGAGATGACAGCCCCACCTGCGAAGCCCCACGTCCCGTCGTGCACGACGCGCACCGCGAGGCCTCGTTCGTCGGAGTCGTGGCTGGTCTCCAGCCGGGCGTCGTGCAGCGCGAGGTCGGCGGTCCGGATCCGTTCGACCCGGACGTCGGCGTGGTCGACCTTCAGCTGTCGTGCCCGGTCCAGGACAGCGTCGGCGATCGCGCGGAGGGGGAGTCCTGCGAACTCGGGGTCGATCTCGTGGGGCATCGGCCGGCGCACTCCTTGCGGTCTAGCGAGTCGGGTCGAGGACGAGCTTCCCGGTGGAGCGCCGGGCGCGGAGGTCCTCATGAGCCTGCCCGGCGTCGGCGAGGGCATACGTCGCACCGACGATCGGTGAGAGCCTGCCTTCTGCCACCAGGTCGAGCAGCTCGGCCATCGGCTCGTCGATCATGCCGGGCCGACCGATGCAGTTGTTCAGCCAGAAGCCGACGATCGACCGGCTGCCCATCATCAGGGTGCGGGGCTCCACCGGCTGCGGCTGAACCCGCGAGGCCATCCCGAACGTGGCGATGCGGCCGAACGGCGCGAGCGCGGCGAGGCTGGCGTCGAAGGCGTTGCCGCCCGTCATCTCCAGGACGATGTCGACCCGTTCGCCGCCGTTGGCGTCCCGGAGCGCGGACTTCAGGTCCGCAGCGGCTCCGTCTACCGTGGCGTCCGCTCCGAGCTGCATCGCGAGATCACGCTTCTCCGGCGACGACGCGATGCCGATCACGCGACCGGCGCCCCACAGCTTCGCCAGCTGGATCGCCAGCGTGCCCACCCCGCCGGCCGCGGCGTGGACGACGACCGACTCGCCAGCCGCCATGCGCGTCGAGGTGCGCAGCAGGTGCCAGGCCGTGAGCCCCTGGACCATCAGCGCGAGTGCCTGACCGTCGGTGACGGCATCGGGCAGGTTGAAGCTCAGGAACGACGGCGCCAAGGCCCACTCGGCGTAGCCGCCGGCGCCCACGAGCGACGCGATCCGACGGCCGTCCTGGAGGGTTCCGACCACCTCGCTGCCGGGCACCAGTGGTAGCTGGGTCGCGGCGAGGTAGGAGTTCTCGGTCTGATGGGTGTCGGCGTAGTTGATGCCCGCCCCGGTCACCTTGACGAGGTCGAACCCGTCCGAAGGCGTCGGTTCCGGCAGGTCCGCAATCTTCAGGACTTCAGGGCCGCCGAACTCCGTGATCTGGATCGCTCGCATGGTGAGGACCCTAGTGTCACGAGTCGTTAGCCGGTCACCGCCAGTTGCGGGACGCCTGCTGCTCGGGCCTTCGCCAGGGAGACGTACGCCGGTTCGCCGAACGCCCATCTCGTCAGCCGCGCGTCACTGCGCAGGTAGGGCTCGAACTCGAGCCGCTGCCGCAACGCGGAGTGGTGGTAGCCGGTCATCCGCCGTACCCATTCCGGCGCGAGGCTCATGCCTGCTCGGACGAAGTAGGCGTGCAGTCCTCGGTCGATCGCAGCTGGTGTCCCGGGTGGAAGGAAAGGTGAGGTCAGCAGGAAGTCGAAGAACTCCATGAGCTGCCCGGTGACCATGAGATACGGACGCATCGCCGCGACGTACTCGTCGAGCTCGGCCATCGACTCGGGGATTCCTTCACCGCCGCCCAAGCGCCCGATCACGGCCTGTTCCTTGAGGTAGCGATCCTTCTCCTCCGGCGCGAGCGGTGAGTTGTAGCGCTCGTAGGCACGCAGGATCATCCACGGGATGCAGGTGTGCACCCAGGCAAGCAATGTCGGGTCGAGCGCCCGGAACGGCAGGCCGTCGGGTCGCGTGCCTTCGATGTGGCCGTGGATGCGTTTGACCTGGTTGATCAGTCCGGTCGCGGCCTCGGTGTTGCCGAAGGTCGTGGTGAGGACGTAGCCGAGCGTCGTCCTCGCCCGTCGAAACGGATCTTCCCGATAGCTCGACAGCTGCTGAACACCCGCCATCACCGACGGATGCAGCAGCTCCATCACGATCGCGGCGGTGCCGGCCCGGCCGACGGAGGCGAGGTCGCTGTTGATCTTCCACGAGACGCTGTCCGGCCCGCACAGGCCCGGATCGCCCGCCGGGCCGCCGTACACCGCGGGATCGTCGTGCCGTCCGCTGACGGACTCGATGTTGTCGACGATGCGCCGCTGCAAGCCGTTCATGGGCTCCCACAACTGAGATATTCTGAGTATGTGAGTGCGCACGGTATCGCAACTTGGTCGGCCGGGTGAGCCCGCGGGCCCGCCGGCTGACCCGGGCCGAGAGCCAGGAGCGCACCCGTCAGCAGCTCGTCGAGGCGGCGACCAAGCTCTTTCTGCGAGACGGGTTCCGCGCGACCACGCTCGAGCAGATTGGTGAAGCGGCCGGCTACACGCGCGGTGCCGTGTACTCCAACTTCGCGAGCAAGACCGAGATGGGAATTGCGGTGATCGACGGCCTGTACGCCGAGGTCGACCACCGGCTTGGGTTGGCCTTGCGCGAGAAGGACTGGCTGGCCGCTCTGATCAAGTGGGCGGACGAGTCGATCGGTGATCCGGCCTGGATGCGGCTGGAGCTCGAGATCGCCGCATCGAGCGCCGCAGACGACACTTACCTGGCCGCGACCGCGGCACGCTACGAGAGGCTGCGCCGGCGCGGTCGGGAGCTGGCCGCCGAATGCCTGGGCACCGAGGTCAGCGAGACCTTCGCAGTAGGACTGCTCGGCATGCTGCTGGGTGTCGGAGCCCAACGGGCGGCAGACTCGAGGATCGCAGGCAGCGCATGGACTGAGCTGTTTCGCGAGATCCTCGGTCCACGGACTCGCCGCGATTGGGGTAGGTAAATGCGCTCGGGCTTGCTCGCCGCGGGGCTGTCCGCCCTGGTGCTTTCCGGTCCGGCGGCGATCGCCGCGCCACGCCACGTGGGCACGGGGCATGCGCCTCCCGTTGCTTCGCACTCGCGACTGGTGTTCGCGGCCGGTGAGGAGGACTCGACCCTTCATGCCTTTACCGCCGGCAAGGTTCCTGACCCGCGGTCCTACTGGTCGGTGCGTCGTGACTTCAGCAGGTACACCCCGGCCGTCTGGCGCGAGCTGCGACAGCAACGCGCCTGGCTGACCGTCAACGTCCGATGGAAGCGGGACTTCGGCCCCGTGCCCAAGGGCATGCCGCGCTTCGGTGAGCTGCTGCCCTTCCTGCGGACAGCTGAGCGCAACGGAGTGGGTGTCATTGCGTGGCTGACGATTCCCTACGCCGCGGGGTACTGGCTGACCGAGGACGACGTCGCCGCCTATCGGCATGCGGTCCGGGATTTTGCTGCCTGGGCAGCCAAGGTGGGCTTCAAGCCGAAGGAGGTGTTGCTCGACCTCGAGTCCCCGCTGGCTGACTCAGCGAAGTCGAACAAGGTGACCCAGGATCCGCTCCCCGTGGTGGCGATGCTTGATCACAACGTGGGACCGGCCCATCAGTGTCAGGCGATGCAGGGTGTCTCGCGCGTCGCCGGGTGGTTGGACTCGCACGGCTACCCGACGATCGCTGCGGCCTACTCCTTCTTGTTCGACGACATCGCTGACGGGAACGTCGCTATGTCGGACGGGCTAGACATGCCGCTGCCGCAACCGGGCGCGTTTCGCGAGGTCTCGTTCATGTCGTTGCGGTCGGTGTACGCAGCCTTGATCGGCGTCGACCCGGGGTCGTCGCTGTACGCGTCGTACATCGATGCAATGAAGCGCTGGTACGGGCGGAGCGCGACGTTCACTCTTGGTGAGGCCGGCGTCGGTCCCTATGCCGGGCACCTGGACCGCCTCATCGAAGACACCCGGCTCGCTGCAGCGCTCACCACCGGCACGGTCGGGATCTACTCGATCGAGAAGGCGTTGAAGGCATACGGGCTCTCGGGCGTCACGAAGCTTTTCGACGCCGTGCGGCATCCCCTTCGCGGTGCGGCGTTGCGCCGGGCGAGCGTGGTCTCGCCGGGGACTCGAGCGGATCGGGCGTTCATCGGCATCGAGAACGATCTCGTATCGGTTGGGTTGCCTCTTGCGATGACCGGGCGCGGGGACCCGGAGCTGCCGAACTCGTGGCCGCCTCGCTGCTGACGGCTAGCTGGGCTAGCTGTCGAAGCGAAACGGTTGCGGCGGTGGGCGCAGGTCGGCTCGCGGGCAGGTCGCCAGCGTCAGCCCGCCGTACGCGAAGGCCTCGTCGCACAACGAGGTGACCGTGTAGCCGAGCTGTTGCCCGACACGCGTGACGGTGGCGCGGAACACGGTGATCTCGAACCTTGTGGGCGTGCCGTAGATGATCTGCATCGTGCCGATCAACTCGGCCGTCCCTCGACCGCGGTCGTTTCCGTTCCACGGCCGGTCGTAGCGCTGCCACATCGTCGGCTCGGCGCACCACAGCCCGCCCATCCGCACGTCATGAAGGGCAAGACTGGCGAGGATCGAGCGGGCGGCGAGCTCGGGGAGGATCGCCGCCGGGCGGATCACCTCGGTTACGGCGCCGTCGGCGCACGCCTCACTGACGAGTTGTTCGAGCGCGTTCACGCTGACCCCTTCCCCGTGTCGTGCTGCTGAGACAGTTGTCGTACGCCGCCGCGCGTCGCTCCATGACGAGTTGTGACGGTTGCAGTGGGCAATCGGCGTAGCGGGCGCGCCGTTATGAGCGCTCTGTCCCGTTAACAGCGCATACCCTCATGGCGTGAGCGAGGTGGAAACGGACGTCCGCATCGACGAGCGCCCCGATGTCCTCCCCACCCACGACGGCGACCACGAACGGTTCGCCCACTACGCCGACCGGGACAAGATCACCGAGGCGATGGTCACGGGTACGCCCGTCGTCGCGCTGTGCGGCAAGGTGTGGGTACCCAGCCGCGACCCGAAGCGGTACCCGGTCTGCCCTGAGTGCGAGCGGCTGTTCAAGCTCGGGCCCGAGGGGCGGATGAGGGAGTGGCGCGAGCGCAACCCCCCGTCGTAGGCCATCGCACGGCCCTGACATTTCGGGCGGGCGGCGCCATAATTGGCGCATGGCTGAGTTGCGGATACCGCTGCCCCCGAAGTTCGACTCGCTCGAGGACGAGCGTCAGCATCGGAAGGAGCGGCTCGCGGCCGGCTTCCGGCTGTTCTCGAAGTTCGGCTTCGAAGAGGGCGTCGCCGGTCACATCACCGCGCGCGACCCGATCGAGACCAACACCTTCTGGGTCAACCCGTTCGCGGTGCCGTTCGCGCACATCAATGTGAGCAGCCTGATCCGGGTCAACGACACCGGCCAGGTGGTCGAGGGTGACTACGCGGTCAACGAGGCGGCGTTCTGCATCCACTCCCGGGTGCACGAAGCGCGCCCAGACGTCGTTGCCGCCGCTCACAGCCACTCGACGTACGGTCGGGCGCTGTCGACGCTGGGAGAGCTCCTCGAGCCGATCACCCAGGACGTGTGCGCCTTCTACGACGACCACGCGCTTTTCGACGACTACACCGGGGTCGTGACCGACCTCGAAGAGGGCAAGCGGATCGCGCAGGCGCTCGGTGAGAACAAGGCCGTGATCCTGCGCAACCACGGCCTCCTGACGGCCGGTACGACGGTCGACGCCGCGGTCTGGTGGTTCATCACGATGGAGCGCTCGTGCCAGGTGCAGCTCCTCGCGAAGGCCGCCGGCAAGGTCGTGCACATCGACCTGGACCAGGCGAAGAAGACGCACGAGACCGTGGGCTCCGAGCTCGCCGGCTGGTTCTCCTTCCAGCCGCTCTACGAGAAGATCGTGCGCGAGCAGCCCGACTTGCTCGACTGACCCCCGTTGGGTCCCGTTGTCGAGGTCGAGGACCCCGACGATCCGAGGCTGGCCGACTACCGCTCACTGACCGATGTCGCGCTTCGGTCGTCACTCGAGGCACCCTTCGGCCTGTTCATCGCCGAGGGCGCGTTGGTGATCGAGCGGGCGCTTGCGGCGGGGTACTCGCTGCGGTCGGCGCTGATGACCCCGGAGTGGCTCGAGCGAAGCGAGCCGCTGCTGTCCGGCACCGACGTACCGGTCTATGTCGGTAGCGACGCGACGCTCCGCGCGCTCACCGGCTTCCACGTGCATCGCGGTGCCCTCGCCGCGGTGCAACGCCGCGCGCTGCCGACGTTGGCCGATGTGGTGGCCGGCGCCACTCGGCTCGCCGTGATCGAGGACATCGTCAACCACACCAACCTGGGCGCCATCTTCCGTACCGCTGCGGCGCTCGGTGTCGAGGGCGTCGTCATCTCACCGCGTGCTGCCGATCCGCTGTATCGGCGGTCGGTGCGCGTCTCGATGGGGGCCGTCTTCACCGTCCCCTATGCGCGTGCCGCCAGCTGGCCGGGCGTGATCGACGAGGTCAACGCGGTGGGGTTTCGCACCGTGGCGCTGACGCCGTCCGCCGATGCGATCGACCTCGACCAACTGGAGCTAGCTCCCGGGGACCGGCTCGCCATCGTGGTTGGAACCGAGGGTGCCGGGTTGTCGCGCGACGTGGTCGAGCGCTGCGAGGTCGCCGTACGCATCCCGATGCGTGCCGGTATCGACTCGCTCAACGTCGCGACGGCCGCGGGCATCGCGTTCTGGGAGCTGCGGGCTCGCTGAGTGTCCGCGCCGGCCACGGGGAAGGATGAACAGGTGACGCAGACCTCTCTTTCCGTTCATGCCTCCGGCACGTTCCGGATCGGTGGTGATCTCGAGGTGCATCGGCTCGGCTTCGGCGCGATGCAGCTGACCGGGCCGGGTATCTGGGGCGAGCCCAGAGATCGCGGCGAGTGCATCCGGGTGTTGCGCCGCGCCGTCGAGCTCGGGGTCGACCTGATCGACACCGCGGACTCCTACGGTCCGTTCGTCTCCGAGGAGCTGATCCGCGAGGCGTTGCATCCCTATCCGGACGGTCTGGTCATCGCGACCAAGGGCGGGCTGACGCGGGCCGGTCCTGGCGACTGGCGGCCGGTCGGCCGACCGGCCTACTTGCGGCAGTGCGTCGAGATGTCGCTGCGCCGGATCGATGTCGAACGGATCGACCTCTACCAGCTGCACCGGGTGGATCCGGCGACGCCGATGGAGGAGTCGTTGGGCGAGCTGCGTGCCATGCAGGGCGAGGGCAAGATCCGGCACATCGGCGTCTCGGAGGTCGACGTCGCGACCGTGAAAGCGATGCGCGAGATCGTCGACGTGGTGTCGGTGCAGAACCTCTACAACCTCACCGAACGACGCCACGAGGACGTGGTCGACTACTGCGACCAGGAAGGCATCGGCTTCATCCCGTGGTTCCCGCTCGCGACCGGGGCACTGGCCGAGAAGGGCGGTCCGCTGGCGCGGATCGTCGAGCGGCACTCGGCAACCGCACCGCAGCTTGCGTTGGCCTGGTTGCTGCGGCGGTCGCCGGTGATGCTGCCGATTCCCGGGACGTCGTCGGTCGACCATCTCTCGGAGAACTGCGGCGCCGCCGACGTACAGCTCACCGACGACGAGTACGCCGACCTCGCCTCGCTGCGAGGGTGAGTAGGCTCCGGCTTCGTGCCGGTGCTTCCCGATCGCGTCGACCGCGACGCGCCGGAGTACGCCGCCCGGCGTGACTCACTGCTGGAGCTGCTCGCGGAGCATGATCGGCAGCTCGCGCTCGCCAACGCGGGCGGCGGCGAGCGGATGGTCGAGCGTCACCACAACCGCGGCAAGCTGCTCCCGCGGGAGCGGATCGAGCTGCTGCTCGACCCGGACTCGCCGTTTCTCGAGCTGTCGCCACTGTGCGCCTGGGGGACCAGCTACACGGTAGGCGGCAGCGTCGTCACCGGCATCGGAATCGTCGAGGGCACCGAGGTCCTGGTCCAGGCACACGACCCGACAGTGCGCGGCGGCGCGATCAATCCTCTCGGAGCGAAGAAGCAGGGGCGCGCGTCACAGATCGCCAGCGAGAACCGGCTTCCGGTCGTCAACCTCGTGGAGTCCGGGGGCGCGGACCTGCCGACGCAGAGCGAGATCTTCATTCCTGGCGGTTCAGGGTTCCGTGACCTGACGCGCAAGTCGGCCGCCGCCATTCCGACGATCGCCCTGGTGTTCGGCAACTCCACCGCGGGCGGTGCGTATGTCCCCGGGATGTCGGACTACATCGTGATGGTCGAGGGACGGGCGAAGGTCTTCCTCGGCGGGCCCCCGCTGGTCAAGATGGCGACGGGGGAGATCTCCGACGACGAGGAGCTCGGCGGCGCCGAGATGCACGCTCGGACCAGCGGGCTGGCGGACTACCTGGCCGTCGACGAGCACGATGCGATCCGGATCGGCCGGCAGATCGTGCGTCGACTCAACCGGCGGAAGCTCGGCCGGCCCCCGGCCTCGTCGTACTCCGAACCCCTCTACGACATCGATGACCTGCTCGGGATCGTCCCGACCGACCTGCGAGAGCCGTTCGACCCCCGCGACGTGCTGGCGCGCATCCTCGACGGGAGCGAGTTCGACGAGTTCAAGCCGCTCTACGGCTCATCGCTGGTCACCGGCTTCGGGCAGCTGCACGGGTATCCGGTCGGCGTGCTCGCCAACGCGCGGGGTGTGCTCTTCCAGGAGGAGAGCGAGAAGGCGGCGCAGTTCATCCAGCTCGCCAACCAGTCCGACACCCCGCTGCTGTTCCTGCAGAACACCACGGGCTACATGGTGGGCAAGGAGTACGAGCAGCGCGGCATCATCAAGGCCGGCGCGCAGATGATCAACGCCGTGTCGAACAGCGACGTGCCGCACTTCACGATCAACATGGGCGCGTCGTACGGCGCCGGCAACTACGGCATGTGCGGCCGGGCCTACGACCCGCGCTTCCTGTTCACCTGGCCGAACGCGAAGTCCGCGGTGATGGGCCCGGCGCAGCTGGCCGGCGTGCTGTCGATCGTGGCGCGCGCATCCGCCGAGGCGAAGGGGCAGCCGTACGACGAGGAAGCCGACGCGGCGATGCGCGAGATGGTCGAGAACCAGATCGAGGCGGAGAGCAAGGCGCTCTTCCTGACCGCACGGGTCTACGACGACGGCATCATCGATCCGCGCGACACCCGCACCGTGCTGGGCATGTCGCTGTCGGTTGCGCACAACAACCCGGTCCAGGGACGCCGCGGCTTCGGCGTCTTTCGGATGTAGCCGCGATGCCTGCCATTCGCCGGATCCTGGTCGCGAACCGCGGCGAGATCGCGCGCCGCGTGTTTCGTACCGCGCGGGACATGGGCATCGGCACCGTCGCCGTGTACAGCGACGCGGACGCCGACATGCCGTTCGTCCGTGACGCGGATCTTGCAGTCCGGTTGCCGGGCAACGCGCCGGGAGACACCTACCTGCGCGGCGACCTGGTCATCGCGGCAGCGCAGGCGACCGGCGCCGACGCGATCCATCCGGGCTACGGGTTTCTGTCAGAGAACGCCGAGTTCGCCCGTCAGGTCGTCGACGCCGGGCTGACCTGGATCGGTCCGCCGGCCGCCGCCATCGAGGCGATGGGGTCGAAGCTCGGCGCCAAGCGCATGATGCGCGACGCCGGTGTCCCGACGCTCCCGTGGACCGAGACGATCGACGGCGCCGCCGACGTCGGGTTCCCGTTGCTGGTCAAGGCATCTGCCGGCGGGGGCGGTCGTGGCATGCGAGTCGTCCATGACCCTGCGGACCTCACCGAGGCGGTCGAGGCAGCCAGCCGCGAGGCGGCCGGTGCGTTCGGTGACGCGACGGTGTTCTGCGAGCGATACCTCGAGGCGCCACGCCACATCGAGGTGCAGGTGTTCGCCGACTCGCGCGGCAACGTCGTGTCGCTGTTCGAGCGCGAGTGCTCGATCCAGCGGCGGCACCAGAAGATCGTCGAGGAAGCGCCCTCGCCCGCAGTGACACCCGAGCTGCGGGCCGGGCTTGGGGAGGCGGCGGTCGCGGCCGCCCGCGCGGTCGGGTACGTCGGCGCGGGCACCGTCGAGTTCGTCATGGCGCCCGACTCGACGTACGCCTTCCTCGAG
>DASZTV010000024.1:0-69171 GCA_035548125.1 Mycobacteriales bacterium | reverse complement strand
GGTCGCGGTCGCGCGGGTGCTGGCGAAGGTCCACGGATGGGAAGACGAAACCCGCGAGAGCGAGGTGGCGGCCTACATCGCGAGGGTCGAGGCGGAGCGGCTCTCGCAAGAGCAGACCGACGACGTCAATGCCGACGCCCGGCGACTGGTGGCGCCCGACAGCCGGCGCACCGTCATCAGCTAGCTCCAGGACGTCGAGGCCGCCCTTGGTGGCCAAACTGCGCCCGCTTAGGCCACCTATGGCGGCCTCGGCGAGTGGTTAGGTCTTGCGGAGCGCCTTCGCACCGCGCCAGATTCCGTAGCCGATCCCCGTCGAAGCGACCGCGCCCACCGTCAGGAACGCCACCGATAGGCCGGGACGCGCGCCGCTGATCGCACCGCGTGCCGGCACTGCAGCGCGTTCTCTCACGCCGCGTCGGTCGACCCGCGCGAGCAGGTCGTCCAGCAGCCCGACCGGCGGCTCGACGGGAGCGTCGCGCAGGGCGGTCAGCGCTGACGCCAGCCGCTCCTGCCTGACCAGCTCCGCCGAGCAGTCGGCGCATCGGCGAAGGTGCGCGCGTACGACATGAAGCGGCCAGCCCGACAGCTCGCCCGAGGCGATGGCTGGCAGCTGTGATCGAGCCTCACGACAGAAGCGCGGGAGCTTCGTGTCATCCATCAGGCAACACCACCTGCGGTCGCGGTCCCGTCTTCGCCGAGGACGAGTGAACGCAGCCTGGCATGGGCGCGATGCAGTCGCACCTTCACCACCGTCTCGGTGACGTCGAGCAGGTCGGCCACCTCTTTGGTCGACAGTCCTTCGATGTCTCGCAACACCACGACGGTGCGCGCGTCTTCCGGCAGGGTCGCGAGAGCGGCCTCGCTACGCCGCATCAAGTCGGCGGTAGCCGCACGCTCATCCGGCGAGGCTTCCTCGCCGGCGATCTCCGACGTGTCGTCCGGGGTTGCGAACGCGGTGTGCCCGGCCACCAGCCCGGCTTCGCGCGCCTTCGTCCGCTTGCGTAGCAACGTCAGGCAGACGTTGACCGTCACCCGGTGCAGCCAGGTGCCGAACGCCGCCTCTCCGCGGAAGCCGACCACGGAACGCATCACGCGGATGAACACCTCCTGCGTCGCGTCGGCTGCCTCGTCGGGGTCGGCGAGCATTCGCCGGCACAGCTTGTAGACGTCGGCGTACGTCGCGCGGATCAGCGCGTCGAGCGCACCGCGCTCGCCCCGCTGGCAAGCCCGCACCAACGCCGGGTCGACGTCCATACGACGGTTTCGACTCCCTTCCTCTGCCTTGGTTACCGGCGGTGTTACCGCCGCGTAGCAAGTCGTCGGGATTTCGCTGTAACCAAGATTCGCAGCGAGAGTCGAACCAGGTGACGCGACGCACCGATGTGTCGCGAGAGATGGAGTGATCCGATGTATGCGTTCGTCGTTTTCGCAGGCCTTGCCCTAGCGCTTGCGGTGGTCGGCGATGTGCTCAACGAGATCCTGCCCGTGAAGACCCCCAAGGCTCTGACGCACACCGTCTCGGTGGGCGTTGCGATGCTCGTCGCGTGGGCCCTGGACTACTCGGTGTTCACCGCCTTCGGTCAGACGCTGCGCGCTGACTGGATGAACCCGGTTGCCACCGGCGTCGTGCTGGTCGGCATGGGCGAGTTCATCCGCGCCGTGGTCGGCAACCTCGGCCTGAACATCTCGATTGGTCGCGGCAAGGCCGCCTAGCACCACATCGCGCTCCGCCCGCCGTACTGGATTTCCCCGGGTACGGCGGGCGGTCGCGTGTCCGGGCGCTGTTAGTGGCCGGCCTTCTCGAGACGCTTCCGCGAGGCCTCGATCTCCGCCTCGGCCTCCGTGCGGCCGACCCAGGTCGCGCCCTCGACGCTCTTGCCGGGCTCGAGGTCCTTGTAGACCTCGAAGAAGTGCTGGATCTCCAGCTTGTCGAACTCCGGCAGGTGGTGGATGTCGCGTAGGTGCTCCTGGCGCGGGTCGTTGGCCGGAACGCAGAGGACCTTGTCGTCGCCGCCCTTCTCGTCCGTCATCCGGAACATGCCGATCGCCCGGCAGAGGATCAGGCACCCGGGAAACGTCGGCTCGGTGAGCAGGACGAGCGCGTCCAGCGGGTCGCCGTCCTCGCCGAGGGTGTTCTCGATGAAGCCGTAGTCGGCGGGGTACTGCGTGGCGGTAAACAGCGTGCGATCCAGCCGGAGCCGGCCGGAGGTGTGGTCGACCTCGTACTTGTTGCGGCATCCCTTGGGGATCTCGATGAAGACGTCGAACTCCACGCGAGACTCCTTAGAACGCAGACCGGGACGCCGATTAGTGTGCCTGTACGTGCGTCGGCGCAACATTCTCCCCCTGACGATCGCGACTGCGGTCACCGCGGCGGCGGTCTTCGTCGCCGTCGACCGCAACGAGTCGGACCGGTCGGGAACGGCGGCGTCGCCGTCGCCGGCGACCACCGCATCGGCTGCGCGGGAGACGATTCTCGCCTCCGTTGCGACCTCGACGGCAGCGCCGCGCGCAACGCTCTCGACGGCGGCGATTGACGCCGCGGTCGGGTCGCTTCCGACCGGCGAACAGCTGGTCGGCAGCGTGGTCGACGTGATGAGCGGCCGGACGCTCTGGGCGCAGGGCGCCCGCACCCCCATGGCGCCGGCGTCGACCACCAAGCTGCTGACCGCCTGCGCGGCGTTGCAGGCACTCGGCGCGGACTTCCACTTCACCACCGAGACCAAAGAGCTGGGCGACACGGTCTACCTGGTCGGCGGTGGGGACCCGACCCTGGTCGGCAGCGCCGAGTCGCCTTTCGCGCCCGGCTACCCGCAGCCCGCGACGCTCGCCGACCTCGCGCAGGCCACGGCTGCCGGGTTGCCGGCGGGGGTGCCGGTCCGGCTGCGGGTCGACACCTCCGCGTGGAGCGGGCCAGCGCTCGCGGAGGGCTGGTCACCGGACTACGTCACCGAGGGCGACGTCACCCCGCCCAGCGCGCTGGAGCTGGACGGCGGGCGGCTTCATCCGGACAACTTCGATTCGGAACGCACGCCCACGCCGACCGCTCAAGCGGTCAGCGCGTTCGAGGAGCTGCTGCGCGCCGACGGCGTCAGGATCAAAGGAGACGTGAAGGCGGCGACGGCGCCCGATACGGCGACCCCGCTCGCGGAGGTGTCCTCCCCGCCGCTTTCCGCGCTGGTCCAACGGCTGCTCACCGCGAGCGACAACGACCTGGCGGAGGCCCTCGGTCGCGCCGTCGCGGCGCATGACGGGCTGAGCACCGACTTCACCGGCGCGGCGACGGCCGTGACGAGGGAGGCGGCAAACCTCGGGGTGCAGACCGGCTCAGTGATCTTGAAGGACACCAGCGGGCTCTCTCACGACGACCGGCTCGACGCGGCCGCCCTCGTCACGGTGCTACGTGCCGCGGCGTCCCCGGAGCACCCGGTGCTGAGGTCGGTGCTCGACGGCCTGCCGATCGGCGGGTTCACCGGTACGCTCGCCGACCGCTATCTCGGGCACGGCGCCAAGTCCGGCGCCGGACTGGTGCGCGCCAAGACGGGAACGCTGGTCGGGGTGAACAGCCTCGCGGGAGTCGTCGTCGACGCCGGTGGGCGGCTCATCGCGTTCGCGTTCCTCGCGGCAGGGCAGGGGACCGAGGCCGAGGTCGAGCAGGGCCTGGATCGCATCACCTCGGCCCTGGCCGGACTCGGCGCTCCCGCCGGCGCAGGCACACTGGAGCCGTGAGCATGCGGGTGGTCGACTGGCGCCTCGCGGCGCAGACCGGCAAGCGCCTCGTGCCGCCGGGCCCTCGCATCCCGCTCGCCGATGCCGTCGCGACCGTCGAGGACCTCCGCAGGAAGGCCGCTCAGGCCGACGAGCATGTCGCCGCCGTGACCGGGCTCGACGTCGCCGCCGGCAGCGCCACGACGGTGGTCGTCGACCGGCCCGCGTGGATCCAGGCCAATGTCGACAGCTTCGCGCTGCTCGCCGACCCGCTGATCGACGCGCTGCTCGAGAAGCGTGGCGGGGCGATGCCGGGGAAGGCAGTCGTCTCCGTCGGCGCCCGGGTCACCGGTGTCGAGGTCGGCTTGCTGCTCAGCTACCTGGCGACCCGCGTGCTCGGTCAGTTCGAGCTGCTCGGACCGCCTCGTACCTCTCCTGATGACGACGTGCCCGGTCGCCTCACGCTGGTCGCTCCCAACATCGTCGCGGCCGAGCGGGCGATGCAGGTCGACTCCGGTGACTTTCGGCTGTGGGTCTGCCTGCATGAGGTCACCCACCGCACCCAGTTCGCGTCGGCGCCGTGGTTGCACGGCCACGTCCAGGGTCTGCTTCGCGAGTTCCTGCTCGCTTCCGAGCTGGACACCGCCGCACTGCTCGCTCGGCTCCGGCAGGTGCTGTCCGGGCTGGTCGACGTGGCACGGGGTCGCGATGACGTGAGCCTCGTCGAGCTGGTGCAGACGCCGGAGCAGAAGGTGGTCCTGGACCGGCTCACCGGTCTGATGAGCCTGCTCGAGGGCCACGCCGACGTCGTCATGGACCTTGCCGGGCCGTCGGTGGTGCCGAGCGTCGAGGTGATCCGCTCGCGCTTCGAGGTGCGACGTCGCGACAGCGGTCCGCTGACCCGCGTCATGCGCCGTGTCATGGGCATCGAGATGAAGATGAAGCAGTACGCCGAGGGCGCGCGGTTCGTCCGCGCCGTGATCGAGGAGATCGGGATGCCGGGTCTCAACGCCGTCTGGTCGAGTCCGGAGCTGCTGCCGACCGGCGCGGAGATCCGCGAGCCGAAACTGTGGCTCGAGCGGGCGGGCTCGCCGCGTACCGCCGCCAGCTGAGACCGGCTCGACATGAAGATGCATCCCGCGGTTGCGGCGGTGCGTCATGCGGTGCGCGCTGCGATCTCCGACCTGCCCGGGGAGTCACTGGTGCTGGCCGCGTGCAGCGGAGGGCCGGACTCCCTCGCCCTTGCCGCCGCGCTCGCGGCCGAGGCGCCGCGACGCGGCCGGCGTGCTGGCGCCGTCGTCGTCGACCACGACCTGCAGGAAGGCGCGGCGGAACAGGCCAGGGTTGCCGCCAAGACCTGCGTCGAGCTGGGGCTGACACCTGTGGAGATCGCGACCGTCAGCGTCGATCGTCAGGATCCGGCCGGTTTGGAGGCGGCCGCTCGTGCCGCGCGCTACGACGCGCTGGAACGGGTGGCGACGGAGCACGGCGCCGCAGCGGTGGGGCTCGGGCACACCCTGGACGACCAGGCCGAGACGGTGCTGCTCGGCCTGGCACGGGGGTCGGGCGCGCGCTCGCTGTCCGGGATGCCGACGCGCCGCGGGCGCTTCCTTCGCCCACTGCTCGGGCTGAGCCGGGAGACCACCGTCGCCGCCTGCGAGGCGCTCGGGCTCGAGCCCTGGTACGACCCGCACAACACCAGCGCGGACTTCGCCCGGGTCCGGGTCCGGACCTCGGCGATGCCCGCCTTGATCGAGGCGCTCGGCCCCGCAGTGCCCGCCGCGCTCGCTCGTTCCGCGGACCTGTTGCGCGCGGACGCCGACGCCCTGGACCTCTGGGCGTCCTCCGTCACGGACCCGACCGACGTGGGGGTGCTGCGCGACCTGCCCGCCGCGGTCCGTACCCGGGTGTTGCGGCGTGCCGCGATCGAGGCGGGCTCGCCGGCGGGCTCGCTGACCGCGGCGCACGTCGCGTCGATCGACGCACTGGTGATCGACTGGCACGGTCAGGGAGCGGTGAGCCTGCCCGGGGGGTTGGAGGCTCACCGGGCGTGTGACAGGCTTTCGTTTCGATGACCGCGCCGCTGCTGCCCGTTGAGTCGTTGCACCCGATGGATGAGGCTGCCGTGCCCCCGGCCGGGCTCCACCCTGACGTCGAGTCGGTGCTGGTCTCGGCTGAGCAGATCGCCGAGAAGATCAAGGAGCTGGCGGCGCGGATCGACGCCGACTACGCCGGCCGCGAGATCGTCCTGGTCGGTGTGCTGAAGGGCGCCGTGATGGTCATGGCCGACCTCGCTCGGGCCCTCACCATCCCCGTGTCGATGGAGTTCATGGCGGTGTCGTCGTACGGGTCAGCCACGTCCTCCTCGGGAGTGGTTCGGATCCTGAAGGACCTCGACCGGGACATCACCGACTGCGACGTGCTCGTGGTCGAGGACATCATCGACTCCGGGCTCACTTTGTCCTGGTTGCTCCGTAATCTGCGCTCGCGCCACCCGCGCACGGTCGAGGTCGTGGCGATGCTCCGCAAGCCTGAGGCGGCCCAGGTGCAGGTGCCGGTCGCGTACATGGGATTCGACATCCCGAGCGTGTTCGTCGTGGGGTACGGCCTGGACTACGCCCAGCGATACCGGGAGCTGCCGTACGTGGGAACGCTGCGCCCCGAGGTCTACACGCACTGACCCGGGTGGCGCCGCCACCCAGGCCCGTTAGCACGGCCCGGCGGGCTTCAGCTCACCGGTGTACCGTCGTATGAGCCGAAAAGGCCGTATCACCCGTCCAAATCCGCTGCGGCGAGCAGGAGCAATCAACGTGCGACGGACCTTCCGGGGCCCGGTTCTCTGGGTTGTCCTGGCGATCCTGGTCGTCTTCGGGCTGCTCGAAGTCGCGGCGTCCGGCGGCGGCTACAAGAACGTCGCGCTGCCCCGCATCGAACGCGCCATCGCCAACCACCAGGTGTCCAGCGCCGTCGTGCTCGACAAGGAGCAGCAGGTCCAGGTCACGCTGCGCCGCGGGGTGACGATCGACGGAGCGCAGAAGGTCCAGTCTCCGTTCACGGTCGACTACAGCACGCCGCTCGTCCAGGAGCTCAACGAGTCGAAGACCTTCTTCAACGTGAAGGTCAACCATCCCAGCCTGCTGGTCTCGCTACTCGAGAACCTGCTGCCGGTCGTGCTGATCATCGCGGTGATGATCTTCTTCCTGAACCAGATGCAGGGCGGCGGCGGCCGCGTCATGCAGTTCGGCAAGGCCCGCGCCAAGCTGGTCAGCAAGGACACCCCGAAGACCACTTTCGCCGACGTGGCCGGCGCCGACGAGGCGATCGAGGAGCTTCAGGAGATCAAGGAGTTCCTCGAGAACCCCGCGAAGTTCCAGGCGATCGGCGCGAAGATCCCCAAGGGCGTCCTGCTCTACGGCCCGCCGGGCACCGGCAAGACCCTGCTCGCCCGAGCGGTTGCCGGCGAGGCGGGGGTGCCGTTCTACTCGATCTCGGGTTCGGACTTCGTCGAGATGTTCGTCGGTGTCGGCGCGTCCCGCGTGCGCGACCTGTTCGAGCAGGCGAAGGCCAACGCCCCCGCGATCATCTTCGTCGACGAGATCGACGCCGTCGGGCGTCACCGCGGCGCCGGGCTCGGCGGCGGCCACGACGAACGCGAGCAGACCCTCAACCAGATGCTGGTCGAGATGGACGGCTTCGACGTCAACCGCGGCGTCATCCTCATCGCCGCGACCAACCGGCCCGACATCCTCGACCCCGCGTTGCTGCGGCCCGGCCGGTTCGACCGCCAGATCGTCGTCGACCGCCCGGATCTCGAGGGCCGCAAGGCGATCCTTGCGGTGCACGCGAAGGGCAAGCCGTTCGCCACGGATGTCGACCTCGGCGTGATCGCACGGCGCACGCCGGGCTTCACGGGCGCCGACCTGGCCAACGTGATCAACGAGGCCGCGCTGCTCACCGCGCGCACCGACGCGAAGCAGATCAACACCAACCTGCTCGAGGAGTCGATCGACCGGGTGATCGCGGGGCCGATGCGCAAGACCCGCGTGATGAGCGAGGCCGAGAAGAAGGTCACCGCCTACCACGAGGGCGGCCACGCCCTGGTCGCGTGGGCACTGCCCAACACGGACCCGGTGCACAAGATCAGCATCATCGCTCGCGGCCGTTCGCTGGGCCACACGCTCGTCCTCCCGGAGGAAGACAAGTACAACCAGACCCGCTCCGAGATGATGGACATGCTGGCCTACGCATTGGGCGGTCGGGCGGCTGAGGAGCTGGTCTTCCACGAGCCGACGACCGGCGCCTCCAACGACATCGAGAAGGCCACCGCCACCGCGCGCGCGATGGTGATGACCTACGGCATGAGCGAGAAGCTCGGCCCGCTGAAGTTCGGCCGTACCGAGGGCGACGTGTTTCTCGGGCGGGACCTCGGCCACGAGCGTGACTTCTCCGAAGAGGTCGCGTCGATGATCGACGACGAGGTTCGCGAGCTGATCGAACGGGCCCATGACGAGGCGTGGGAGATCCTGGTCCAGTACCGCGACGTCCTGGACGACATGGTGCTGAAGCTGCTGGACAAGGAAACGCTGTCCAAGGCGGACCTCCAGGAGATCTTCAAGTCGGTCGACAAGCGCCCGGCGCGCAAGATCGTGACGGCGCGCAAGGCCCCGAACGGCCGCCCGCCGGTTCTCACTCCTGCCGAGCTCGCGCTGATGGGTCCCAAGGACGTCGCGGGTCTCGCCAACGGCAACGGGTCCCGGTCGAAGTCCACCGGCCGCAACGGCTCGCGCTCGGCGGCCGGCTCGCGCAGCCGTGCCAACCGGGCCGCCAAGGATCCTGAGTCGCCAGCACCGCGCAAGCGGGCGACTCGCCGGCAAGCACCCGGGACCACCGCCTGAGCGTGTCGGGTCTGCCCGACCTCGGTCGTACCGCGGTCATGGGCGTGGTCAACGTCACACCCGACTCGTTCAGCGAGTCCGGCGCGCACTTCGACACGGACGTCGCCATCTCGCACGGTCTTGCCCTGGCGGCGTCGGGTGCCGACATCCTCGACGTCGGCGGCGAGTCCACCCGGCCGGGTGCGGCGCGGGTCGAGGCGGCCGAGGAGCTGCGCCGGGTGCTTCCGGTGGTCTCCGCGCTGAGCGCCGAGGGCCTGCTGGTGAGCATCGACACGATGCGGCGCGAGACCGCAGCCGCGGCGCTCGACGCAGGCGCGCGGATCGTCAACGACGTGTCCGGCGGACTTGCCGACCCCGAGCTGCCTCGCCTGGTCGCTGATGCGAAGGTTCCGTACGTGGTCATGCACTGGCGGGGGCACAGCGCGGACATGTACCAGAAGGCGACGTACGGCGACGTCGTCGCCGAGGTCTGCGCCGAGCTGTCCGCGCGGCTGGAGGAGGTGGTCGCGGCCGGCGTCGATGCCGACGCGGTCATCGTCGATCCCGGCATCGGGTTCGCGAAGCGCGCGGAACACAACTGGGCGCTGCTCGGCCACCTCGACCGGCTCGTCGCGCTCGGACCGCCGGTGCTCATCGGTGCCAGCCGGAAGTCCTTCCTCGGCTCGTTGCTGGCCGAGGAGAGCGGGCCACGGCCGATGGCCGGCCGGGATGCAGCCACCGCCGCCATCACCGCGCTCGCAGCCGCGGCCGGCGTGTGGGGGGTGCGGGTGCACGAAACGTCGGCGAGTGCGGACGCGGTGAGGGTCGTGGCGGCGGTCCGGGCCGGCGCCTGAACGGCTGACGACGCAGGATCTGAGGGGATGGAGTAGCGATGGCGGACCGGATCGCGCTGGTCGGACTGCGGGCGTTCGGCTACCACGGCGTGCTGCCTCAGGAACGTCGCGAAGGGCAGCTGTTCATCGTCGACGCGACCCTGTCGGTGGACACCCGCTTCGCGGCGGCGAGCGACGACCTGGTCCACACGGTGGACTACGCCGGACTGGCGCAGCGCCTGGTCGGCGTGGTCGAGGGCGAGGCGGTCAACCTGATCGAGACGCTCGCGCAGCGGCTGGCCGACGTCTGCCTCGAGTCGGACCGGGTGTCCGAGGTCGAGATCACGGTCCACAAGCCCGACGCTCCGACGGGTGTCGCGGTCGCCGACGTCACGGTCACGATCACCCGGGACCGTACGACGTCATGACCGCTGTCGTCTCGCTCGGTTCCAACCTCGGAGACCGGCTCGCACAGCTGCGCCGCGGCCTCGAGGTGCTCTCGCTACACCTTCCGGTGCTGACCGTGTCCAGCGTCTACGAGACGGCCGCGGTCGGGCTGACCGACCAGCCGGACTTCCTCAACGTGGTCGCAACGCTCGGCACCGAGGACGCGGAGGCGGCGTTCGTTGCCGCGCAGGCCGCGGAGACGGCGCAGGGACGGCTGCGCGGTCGTCGCTGGGGTCCTCGCAGCCTCGACGTCGACGTCATCGACGTGGCCGGTCAGGTCAGCGACGACCCGCGGTTGACGTTACCGCACCCGCGTGCCCGCGAGCGCGCGTTCGTCCTCATCCCCTGGCTCGAGGTCGACCCGGTCGCCGAGCTACCCCGTGTCGGTCCGGTGCGTCGCGAGCTCGAGCGAATCGGTGCGGCAGGGGTGCGACGTGTGGCGAGGCCACTCCGGTGAGACCCACCCGCTGGTACGTCCTCGTCGTCGCCGGCATCCTCGCCGGCGGGGTCGGCTATCTGTTGACGCGCGCCCGCTACTCGGATCTGCCCTCGCCCACGCTTTACGCGCAGGTCTCGTTGTTCGCTCTTGCGATCGCAGAGGCCTATCTCGCCGCGGTGACCAAGGCGCGGCTCGACGGACGGCCCGGCACCCGACCGGTACCGCCGATCTTCGTCGCCCGGTTGGTCGCTCTGGCCAAGGCGTCCTCACTCGTCGGTGCGATCGCTGCCGGGGCCTACGCCGGTTTCCTCGGCTGGGTCGCGCAGCTGGTCTCGACGACCGCTCACCACGACGTACGAACTGCCGCCGTCGGCATCGTGGCCGGCCTCGCACTCGTCGCCGGCGCGCTCTACCTCGAGTGGATCGGTCGGGTGCGCGCCGACGACGACGATCAAGGCGACCGCGCGTAGGCTTCGCTGGCATGTCAGCCGACGACTTCGCGACCCTCGACGCGTTGACCACCGCGGAGCTGCGTGAACGAGCCTTCGACAAGGCCGACCGGTCCCACGACATCGGGTTCTTCTGGGATCTGGTCAAGCACCTGCGCGCGAGCGAGGAGATCGGGTCGGATGACGGATCCGCCGGCGGCCTCGGCGAGGGGATCACCGGCGCGATCAACCTGGTCCGCGAGCTGCTCGGGCAGCACGAGAGCGCCGCGGAGCCGATGTTGCGGGCCCGTTACATCGACTACTTGTTGAAGAGCGAGTAGCTACGTCCTCGAGCGCGCCGCGGTGACGACGTCGGTCGCGAGCAGCACTCCCGCGTAGCGACTGTCATCAGTCACGATCGCTCCCGGAGCGTTGCCGGCCAGGATCGCCGCGAGCGCCTTCTCCAGCGACTCGCCGACCGCGACGCTGGTGGCCGGCTCGGCCAGCTGTGACGCGGGTCCGGTGCCGTCGACGGCCGCTGTCCTGGACAGCCAGGCGTAGGAGCCGGACGCGTCGACGACCGCCCACTGCGCATCGGCCCGATCCATGACCGACACGCAGTCGGCGGGGCTGGCGTCGGGGCGGACGCTCGGCCACGCGACGAGCTGCGCCGCGCTGACCGGAGCCACTGACAACCGGCGTAGCGTGCGCTCGGCGCCGACGAACTCGGCGACGTAGGGCGTCGCCGGGTCGGACAGCACGGCCGAGGGCTCCGCGTACTGCTCGAGATGCCCGCCTTCGCGCATCACGGCAATCCGGTCACCCAGCCGGATCGCCTCGTCCACGTCGTGGGTGACGAACACGACGGTCTTGCGGACCTGATCCTGCAACCTGAGGAACTCGACCTGCAGCCGGTCGCGGGCGACCGGGTCCACCGCGCCGAACGGCTCGTCCATGAGCAGCACCGGCGGATCGGCGGCGAGTGCTCGGGCGACCCCCACACGCTGCCGCTGACCCCCTGAGAGCTGATGGGGGTATCTCTTGCCGTGGACGGCAGGGTCGAGCCCGACCAGCTCCAGCAACTCGTCGGCGCGAGCACTGATCTTCGCGCGCTCCCATCCCAGCAGCTTCGGCACCGTCGCGACGTTGGCCGCGACCGTCTGGTGCGGGAACAACCCCACCTGCTGGATCACGTAGCCGATGCGTCTCCGCAGCCGCACCGCGTCGATGGTCGAGATGTCCTCGCCGTCGACTGTGATCCGACCGGAGGTCGGCTCGACGAGCCGGTTCACCATCCGCATCGTCGTCGTCTTGCCGCACCCGGACGGCCCGACGAGCACCGCGATCTCGCCGGAAGCCACATCGAGCGACAGCTCCTGAACCGCAACTGTCCCGTCCGGGTACGCCTTGTGCACCCGGTCGAGCGAGATCATCGGCTCGTCGGTAGGCGAGCCGCTGCTTTCAATGAAGGCACTAGGTTGCATGGATGCGCCTTCCTGGCGACTTCACGTTTCACAGACAGGCTGACCCCTGGCTGAGCTGGCACTACATCACAGCCAACAGTGACGCCATCCTGTCGGCAACCCGGACGCATGTCACCTTGACCCTCGAGTCGGTGGCGCTCGGTCTGCTGGTTGCGATCCCGCTTGCGGCGTTGGCGCGGCAGCGCCCGTGGCTCCGCAGCGCGGTACTGAATCTCAGTACCGCGATCTACGCGATCCCGTCGCTCGCCTTCGTGGTGGCGATGATCAGGTTCTTCGAGCTGAGCCCGTTGACCGTGGTGATTCCGCTCGCGTCGTACTCCCTGGTGATCCTGGTACGCAACATCCTGACCGGGCTGGACGAGGTGGACGCAGAGGCGGTCGACGCGGCACGCGGCATGGGGATGTCCAATGCCCGGGTCTTCGTGAAGGTCCGGTTGCCGATCGCCCTGCCGGCCGTCATGGCCGGGCTGCGGCTTGCGGTGGTGTCGACGATCGAACTCGTGGTCATCGGCGGGTACGTGGGGCAGGGCGGCTACGGGTCGAAGATCTTCGACGCGTTCTCCTCGCGGTCGCACACCGAGCTCACGACGTACATCGTGTTGACCGTCCTGCTCGCCCTCGTCGCCGATGCGCTGCTTCTGCTCGCGCAGCGCATGCTCACGCCCTGGCGAAGGGCGGCCGCGGCATGAGTGGGCGCGATGGTCGTCACCGCTGCCGGGTGAGGCAGGCATGAACAGCGGATCCACGTGGCATCAGTTCACGACCTGGTTCACCACCAAGGGCAGCTGGCTCGGAGCGAACGGTGCGGCGGGTGTGCTGCATCTGCTGGTTCAGCACATCTGGATCTCGGCGCTGTCGCTTGCCATCACCTGTGCCATCGGCATCCCGCTCGCTGCGGCGCTGACGCGCTGGCGCGGTGGGGGACTCGTGGTGACCAGCGTCGCCAACGCGGCTCGATCGATACCGATCGTCGGCGTCTTGCTGCTGCTCGCCGTGGGTCCGATCGGCATCGGGACCAAGCCGGCCGTGATCGCTCTGGTCATCTTCGCGTTGCCACCGATCCTCACCAACACCTACACCGGTATCACCGGCGTCGACACCGAGACCACGCGGGCGGCGACCGGCATGGGCATGACGCGCTTGCAGGTCCTGCTGAGGGTCGAGCTGCCGCTCGCGATTCCCTTGATCGCGACCGGTCTGCGGCTCGCGACCGTGCAGATCTGGGCCACGGCGACGATCGCGGCGATCATCGGGAGTGGGGGGCTCGGTCAGCTGATCACCGTCGGCTATGCCACCCAGTACTACGGGGAGGTGTACGGCGGGGTTGTCGTGATCGCCGTCACCGCCATCGCGCTGGACACCGTGATGCAACGCGCTCAGCGGGTCGTGCGCCGGCGTTACGGAGCCGCAGCCGCCATCGGGTGAACGAGCGCCCCCGCGATGGTGACCAATCCGTGATCTGGCGGGGTGGAACCTGTCGGCGACGCGTGCAAGAGTGGAAAGACGCGGGCTCCGGGCCCGCCGGACACGCGCGAGGGCAGCGGGCCGTCGCGGGACACAGAAGGCAGGTTCGGATGCTTCTCCGTCGTCGTACCCCCGCGATTGCGCTGGCCGCGGCCGGCGTCGTGATCGCATTCTCCGCCGCCGCGTGCGGCTCATCGAGCAGTGGTGGCAGCCCGGGCACGGGCTCGAGCACCGCGTCCAGCCTGCCGTCGTACTGCGGTGGTCAGCAGGGCAGCGGCAAGGTGCTCGTCGGCTCCGCGCAGTTCGCCGAGAACGAGACGCTCGCGCACATCTACGTCGACGTTCTCAAGGCGTGCGGCTATGACGCCTCGACGCGCAGCTTCGCCAGCCGTGAGGCCTACTACCCGCTCGTGAAGAAGGGCAAGATCCAGGCCGTTCCGGAGTACGCCGCGACCTTGACCGACTTCATCAACTTCGCGGCCAACGGGTCCGACGCGCCGAGCAAGGCCTCCGGCGACATCGACACGACGATCGCGAATCTCAAGGGAGAGCTGCCTGCGTCGCTCACAGTGCTCAACCCGGCCGACGCGACCGACCGCAACGCGTTCGCGATCAAGACATCGCTCGCGCAGGCCAACAACATCACCACGCTGTCCGAGCTGGCGGCCTACTCGAAGACCCACCCGCTGACGCTCGCCGGTCCGCCGGAGTGCCCGACCCGGCCGTTCTGTGAGCCGGGCCTGAAGCAGACCTACGGGATGACGATCGGCAAGTTCCGGCAGACCGACGCCGACGGCCCGCTCACCCGTAAGGCGCTGACCAGCGGCAAGGCGGACGTCGGGCTGGTGTTCTCCTCCGACGGCGACCTGACGAGCCTTGGCCTGACCGTGCTCACCGACGACAAGAACTTGCAGGCGTCCGACAACGTCGTGCCGCTCGTCGCCAAGTCGCTCGCGACAGGGGCCGCTGCGAGCGCGCTCAACGCGGTGTCCGCGAAGCTCGACCAGGAGACGCTGCAGAAGCTCAACGCGGCGGTCGTCGTCGACAAGGGCACGCCGGAACAGGTCGCCGAACAGTTCGTCTCCCAGGAGCTGAGCTAACTCAGACGCACGCTGGCGGCGTTCTCGGTGGCAGCTACTTGTCGACGTCGCCTATGACGTAGAAGAAACTGGCCATGGCGGTCGTCAGGTCCCGCACGTGAGTGCCGGGCAGGGCGACCGCCAACGCCTGCACGTTGTTGAACGAGGCGGTTCGCAGCTTCAGCCGCCATGGCGCACGCTCGCCTCGTGAGACCAGGTAGTAGCCGTTGATCCCGAGCGGGTTCTCCGTCGCGGCGTACGTCTCGCCCTCCGGCGTGCGGACGACGTTGGGTAGCCGGACGTTGACCGGCCCGCTCGGCAGGTCCTCGAGCACGCCGACGCAGTGGCCGGCGATCGCGAGCGACACCTCGATCTGCTCGAGCAGGCACTCGTACCGAGCCAACGCGTCGCCCGCCTCGCGCGTGACGACGCGAAACACGTCCGGCGGAAGCTCGGCGTAGGCGAGGTACGGATCGTCGCGTCGCAGGTCCAGGTCGAGTCCGCCGGCGCGCGCGATCGGACCGGACACGCCGTAGCCGGCGGCGTCCATGGCGGTGAGAACCGCGACTCCGCGGTGCGCCGCCCGGAAGCTCTCATCCGTTCTCACCAGGTCCGTGAGCGCGCCGTCAGCGGCTGCCCGGACCGTCGCGATGCCGTTGCGCGCCCGGGACAACCAGCCATCCGGGAGGTCTTCCTTGAGCCCGCCGACCTGGTTGAACATGAAGTGGATCCGCCCGCCGCTGACCTCCTCCATCAGCTCCTGCACGACCTCCCGGGCGGTCAGTGCCGTCGCCGCGGGGGCACCGGGCTCGAAGCTGCGCGTTGCCCCGGCGAGGAACATCAAATGGCTCAGCACGCGGTTCAGCTCTGCGAGCAGGGTGCGGAGCCAGACGGCTCGCTCCGGTGCCTCGATGCCGAGCATGCGCTCCACGGCGAGCACCAGCCCTAGCTCGCTGCCGAACGCGGACAGCCAGTCGTGCCGGTTGGCCAGCACCAGGATCTGGCGGAAGTCTCGCGCCTCGAACAGTTTCTCCGCCCCACGGTGCATGTAGCCGACGACCGGGTCGGCGGTGACGACCCGGTCGTCGTCGACCGTGAGCGCCAGGCGCAGGACACCGTGCGCAGCCGGATGGTGCGGCGGCAGCGTGAGGACCACGTCCGCCGTCTCGAGCGGGCCGGTCGACACGGTGAGCCGCTCTGCCACGCGGCAACGGTAGTCGTGAGGGCGGCTACCCCCTTCGGGGCGTCCACTGGAAGTGACGCACCGCGAACACCGTCGAGCCGATACCCCAGAGCAGCAGGCTGCCGAGCTGGTGCCAGGCCCACGCGCTTCCGGAGTTCAGCGGCGAGAACGCACCGTGGTAGTAGAGCGCCACGATGAACGGCCGAAGCGGAAGCCATGCGGCGATGTGGGCCATGGTCCCGCTGATCGGGAAGTAGGTGCCCGAGATGAACACCAGCAGGAAGTACGGCACGTTGACGATGGCCGGCCCGGAGTCGACGTTGGGGATCAGCGACGTGACCGCGACCCCCAGGGCGCAGAACGTCACCGAGGCAAGCGCGATCGTCACGATCGTCGGCAGTACGTCCTTGGCCGGGAACGACACCCCGTAGGCGACCACCGCGAACACGATGCTGACGACCGACAGCGCGGTCGACACGATGACCGCATTGCCGATCACGCCGCCGATGACCGCCCAAGAAGGTACCGGCGTCCCGCGGAGGCGCTTCAGGACGCCCATCTCGCGCTGCCGCACCAGCGTCATCGAGACGGACATGAAGCACGCGCTCATCACCGCGTAGCTGAGAACGCTCGGCGTCAGGTACTGCGCGAGGTGCACGCCCTTGCCGAGCTCCTTGGCGTCCGTCGACCCCTTGGTGACCCCCACCAGGATGAAGAACAGCACCAGCGGGAACAGGAAGGTGAAGCCCGCCGCCAGCGGGTTGCGCCAGTAGCTCTTCTGCTCGTACCGGATCTGGGTACCGACGAGTGCGAGGTCCGTCATGCGCGCTGCCCTACCTTCCGCCCGTTCGAGGGACCTGATGCGGCCGCGCCGCTCGGGCTACCGGCGGGGTCTGGGAGCGCCTCCTCGTCGAGCAGGTCGCGACCGACGAGTGAGAGGTAGATGTCTTCGAGGCTCGGTCGCGTGGCGACCAGCCCTTCGAGGGGTACGCGTTGCTTCAACGACCAGGACGTGAGCGTGTTGAGGTCCTTGATGTCGTCGTTGGTGGTGAGCTGGCAGAAGCCGTGATGGTCGACGGTGACGGGGACGGGGAGCGTGGCGGGGTCAACGCCCCCCGGCAGCCGGAACCTGATCTGTAGTGCGGCGGTGTCCCGCCCGCCGAGCGAGTCCGGCGTACCGGTGGCGACGATCTGACCGGAGCCGATCACCACGATGTTGTCTGCCAGAGCCTGCGCCTCGTCCATGTAGTGCGTCGTCAGGACGATGGTCGTCCCAAGACCGCGCAGGTCGTTGACCAGGTCCCACGCACCGCGACGGGCAGACGGGTCGAAGCCGGTCGTCGGTTCGTCGAGGAACAGCAGCTTGGGGTTGCCGACGATCCCGTACGCGACATCAAGACGCCGTTGCTGCCCGCCGGACAGCTTGTTGATCCGGGAGTGCGTCTTCTCCTCGAGGCCGACCAGGCCGATCACCTCGTCGACGTCGCGCGGGTTGGCGTAGAAGCCCGCGGTGCGGGACAACGTCTCGTGCACCGTGAGGTAGGGATCCACCGCGGTTCCCTGCAGGACGATCCCGACCTGCTCGCGCCACGCCCGGGTTGCGTGCTGGGGGTCGGTGCCGAGCACCTCGACCGTGCCGCTGTCGCGCCGCAGGTAGCCCTCGAGCACCTCGAGCGTGGTGGTCTTTCCGGCGCCGTTCGGGCCGAGCAGGGCCACGCATTGCCCTTCGTCAACGGTGAAGCTGACCCCCTGCACGGCATGGGTGTTGCCGTAGCTCTTGCGGAGGTCCTCCACCACGATCGCTGCCATCAACAAGCTGCCTTTCGTGGTCGTCTGGGCTAACGGACCTGACGCTACTTGCCGTCACTAACGGTTTCTTCGGGTGATGGTTGGAGACCGGGTGGAGATCGTTGTCCACCTTGGAGTCGATGCGCAGCGGGCGTCGCCAGACCTACGGTCGGGGCCATGCAGAACTCAGCCTGCCAACCGCGCGGGATCGACCCGCTGCTCACCGAGCACTGGCCGCATCGGGCGCGCATCGTCTTGCGCAACACGCTGTCGATCGTCCTGCTGGTCCAGACGCTGACCGGGCTCGACGGTCTCGACACCCGCACCCTGCTCGGGACGCTGGGCCTGCTCGTGGTGGCGGTCGGCGGTGCCGTCACGTTCACTCACCGCCGGCAGGGCGACCTGGTCGATCACATCGCGATGATCCTGGTGATCGCGGCCGGCGCCGGGTTGCACGTCTTCACCGGTCACGGCCAGGTGTTCATCGCCGGCTATTCCGCCGTCTTCGTCTCGATGTACTGGTACGGCCTCCCCTGGGGACTGGTCCCGGCCGGACTCGGAGTGGTCGCGGTGGGACTCGCCACGGCCTACGTCGGCCGGCACGACCCGATCGGCGGGCTCGGCCAGGCCGCGGGTGCCGTCGGGCTCGGTGCGGCGATGGCATACCGACGCCGCGTCCTCCGGGAGAACTATCGGAACCGCGAGCTGTCCCACGAGCTGAGGGACAGCCGCGAGGCGGAGCAGCGCAACGCGCTCGCCGCCGAGCGAGCACGGTTGGCTCGCGAACTGCATGACGTCCTCGCGCACACCCTGTCGAGCCTGTCGCTGCACCTGGAGTCGACGCGCATGTTGGCGCTGTCGCGCAATGTCGAAAGCGAGGTCATGGAGCGGATCGACCGGGCGGTCTCCCTGGCGCGCACCGGGCTGGAGGAGGCGCGCAGCGCCGTGGGCACGCTGCGGGACGACGCGCTGCCGGGCCCGACCCGCCTCCCGCAGCTGGTCGACGACTTCGGGCGCGACAGCGGGGTTGCGGCAAGCTTCGTCGAGACCGGGACGCCTCGACCGCTTGGACCTGAGGCGCGCGTCGCGTTGTTCCGGGCGGCACAGGAAGCCCTGACGAACGTCGCCAAGCACGCCGCGGCGAGGACGGTCACGGTCACTGTGGAGTGGCTCGACGCGGAGGTCGTGCTGCGGGTCGACGACGACGGAAGAGGGAGTGCCGGCCCCGCGTCCGATGGCGGTAACGGGCTGCGCGGGATGCGAGAGCGCGCAGAGCTTGCCGGAGGGCGGCTCACCGCAGGACCGGGCGTCGCCGGCTATCGCGTCGAGCTGCGGCTTCCGATCACTACCGTCGACACGTGATCCGGGTACTGCTCGCCGACGACCAGACGCTGGTGCGGGAAGGTCTGACGCTGATGCTCGGCCTGATGGAGGGCGTCGAGGTCGTCGGCGCCGCGGAGGACGGGGAGACGGCGGTCGCGATCGCGCTCGCCGAACGTCCGGATGTGGCGCTGCTCGACCTGCGGATGCCAAGAGTCGACGGCGTCGAGGCGACCAAGCGGCTGCGGAGGCAACTCCCGGACATCGAGGTCGTGGTGCTCACGACCTACGCCGACGACGAGTCGGTGATGGCCGCGCTCCGGGCGGGAGCGCGTGGCTATCTCACGAAGGATGCGACGTCGGAGGAGATCGAGCGGGCCATTCGGGACGCTGCCGCCGGCCGCACCCGTCTCGACCCGACTGTGCAGGAGCGGCTCGTCGAGCTGGTGACCTCGGGTCCGGCCGCGAGCGCGCCCGGGCCGGTGCCTCCCGGTGGCGCGCTGACCGAGCGTGAGACCGAGGTCGTCGCACTGATGGCCGAAGGCCTGTCCAACCGTGAGATCGCCGGCCGCCTCTTCGTCACCGAGGCGACGGTGAAGACGCACGTCAACAACGTCTTCGCAAAGCTCGACGTGAACGACCGCGCAGCCGCCGTCGCCTGGGCGTTTCGAACCGGCCTCGCGCGGTAGGTCGCGGAGTGGTCAGCGCACTCGACGTTCGGGACTTCGCGGTGACCCTGCCGCGAACCGAGTTGGGGTACGTCCGCGGCAGCGCGCGGTATCGCATCAAGCAGATCGTGTACGCAGGTGTTTCCCGGGACGAGCAGGTGATGGGCTTCGGCTTCCCGAAGGCGGAGCGGGCGGCGCTGGTCGCGGGCGAGCCCGACAAGTTCCTGATGCCGCGCGAGTCGGATCTGCGCTTCAACTGGGTCGTCGTCCGCCTCGCGGCGATCGACGTCGAGGAGATGCGCGAGCTGGTTCTCGACGCGTGGACGATGTGCGTGCCGAAGTTCCTCAACCGCGAGTTCCGTCTCGCGAACGGCTGGCCGCTAACGGAATAGCTGCGGGATGCCGACCGGATGGAGCAGCCAGGTGAAGCCGCCGAACGTGTAGGGATTCATCAGTTCCGCCGCTTCGGAGGCCCTGGTGAGCTCGGTGAGATAGACCTCCGGATCGTTGCGATAGTCGGGCGGCGTCGCGACGACACCGAGCCGGCGCAGCGCCTCTCGCTGCGCGAGCAGCGTGTCGCCCGCGGACAGGAGTGACTCGAACAGCACATGCGAGGTGAGGTCCATCGAGCCGTCCGGCACCGGCGTACGGGGGTGGCCGTTCCGGTAGCCGGTCAGCGTGCCCGCAAGATGCTCGGCCGGGTTCGCGGCGTAGTCGACCGCAAGTGCCAGGCCTGACGAGATCCGATCGGTGATCTCCCGCCACATCGCCTCGCGCGGGTGCCCGACCTCGGCCCGCTCACCGAGCGCGCGCAACGGCCACCAGCGAGCGATCCAGTCGCGGTCGGCCGGTTCCGCCTTTGCTCCGATCCGCTCGAGCCCTTCATCGTCGACCTCGACCACCCGCATCCCGTCGGCCGTGAGCTCGACCGAGTCCAGGGGAACGACGTCCAACAACTCGACAGCGAGCACGACGCCGTGGACCTCGTCCGGGAACTGGCGTTGCCAGCCGACTCGCGCGGGTAGCGCCGGCGGTCGCCGTGCGACATCGATGCCCAGGAGCGACCACCTCGGCGGTGCAAGCTCGGCGAGCCGGGTGAGCAGCTCGCCGCCGCCGGCACCGACGTCGACGAACGTGAAGGCGTCCGGCTCGCCGAGTGCCGAGTCGACTCGTCGGCCGAGCTCCGCCATCGCGGTCGCCCACACCTGGCCGGTATGCGCAGCAGTCCGAAAGTGCCGGGCGGGGACGTCGGTACCGACGTAGAACCCGCCGTCGCCGTACAGAGCGTCGGCCATCGCCTGCCGCCAGGTACGCCACGCCACGTTTCGCTTCCACCCGCCTCGCCGTCGCTCTGCTGATCTGACCGTACGTCGTAGGCTGCGTTCCGTCCGGGACCCTCACAGGACTGGAACGACCTTCGACATGACCACGCCAGCCGATCGTCCGGCGCGACTTGCCGTGGGCGTGATCAGCGCCGGTCGGGTAGGTGCGACCTTGGGCGCGGCGCTGGCGCGTGCGGGTCATCGCGTCGTGGCGGTTGCGGGAGTCTCGGATGCGAGCCGTCGTCGGGCAGCTGATCTGCTTCCCGGCGTGGCCGTCCGTCCGCCGGACGAGGTGGCCGGCGTGGCCGATCTCCTCGTGCTCGCGGTGCCGGACGACGCGTTGGCGCCGCTCGTCGGGGGACTCGCGACGGCTGATGTGGTTCGGCGCGGAACCCTCGTGATGCACACCAGCGGGGCGCACGGCACCCGTGTCCTCGATCCGCTGACCGAACGCGGCGCATTGCCGCTCGCGCTGCATCCGGTCATGACGTTCACCGGCACCGAGGTCGACCTGCAGCGCCTCACCGGCGCGGCGTGGGGAGTGACGAGCGAGGAGGTGCTCCGCCCGGTCGCCGAGACCCTCGTCGTCGAGATGGGCGGGGAGCCGAGCTGGGTCACGGAAGCCCTTCGACCGCTCTACCACGCAGGTCTCGCGTTCGGAGCGAACCACCTGGTGACCCTCGTCGCCCAGTCGGCGGAGCTGTTGGCCGCGGCGGGGGTCGAGGAGCCGCAACGAATGCTCGGCCCGCTGCTCGGCGCAGCCTTGGACAACGCGCTGCGCAGCGGCGACCGAGCGCTGACCGGTCCGGTGGCGCGCGGGGACGCCGGCACCGTCGCCAAGCATCTCGTGACGCTTGCGACCCGCGCGCCGGAGTCGGTGGACGCCTACGTTGCGATGGCCCGACTGACCGCAACGCGCGCCCTCGCCGCAGGTTTGCTCGACGTCGACGCCGCCGCGACGCTGCTCGATGCGCTGGCGACCAGGCCAGACCATGATTAGCGTCACGACCCGGTCGGAGCTCGAGGCTGCTCGCGCCGCGTTGGCCGGCCGGGTGGGCGTTGTGATGACCATGGGGGCCTTGCACGAAGGCCACGGCCGGCTCATGGAGGTCGCGCGCGAGCACGCCGATCAGGTGATCGCGACCATCTTCGTCAACCCGCGGCAGTTCGGGGCGGGCGAGGACCTCGACCGCTACCCGCGGACCCTCGACGCCGACTTGGAGCTGTGTCGGTCGCGCGGAGTGGCGGTTGCCTTCACGCCTTCGGTAGAGGAGATCTATCCGGCCGGCGAAGAGGTCCCTGTGGTCACGGCGGGCCCGCTCGCGACGGTTCTCGAGGGCGCGCACCGGCCCGGCCACTTCGACGGGGTGGCGACGGTGGTGTCACGACTGCTGGACCTCACGCGTCCCGACGTCGCGGTGTTCGGTGAGAAGGACGCCCAGCAGCTTGCGGTCATCAGGCGGATGGTCGCCGAACAGGCCCGCGCGGTCGAGATCATCGGCGTACCGACCGTCCGCGAGCCGGACGGCCTTGCGATGTCGTCCCGCAACCGCTACCTGAGCGAAGCGGAGCGCCGGATCGCAGGCGCGATCCCGCAGGCGATCCGAGCGGGCGAGGCGCGGGCTGCCGACGGTCCGGAAGCGGTCATCGAGGCGGTTCGCGAACGGCTCCAGCGGGAGCCCGGGCTCTCCCTCGACTACGCCGAGATCGTCGATCCGGAGACCTGGGAGCGGGCCGGAAACAGAACGCGGTTCGGAAAGATTTTGGTGGCCGCGCGTGTCGGCGGGACCAGATTGATTGACAATGGAGATGTCGCGCTGCTCGCGCGATAGAAAGAGTGCCTCGGCACCCCTGGTGGGCTGAAGGACCGGAGGAGCACGTTCGATGTTTCGCACCATGCTCAAGAGCAAGCTGCACCGCGCCACCGTGACGCAGGCCGACCTGCACTACGTCGGGTCGGTCACGATCGACGAGGACCTGATGGACGCGGCGGATCTGCTTGCCGGCGAGCAGGTGGCGATCGTCGACATCAACAACGGTTCGCGGCTGGAGACGTACGTGATCGCCGGACCTCGCGGCAGTGGCGTGATCGGCATCAACGGCGCCGCGGCGCGGCTGGTGCACGAGGGCGACCTGGTGATCATCATCAGCTACTGCACGGTCACCGACGCGGAGGCGCGAGAGCTGAAGCCGAGCGTGGTGTTCGTCGACTCCGAGAACCGCATCGTCGGGACCGGCAGTGACCCGGCCGAAGCGCTCGCGGGCATGGATCTGATGCGCGGCGATGCCATCGCCGGCAACCACTGAGCTCGCAACCCGAACGGGGTACGAGGGGTGGCCGAGCGCGTACTGCTGACGATCGACGTCGGCAACACCAACACCGTGATCGGTTGCTTCCACGGCGAGGCGCTCATCGAGTCCTGGCGGATCAAGACCGACACCCGGGCGACCGCTGACGAGCTGGCCCTGCTGCTGCGCGGGCTGCTCGCGGACTCCCCGCCTCCGGACGGGATCGCCGCCTGCTCGACGGTGCCCGCGGTGTTGCACGAGCTTCGCGGGGTCTTCGCGCGCTACTACTCGCAGGTCCCCGCGGTGATCGTCGAACCGGGGGTGAAGACCGGCGTGCCACTGCTGTACGACAACCCGCGCGAGGTCGGCGCCGACCGCATCGTCAACTCACTCGCCGCCTTCCACCTGTACGGCGGGCCGGCGGTCGTCGTCGACTTCGGCACTTCGACCAACTTCGACGTCATCAGCGAGAAGGGCGAGTTCCTCGGCGGCGCGCTCGCGCCGGGCATCGAGATCTCGGTCGACGCCCTCGCGGCGCGAGGCGCGCGGCTGTTCAAGGTCGAGCTCGCCCGACCCCGTGCGGTCATCGGGAAGAGCACCGTGGAAGCCCTGCAGTCCGGCATGATCTACGGCTTCGCCGGTCAGATCGACGGGCTGGTACGACGGATCAGCGAGGAGATCGACGTCGACCCTGTCGTCATCGCGACGGGTGGGCTCGCGCCGTTGGTGATCGACGAGTGCGAGACGGTCACCGAGCACGAACCCGATCTGACCCTGATCGGGCTGCGCCTGGTCTTCGAGCGCAACTGCACCTGAAATACTTCCCGCGAAAAATCCGCGCCGGCGAAGCCGGCACCGACGTCGGGCGGCAGGTGGGAGGTGAACGTGGCTGAGCAGGACGAGCTTTCCGAGCAGGAACGCATCCGTCGCGAGAAGCTCGACCGGATCCAGGCCGCCGGCGTCGAGGGATATCCCGTCTCCGTTCGCCGCACGACGACCAACGCGGCGCTGCGCGCGGCCTACCCGGACCTGACGCCGGACGCCGCTACCGGGGAACGGGTCAGCGTCGTCGGCCGGGTGATGCTCAAGCGCGACGGCGGGAAGCTGTGCTTTGCCACGCTGCGCGACGGCAGCGGAGACCTGCAGGTGATGTTGTCGCTGGACCGGTTGGGGGCGGACCTGCTCGATGCCTGGAAGCGCGACATCGATCTCGGCGACCACGTCAGCGTGGACGGTGAGGTGGTGTGCAGCCGGCGGGGCGAGCTGTCGGTGATGGCGGAGTCGTGGACGCTTGCGAGCAAGGCGCTGAGACCGCTACCGGAGAAGTGGAAGGGCCTGGTCGACGAGGAGTCACGGGTCCGGCGCCGCTACGTCGACCTGATCGTCAACCCGGATTCGCGTCGGATCGTCGAGCTGCGGGCGACCGTGCTCGCGTCGCTGCGACAGACGCTCGGTGCCCGCGGCTACATCGAGGTGGAGACGCCGATCCTGCAGCCGCTGCATGGTGGCGCCTCGGCTCGACCGTACGAGAGCCACATGAACGCCTTCGACGTCCCGGTCTACCTGCGGATCGCCTTGGAGCTGTACTTGAAGCGCCTGGTCGTCGGCGGCATCGAACGCGTCTACGAGATCGGTCGCACCTTCCGCAACGAGGGTGTCGACGCGACGCACGCCAACGACTTCTCGATGCTCGAGGCGTACGAGGCGTACGGCGACTACGACACGATGGCGGAGCTGACCAGGGACCTGGTGATCAACGCCGCGCGCGCCGCCGGGAGCACCGTGGTGCCCCGCACCGGCGGCGGGGAGATCGACCTCGACGTGCCGTGGCGATCCGTGACGGTCTTCGGCGCGGTCAGCGAGGCGCTGGGCAGCGAGGTGACGATCGACACCTCGAAGGAAGAGCTCGTCCGGCTGGCCGGCTCCCGCGACGTGGCGCTGCAGCCGGGGTGGGACGAAGGCGAGATCGTCCTCGAGCTCTACGAGCAGCTGGTCGAGCACGCCCTGATCGAGCCGACGTTCGTCCGGGACTACCCGGCGTCGGTTCGTCCGCTCGCTCGGCCGCACCGCGACGACCCGCGGCTCGCCGAGGCGTGGGACCTGGTCGTCAACGGGGTCGAGCTCGCCCCGGCGTACTCCGAGCTGGTCGACCCGGTCGAGCAGCGTCGGCGGCTCACCGAGCAGTCGATGAAGGCCGCGGGCGGGGACGCCGAGGCGATGCAGCTCGACGAGGACTTCCTCCGCGCCCTCGAACACGGTGCCCCGCCGATGGGCGGAATGGGGATGGGAATCGACCGATTACTCGCATTGCTGACCGGCGAAAACCTACGGCAGACGATTACGTTCCCCTTCGTACGACCCGAATAACGACAAATGCCGGTTAAGTACGGCATTTGTGTGTCGACGAAACAGTGACGTACTTTTCCCTCAGCATTTCGCCCTCACGAGGAGACTTCCCCATGGCTCAGCGCGTTCAGGTGTTGCTCGTCTGCGACCTCCACGACGACGACACCGAAGGCACCGAGACGATTCGGTTCTCATTGGACGGTGCGGCCTACGAGATCGACCTCTGCGCGGCGCACGCGGCACAGCTGCGCGACGCGTTTGCGACCTACGTCGGCGGTGCCCGCCGAGCCGGTCGGGTCAGCTCGGGCGCCGGACGTCGCAAGGTCGCGACGGGGGTGGACCCCGCAGCGGTCCGCGCCTGGGCGAAGTCCAACGGCATCAAGGTCAGCGAGCGCGGCCGCGTCGCCGCGGACGTCATCGAGCGGTACACGGCTGCGGGTCATTAGCAACTGAATCTTCATGTTTCGTGGCGTTTCGCCAGCGGCTGAAACGGAAATCGAACCAGCTTCACGGCTTGTTGCGTCTTTAAGGGTGAAGGTTCTGGACAGCGGCACACGACGCTCACTGCCCGGGGCTAGCATGCGAAAGACGGGGCGACCCGCTTCGGTCGAGGAGCGAGCATGTTCGAAAGATTTACCGACCGCGCACGTCGGGTCGTTGTCCTGGCTCAGGAAGAGGCCAGGATGCTCAACCACAACTACATCGGGACCGAGCACATCCTGCTCGGCCTGATCCACGAGGGCGAAGGTGTTGCCGCCAAAGCGCTCGAGTCGCTCGGCATCTCGCTCGAAGGCGTGCGTCAGCAGGTCGAAGAGATCATCGGCCAGGGCCAGCAGGCACCGAGCGGCCACATCCCCTTCACGCCCCGCGCCAAGAAGGTTCTCGAGCTCAGCCTCCGCGAGGCCCTGCAGCTTGGGCACAACTACATCGGGACCGAGCACATCCTGCTCGGGCTGATCCGCGAGGGCGAAGGTGTCGCCGCGCAGGTGCTCGTCAAGCTCGGCGCGGACCTCAACCGGGTGCGCCAGCAGGTCATCCAGCTGCTGTCCGGCTACCAGGGCAAGGAACCCGCGGCCGCCGGCGGTGTCGGCGAGGGCGCCCCGAGCACCTCGCTTGTCCTCGACCAGTTCGGCCGCAACCTGACGCAGGCGGCGCGCGAGGGAAAGCTCGACCCGGTCATCGGGCGCGAAAAGGAAATCGAGCGCGTCATGCAGGTGCTGTCGCGCCGTACCAAGAACAACCCGGTCCTGATCGGGGAGCCCGGCGTCGGAAAGACCGCGGTTGTCGAAGGTCTCGCGCAGGGAATCGTGAAGGGCGAGGTCCCTGAGAACCTCAAAGAAAAGCAGCTTTACACGCTCGACCTCGGCGCCTTGGTCGCCGGAAGCCGTTACCGCGGTGATTTCGAAGAGCGCCTGAAGAAGGTGCTCAAGGAGATTCGCACCCGCGGCGACATCATTCTTTTCATCGACGAGATTCACACCTTGGTCGGTGCGGGCGCGGCCGAGGGTGCGATTGACGCCGCGTCGATCCTCAAGCCGATGCTTGCTCGCGGTGAGCTCCAGACGATTGGGGCGACGACCCTCGACGAGTACCGCAAGTACCTCGAGAAGGACGCTGCGCTCGAGCGCCGGTTCCAGCCGATCCAGGTCGGCGAGCCGACCCTCGCGCACACCATTGAGATCCTCAAGGGGTTGCGCGACCGGTACGAAGCGCACCACCGGGTCTCGATCACCGACGCCGCCCTGGTCGCCGCGGCTCAGCTGGCCGACCGCTACATCTCCGACCGGTTCCTGCCGGACAAGGCGATCGACCTGATCGACGAGGCCGGCTCCCGGATGCGGATCCGGCGGATGACCGCGCCGCCGGACCTGCGGGAGTTCGACGAGAAGATCGCGTCGGTTCGTCGCGAGAAGGAGAGCGCGATCGACGCGCAGGACTTCGAGAAGGCTGCCGCCCTTCGCGACAACGAGAAGCAGCTGCTCGCGCAGAAGGCCGATCGAGAGCGCGAGTGGAAGGCCGGCGACATGGACGTCGTCGCCGAGGTCACCGACGAGGAGATCGCCGAGGTCCTCGCGACGTGGACCGGCATCCCGGTCTTCAAGCTGACCGAGGAAGAGACCGCCCGGCTGCTTCGCATGGAGGACGAGCTGCACAAGCGCGTCATCGGCCAGGAGCAGGCCGTCAAGGCGGTCGCGCAGGCCATCCGTCGTACCCGTGCCGGTCTGAAGGACCCGAAGCGCCCCGGCGGCTCGTTCATCTTCGCCGGCCCGTCCGGTGTCGGGAAGACCGAGCTGTCCAAGACGCTTGCCGAGTTCCTGTTCGGTGACGAGGACTCGCTGATCCAGCTCGACATGAGCGAGTTCATGGAGAAGCACACCGTCTCGCGCCTGGTCGGCTCGCCTCCTGGATACGTCGGCTACGAGGAAGGCGGCCAGCTCACCGAGCGCGTGCGCCGCAAGCCGTTCTCGGTCGTGCTTTTCGACGAGATCGAGAAGGCACACCCGGACGTGTTCAACGCGCTGCTCCAGGTGCTGGAGGACGGCAGGCTCACCGATTCGCAGGGTCGCACGGTGGACTTCAAGAACACCGTGATCATCATGACGACGAACCTCGGCACCCGCGACATCGCCAAGGGCCTGAACCTCGGCTTCGCCGCGGGCGATCACGACGTGAACAACTACGAGCGGATGAAGCTCAAGGTCAACGACGAGCTGAAGACCCACTTCCGCCCGGAGTTCCTCAACCGCGTGGACGACACGATCGTGTTCCACCAGCTGTCCGAGGACGACATCGTCACGATCGTCGACCTGATGATCGCGCGCGTCGACGAGCAGATGAAGAACCGCGACATGGCGATCGAGCTGACGTCCGACGCCAAGCGGCTGCTGGCCAGGCGCGGGTACGACCCGCTGCTCGGCGCCCGGCCGCTGCGGCGCACGATCCAGCGCGAGATCGAGGACACGCTGTCGGAGAAGATCCTCTTCGGAGAGCTGACCGCCGGCCAGATCGTCGTCGTCGATGTCGAGGACACCGACGGCGAGGAACGGTTCACCTTCCGTGGCGAGTCCAAGCCGACGGCACTGGACGAGCCGCTGGTCGAGGCCGGTGCGGCATCGGCGGGAGGCGACAGCAAGGCCGCCGAGGCCTGACCCCGTCCGCCCAGGGGGGACGATGACGAGCGCCAGCGCCGAGGTGATTGCTGACCTCGAGGCGGAGCAGGACGCCATCGAGGCAATGGTCGCGGCGCTGGACGAGGCGGGATGGCTGTCCCCCTCGGCAGCGCCCGGCTGGAGCATCTCCGATGTCGTGCTGCATCTTGCCCAGAGCGAGGAAGCAGTTGTCTCCAGCGTGACGGGCGCGAACGTCTCGCTGATCGACGCGATCCCCGTCGCGGGCGACACGCTCGACGAGATCATGGAGAACCGGGTGCGCGCGGAGCGCGGCGATCCGTTCGTGATCTTCGATCGGTGGCGGGCTGCTCGTCGCGCCGCCGTCGATGCGCTTCGTCATGCCGATCCAGACGCCCGCTTCCCGTGGGCGGCGGCGCCGCTGCGGCCGCAGGTCATGGCCACTACGCGGCTCGCCGAGCACTGGGCGCATGCCCTCGACATCGCCGAGCCGCTCGGTGCCGACTATCCGGACACCGATCGGCTGCGCCACATCGCGTGGCTGGCCCACCGAACGCTGCCGTACGGCTTCGAGGTCGCCGGACAGTCGGCGCAACCGGTGTACGCCGAGCTCACCTCGCCCGACGGCGAGATCTGGAGCTACGGCGATCCAGCCGCCGAGTCCAGGATCACCGGCGCGGCAGGTGCTTTCTGCCGGGTGGGGGCGCAGCGGCTGTCGCCGGAAGACTCTGGACTGAAGACATCGGGCCCGTACGGCGATGCCGCGTTGAGGGTGCTGCGCAACTACGCGGCCTGAGCGGCTCGCAACACGCGCATGTGATCGCTGAAGATGCCGTCGATGCCGACGCGTTTGCACCACCACAGCGCGAGCGGCCCTTGCACGTCCCAGGCGAACGCGAGCATTCCGTGCTCGTGCACGGCCCTGACCGCGGACCGCCGCCAGAACGGCCAACGTGCGTTGACCACATGGATGTCCTCGACGCGCAGCGATTCGAGCAGCGGATCGCGGCCGGATGACCGGAGCTCGCTCGCGGGAACCGTCACACCGCGGTGGGCCGGGGCGGCCTTTCCGGGTCGGGCCGGACTGGGGGTGAACAGCCACAGGCGATCGGCCGCGCCGTACGCATCGGCGACCCGGCTGATCGCCTCGCCCGCACCGTCACCTTTGATGTCGATCGCGAGGTCGAAGTCGGTACCGCAGCGCTCGTACAGGTCGGCGAGCGTCGGGATGTGCGGAGCGAGCGCATCGCGTTGGACCTGGGTGATCGAGACCTGATCCGGCCGCCCCGCGTTGTGCACGCCGTCATGGTCGAGCACCACGATGCCGTCGGCGGTCACCCAGGCGTCGGTTTCCAGGGCCGTTGCGCCCCGTGCCAACGCCTCGGCGAAGGTCGGCAGAACGTTGTCGGGGCCGTGCCCCCGACCGCCTCGGTGCGCGAAGGCGTACTTCATGTCGGAAGCCGGAAGAAGCCGTCGCCGACCGGTTCGACCAGACCGTCCTCGATCAGGCCGACCAGCGAGCGTTCGCGCTGTGTCTCGTCGTGCCACACGACGTCGAGCTCGGGTTTCGCGACCAGGTCCGCCGCTTCGCGCAGCACGGCCAGCAGCCTGCCGCGGACCTGCCGGTCGGTGCCGGCGTAGGTCTGGGTACGGCGGGTGGCCGCGGCGGGGGGCCGTCCGGCGGCCAGCCAGCCGCACTCGTCGCTCACCGGGCAGGCGTGACACCGGGGATCGCGTGCCGTGCAGACCAGCGCGCCGAGCTCCATCACGGCGACGCTGTGGCGCGCCGGCGCATCGGTCGGCACGAGAGCCAGCGCCGCCTCCCGCTCGGCCTTCGTCGGTGACGGCGTGAGCGCGTCCGCGGCGCCGTGGAACACCCGTGCGTGCACCCGGCGGACGTTGGTGTCGAGAACCGCATGGCGGGCACCGAACCCGAAGGCGGCGACGGCGGCGGCGGTGTAGCTGCCGACTCCCGGCAGTGCCAGCAGCTCGTCGTGGCCCGACGGCACCGAACCGCCGTGCCGTTCCACGATCGCGGTCGCGGTCGCATGCAGCCGAAGCGCACGCCGGGGGTAGCCGAGCCGGCCCCACGCGCGCACCGCCTCCCCGGGTGAGTCCGCCGCCAAGGCGGCCGGGGTCGGCCACCGCGACAGCCACGCCTCCCACGCCGGAAGCACCCGGTTGACCGGCGTCTGTTGCAGCATCACCTCGCTGACCAGCACGCCCCACGGATCGGCGGCCGGATCGCGCCAGGGCAGGTCGCGGGCGTTCGCGTCGTACCAGGCGCGCACCCGGTCGGAGAACGTCGTACCCATCGTTGCGGGCGAGTGTGCCACCCTCCGCCGCGCCGGGACGGCGGGGCTGCTCGACCCCTACGATCATCCGGGTGAGCAGCCTGCTCTTTCCGGTCGGACCCCATCCACCCCAGGTGTACTGGGTCCGCCGGCTCGTCGTGGTCGGGTTGCCGCTGCTCGTGATCATCGTGCTGGTCATCGCGACGACCGGCGGATCGTCGAAGTCGCCGCGAGCCACCTCCACCGACGGGCCGAACCCGCAGCAGACAACCCAGACCACCGGGGGCGGCGGCGCGTGCACGCCGGACCAGCTGTCGGCGGTGCTCTCGGCATCGGAGGCGACCTATCAGGTCGGCCAGCAGCCGGTGTTCACGGCGACCCTCTCCAACGTTTCCCAGGCGACCTGCCGGCTGACGACCTCCCCCTCCAACGAGGAGTGGACCGTGACCTCCGGCGCCGCCCAGTGGTGGACCACCAAGGGATGTCCGCAGCCGGACACGTCGGCGACGCGTGCGCTCAAAGCCGGAGCCAGTCGGCAGGTCTCGATCACCTGGGACGGCCACCGGCTGGATCCGGGTTGCAAGCGGGGTGAGCCGGCCCAGCCCGGGACCTATCACCTCAGCGCCACGATTGATGGCGTCAACGCGGAGGAGGTCGCCTTCCACTTCACGAAGAAGACGCAGTAATCGGGCTCAATCGGATCAAACTGCCTGACACTGACGGGTCATTGGGGGGAACCGTGCGCCACGCACGCTCAAGCAGGCGAACGGACACGACGACATGTCACACGTGACGGCACAGGCGGAGCTCCCCAGCCCGGTCACCGTCGTCATCGTCGACGACTCCGCCACGCAGCGGCGCTTCATCCGCGCCGCCATGTCGGCAGACCCGATGCTCCAGGTCGTCGGCGAAGCGCGCACCGGGCGCGACGCCATCGCACTGGTCGACCAGCTCAAGCCGACCGCGGTCATCATGGACCTGCACCTGCCGGTCATGAACGGCATCGAGGCGATCGAGCGGATCATGGCGAACCGTCCGACCCCGATCGTCGTGTATTCGGCGTTCGTCGACGGTGCCGACCGCGACAACGCCGCTTCCGCGCTGGCGGCGGGCGCGATCGACGTGATGGCGAAGCCGGGTCCGGACGACAGCGCACGGCTGTCGGAGTACGCCGAGGAGCTGCGCCAACGGCTGCGGGTGGCCGGCCGGGTGCGGGTCATCACCCACCCGCGAGGCCGGCTCGGCCAGTCGCGTTCCGCCATCACCACCGCTCGGCTCGACGGCACCACGGAGAAGCCGGCGCCCCGCACCACGTCCTCGCGCAAAGCGGCGCCGCGCGCTGTGTCGGACTCGTCAGACCCCATCGAGCGGCTCGCCGAACGAGAGTTCGAGGTACTCGTCATCGGCGCATCGACGGGCGGCCCGCAAGCACTCGCGACCTTGCTCTCGGATCTGCCGACGCGTACGACGACCGCCATCGTCGTCGTCCAGCACATGGCCGACGGGTTCATGGAAGGACTGACGCACTGGCTCGACGAGGTGTGTCCGCTCCCGGTCGTCCTCGGGGAGCATGGCAAGCGCCTGGCGCCAGGGGTCGTGACGATTGCGCCGGGCGCGATGAACCTCGTGATCCACGATCATCTGCGGGTGACGACGCAGACCCCGCCTCCGACGCAGTACCACGTGCCGGGCATCGATGTGACCTTTACGTCGGCGGCCGACGCGTACGGCTCGCTCGCTGCCGGGGTTTTGCTGACCGGGATGGGTCGCGACGGGGCGACGGGCTTGAAGCGGATCCGCAACCAGGGCGGGATCACCATCGCCCAGGACGAGTCGACCAGCGCGGTCTACGGCATGCCTGCCGCCGCCAAGTCCGAAGACGCCGTCGACATGCAGCTGCCGCTGCCCGACATCTCGGTGGCGCTGCACCGGCTCCTCTCGCCGGCGGACGAGGGCAGGTCGGAGTGAAGCGCGTCGCATTGAGCGACGCCGAGTTCGCGACGGTCACGCAGCTCCTCCACAGCGCGGCCGGGCTTTCCTTCGACGAGTCGCGTCGCGACTCGCTCGGCTTTTCCATCGGCGAGCGAATGCGCGCGACCAAAACCCCCGACGTCGGCACCTACCTCGCGAAGGTCGGCGCCCCGACGGGTACCGACGAGCTGCAGTGGCTGATCGACGAGGTGACGATCCCCGAAACTCACTTCTTCCGGAACCCGCCGCAGATCCGCGCGTTGCGGAAGTTCGTGATGCCGGAGCTCATCCGACAAGCCGCAGACCGCAAGCGGTTGCGGATCTGGAGCGCCGGGTGCTCGACCGGTGAAGAGGCGTACACGATCGCGATCATGGTCCGCGAGCTGCTGCCGGCGACGACCGACTGGGACGTCAAGGTCCTCGCGACGGACATCTCGACCCGTGGCCTCGCCGCAGGTCGCGAAGCCAGGTACGGCGAGCGGTCGTTCGTCATGACCGAGCAGGCGGACCTCAACCGCTGGTTCGTGCCGGACCGCGACGGAACCTCCTGGACCGTCCGGGACGAAGTCCGTTCGATCGTGGAGTTCGAGCACCGCAACCTGGTGACCGACGAGCCGGCGTTCTCGGCCGGCGAGGCCGATCTGATCCTGTGTCGCAACGTCACGATCTACTTCGACCGCGAGACCACCCGAACGCTGATGAAGCGGCTGCACGACCGGCTGCGGGACGGGGGCTACCTCTTCCTGGGTCACGCAGAGACGCTGTGGCAGATCAGCGACGACTTCACCCTCGTCTCACTCGGCGACGCCTTCGTCTATCGGCGGCTCGATGACGTCGAGGAGCAGGCGGAGGTGGCCGACCGGCGTCGGGTAGTCCCCGAGCGGCGGACCAAGGACGCGCATCGCCCGGGCGCGTCGGAGCGGCGCAAGGCGGATGCCGACCGTCGCCATCCCGACCGGAAGAAGTCGGTTGAGGTCCCGAAGCTGCCGCGCCTGGTCACTCCCGCGCTGCCGGTCCCGCGGGCGATCGTGCCGGCGGAAGCGCCGCCGGACCCGCTCGAGTCGGTGCGGAGCGCCCTCACCGAAGGCAGGTACGCGGAGGCCGCGGACCTCGCCGAGGAGGTCGCCGGCAGCACGCCGCTGCGCGCCGACGCCCACTATCTGTGGGGAGTTGCGCTCACGAACCTCGGCCGAGATGCCGATGCACTAGTCGTGCTGCGCAAGACCGTCTACCTCGACCCCGAGCACGGGTTCGCTCATTTCATGCTCGGCGGAGCCCTCGACCGCGTCGGCGAGGGTGTCGCGGCGGCGCGGTCCTACCGGGCCGCCGCCAGTACGCTCGGTCGGCGGCCGAAGGACCTGACCGCGCCCGAACTGGGCGGCCGCGACGTGGCAGAGCTTGCGGCGCTGTGCTTGCAGCTTGCAGACCGCGCCGGGACCGTGGCACCGACGCCCTCCATGGAAGGGACCTCATGATCACCGGCTACGTGATGTTCCGCCTGGGGGAGCGGGCCTTCGCGACGTCGTTGGACGATGTCCGCGAGATCGTGCGGCTCGCCGGCCTGGAGCGGCTTCCCGGCGTCCAGGCGCCACTGGCCGGAGTGATCGAGCTGCGCGGTGCGCCGCTTCCGGTCCTCGACGTACGCGGCCCCGACGCACCCGAGGATCAGGGCGACGTTCTGGTGCTGGAGGTCGACGGTGACGCAGTGGGTGTCGCGGTCGACCAGGTGCTGGCCGTGCTGCCCGCCGAGGCGCTGCCCGAGCTGACCGATCGGCCCGCGAAGGTACTGCCGTCGTACGTGATCGGCGTACGAAGCGCCACGGACGGTCCGGTACTGCTCGTCGACCTCGAGAAGATGCTCGACGTGGCGGCGAGCGGCTGGGCCGAGTCGCTCGCCAACGTCGACGACCTCGCCTCCCTCTAACGCGATCTTGCACTTTTCAACGTCTTGACGGCGCCGTGAAGGTGCAAAAGTGCAAGATCGCGAAGGTGAGGGGGGCGGCGCTGGTTGTGGCGTCCCTGGTGTTGGCCCTGACGCCGAGCGCGGCAGTGAGCGCAGCCGTCGCGGTGTCACCGTTCGCGGGGGCAGCGAGTGGAGCCGTCGCGGTGTCACCGTTCGCTGCTTGTCAGGCGCCCGACGCGGCGTCGGTCGTTGTCGGGAAGGTGGCCTGTCGGCGCGAGCCCGCGGCTGAGCTCGGCGGCACCACGGCCTTCTCCTATTTCGTGCCGCCGGCGTGTGCCCAGCGTCGGTGCCCCACGCTTTACCTGCTGCACGGGTTCGGCGGTGATTTGACGTCCATGCTCGGCACCCCCGACGCGCCGAGCGCCTGGGTCGCCGCGTTGGCGCATCGCCCGCAGGTGTCCCCGTATGCGACGGATGCCCCGTGGAAGTACGCCGACCAGCGGAGGTGGAAGCCGGCTTCCCCGGTCGACCTGGTGCTGGTCGCACCGGATGGCAGGACCGTGCCCGGGGGCTTCGGCCCGGGACCGCTGCTCGACGGGTTCTGGGCGGACTGGAATCCGAAGTACGCCGAGGCCGGCGCCGATCCGCGCTACCCGACGCGGGCACCCCGCTTCGCCTCCTACGTGGTCGACGAGCTGGTGCCGTTCGTCGAGCGTCATCTCGGAGTGGCGCGCGGCCGTGCGTCCAGGGCCCTCGACGGCGAGTCGCTCGGTGGCTACGGCTCCTACGCGATCGGTCTGCAGCACCCGGACGAGTGGGCGAGCATCGGCGCCGACTCCGGGATCATGAACATCCTGCTTGCTCCGGGGCTGGCCCCGGCGCCGAGCGGGCCCGCCGGCCTGCTCCCGCCGACCCAGCTGCCGCCGCTCACCGTGCCGGCACCCCTCGGCGGGACGATCCCGCTAGGCGGGCTGCCGGGCGCGGCGCAGGACGTCGCGGTCGTGCTGTACGCCTTCGGCGACCCGGTGGCTGACCAGGCGTACTACCTCGCCCGCCAACCGGTGGACCTCGCTGGCAACGCGGTGGCGCGGCGCGGCCGGCACCAGTCGTTGATGATCCGTGGCTTCTCCAACGACACGATTCCGCGGCAGCCGAGCGATTTCTCACTTCCCGGCTATCTGACCGCGCAGGCGTTCGAGGATCTGGTGCTGCCGACGAACCTCGAGCTGAACCAGGCGTTTGCCGCCGCTGATGTCTCGCAGCACTACGAGCTGCATCCCGGCATCCACTCGGACACCTACTGGAACCCGTGGCTCCGCGCGCAGGTCGCGGCGCAGTACGCCCGGCTGCGGCACCCGGACGGAACCGGTAGCCCGCCGCCGTACCCGACCACTTTCGACTACCTCAGCGGCGCGGCGAGCTTCACGGTCTGGGGGTGGCACGTGCGGGCGCGCCGCCCGGTCGCGGAGCTGCTGCGGCTGACCGACGTCAGCTGCCACGGCCTCACCGTCCACGGCACCGGCAGGGTCACGATCACCACGCCACCCCGCTGCGGCAAGCGGACGCTGACGCTGAACCTCGGCCCCTCCTTGCCCACCAGCGAGATCGCCGGCGCCGACGCACTCCCCGGCTACGGCCGTACGGTTCGGGTCACGCTCTAAGCGGGCCGCCCGCTACCCCTGCTAGACGTACCGCTCGAGGATCGAGGACTCAGCAAGCCGGGACAGCCCTTCGCGCACAGACCGAGCGCGGGTTTCGCCGACGCCCTCGACGTGCTGGAGGTCGTCGATCGTCGCGGCGAGGAGCTTCTGCAGGCCGCCGAAGTGCTCGACCAGGCGGTCGATGACGGCTGAGGGCAGGCGGGGTACCCGAGCGAGCAGCCGGTAGCCCCTCGGTGACACCGGGGTGTCGAGCACGTCGGCGGCACTGCCGAACCCGCAGACCCGCGCGATCACCTCGAGGTCGAGCAGCTCGGTGCCAGACAGCTCGTCGAGCTCGGTCAGCACGTGCTCGACGGTGCGGGGTCGGCGGCCGTGCGGGGTGGGCATGTAGTCACGGATCACCAGCTCCCGCTCTTGCGGCACGCCGGCCATCAGCTCGTCGCGCTGCAAGGCCAGCAACCGGCCGTCGGTGCCGAGCTCGACGACGTAGCCGTCGATCTCGGACGCGATCCGAAGCACCATCTCGAGCCGCTGAGTGACGATGACGGTGTCGCGGGCGGTCACCAGGTCTTCGATCTCGAGCGCCGACAGCGTGCCGCTCACCTCGTCGAGGCGCAGCTTGTAGCGCTCGAGTGTCGCGAGCGCCTGGTTGGCCCGCGACAGGATCGCCGCCGAGTCGTCGAGCACGTAGCGGCGCCCGTCGACGTACAACGCGATGATGCGCATCGACTGGCTGACGCTGACCACCGGGAAGCCGGTTTGTCGCGCGACCCGCTCCGCCGTGCGGTGCCGGGTGCCCGACTCCTCGGTGGGAATCGACGGATCCGGTACCAGGTGCGTGGCGGCGCGCAGGATCTTGGTCAGGTCGCTGTCCAGGACGATCGCGCCGTCCATCTTCGCGAGCTCCCGCAGCCGCGTCGCCGCGAACTCGACGTCGAGCGGGAAGCCACCGGTGCACAGCGCCTCGACGTTCTTGTCGTAGCCGAGAACGATCAGTGCGCCGGTATGCCCGCGCAGGATCCGCTCGAGGCCGTCACGCAGCTGCGTGCCGGGCGCCACTTTGGCAAGGGTCGACCGCAGCAGGTCGTTTTCCCCGCGCTCGGGTGCCACCGGACTCCTCGCCTCACTCGGTGCCCGAGTCTATTGGTGAGGCTGGAGATCGCTACTGATTCAAAGCGGCGGGATGGCGCGTCGCGCGGCGTCGCGAATGTCCTCGACCTCGACGGTGCGGATCGGTACGGAGTCGACGCTGCAACCGGGAGGTACGAGAGCGACGCTGAACCCGAGCCGCGCCGCCTCGGCCAGCCGGCCGCGCATCGACGACACCGGGCGGATCTCACCGGCGAGACCCACCTCGCCGATCGCCACGAGTCCGGGTACGACGGAGAGGTCGCGCGCGGTACTGGTGATCGCGAGTGCGAGGGCGAGATCCGACGCCGGTTCGGCCAGCCGGACCCCGCCGACCGTCGCGGCGTAGACCTCGTGCTTGGACAGCGTGATGCCGAGCGAACGCTGCAGGACGGCGAGCAGCATCGCGGTACGGGCCCCGTCGACACCGCTGGTCGCCCGGCGCGGGTTGGTCTGCTCGCTTCCTGTCACCAGCGCCTGAACCTCGGTGACGAGGGCACGGCGGCCCTCCATCGTCACCGTTACGCAGGTGCCCGGCACGGGCTTGTTGCCGTGGGCGAGGAACAGTCCGGACGGGTCGGGCAGCCCGACGATGCCGTCGTCCGTGAGATCGAAGCAGCCGACCTCGTCGGCGGGGCCGAACCGGTTCTTCACGGTGCGCACCAGACGAAGCCGCGAGTGGCGGTCGCCTTCGAAGGACAGCACGACGTCCACGAGGTGCTCGAGCGTTCGCGGGCCTGCGACGGCGCCGTCCTTCGTCACGTGGCCGACCAGGATCGTCGCCATCCCGCGCGCCTTCGCCAGCCGGATGATCGCGCTCGCAACCTCACGGACCTGCGAGACGCCGCCTGTCGCGCCGTCGATCTCCGCGGAGCCGATCGTCTGCACGGAGTCGACTACCAGCACGTCGGGCGCGACGGCGTCGACGTGGCCGAGCACCGCGGACAGCTCGGTCTCCGCGGCGAGGAACAGCTCGTCGGCGAGCGCCCCGATGCGTCCGGCGCGCAGCCGAACCTGGGCGGCCGACTCCTCGCCGGTGACCACGAGGCAACGCCGACCGCTCTGTGCGACCTTCGCGGCGGTGCTGATCAGCAGCGTCGACTTGCCGACGCCGGGCTCACCGGCCAGCAACACCACGGAGCCGGGGACCAGCCCGCCCCCGAGGACGCGGTCGAACTCGGGTTCTCCGGTCGCGCGGTGGCGGGCAGCCTGCTCCTCGACCTCCGCGATCGGCTTCGCCGGTGCCGATACCGGGCCGGCGACGACTGTCAGCCCCGGTCGGGCGCCCGCTTCGGCGATGGTGCCCCACGCCTGGCACTCCGGGCAGCGCCCCACCCACTTGCCGACCTCGAGCCCGCACTCGTCGCACCGGTAGGCCGGGCGGGCAGCTGCCTTGGATGCCATGGCCGTGACGGTAGGGCTCACCTACGACGATTCGTCGTACCAACGCGCTAGCGGGGTAGCGCGCTCAGTCCATCCAGGAGTGTGGTTCGCGCTCGGCGGCGCGCCCGGATGCGATGTGGGCGTCGAAGCGATGGAAGCGCTGCGGAGTGAGGAGCTTGCCCAGGAGAAGGGCGGGTGATGCGACTCGGGAGCCGCCTCAGCCATCGGTCAGTCGGCCGGGTGCGCGGTGAAGCGCCCGGCCAGCGTGGCCTCGCAGAGCTCGGCGAGGAGGTCGTAGCCGGGCTTCCCCATCAGCGCGATGAGCTCGGGCCCGTAGGTGATGTAGAGCGGGTCGTTTGCGACGTGCGCCTCCTCGGCGCCGCTGCAGTACCAGTCGAGGTCGTGGCCACCCTCGCCCCAGCCGCGGCGGTCGTACTCGCCGATGTTGACCATCGTCACCTCGGTGCCGTCCGGCCGGGTCACCTTGTCGTAGCTGCGGCGCACCGGAAGCTGCCAGCAGACGTCGGGCTTGGTGTCCAGCGGGTGCAGCCCGTTGTTGAGCGCGTGCAGATGTAGTGCGCAGCCTTGGCCTGCTTCGAAGCCCGGCCGGTTGAGGAAGATGCAGGCGCCCTTATAGCGGCGGGTCTTCGGCTCGCCGTCGTCGAGTTCGGTCACGCCGTTCTTCAGGCCCTCGTCGCGGAACTGCCATTCCTCGGCGGTCAGGGCCTTGGCGAACTTCTTGACCCGCTTCTTGTCGTCCTGGTCGGAGAAGTGGGCGCCGTGCGAGCAGCAGCCGTCGTCCGGGCGGTCTTTGAGGATCCCCTTGCACCCGTTTCCGTAGATGCAGGTCCACCGCGAAAGCAGCCAGGTCAGGTCGCACCGGAAGATCTGTTCGTCGTCCTCCGGATTGACGAACTCGACCCATTGCCGCGGAAAGTTCAGATCAACCTCAGGCACTGGCCAACCCTACGCGGCTCCTCCCCGAGGCCGTCGCGGTTCACCGGCTATTCATCACGCTGGGCTTGCTCATCGACTTGCGCCAGCAGCCGGCGCGCCTCATCTTGCTGACTCGACGGCACGAGTACCCGCACCCCGAACGCGAACTGGTAGATCGGATCGGTGCCGCCTGCGTCGTCGGCCGATACATGGGCGTTGATGCCGTGACTGCTCAGGTAGCTGGCCATCATGTCGGCCTCGACGCGGTTGCCGACTTCGGCGACGCAGACCGGACCGATCGACGGAACCGGCGCGAACCGGTCCCAGAGCCGGGTCCAGAAGCCCATCGGCTTGATGACGGGAGGGTCGACGTCCAGCGGCTTGCGCCGATGCCGGCGGTTGCTCACGGCGCAACCGTAACGCTGATCATGAAGGCCCCCGGGCCTAGGCTCTTGAGTCGTGACGGTCGTCAAGGTGCCCGACGCCAAGGTCGCCCTGTCGACGGCGTCGGTCTACCCCGAATCCACGGCAGCCGCGTTCGAGATGGCGGCGCGGCTCGGGTACGACGGGGTCGAGGTGATGGTCTCGCCGGACCCCGTCAGCCAGGACGTCGACGCCCTTCGCAAGCTGTCGGACTATCACGGCATCGCGATCCTCGCGATCCACGCGCCTTGCCTGCTCATCACGCGCCAGGTCTGGGGCACCGAGCCGTGGGGGAAGCTCGTGAAGGCCCAGGCGGTGGCGGAGGCGCTGCAGTCCCCGACCGTCGTCGTGCACCCACCGTTTCGCTGGCAGCGCGAGTACGCCAAGGACTTCATCCAGGGCATCGAGCGGATGGCGAGTGAGACCGACGTGCGGTTTGCGGTGGAGAACATGTTCCCGCTGCGCGCCCGGGGTCGTGCGGTCGTGCCCTACTCACCGGACTACGACCCGAGCGAAGAGGAGTTCCGGCACTTCACGCTGGACCTCTCTCACACGGCGGTGTCGCAGAGCGATGCGCTCGCGATGGCCGGTCGGATGGGCGACCGGCTGACCCACATCCACATCGCGGATGGCGAGGGCAGTGCTCGAGACGAGCACCTCGTGCCGGGCCGCGGCACGCAGCCGTGCGCCGCCCTGCTCGAGACGCTCGCCGACAACGGGTTCGACGGGACGATCGTGGTGGAGATCAACACCCGTCGAGCCGACGACCGGGCCGAGCGAGAGGCCGACGTCGCAGAGGCCTTGGCGTTCACCAGACTCCACCTCGCAGCGCCGGTCGGCTGATGTTCGGGGCGGGGATGCGCGCGGCGCTGCTGCATGCTTCCCGTCGCAGCAGCGTCCGCTATGCGGTCGAGCACGCCCCGGTCTCGCGCGGCGTGGTGAAGCGGTTCGTCGCCGGCGACGCGATTGCAGACGCGGTGCGGGTGAGCAGCGAGCTGGTCGCCTCCGGTCTGTCGGTTTCGCTCGACCACTTGGGGGAGGACACCACGGAACCGGAGCACGCGGATGCTGCGGCTGCGGCGTACCTGTCGCTGCTCGCGGTGATCGCGGAGGCCGGCCTAGCCGACCACGTCGAGGTGTCGCTGAAGCTGTCCGCAGTCGGCCAGGCGCTCGACCAGGCGCTCGCGACGGATCACGCGCGCCAGATCTGCGCCTCGGCTGCCCTCGCCGGCACGACGGTGACGCTGGACATGGAGGACCACACGACGACCGACTCGACGCTGGAGACGTTGGGCGAGCTCCGTGAGGACTTCCCGTGGGTCGGCGCCGTCGTGCAGTCCTACCTGAGACGCACCGAGGCCGACTGCCGTGACCTCGCGACCGCCGGCTCGCGGGTGCGGCTGTGCAAAGGCGCGTACGACGAGCCGCCATCGGTCGCCTTCATCGAACGCGCTGAGGTTGACGACTCCTACCGCCGGTGCCTCGAGATCCTGATGCACGGAGCGGGCTACCCGATGGTGGCGACCCACGACCCGGCGCTGATCAGCGACGCCGAACGGCTCGTCACCGAAACCGGCCGGACGGCGGACAGCTTCGAGTTCCAGATGCTGTACGGAGTCCGGCCGGAGGAACAGCTTCGGCTGGCGAACCAAAGCGCCACCGTCCGCGTCTATGTGCCGTATGGAAGCGACTGGTACGGCTACCTCATGCGGCGCCTCGCCGAGCGGCCCGCCAACGTGCGCTTCTTTCTGCGCTCTCTCGCATCGCGCGGTTGAGTCGGCGGATCGTTCGCGGAGCGAGGTAAAGAGGCAGCCCACGGGCGACCGAGAGGCGCGGAGCGGACGATTTGCCGGCGACCTGAGCTGGCCGAGCGTGGGAACATTGCGCGCATGGGTGAGACGGTTGCGATCCTCGGCGCCGGGAAGATGGGCGAGGCGCTCATGTCCGGCCTGCTGCGCTCGGGACGACCCGCAGCCGAGCTGCTGTTCACCGAGAAGCACGACGATCGCGCTGCGGCGCTGACCGCCGAGTACGGCGTCGAGGCGGTGAGTGCAGCCGAGGCCGCGAAGCGCGCAGACACGCTCGTGGTCGCGGTGAAGCCGCAGGAGATCGATGTCCTGCTCGACGAGCTCTCCGGCTCGGTGACCCCGGACACTCTCATTGTCAGCATCGCTGCCGGTATCCCCACCGCACGGTTCGAGGCACGGCTGCCCGAAGGCACCCCTGTCGTCCGTGTCATGAGCAACACCCCTGCTCTGGTCGACGAGGCGATGAGCGCGATCTCTGCCGGTGCGCACGCCGGCGGAGATCACCTCGCCCGCGCGGAGGCGATGCTGAGCCCGGTCGGCAAGGTGGTGCGAGTCCCCGAGAGCCAGCTTGACGCGGTCACTGCGTTGTCGGGCAGCGGCCCCGCGTACTTCTTCTATCTCGTCGAGGCGATGATCGAGGCCGGGATCCTGCTGGGGTTGCCGCGCGCCGTGGCGCAGGACCTGATCATCCAGACCGCGATCGGCTCGGCCGTCATGCTGCGTGACTCCGGCGAGCATCCGGTGCAGTTGCGCGAGGCGGTTACCAGCCCTGGTGGCACAACGATCGCTGCGATCCGGACCCTCGAGGACCACGGCGTGCGCGCCGCGCTGCTCGCGGCCCTCGAAGCCGCGCGTGACCGATCCAAGGAATTGGCTGCCGGCCAGTCGTGACCTGCACTGTCGCGGCGGCGTGGGATCGGCGGCTGCTCGACTACGACTTCGGTTCGTCGCACCCGCTCAACCCGGTGCGGGTCGAGCTGACGATGGAGCTCGCCGCGGCGCTCGGGGTGCTCGACCGGGTCGACGTCATCGACTTCGAGGCCGCAACTGACGAGCTGCTCGGCCTGGTGCACTCAGCGGGTTACCTCGACGCGGTCCGGTCGGCCGGCGAGACGCTGGCACCCGATCCGTCGCACGGTCTCGGTACGACGGACGACCCGGTCTTTCCCGGTATGCACGAGGCCAGTGCGCTGGTCGCCGGCGCGACCGTCGAAGCGGCCCGCGCGGTGACGTCCGGCAGGGCGGCCCACGGATTGAGCATCTCCGGCGGGCTGCACCACGCCATGGCGGGACGCGCCTCCGGGTTCTGCATCTACAACGACCCCGCGGTCGCGATCGCGTGGCTGTTGGCGCAGGGCTACGAACGCGTGGCCTACGTCGACATCGACGTCCATCACGGCGACGGCGTGCAGGCCATCTTCTGGGACGACCCCCGGGTGCTCACCGTCAGCCTGCACGAGTCGGGGCGCACGTTGTTTCCGGGCACCGGCTTCGAGGACGAGATCGGCGGTCCCCACGCGCGCGGCAGCGCGGTGAACGTTCCGTTCCCGCCGGGTGCGGCGGATGACACCTGGCATCGCAGCTTCGACGCCGTGGTGCCGGACGCGTTGCGGCGGTTCGCGCCGGAGTTCCTCGTCACGCAGCACGGCTGCGACACCCATTCGCTCGACCCGCTCGCCCATCTCGAGCTGACCGTCGACGGGCAGCGGTCGGCACACGCCAAGCTGCACGAGCTCGCCCATGAGGTCTGCGAGGGTCGTTGGCTCGCGACCGGCGGCGGGGGATACGAGCTGGTGCACGTGGTTCCGCGAAGCTGGACGCACCTGATCGCCGTGGCGACAGGTCATCCGGTCCCCACGACCGCGGAGACGCCGACGGAGTGGCGGGAGTTCGTTGCCCGTCGTACGGGTAGAGCAGCACCGACGTCGATGTCCGACCTGGGAGCAACTGCGTGATGAACCGACTGGGACGTGCTGCGGCGGTCGCCGCAGTCGTCACCGCTGCGCTCGGCTGCGCCGCTCAGAACGGCGGCGCGTCGCCGACCCCCCGCAGCTCGGCGACGACGCCGTCCACCGCTCCTTCCGGCGACATCACGCTGGCGGCGGTCGGCGACATGATCTTTGGCAACACGCCGAGGCTGCCACCGAGTCCCCGTCACTACCTGGACCGCGTGGACGACGTGATCACGGCGGGCGCCCAGATCGTGTTCGGCAATCTCGAGGGAACTCTCACCACCGCCTCGAAGAGCAAGTGCCCGCCGAAGAGCACCCAGTGCTTCGCGTTCCGCAACCCGCCGCACTACGCCAAGATCTTCGCGGCGGCAGGCTTCACGATCCTCAACGACGCCAACAACCACTCCCACGACTTCGGCAATCCCGGTCAGCAGCAGACGGTTCGAGCGATCCATCGCGCCGGCATGGCGCAGACCGGCCTGCCCGGCCAGATCGCCGTCGTGCGGGCCGGCGGTCACAAGGTCGCGTTCGTGGGCTTCGCGCCGTACAGCTATGACGCCAGCCTGCTCGACCTGAAGTCGGCGGCCGCGCTGATCGCGAAGGCGCGTACCGAGGCGCGGGTGGTCGTCGTCTACCTGCACGCCGGCGCCGAGGGCTCGGACAAGACCCATGTCACGGGTCATGAGGAGTACGCCTTCGGCGAGGACCGGGGCAACCCGCGGCACTTCGCGCACCTGGCGATCAAGAACGGCGCCAGCCTGGTCATCGCGAGTGGTCCGCACGTGCTCCGCGGCATGGAGTTCTTCCGTGGCCACCTGATCGCCTACAGCCTCGGGAACTTCGCCAACTTCCACAACTTCGGCGGCGGTGGCATCCTCGCCGACTCCGCGATCCTGCACGTGACGCTCGGCCCGAAGGGCGGCTTCGTCACGGGCCGGCTGTACGGCGTGCTGCTCGACGGCGATGGCCGGCCGTCGCTCGGCGGCGGCTCGGTCGGGCTGGTCCGCACCCTCTCCCAGCAGGACTTCGGCAAGCACGCAGCGCGGCTGTCGGCCCATGGCACGATCCGCCGTCCGTAGGGCGCACGGCGGCTTCGGCGGCCGCCCGTTCGAGTCAAGCGGTGTCACTCGTTTGGGTGAACGTCCCACCAGCCACAGTGACGCGGTGTCGTCTCAGCCGATACAGTCTGCGATGAGCACGCAGTCGGTGGCGTGCGCCGGAGGGGAAGCCGGCGCGCCGTCCGCGTGGGAGGGCGGTATCGCATGACCACGGACGCCGAGCGGCTCGGTGAACTGCGCTTTCTGACGGTCGCCGAGGTCGCCTCAGTGATGCGCGTCTCGAAGATGACGGTCTACCGGTTGGTCAACGCCGGGACGCTGCCCGCCGTGCGGGTCGGCCGTTCGGTCCGGGTCCCCGAGCAGGCAGTCCACGACTACCTTCAGCACTCGTTCGTCGAGGCCGGGTAGCCTCAACTCTCGACCGGACGCGTAGAGACTCACCGCCGGTTCCGTGAATCGTCGGTAAGAAAGGCTCGTCGTGGGTTCGGTCATCAAGAAGCGTCGCAAGCGGATGGCGAAGAAGAAGCACCGCAAGCTGCTGAAGAAGACCCGCGTCCAGCGCCGTAACAAGAAGTAGCGACGAAGGCGTAGCGCGCTGGGATGCCGTCCAAGCAGAACGGGTCGACATCGCGCCGCTACGACTGGCTGACGTTCACGTCGGACTACGGTCTCGACGACGTCTTCGTCGGCGTCTGCAAGGGCGTCATCGCGCAGCTCGCGCCCCACGTGCAGATCATCGACGTCACCCACCAGGTGATGGCGCAGGACGTACAGCAGGGGGCAACCAGCCTCGCCTCGGCGATCCCCTACCTCCCGGTCGGGGTGCACCTCGCCCTCGTGGACCCGATGCACGGCGGGTCGTCACGCGGGGTCGTGGTCGAGACGGTTGACGGCTCGCTGCTGGTCGGCCCGGACAACGGGCTGCTCTCGCTGGCGTGGGATGAGCGAGGCGGGATCAAGCAGGCCTACGAGCTGGTCAACCCCGCGCTGTGGCGCGAGACGGTGCACAAGACCTTCCGCGGCAGGGACGTGTTCGCCCCGGTCGCTGCTCACCTCGCCTGCGGCACGCCGGTGGCGGACGTCGGACCGCCCGTCGACGCGGATGCCCTCGCCCGGCTGCCGGCGCGGGAGGTCGAGGTCGACGACGACCACGTTCACGCCGAGGTCAGCCTCGTGGACCACTTCGGCAACGTCTCGCTCAACGTCACCCGGGCCGACCTCGAAGCCGCGGGGATGGGCTTCGGGGACCTCGTCGAGGTGCGCTGCAACGGCCGCACGCTCGCGATGCCGTTCAACCCGACGTACGGCGACGTGGCGCGGGGCCGGATCACGCTGTGCGAGGACTCGTTTCGCGCGGTGATGCTGGCCGTCAACGCCGGGCACGCGAGCGACGAGCTCCGCGTCGCCCGGGGCGAGCCGATCGTGATCGCCCGGCTCCCGCAGGCGCCACGCTGATCATCCGACCCGTAGCCTGGTGCGGGTGAGCGGCCGAGTCGTCCTCGTCACCGGCGTCTCCCGGTACCTCGGGGGGTTGCTGGCTGCTGAGCTCTCCGCCGACCCGACGATTGAGCGGCTGATCGGCGTCGATGTGGTCCCGCCGCGTTCGGACGTCGGACGTACCGAGTTCGTCCGCGCCGACATCCGGAACCCGATCATCGCGAAGGTCATCGCCTCGGCGCAGGTCGACACCGTCGTTCACATGAGCGTCATCGCGACTCCGTTCGGCGCCGGCGGCCGGACCGCCATGAAAGAGATCAACGTCATCGGCACGATGCAGCTGCTCGCGGCGTGCCAGAAGGCGCCCACGGTCCGGAAGCTGGTCGTCAAGTCGACCACTGCGGTCTACGGCTCGTCCTCGCGCGACCCGGCACTGTTCACCGAGAACATGGAGCCGCGCGGGTTGCCGCGCTCCGGCTACGCGAAGGACTCCGTCGAGGTCGAGGGTTACGTGCGCGGGCTCGGCCGGCGCCGCCCGGACGTGGACGTCACGTTGCTGCGGTTCGCCAACTTCATCGGCCCGACGATCGACACCCCGCTGACGCGCTACTTCGCCCTTCCCGTCGTGCCGACCGTCCTCGGCTTCGACCCTCGCGTGCAGTTCCTTCACGTCGAAGACGGGCTCGAGGTGCTGCATCGGGCCGTCATCGAGGACCATCGCGGCACCTTCAACGTCGCCGGTTCGGGCGTCCTGCTGCTCTCGCAGGCGATCCGGCGGGCTGGGCGGACCTCCCTCACCTTCCCGTCGCCGGCGGTCTCGATGGTGGGCTCGCTGTTCCGGCGTACCGGTTTGGTCGACTTCTCCCCGGAGCAGCTGCGCTTCCTGCAGTTCGGCCGCGGCGTCGACACCACCCGGCTCCGGGACGACTTCGGATACGTGCCGCGGTTCGACACCGTCGGCGCCTTCGACGACTTCGTGAAGGGCGCCGGACTGTCCCGGATCATCGATCCGGACCGGATCGAAGGGGTCGGCCGCGCGGTGGCGGGAATGGTCGGTCTCGGAGGTGTCGCTCGTGCCTGAGGCCAGGGTCATCCCGCTCGACGGCGGGTCCGAGGGTCCACGGCGCCGCCGTTCGCGCTCGTCCGGCGAGCGGGACGAGCCGCGTCCGGTCGAGTCGCTGCCCGCCGCCGAGCCGTCTGACCTCGAGCGCAAGCTGGCCGGCGCGCTGGCCTTCGTACGGCGCCGGATCACCGGGGACTTCGATGTCGACGACTTCGGATTCGACGCGGACCTCACCGACAACCTGGTGCTGCCGGCGCTGCGCCCGGTGTACGAGCGGTACTTCCGGATCGAGGCGCGCGGGATGGACAACGTCCCGTCGACCGGTGGCGCGCTTATCGTCGCGAACCACTCCGGAACGATCCCGGTCGACTCGGCGATGACGACCGTCGCCCTGCACGATCACCATCCCGCCAAACGCCACCTGCGGATGCTCGCGGCCGACCTCGTCTTCACGATGCCGGTCGTCGCGCCGATGGCGCGCAAGACCGGCGCGACGCTCGCATGCAACGAGGATGCGGAACGGTTGATGAAGGCCGGCGAGCTGGTAGGGGTCTGGCCCGAAGGCTTCAAGGGAATCGGCAAGCCCTACCGCGAGCGTTACAAGCTGCAAAGGTTCGGGCGAGGCGGGTTCGTGTCCGCTGCGCTGCGCTCCGGCGTACCGATCATTCCCTGCTCGATCGTCGGCGCCGAGGAGATCTATCCGCTGGTCGGGAACATCCCGGCGGTCGCTAGGGCGCTCGGTCTGCCCTACCTTCCGATCACCCCGTTCTTCCCGCTGCTCGGTCCGCTCGGGCTGATCCCGCTGCCGTCGAAGTGGATCATCGAGTTCGGTGAGCCGATTGCCACCGACAAGATCGGCCCCGAGGGCGCCGACGACCCGATGCTGGTGTTCAACCTCACCGACCAGGTCCGCGAGACGATCCAGCAGACGCTGTACAAGTTGCTGCTGGCTCGTCGCAGCGTCTTCTTCTAGGAGCGCTTGCGGCGCAGCGAGAGACCGACGGCGATGCCGCCCGCGACGGCTCCGGCACTGGCGGCTGCCGGGACGCCGATCTTGGCTGCCTTCCGACCGGTGCGAAAGTCGCGGATCTCCCACTCGTTCTCTTTCGCGATGCGCTTCAGCGCCGCATCCGGGTTGACCGCCACCGGGTGCCCGACCGCGGAGAGCATCGGCAGGTCGTTGGCGGAGTCGGAGTACGCCGAGCACAGGGAGAGGTCGAGGCCCTCCTTCTCGGCGAGGGCGGTGATCGCCTCCGCCTTCGCCGGGCCGTGCAACGGCTCGCCGACCAGCCGGCCGGTGTAGACGCCGTCCTTGACCTCCGACACGGTGCCGAGCGCGCCGGTGAGGCCGAGGCGTCGTGCGAGCAGCGAGGCGAGCTCGGCCGGCGCCGCGGTGACCAGCCAGACCCGCTGGCCCGCGTCGAGGTGCAGCTGCGCGAGCGCGCGAGTGCCGGACCAGATCTTGTCGGCCATCAGCTCGTCGTAGATCTCCTCGCCGAGCGCCACGACCTCGGCCACGCTGTGACCGGCGACGAAGCCGAGCGCGGCTTCCTTCGCCTCCTCCATGTGTGCCGGGTCCTCGACGCCCTTGAGCCGGAACGCGACCTGCTTCCACGCGAAGGTCGCAAGGTCTCGCCAGGTGAAGAAGTCACGCGCCGCCAGGCCGCGAGCGAAGTGGTAGATCGAGGCGCCTTGCATCATCGTGTTGTCGACGTCGAAGAAGCCGGCGACCTTCGGGTCGAGCGGCACCGCCAACGAGGCTTCGACCTCGGCGGCCGCTGCCGACGCCAGTCCCGCCTTGACGGCACTGTCCCGGGAACGCGTGCGCGTTGCCATCCCGCAAGCCTAGTGGCCGTGATGATCCGGACCTGAACCTGAGAAAGCCCCGGCGTCCGAGGACACCGGGGCCTTCTCAGCTCAGGCTCAGTGAGCCATCAGACGGCGGCGAACCACCAAGGCGATGCCGAGCAGCGCCATTGCCAGCAGGCCCATCAGCGGGTAGTTCGAACCCGTGTAGGGGAGGCTGTGCGGGGTGTTCTCCGGGTTGTTGAGCACGGTCACCTCGGCGGGCTTGTTCTGCAGCGCCGCCGCGGAGGCCGACACACCGTTGCCGAGGGTCACAGTCAGCAGGTGGCCGACCGAGATGTTGTAAGCCGGCGCGGTCGCGGTAGCGCTCTTGCCGTCCTCCGACACGTGGGTGCTGCCCTTGGTCTCGCTGATCAGGGGAACGCCGCTGAGGATCTTCGAGGTGATCTGGTTGATCTCGTTCGAGAGGGTCTTCAGCAGGCCGTTGACCTGCGAGGTGATCGAGGCCGGGAGACCCAGACCATCGACGTTGCACAGGCTGACGCCATCGGCGCCGACCTGGGCGCAGAGCGCGTCAGCGGCGTTGACCTTGATCAGCGGCTGAGCACCCGAAACCTCGGCGTGCGCGCCACCCGGCTTGCCGTTGGCGAACGCCGTCGCCGAGTTGTGGAAGCCGTCGATCGAGAGCAGCCCGCCGAGCACGTCGACGTCGACGAGGCCCATGGTGCTCGTGGACTTCACCCCACTGGCGAACGGCGTGACCTGCTGGTCGGTGTTGTGGATGGAGATGCTGACCAGCGGCGTGGTGCCGAGGTTGTCGACCAGCTTGGTGACCTTGGCGAGCACGGCGTTCACCGTGTTCGTGACGGTCGTGACCGCGTCACCGACGATCGGGGTGGTCTTGGTGACGTTCTGCAGCGTCGACAGCACCTGGTTGACCGTGCCCTGCAGGGTGTCGGTCAGGTGCGTCGAGTCGATCAGGTTCTGGATCTGCTGCACCGTCTGCGCACCGAGCAGGTCGTTACCCGACGCGATGTTGGCCTTGATGCTGTGAGCGCCGGAGTTGGTCGCGTTCGTCGACTTGACGAGGTTCGCGACCAGGTCGCCGATCGACAGGTCCGCGAGCGGCTTCGCCGGGATGTCGAGCAGCGAGGTCTCCTGATGGGTCAGCCCACCGAGCGCGACGTGCGCCGTGCGGTTGAGGTTGACGTGCAGCGTGTTCTGAAGCGTGTCGGCCAGGCTGCCGGTGATAAGGCTGGCGGTGGCGTTCGAGATCGCCGTGGTGTTGCCCGCCAGGTGCAGCGGGTCGTGGACGGTCTTGCCCTCAAGATGGATCAGGTTGAGCGAGAGCGGGTTCGGGAGCAGCGGGAGCTTCACCGGCAGGTCGATGTTCAGACCGAGGGCGTTCCCCTGCGCCTGGCCGGCGTAGTACGCCGGCGCGGTGTGCGACGTGCTTGCCGCTGCCGCCGGCGAGGCCGCGGCCACAGCCGCCAACGTCGTGGTGCTGGCGAGAGCGAACGCGCCGAGCGCGACGCTGCGGCGCTTTCGAATGCTGGGCATGCCATTACCTCCATAAGTCCGGCGGTTACCGGAACATGTGCTGCCGCAGCGAGAAACGAGTTCCGATCCATGCGCTGGGGCAGACGGCCGTCGCCGTCCTTCGCTTCAACGAGCGAGGAGAGGGGCGGTGACGCGCCCGAGGCACCCCTTTCGCCGTACCTCGACGCGGATCCACGCGAATCCGGCAATTGCGGAGAAATCGTTGGCGCCCACCGAAAATAAGATCACCCCGGCTGAAGCGCCGAGGTGATCGTCGGGGGATCGCTGAGGGGGCTGGCGGCCTCAGCCGCCGAGCAGCTGCGCGAGGGAGGACAGCAACGGCAACGGCGAGAGCTTGGGCAGCGGGTTGTTGTCCTGCTGGCCCTTCGGATGGGTGAGCGGCGGCAGCGTCGGGATCAGGTTGCCCGGGAGCAGGCTCTTGGGTGACCGGGACGGCTGCGTCGAGGGAGCCGTACGGTGGCCCGGCTTGGTACCGGCTGCCGTGGGGGTGGGCGCGACGATCGGCTTCCCGCCCTTGGGGCTGACCGCAGGGGTGTGGGTGCCTCCGCACTTTGCGCACAGACCGGTGGTCAGCGACTTGACCTCGACCCCGACGCCGGCAAGCAGCTGCGCCGAGTAGGTCGCCTGGTCACGGAGCTCCTTGGGGAGCGCAGCGCCGAGCTTCGCGAGGTCTTCGTACTGGGACCGAGCGAACCGGACCAGGTCAGCGAGGGGCTTGACCGAGCCCGTCGTCCGGTACGCCTTCACGAGATCGGTGTTCGCCTGACGGGTCTCTTCGTTCATCGCACGGAGCGTGGCCGCGAGGTACGGCGAGTCCGGCGACAGCTGCTTGGCCTCTGCGAGCCGGGTGCGCGCGAACTCCAGATGACGCTGGCCCTTCGCAGCCTCGCCGGAGGAGAACCACAGCTGGACCGCTTCGGCTCCGCGTTTCAGGTCGTAGAACGGCGAGCCAGGCACCGAGCGGGCCGCGGCGACGCCGACTCCGCTGATCGAGGTGAGGATCATCACCGAGCCGACGATTGCCGACGTCCGGCGACCGATGCGCCGGCCGGCGGCCGCCGCGCGCTGCTGCCCGCGGTCGGTGGCGGAGGCGACGCGCGCAGCGATGGTGGGCATCGGCGCGGCGGCGCTGCGGTCAGCGGCTGCCGCCACGAGGCGCTCGCGCATCAGCTGCCGCGCCTGCGGTGACAGCGGGGCAGGACCTGTCTCACGTGCGGCCGAGCGCAGCGCGGCGGTGAGCGCCAGTGCCGGGCGCATCCGGGGGTCGCCGCCGTCGAGCAGCAGCGGCGGGTTGGTCAGATCGATCAGCTGGGCGAACCGCTCAGCCGCGTTGTTCAGGGAGGTGCTCATGCGACCAGATCCGATGGGAGTAGGCGTCCGAGGGCTTTGACCGCGCGGTACTGAAGCGCTTTGACCGCGCCTTCGTTCTTGCCGAGGATCGCGGCGGTTTCCGCGACCGAGAGGCCTTGCAGGAAGCGCAGCACGATGCAGTCCTGTTGCTCCTGACCCAGCTGGCGGACCGCGGCGAGCAGCGTCGCGTTCGTGATGCCGGCGAGGACCGCCGTCTCGGGGCCGTCCTCCTCGCTGTCGGCGCCGGCGCTGATCATGTCCGGGGTCGGCTGCTCGAGCTTGTAGCGGCTGGACTTGTAGTGGTCGGCGACCAGGTTCCGCGCGATCGTCACGAGCCACGCGCCGAAGTCGCGACCCTGCCACGTGAACGTCGAGATCCGGCGCAAGGCCCGCAGGAAGGTCTCGCTGGTGAGGTCCTCGGCGAGCGCGTAGTTGCCCACCCGATACGCGATGTAGCGGTGAACCAGGTCGGCGTAGGCGTCATAGAGCTCACCGAAGGCTTCGCCGTCGCCGGCCTGCGCGGCGCGGACCGCCGCCATGATGCGAGCCTGCTCGCTGGTCGGCTCGGCGGGAGGGGACGGGCTCGGGATCTTGGGAGCCGCCACGGGGGTGCGCGGACGAGGCGCTTCGGCGGTTCTCGGGAGCGCGGCGTCCGTGCTGCGGTGCATCACGCCGACGGCGGGAGAGGTGCGCGGGCGTGGGATGGATCGGTACGCCGCTCGCTCGGCGGGCATCCCGCCGAGGGGGTCGCGCTGGATCGCGACGGCGAGCCGGAGCGCCGACAGGCCGTCGTATCCGACGGTCCGGTGGCCTCCCACCGTGCACGACTGCATGGCATCCCCTGGGTGCTACGGCGACCGGGAGTCCGATCGACGCCTGTCATGACACACCGGACGAAGCGGGCCGGACCATGGCGAATCCGGGCTATTTCTGACTAGTCACCAACGTGACGCGCGGCTAGTCACAGGCCGCGTTGCGCATAGGGTCCAAATGTCAGCGCCGGCAAGCCGGCACCGCGACGGGTGGCGGGTGGGAGGTGGACGGATGCCAGGCGCCCTTCCCACGCGCCAGCCGGCCGGTCCGCGGCCGCTGATCCGGCGAAGCGCCGCGGCTGCCATCGCCGCACGACGCCGTCGGGTCGCCCACGCTCGCCGCCGCCGCAGGCAGGTCTTCGGCTGGTTGGTCCTCGCCGTGGTCGTCGGCGTGGTCTGTTTTGCGGCCGGCCTGGTCGCTGCGCCGCTGGACTACAACTTCCAGCCCGTACCGCCCAAGTCGGTGATCCTGCTCGACTCCAACGGCCAGGTGTTCGCCACCATCCACTCTCCGCAGATCGAACATCCGGTGCCGGCGTCCAAGATCCCGACTGTGATGCGACAGGCGATCGTCGCGGCCGAGGACAAGAGCTTCTACTCCAACGCCGGCGTCGACCCGATCGCGATTCTCCGAGCGGCGTGGCGCGACGTCACGGGCGGCACGTTCCAGGGCGGCTCGACGATCACCCAGCAGTACGTGAAGAACGTCTACACGGGTGACGAGCAGACCGCGCTGCGCAAGCTGCGGGAGGCCTCCCTCGCGATTCGGCTCGAACGGCATCTGTCGAAGGCGGACATCCTCACGCGCTACCTCAACACGCTGTATCTGGGGAACGGCGTGGCCGGCGTGGACGCCGCGAGCAGGTTCTATTTCGGCGTACCGATCGACCAGATCAACCTCAACCCGAAGACCGGCGTCGAAGACCCGTCGCTCGGTTTGGCGCGCGCGGCCACCCTCGCGGGCATAGCCCCGGCGCCGTCGGTGTGGAACCCGATCGCGGACCCGAAGCAGGCGCGGGCGCGGGAGCTCTACGTCCTCAACCAGATGCTCATCGCGGGAGACATCAGCTCTCAGCAGGCAGGTGACGCGTACCACGACTCACTGCCTCCCATCGTTGCCGCTGAACAGCCGGATGCCCAGACGATCGCCCCCGAGTTCCGTGACCTCGTCGGCCAGTCGCTCCAGCACTACGGCGACGCCACGTTGTTCGAGTCGGGCGGTATGAAGGTGAAGACGACGCTGAACCTCGACCTGCAGCAGGCCGCGGTCGACGCGTTGCACGAGGTGTTGCCGAAGTCGAAGGGCCTCGACGCCGCCATCGTCGCGGTAGACCCGCGCAACGGCGACTTGCGCGCGCTCACCGAGCGCAAGGTCGGCGGATACGTCGAGAACGGCGAGGACGTCGCAGACCCGCCGCCCGGCAGCATCACGCGCTCGTCGGGATCAACCATCAAGCCGTTCACGCTCGCGGTGGCGCTGCAACACGGACACACGTTGAGCGAGACGCACTACGCGCCGGAGTGCATCCAGGTCGCGGTCGGGTACCGGCCGTGCAACGCCGAGGGCGGAGCCGGGACCTACAGCCTGCAAAGCGCTCTGGTGCAGTCGATCAACACCGTCTTCGCGCCGCTCGGCGTCGAGGTGGGGCTGAACAAGATCGTCCGGTTCGCCAAGCACGCCGGCCTCGAGGTCGGACACATGGACTCCGGCCGCACCTGCGGGCAGCGCAAGGGCGTGCTGTGCCCGTCGTACGCCCTCGGCATACCGACCACGCCGCTGTCCGAAGCGTCCGCCTACGGGACGTTCGTCGACGGCGGCGTCCACCACCCGGTGCGGACCGTGCTGTCGGTGAGGACGCCGGCTCAGGGCGAGCTGTTCCGGGCGACGGCGAAGCCAGCCGGCAAGCGAGTGCTGCCGCGGACCATCGCCGACGAGGTGACGTCGGCCATGGAACAGGTGGTGTCCTACGGCACCGGCCGGGCGGCGCGCCAGCCGTTCCCGGTCTACGGCAAGACCGGCACGACGGACGACTTCACCAACGCATGGTTCACCGGCTGTACGCGCGCGCTCTGCATCAGCGTGTGGATGGGATACGACAAGCCGTATCACCGCGTAGGAGGCAAGGTCGTCGCCCGCCAGCTCCGCAGCTCCTACGGCGCTCCGGTCTACGGCGGGACACTTCCGGCCCAGATCTTCTCGCGGATCTTCAGCAACTACCGAACATTGCAGGGCCCGCCCGCCGCAGTGGGAGCGCCGACGATCGCGCCGGTTCCGACGTACAGCGCGACCGCTAAGCCGACAGCCACGGGGAGCGCGATCGCGAGCCCGTCGTCGACTCCCAGCCCTCCGGCCGGGAAGCCGACTCCTGAGGTGACCCCGACCACCTCACCCACGAAGCGCGGCCTGCTCTAGGGAACTCTGCGCATGACAACCGACGACCTGACCGGGCTGATCGCTTCGGCCTTCGAGCCGGTGATGGCTCTGCTGGACGCTGCCGACCTTGCGGAGCTGCCCCTCGAGGCGGATCTCGATCCGGGTCGTGCACCTCGCAGCGTCGGCCGCGGAGAGGCCGGCGAATGAGCCATCCGCAGGATCTTTCGCTGCGTGACCAGGCGTCCGCGGTCGCCCGTGGCGAGCTGTCGTCGGTGGAGCTGCTCGAGGCGACGCTCGTGCGGATCGAGGAGCGCAACGCGACGGTCAACGCCGTCGCGGTGACCTTCCCCGAGCAGTCGCGAGCGATGGCGGAGGCGGCACCTTCCGGACCGCTGCACGGCGTGCCCGTCACGGTGAAGGACATGTTCGCGCTGCCCTGGCGGGGCTACCACAGCGGTACCGCACACGAGCTCGGCGCGGCCGGGCCGTCGGGCGTGTTCCGCCGGCTGCGCGACGCGGGGGCGGTCGTGGTCGGCGTGGACAACCAGCACGAGCTCGGGCTCGGCACCACCGGTTTGGTCTCGACGTACGGTCCGTCGGGCAACCCCTGGAATCCGGCGCATTGCAGCGGGGGTTCCTCGGGCGGCTCGGCGGCCGCGGTCGGCGCCCGGCTGGTCGGCGGTTCAGTGGGGAGTGACAGTGGTGGCTCGACCCGGCTGCCGGCGGGATGGTGCGGCGTCGTCGGGTTGAAGCTGACCTACGGCGCGCTTCCGTACGACGGGTACCCCGGGAGCAACTCGACGTTGTCGGCACCCGGCGCGTTCGGCCGCGACAGCGCTGACGCGCGGCTGGTCGCCGCCGCGCTCCTCCACCGTCCACTGCCCCGCAACGACGGTTCGCGACTGCGCGTCGGGGTCGTGCGGGCTCCGTACTGGGACGACGTCGACCCCGCGGTCGCCGACGCCTGCACCGCCGCTCTCGACGTCGCGGGGTTCGCCACCGAGGACGTGACGATCCGATTTGCCGAGCTCGGTTCCGCCGCCGGTGGGGTGAGGGCGAGCGTTGAGCTTTCGGCGGCGGTCCCTGCGGACCTGTTGCCCGAGCTCGACCCGCTGACCCGCGGCATGATCGGCTATGCGACAACGATCCCCGCATCGCGGCTGCTTCGGGCCGACCGGGTGCGCGCCCGGCTGCGGCGGGAGTTCGCGGCCGCGTTCGAGCGGGTCGACCTCCTCGCCTGGCCCACGAATCCCGCGCCCGCGCCACCGATCGAGGCTCCCGTGATCCAGCTGCCCTCGGGGCCCGCGATGGCGGACCCGGCGAACCTGCGGCAGGCCGTCGCGGCAAACCTCGCCGGGGTGCCGGGGATCTCGGTGCCGGTCGGCCTGCATCCGAGCGGGCTGCCGATCGGCCTGCAGCTGCTCGCCGCTTGGGGCAACGAGGCTGCGTTGCTGGACGCGGCCGAGCACGTCGAGATGGCCTCGGGACGACGGTGGGTGGATGCCCTGCCGCCGGTCGCCGACGCGCCCTGACGAGGGACCGTTCGGCCGCCGAGGAGTGCTTGCAAGTGTGAAACACTCGGCACATGGCGGCCACCAACCTTGCCGATCTGGTGAGCGCCGCGGCGGCGGCGTCGCCGGACAAGGCCGCCCTGGTGGCGGGCGACCAGACGGTCACATGGGCCGAGCTCGACCGTGACGTCTCACGGTGCGCCGCCGGGCTGCGTGCCGCGGGGTACGACGTGGGCTCCCGGATCGGGTTGCTGCTGCCTAACTCCATCCCGTTCGCGATCGCCTATTTCGGCGTCCTTCGTGCCGGACTCGTCGCCGTGCCGCTCAACACCGGTTACACGGCGCCGGAACTCGGCTATCAGCTGAACGACGCCGCGACGTCGCTGGTCATCACCGACGACGAGCACCGAGCGGTGCTGACCGAGGCGGGCGAGGTCACCACGATCGTGGTCGACGGCGGCGCCGGTGGGTGGAGCCAGCTGCTCGGCACGGGTGATGGACAGCCCGCCCCGGCAACCGGCGGCGGCGAGGACCTCGCCGTGCTGCTCTACACCTCCGGCACCTCCGGCCGGCCGCGCGGCGCGATGCTCAGTCATCGCGCGCTCCTGGCGAACCTCGACCAGCTCTCGAACATCGACCCCCCGGTCGTACAGGCGGACGATCGGGTTCTGCTCGTGCTGCCGCTGTTCCACGTGTACGGCCTCAACAGCGGTCTCGGGATGATCGCCCGGACGGCGGCAACCGGTGTCCTCGCCGCCCGCTTCGACCCGGTCGAGACGCTTGCCCTGGTCCGCGAGCAGCAGGTCAGTGCGCTGCTCGGCGCGCCGCCGATGTTCGTCGCGTGGTCGATGCTGCCCGATCTCGGCGACTCACTGTCGAACGTTCGTCTGGTGCTGTCGGGCGCAGCTCCGCTTGCCCCAGCCGTACTGTCCGCGGTGCTGGAGGCGAGCGGTCACCACATCTTCGAGGGCTACGGCCTCACAGAGACCGCACCGGTGCTCACGACAACGTTGTGCAGTGAGGTGGCCAAGCCGGGGAGCGTCGGCCGACCGGTTCCCGGCGTGGAGCTTCAGATCTCGCTGGACACCGATCTCGACCTCGACGACGACGAGATCCGCGACGACGCGGGCGAGGTCGTCGTTCGCGGTCCGAACCTGTTCTCCGGGTACTGGTCGGACGGCTCGGGCGGGCCGGACGAGAACGGCTGGTTCCGGACCGGTGACATCGGCTACCTCGACAGCGACGGCGACTTGTTCCTCGTCGACCGGGCGCGCGACCTGATCATCGTCAGCGGCTTCAACGTCTATCCGCGCGAGGTCGAGGAGGCGCTGTTGCAGCATCCCGACGTCGCCGAGGTCGCCGCGATCGGCGTGGCCCATCCCTACACCGGCGAGACCGTGAAGGTGTTGGTCGTGCCTCGCTCCGGTGCCTCCCCGTCGGCCGAAGCGCTGATCGACTACGCCGCGAGTCGGCTGGCCAGGTTCAAGTGCCCGACGGCCGTGGAGTTCGTCGACGAGCTGCCCCACTCGCTGGTCGGCAAGGTCGCGCGCGGCAGGCTGCGCGAGTCGACCCCCTCGTAGCGATGGCCGGATCCGGCGAGCGGGTCGAGGTGGTCGTGAACCCGGGCTGCCACCTGTGCGAGGACGCCGTCGCCGTCATCGAGCGGGTATGTGCCGAGCTCGGCGTCGGCTGGCGCTCGACGAACCTGGCCGACGTTGCCGACGCCGCTCGCCGCGGCGAGTGGCGCGAGATGGTGCCGGTCGTGCTGGTCGACGGTGCGGTCCACGACATCTTCCGCGTGGACCCGGCACGGCTGCGAACCGCGCTCGCGGGCTGAACCGCTAGCTCGCGGCCTCGGCCTGGGCAAGCCACTCGCGCTGCGTGGACAGTGCTTCCTGGGTCTCTGCCGCGAGCTTGTCGTCACCAGCCGATCGCGCGCGCTCGAGGCGTGCTTGCAGCTTCTCCACCGATTCCCGCAACCGGATGACGAGTGGTGACTCCGGCACCTCGACCTTGCGGGCCGCGTTCGTCGCCTCGCGGATCGCGCGCTCGATGTCGCCGAGCTCGCGCTCGAGTCTGTCCTTCTCGTCGCGCGGGACGTGGCCGATCTTCTCCCAGCGGTCGTGGATCGACTTCAGTCGCTTCCGGGCGCCCTCCGGGTCCTTCGCGGCGTCCAGCGTCGCGGCCTCGGCGATGAGCTCGCGCTTCGCGGTGAGGTTGGTGGCCTGCTCCTCGTCGCGGGCGTTGAACACCTCCGAGCGCCGCTCGAAGAACTTGTCCTGCGCGCTCTTGAAGCGCTGCCAGAGCTGGTCGTCGGCTTCGCGCGTGGCTCGGCCGGCCGCCTTCCACTCCGCCATGAGGTCACGGAAGCGTTTGGCGGTCGGACCCCACTCCGAGGACTCGGCGAGCTTCTCGGCCTCCGCTGCGAGCTTGGTCTTGCGCTCCGCGGCTGCCTCGCGCGCTGCGTCCAGCTCGGCGAAGTGCGCCCGGCGACGCGCGTCGAAGGACCGTCGAGCGGCCGCGAACGCTTCCCACAGCGCCGAGTCCGTCTTGCGGTCGATCCGGATCGTCTTCCACTCCTCGACGATCGCCCGGAACCGTTCCGAGCCGGCCTTCCAGGAGTCGCTCGTCGCGAGCCGCTCGGCCTCGGCGACGAGAGCCCGCTTGCGCTCGACGTCGGCTTCCGCCGCCTTCGCTCGTTCCGCGGCGCGCTCCGCCAGCCGTTCGTCGGCCTTGGCGACGACGCCTTCGAGGCGCTTGGTAAGGCTCTCCAGGTTGCCGATCGCTGCGGCCTCGGGGACGGTTGCGGCGAGCTTGAGCGCCGCCTCCTTCACCGCCTTCGGGTCGGCCGACGGCGACTTCACCCGACCTTCGAGGAGCACGACGTCGGCATTGAGATCGTCGTAGCGCTTCGTGTAGAAGGCGAGGCCCTCTTCGAGCGAGCCGGCCTGCCAGGAGCCGATCAGCCGCTCGCCGCCGGCAGTCTTCAGATAGACCGATCCGTCGGCGTCGATGCGACCCCACTCGCTGCTCATCGACATCGATCCTAGAAGTCTCGCGGTCCGGCACGTGGCGCGGCCCGAACCGGGCTTTCACGAACGCACAACCGTTTTGTGCACGCGTTCACAATCGAGTTATCGTCACCCTCTGCCGCCTTGTCGGGCGCGCGGTTTGGAGTCCTCGCTCAAATGAGCCTGCAGTGTCCGTGACCGAGTTGCCGCGCCGTGCCGCGCGGCGAGGCGCGATTTCGGAAGCCACCGTCGCCCGGCTTCCGGTGTACCTACGAGTGCTCACCGGGTTCGCCGAGACCGGGGTGTCGACCGTCTCCTCCGAGACGCTCGCCCAGGCGGCCGGCGTGGGTCCGGCGAAGCTCCGCAAGGACCTGTCCCACCTCGGCTCCTACGGAACCCGCGGCGTGGGGTACGACGTGGAGTACTTGATCTACCAGATCTCCCGCGTGCTCGGCCTCACCCAGCACTACAGCGTGGTGATCGTCGGCGTCGGCAACCTCGGCCACGCGCTCGCCGGGTATGCGGGTTTCGGAACCCGCGGCTTCCGGGTGGCCGCACTGGTCGACGCCGACCGGGCGCGGGTCGGGGAGTGCATCGCCGGCCTCGAGGTCCGTCACGTCGACGAGCTCGAGGCGATCGTTGCCGAGCACGAGGTCTCGATCGGGGTGATCGCGACTCCCGCCGGAGCCGCACAGGAGGTCTGCGACCGCCTCGTCGCGAGCGGCGTGACGAGCGTCCTGAACTTCGCACCCGTCGTGCTGTCGGTGCCCGAGGGGGTCGACGTGCGCAAGGTCGACCTGTCGATCGAGCTGCAGATCCTGGCGTTCCACGAGCAGCGCAAGTCGCTCGTCTCGGAGGCCACGGGAGGTGCCGGCGAAGCCGACGCTGCGGTCGGCCAGCGGGCGGGGTGGCGGCCGTGAGCCTGCTGGCGGTGGGGCTGTCGCATCGGTCGACGCCGGTCGAGCTGCTCGAGCGGGTGGCGTTGGACGGCGACCAGCTGACCAAGCTGGTCCACGACCTGGTCCGTGCCGAGCACATCTCCGAGGCGTTGGTTCTCGCGACCTGTAACCGGCTCGAGGTGCACGCCGACGTGACGAAGTTCCACGGCGGCGTCAAGGAGATCGGCGAGGCGATCGCCTCTCACACCGGCGTCGAGCTCGATGTCCTCACCGATCATCTGTACGTCCACTACGAGGACCGTGCGGTCCAGCACGTGTTCGAGGTCGCCGCCGGCCTGGACTCGATGGTCCTCGGCGAGCAGCAGATCCTCGGGCAGCTGCGTAGCGCGCTCAACCTGGCACGCGAGGAGAGCACGATCGGGCGAGCGCTCGGTTCGGTGGTCGACAACGCGCTGCGAGTCGGGAAGCGCGCGCACTCCGAGACCGGCATCGACCGGGCCGGGCGCTCGATCGTCGCGGCGGGCCTCGACCTCGCCGAGACCTCCCTCGACGGAGTGTCCGGCAAGCGTGCCGTCGTCGTCGGGGCAGGTTCGATGAGCACGATCGCAGCGACCGAGCTCGCCGCGCGCGGCGCGGCGCAGGTCACGGTCGTCAACCGCACCGAGTCCCGGGCGGAACGGCTGGCCCGCCAGGTTGGGGGCCAGGCCGCGACGCCGGGTGACCTGCCGTCAGTCGTCGCCGAATCGGACCTCATCGTCTCGTGCACCGGCGCCCTCGGAATTGTCGTGGCCGCCGATGTGTTCGCCGACCGTGCCACGCGACCGGTCTTCGTCCTGGACCTTGCGATGCCGCGCGACGTCGACCCGGCTGCCCGCGACCTGCCGGGGGTGACAGTCGTTGACCTCGACGTGCTGGGCGAGGCACTGCTCGGTGCGCAGGTCGCGCAGGAGGTCGAGGCGGTTCGTCGGATCGTGCACGAGGAAGTCGGCGCCTACCTCGCACGGCAGCGCGCCGATCGCGTCGCGCCAACCGTCGTCGCACTGCGCGAGCGAGCCCAGCAGGTGGTCGATGCCGAGATGGGCCGCCTGCTCGGACGGCTTAGGGATGCGGACGAGCGCACCGTTCGTGAGCTGCGCCAGGCGGTCGAGCGGGTCGTCGACAAGCTGCTTCACGCACCGACTGTCCGCGTGAAGGAACTGGCGGAGGCGCCCGGCGGCGACTCCTACGCCGACGTCCTGCGCGAGCTCTTCGCGCTGAACCCGTCTGCGACGGAAGCCGTTGCTCGCGCGGCTGTCGTGGTCGAGGAAGACGAGGCGTCGTCGTGACGGCGCTCGCCACCGGGACGCTGCGACTCGGGACCCGTCGCTCGGCGCTCGCGCTGGCGCAGTCCGGGCTGGTCGCGCAGGTCTTGCGGGACGCCGGTCACGTGGTCGAGCTGGTCGAACTGTCCAGTGACGGCGACCGCTCCCCGGCACCGGTCGGAGAGCTCGGCACCGGTGTGTTCGTCAACGAGCTTCGCCGCGCGCTCACTGCGGGAGAGATCGACTTCGCGGTCCACTCGCTGAAGGACCTTCCCACTGCCGCTGCCGCTGATCTCGTCCTCGCCGCGATTCCGCGCCGCGCGGATCCGCGTGACGCGCTGGTCGCCCGCGACGGCGCGACGCTCACCGAGCTGCCCGGCGGATCCCGAGTCGGCACCGGTTCGCCGCGTCGTGCCGCCCAGCTGCGAGCACTCGGTTACGGCCTGGAGATCGTTCCGATCAGGGGAAACGTCGACACCCGCGTCGCGAAGGTGACGTCGGGTGAGCTCGACGCCGTCGTCGTGGCGGCGGCGGGGCTCGACCGCCTCGGCCGCAGGGAGGTCGTCACCGAGATCCTCGACCCGGGACAGCTGCTTCCCGCGCCCGGGCAGGGGGCGCTCGCGGTCGAGTGCCGAGCGGGAGACCAGGTGTTGGCCGGGCAGCTGGCCGCGGCGCTCGACGATCCGACGAGCCGGGCGGCAGTGGCGGCGGAGCGCGCGCTGCTCGCCAGGCTCGAGGCCGGCTGCACCGCGCCGGTAGGAGCACTCGCCGACGTTGCCGTTGGTGATGAGGGGGAAGAAGAGATCTATCTGCGGGCGGTCGTCGCTGACATCGACGGCTCGCGCGCTGTGCGGTTGTCCATGACCGGCGGACTCGGGGAACCCGAGGACGTCGGCAATCGTCTGGCGGCGGCGCTCATCGAAGCGGGCGCCGCCGATCTGATCGGAGAGTCCAGAAAGTGACCACACGCCCCAAAGCAAAGACCGGCACTGTCGTCTTCATCGGCGCCGGCCCCGGCGACCCCGGACTGCTGACGCTGCGTGCCGTCGACGTGCTGCGCGAAGCCGACGCCGTCGCGATGCCCGAGATGCTGCACGCAACGCTCCTTCCGCATTGCCGGGTGGATGTCGAGGTGCTCGACATCCACGGCCACGACGGTGCGGTGAGCGGCAAGGCGATCGCCGCCGCAGCGAAGGCCGGCAAGCTGGTTGCCCGGGTACTGCCGGGCGACCCGACGGTCCTGTGCGACTTCGCCGAGGAGGCAGACGCCTGCGCCAAGGCAAAGGTGGGGTTCGAGCTGGTCCCGGGTATCAGCTCCGCCTTCGCGGTGCCTGCCTACGCAGGGGTGCCCGTCACCGACCGCAAGCATCGGTCGGTTCACGTGGTCGACGTTGCCGAAGGGGTGGACGAGCCCGACTGGGCGTCACTCGCCGGCCCGCGGCAGACCCTGGTCCTGCTCAACTGCGCGAAGGTGCTGGGCAAGGTCGCGGCGTCTCTGGTGGAGCACGGTTGGAAGGGCGACACCCCCGTCGCCGTCACCGCCGACGGCACCACGACCTCGCAGTACACGGTGGTTTCGACGCTCGACACGGTCGAGCGGGACAGCGCAGTCTTCGACGGCGCGACTCTCGCCGTCGTCGGCGAGGTGGTCCGGCTGCGGGACAAGCTCTCGTGGTGGGAGAGCAAGCCGCTGTTCGGCTGGAAGGTCCTCGTCCCTCGTACCAAGGATCAGGCCGGGCCGCTGTCGGACCGGCTGGCGTCCTATGGCGCCGTCCCGGTGGAGGTGCCGACGATCGCGGTCGAGCCGCCCCGCACCCCGCAGGCGGTCGATCGCGCGATCCGCGGGTTGGTTCAGGGGCGTTACGCGTGGGTGGCGCTGACATCGGTCAACGCGGTGAAGGCGATCCGCGAGAAGATCGAAGAGCTCGGTTTGGACGCGCGGGCACTCGCCGGTGTGAAGATCGCGTGCGTCGGTGACCAGACCGCTGCGGCGGTTGAGGCATGGGGGCTTCGGCCTGATCTGCTCCCGAGCGGTGAGCAGTCCAGCGAGGGTCTCCTTGCCGACTGGCCGCAGTACGACGCGACCTATGACGCGCTCGACCGGGTGTTGCTGCCGCGGGCGGACATCGCGACCGAGACGCTCGCCGCAGGACTGCTCGAGCGCGGCTGGCAGATCGACGACGTGACGGCGTACCGGACGGTTCGCGCCGCACCGCCGCCGGCCGAGACCCGGGAGGCGATCAAGGCAGGCGGCTTCGACGCAGTGGTGTTCACGTCGTCGTCGACGGTCCGCAACCTGGTCGGTATCGCCGGCAAGCCGCACGCGTCGAGCATCATCGCCGTGATCGGCCCGCAGACCGCGAAGGCCGCAGCAGAACTCGGCTTGCGGGTGGACGTGACTGCGCCGTCACCGTCGGCGACGGTGCTCGCGGACGCGCTGGCCGCGTTCGGCCGTGAGCGCCGCGAGGGAGGCGAGACGTTCCCGCCCGGCAAGGCCAACAAGGCACGCGTCGTCGCGAGGAGCAAGCGGACGAAATGACCAACGATTCGGCGTCGTTCCCGTCGTCGCGGCCCCGTCGGCTGCGGCGTACGGCGGCGCTGCGCCGGCTCGTGGCCGACGTCGACGTCAACCCCTCGGATCTCGTGCTTCCGCTGTTCGTCAAGGAGGGCGTGAGCGAGCCGGTCCCGATCGCGTCGATGCCCGGCGTCGTGCAACACACCCGGGACTCGGCGCGGAAGGCGGTCGCCGAGGCGGCGGCTGCCGGCGTCGGCGGCGTGATCCTGTTCGGGATCCCGGCGGTGAAGGACGCGCGCGGCAGCGGCGCCGACGACCCGGACGGCGTCGTGCAGCTCGCGCTGCGCGACGCGGTGTCCGAGGTCGGCCAGGACCTCGTCGTGATGGCGGATCTTTGCCTCGACGAGTACACCGACCATGGTCACTGCGGGCTGCTCACCGACGACGGCGACGTCGACAACGACGCGACTCTCGAGCGCTACGCGTCGATCGCCCTTGCGCAGGCGGCGGCCGGTGCGCAGGTCGTCGGGCCCAGCGGAATGATGGACGGGCAGGTCGCTGCGATCCGTTCGGCGCTCGACGGCGCCGGGCGCACGGACGTCGCGATCATGGCGTACTCCGCGAAGTACGCGTCGTCGTTCTACGGCCCGTTCCGAGACGCAGCGGAGTGCGCGCCGCAGTTCGGCGACCGGTCTTCCTACCAGCAGGACCCGGCGCGGTCCGTGGCCGAGGCCGTCGCAGAGGCGCGTCTCGATGTCGCCGAAGGAGCCGACATCGTGATGGTGAAGCCGGCGATCGGCTACCTCGATGTGGTGAGTGCGGTCGCGGCCGCGGTCGACGTACCGGTCGCGGCCTACAACGTGTCGGGGGAGTACGCGATGGTCGAGGCGGCGGCTGCGAACGGCTGGCTGGATCGGGACCGCGCAGTCGCGGAGATGGTCAGTTCGATCAAGCGCGCCGGCGCCGGAATCGTCCTGACGTACTGGGCCGCGGAGCTCGCCGCCAGGCGCCGCTAGTCCACCAGCGCCTGGTAGACCAGTTGGCGCAGCTGGCTCCTGAGCGGGTAGGTGCTGGAGGGCATCAGCTGCGTCATGAAGACGACGGCGAGGTCCTCGGCAGGGTCGACCCAGAACGCGGTGCTGGCCATGCCGCCCCAGTACGACTCACCGGGACTGCACATCACCTTGAGTGCCGCAGGGTTCTCGGCGACGGCGAGGCCGAGTCCGAAGCCGACGCCGTCGTAACGGGTCTCGGCGAACAGCGGCCGACCGAAGGCCTCGAGGTCTGCGCCACCCGGCAGGTGGTTGCTACACATGTAACGCACCGTGTGAGGAGACAGCAGCCGGGCCCCGTCGAGCTCGCCGCCGCGGACCAGCATCTGAGCGAAGCGGGTGTAGTCGCGGCTTGTCGACACCAGGCCGCCGCCCCCGGAGAGGTAGCGCGGCTCACGCTTGAACGTCTCGCCGAACAGGTCGTACCGGATCTTCTCCGGCGAGTGGGGGGTGACCGCGTAGAGCGCGCAGAGCCGTTCGTGCTCTGCCTCGGGGACCGAGAACGCGGTGTCGACCATGTCCAGGGGAGCGAAGATGCGTTCCGCGAAGAAGGAGTCCAGCGACTGGCCGGACCACAGCTCGACGAGCCGGCCGAGCACGTCGGTCGCGACGGAGTACAGCCATTCGCTGCCGGGGTTGAACGCCAGCGGCATCGCCGCCCAGGCCGCCACCGCCCCTGCGAGGTCCGCCCCCTTCGGGGGTCCCCACTCGAGCCCTGCGTTGCGATAGATCTCGTCGGTGACGTGCACCCGGTGGAAACCGTAGGTGAGGCCGGCGGTGTGGGTGAGCACGTGCCAGACCCGGATCGGCTCGGTCGCGGGCACCGTGACCGGCTTCGCCGCCGACCCCCTGAGATAGACCTGCGGTTCGGCGAACTCCGGGATCCACTTGCTGATCGGGTCGGTGAGCTCGAACGCGCCCTCCTCGTACAGCATCATCGCCGCGACGGACGTGATCGGCTTCGTCATCGAGTAGATGCGCCAGATGGTGTCGGTCTCGACCGGCCGACCGGCTTCGATGTCGGCTTGGCCGTACGACGACAGGTGAGCGATCTCGCCCCGGCGGCTGATGGTGATCTGCCAGCCCGGCAGCCGGCCGTCGTCGACGTAGGTCGCGAAGTGCCGGTCGATCCGGGAGAGCCGCTCTGCGTCGATGCCGACGCGAGCCGGGTCGGTGGTGACGCCGAAGTCCGCCATGGAGCCAAGCGTGCCACCTGAAACAATGGATGTCGTGCCTGGTTCGCAGTCCGATGCCCTGTTCGCGCGGGCGCAGCGCGCGATCCCTGGCGGGGTGAACTCACCGGTCCGGGCGTTCGGCGCGGTCGGCGGGACGCCGCGCTTCATGGTTCGCGGCGATGGTCCCTACCTGTACGACGCTGACGGCAACTCGTACGTCGACCTGGTGTGCTCCTGGGGTCCGATGATTCTCGGTCATGCGCATCCTGCGGTCGTCGAGGCGGTGCAGCGTGCCGCGACCTCGGGGTTGTCGTTCGGCGCACCCACGCCGGGCGAGGTCGAGCTTGCCGAGCTGTTGTGCGAACGGGTCGCGCCGGTCGAGCAGGTGCGACTGGTGAGCTCCGGCACCGAGGCGACGATGACGGCGATCCGCTTGGCGCGCGGAGTGACCGCTCGTCCCAAGGTGGTGAAGTTCGCCGGCTGCTACCACGGGCACGTCGACGCGCTGCTCGCCAGCGCCGGCAGCGGGGTGCTCACGTTCGGCCTGCCGGACACCCCTGGCGTGACCGGAGCGAGCGCGGCCGACACTCTCGTCCTGCCCTACAACGATGCCGCTGCGGTGACGGCAGCGTTCGCGGAGCACGGCGACCAGATCGCCTGTGTGATCGTCGAGGCGGCGGCGGCCAACATGGGAGTGGTTGCGCCGCGTGACGGCTTCAACGCCCTGCTACGGGATCTCACCTCACGCCACGGAGCGCTGCTGATCCTCGACGAGGTGCTGACCGGGTTCCGCGTCGGCCCGGCCGGTTGGTGGGGACTGGAGGGCGTCACGCCCGACCTGTTCACGTTCGGCAAGGTGATGAGCGGCGGGCTTCCCGCCGCGGCGTTCGGCGGTCGCGCCGATGTGATGTCCTCGCTCGCACCCGCGGGTCCGGTCTACCAAGCGGGGACGCTGTCGGGGAATCCGGTCGCTGTCGCCGCCGGGCTCGCGCAGCTCACGCACTGCACGCCGGAGATCTACGCCCGGGTTGACGACGCCGCCGAGCGACTGGCTGCCGAGGTCAGCAAGACCCTCGACGGCGTGGGGGTGGCGCACCGGCTGAATCGCGCGGGAAGCCTGTTCTCGGTGTTCTTTACCGACGTCGATGTCGTCGACTTCGCGACCGCGAGTACGACCGCGGCCAAGCGCTACGCGGCGTACTTCCACGCGATGCTCGAGCGAGGGATCTACCTTCCCCCATCTGCGTACGAGGCGTGGTTCCTCAGCGCCGCTCACGACGACGCGGCGCTCGACCGGATCTTCGACGCGCTGCCGCACGCGGCCGAGGCGGCCCTGGAGGCCTCACCATGACGAGCGCCGGCGCAGCGGGTGGGGCGGAGCCGGGGGCGTTGACGACGGTGCACCTCGTCCGGCACGGCGAGGTGTTCAACCCGACCGGCGTGCTCTACGGCCGGCTGCCCGGCTTCGTGCTGTCGGAGGCGGGCGAGCGGATGGCGCTGCTGGTGCGCGACGCCCTTACCGGTCACGACGTCACCGTCGTACGGTCCTCGCCGCTCGAGCGCGCGGTGCAGACCGCCGCACCGACCGCGGAGCTGTTCGGAATCACGCCGACGACTGACGACCGGCTGATCGAGAGCGAGAACTTCTTCGAGGGCAAGACGTTCGGCGTCGGTGACGGATCGTTGCGCCGACCCTCCGTCTGGCTGCGCCTGTGGAACCCGTTTCGTCCGTCATGGGGCGAGCCCTACGTTCAGGTTGCGAAGCGCGTGGCGGCGGCGGTGGCGGACGCACGGGACGCGGCGCGTGGTCACGAGGCGGTGCTGGTCAGCCATCAGCTGCCGATCGAGATCGGCCGCCGCTACCTCAACGGCGAGACGCTCTGGCATCGACCGGACCGGCGGCGCTGCGCGCTTGCCTCGATCACCTCGGTCGTCTACGACGGCGACACCATCGCGCGAATCGACTACTCGGAGCCTGCCGGCGACGC
>DASZTV010000023.1:0-5776 GCA_035548125.1 Mycobacteriales bacterium | reverse complement strand
GCAGCGGCTGGAGCGCGACCTAGGCACCCGACTGGTGATTCGCGCGCACCGTGGGCAGCCGATGCGCCTCACGAGGACCGGCCGCCAGCTCGCCGGAGCAATCGACGCCCATCTCGTTCCTCGTTAGGCGGCCGACGACCTTACCGATCAGGGCGATTCGGTCGAGCGCTGATATCAGCGCGTCCAACGTCAGCAGCGCCCACATGGTCGCCAGCACAGGCAAGCACTGTCCGTTAGGGAGCCCGACGGTCTTCGGCAAGTCACTCTCCTGGTCTCCTTGAGTGATCAGTCATGTGTCTCGCACCGGTTGATCGTCAAGTCGAGACCCAACAAGGTGCAGGTCGCGAAAGGTCGGTATGACGTACACGGCATCGCGGCATTCGGAAAGTTGGTCGTCGGTCGCCACCGCATCGCCGCAGGACTTGACCGCGCGCTGGTCCTCGTGACGCACTCCGCAGCGGGTGTCTCTAGCATGATCGCTCACTCCGACGAACGCCGGGCAGTGCGAAGAAACCCTCCCCGCCCACGAAAGAAGCCACGGCGGAAGCGTCGCCGGCGGTGTTCTGCGTCGGCTTGTTCCCAGCGTCGAAGGACGGTACGCACGTCGAGTTGCGGTGGCGCGGCGTTGCCGTCGGGTCCGGGAGGCGGACCCAACGGCGGGGCGAGCTTTCCGGGATCCATTTCGAGCTGGGCCAGGCGGCGTTCCTCGATGGTGATTGCCGCGAGCAGCTCGTCGCGCTCGTGCTCGAGGCGTGTCATGTGTTCGTCCACGCGCTGGTAGTCCCCGACGTTGCGTTCCCGGAGTGAGTTGAGCGAGGTATCCGCGCGGCGAGCCTCTGATCGTTGGTGGCGAAGATCGGCGACTCGCGCCGCGCGGGAGGCGACCACGGTCAGGAGCTGGTCGAGGTCTGCTCCGTCTTCCTGTGCAGCGGGCAGGCTCTCGTCGCTGCCGGCGTCCTCGACGAGTAGGTGCAGGCCGATCCGAGCCAGCTCTTCCAGGGTCGTCCCGGGAGCCAGCAGCTCGCTGATCGCGCGCAGCTCATCGACGAGGACGTCGACGTCATACTGCGTCATCCGTCATCACCCGCTTCTCGCAACAGAGCGAGGCGCTGTGCTGCTCTGCGGTTGTACGCCTCCATCTGCGGGATGATGGTGTGCCACGAGCGTGCCAACGCGCGCGACTTCGCATTGACCGCCCAGCGGTCGGCTCGCTCCTCGCGCCCCAGATGGAACGTCGCGAATCTTCCTCGCGCCTCGGCGGACAACGTGGCGTCGAACGCGCGCTCCAACCACCGCCGCTGATCGGCGACACCGAGGCCGGTACGGCGACGCCAACGGTCCAGCCCTTGGACGCGCGCCGCCAGCGCGACGGCGTGGCGAAGGATGGCGGCCTTCGCCTGCGGCTGCACATCCAGCCCGCGGAGGAGGTCTTCCATCGATGCGTCCAACTCGACAGCCACGGTCGTGACGTCGGTAGAGCAGGTTTCGATCGGCGGGCCGAGAACCGCGGCCAGCAGGTCCCGGATCGGTTGCTCGGGCGGCAAGGCGGCATCAGGGACGCCCATGTCAGCTCCCACGTCCAGTAGGAACCGTCAGCCGGACCGGCGGTTGTGGCGGGTCCCATCGCCACGACCAGTGTCGTCCCGTAACGCACGGAGCGCCAGGTGCCTAGCGATGCAGATCTCGGGACTTTCGACCCGTGCGTTCACCCCCGAGAGTGCCGGAAGATCAACCGCGAAAGGGGTCAAACTGTGGCTGTCCTCATCAGCGATCTGCACGCCATCGAGATCTTGGATTCCCGCGCGCGGCCGACGCTGAGGGTCACGATGACCTGTTCGGACGGCGCGGTGGTGCACGCCGGCGTCCCCTCCGGCGCATCGACGGGTACTCGCGAGGCGATGGAACGCAGAGACGGCGACGCGACCAGGTACGCCGGCCAAGGGGTGCTCGGCGTGGTGGGGAGCGTCAACGGCGAGATCGCCGACAGGCTGCGGGGGTCCCGTTTCGAGACGCTCGCCGACCTCGATCAGGTCCTGATCGACCTGGACGGCTCCGCAACCAAGGAGCGGCTCGGCGCGAACGCCATCGTCGGTGTGTCGATGGCGGCGGCTCGTGCGTTCGCGGTGGCTGCAGGCGTGCCACTGTGGCGCAGCTTCGTCGGCACGATCGACGAGCCGCGGCTGCCCGTCCCGCACTTCAATGTCATCAACGGCGGTGCGCACGCCCGCAACGGCTTGGATTTCCAGGAGTTCATGATCGCGCCGCTCGGAGCACCAAGCGCCGCCGAAGCGGTGCGGATGGGCGCCGAGATCTACGCTGCGCTGCGGGTCCGGCTGGCCGGGCGCGGTTTGTCCGTCGGTCTCGGCGACGAGGGCGGTTACGCGCCGGAGCTCGTGACCCCCGAGGACGTGCTCACCCTCCTTGTCGAGGCGATCCACGACGCCGGACACACACCCGGCCACGACGGGGTGGCGCTCGCGATGGACCCAGCGGCGACCGGGTTCTATCGAGATGGCGCCTACCATCTCGCGGGCGACGCGCTGACCAGCGAGGAGCTGATCGACCGGTACGTCGGGATGGCCGATCGGTTCCCGATCTGGCTCATCGAGGACGGGCTCGCCGAATCCGACTGGGCCGGTTGGGCTCGCCTCACCGGACGGCTCGGTGACCGGCTCGAGCTGGTCGGCGACGACATCTTCTGCACCAACCCGGCCATCATCGCCGAAGCCATCGACCGCAAGGTCGCCAATGCCTCGCTGATCAAGGTCAATCAGATCGGCACCGTCACCGAGACACTCGATGCGATGCGCACCTGCCATCGTGCCGGCTACCGACAGTTCGTCTCACACCGCTCGGGCGAGACAGACGATTCGTTCATCGCTGATCTCGCGGTCGGCACCGGCTGCGGTCACATGAAGAGCGGCGCCCCGGCGCGCGGCGAGCGGGTCGCGAAGTACAACCGGTTGATCGAGATCGAGGACGCCGAGCGACTTCCGTTCGGTCTTGGCTGACTCTCGACAAGTGGATTCCCGCGGGGTTGTGTCAGCCCGTCGCGGTGGCGGCGGGGCGGCGAAGCTCGGGGCTGACAACGATGACTGCCAATGCAAGCGCAGCAACCACCGCGCCGAATCCGAACGCCCAGCCAGGCCCGACGTGGTCCCACAGTGCGCCGGCGATGACGCTCGCCGGCAGCACCAGCAGTCCGGACGCAGCGGCGTACAGCCCGTACGCCGCGCCCTGCCGCTCTCCCGGCACCAGGCCGGCGATCCAGGCCTTGATGACACCGTCCGCGGCCGCGTAGTAGACGCCGTACAGAGCGAACAGCAAGACCAGCTGCCAGGCGCGCGATGCGACGGCGAAGCCGGCGTAGGTCAGCGCGTAGATGGCCCAGGCGACGAGCAGCAGGGGCCGCCGGCCGACCCGATCGGAGAGGCTGCCCAGCGGAATGGCCAGGCCCGCGTACACAAGGTTGACCAGCGCGAACGCGAAGGCGATGCCTGCGGCCGATAAGCCGGCGGACTGCCCGCGCAACAGCAACAACGTGTCGGAGGAGTTCGCCAACCCGAAGATCAGCGCGGCGACGAGCAACACCTTGAACGCGCGTGGAAACGGCGGCCGCGGACCCCCGTCCACCGACGATGCACGAGGTGGCGCGTCACGCACCTGACGCAACGTCCAGAGCCCGGCGACGGCCGGTAACAAGGCGAGCGCGAACACGATGCGAAGGCCGCGCTCTCCATGGCCGAGCCAGAGCAGCAGCAGACCGGCGATGATCGGACCGGCCACCGAACCCGCGGTGTCAAGTGCGCGCAGGACGCCGAACGCGCGGCCGGCCTTGGCCTCACCTGCGTCGAGCGCGACCAGCGAGTCCTTCGGAGCGTCCTTGCCACCTTTGCCGAGACCGTCGATGCCGCGCAGCACGCCGACCGTGGCGAGGTTCGGAGCGATCGCAAGCAGCGGTCGCGATAGCAGCGAGGCGACGTAGGAGCCGACCAGGATGCGCTTCGGCGAGACGCCACGGTCGATCGCCGCCGCAGAACCCAGCCTGGCCAGCGTGACACCGACGGCCAGGGCGCCCTCGATGACGCCGAGCAGGGTCTTCGATGAGCCGAGCGTGACCACCACGAAGGTCGGTATCAGCGGATAGATCATCTCCTGGGCCGTGCCGGACAGGAACGACAGCTGGCCGAGAATCACGGTGTTGGAGCGTGAGCTCGCTCGCATGCTCGACCCTCCGCTCGGCCCGGCCCTCGCGATCGGCTACGGGTGCGCGAGATGCAAGTGCAGCACACGCAACCTTTCCGGCATGATCGGCCTCACCAGGAAGGATGGTGGTCCCGTGCCCCCGCTGCGCTCACGGACGACGACCCACGGTCGCAACATGGCAGGCGCTCGCGCGCTGTGGCGTGCGACCGGGATGACCGACGACGACTTCGGCAAGCCGATCATCGCGATCGCAAACAGCTTCACCCAGTTCGTGCCCGGTCACGTCCACTTGCGCGACCTCGGCAAGCTGGTCGCCGACACTGTCGCGGCGGCCGGCGGCGTAGGCCGCGAGTTCAACACGATCGCCGTGGACGACGGGATCGCGATGGGTCACGGCGGGATGCTCTACAGCCTGCCCAGCCGCGAGCTGATCGCTGACTCGGTCGAGTACATGGTGCAGGCACACCAGGCCGATGCGCTGGTGTGCATCAGCAACTGCGACAAGATCACGCCGGGGATGCTGATCGCCGCGATGCGGCTGAACATCCCGACCGTCTTCGTCAGCGGCGGTGCGATGGAAGCCGGCAAGGCTGTCGTCACCGACGGTGTCGCGCACACCAGCCTGGATCTGATCGACGCGATGACGGCCTCGGCTGACCCTGCGGTCAGCGAGGAGCAGCTCGGCGCGATCGAGCGGTCCGCCTGCCCGACCTGCGGGTCGTGCTCGGGCATGTTCACTGCCAACTCGATGAACTGCCTCACCGAAGCGCTCGGGCTGTCGTTGCCGGGGAACGGGACGACGCTCGCGACCAGCGCGGTACGACGGGACCTGTTCGTGAAGGCTGGCGAGCTGATCGTCGACCTCTGCCGCCGTTGGTACGAGAAGGATGACGACGGCGTGTTGCCGAGAAGCGTCGCGACCCGTGCCGCGTTCAACAACGCGATGCGTGTCGACATCGCGATGGGCGGCTCCACTAACACCGTGCTGCACCTGCTCGCCGCGGCCCGCGAAGCCGCGGTTGACTTTGACCTCGACGACATCGACGAGCTGAGCCGTTCGACGCCGTGCATCTGCAAGGTCGCGCCCAGCTCGAGCTACCACATGGAGGACGTGCACCGCGCCGGCGGCATCCCGGCGATCATGGGCGAGCTCGACCGCGGCGGCCTGTTGGACCGCGCGGTTCACGCGGTTCACGCGTCGACGCTCGCGGCGTGGCTGGCTGAGTGGGACGTCCGAGGTGCGGCGCCGAGCGCGCAGGCGGGCGAGCTGTTCTCGGCGGCGCCCGGTGGGGTGCGGACGACGGAGGCGTTCTCCTCGACGGCGAGGTGGAGCAGCCTGGACCTGGATACCGACAGCGGCTGCGTCCGCGCGGTCGCGACGCCGTACAGCGCGGACGGTGGACTGGCGGTGTTGCGCGGGAACCTCGCACCGGACGGCGCGATCGTGAAGACCGCGGGGGTCACCGAGGACCTGCTGACGTTCATCGGGCCGGCGAAGGTCACCGAGAGCCAAGAGGAAGCAGTCGAGGCGATCCTCAACGGGCGGATCCTGGCCGGTGACGTCGTCGTC
>DASZTV010000022.1:0-22093 GCA_035548125.1 Mycobacteriales bacterium | reverse complement strand
GCAGCGCTCGCGGTACGGCGACGGCGGGCCGGCGCCGGCGGGTCGTCCCCGGTCTGCGCATCGGCGGCGGCTTCGGCGGCCGGCACCGCCTTCTTGCGGGTGCGCTTCACGGGCGCAGGCTTCTCCGCGGTCTCGCCCGCTGGCGCCTCGTCGGCGGCCGGCGCTTTCGCTGAGGGGCTGGGCGGGCCGGCGGGTCGGCGAGCGGCGCGGCGTTTGGGCGCCGGCGGTTGCGTCGTGTCGGCTGATTCGGGGGTTTCGTTGATGCGCTCGTCGTCGAGCACGGTGCTCTCCTGTCGTCGCCGCGGTGGCGCCCGGAGGCGGTACCCGGCGGAAGTCGTTGGTTCGGCGACGTCAGGAAGAGCGACCGTCAATCGTGACCGCTAGGACAGCGGGTCGATCAAACGCCTCTCGTCCTGTTGCGGCTCCGCGTCGAGCAGGCCCTGCGCCAGCCTCGTCACCACGGGGGTGACCGGCGTCGACAGTCCGGCTGCGCGTCGCAGCGCCGTCAGTACGTCGTCGGGTCGTACGGCTGGTGTTACGTGCCGGACAACCACGTCCAGTGTCGCACAAGTGCTTTTTCCGGACCCCGATTCGGGCTCGCTCACGGTCGCGGTGAGTACCGCGGCGCGGGCGTCGACCGGCCGATCGCCGTTCTTCGTGGGCCGATCCACGACCACGTTCTCCTGGGCGAGGAAGCCGTCGAGCGCGGCCTGGGCGGCCTCGCGGCTCACCTCCGGAAGCTCGATCCACCAGCGGGAGGCTTCGATCCGGTCGGCGAGCGCCGGAGCGCCGGGAGGCGCTTCGACGACCTCGACGACGTCCAGTCCCGGCGGCAGCGCGGCGTCGAGCGCGGCGCGTACCGACTCGGGATCCCGCGGTTCGTTGAGCCCGATCTCGAGGTACTCCGCCTCCGACGCGACGCCGGTTGGCGCGGCACCCGCGTAGGAGACCTTCGGGTGCGGGCTGAAGCCGGCGCTGAACGCGATCGGCACGCCGGATCGATGCAGCGCTCGCTCGAAAGCCCGCGCGAAGTCACGGTGACTGGTGAAGCGCAGTCGGCCGCGCTTGGCGTAGCGAACCCGCATCCGCTGTACGACCGGCGGCGGCGGCCCCTCTGGCTGTCTCCCCATCAGACGGGCGTCAGCGGAAGAACGGTACGGCCGGTCGGGCCGACCTGCGTCTCCGTGCCCATCCCCGGGCAGACGCCGCAGTCGTAACAGGGACTCCACCGGCAGTCCTCGACCTCAGCTTCGGAGATCGCGTCCTGCCAGTCCTGCCACAGCCATTCCTTGTCCAACCCCGAGTCGAGGTGGTCCCACGGCAGCACCTCGGTGAGGTCACGTTCCCGGGTCGTGTACCAGTCCAGCGACACGGGCGTGCCGTCGAACGCCTCCGCTGCCGCAGCAACCCACGCGTCGAAGGAGAAGTACTCGCTCCACCCGTCGAAGCGCGCGCCGCTCTCCCACACCTTGCGGATCGCGGCTCCGACCCGGCGGTCGCCGCGCGACAGCATTCCTTCGATGATCGAGGGCCGTCCGTCGTGGTAGCGCAGGCCGATCGAGCGACCGAACTCCTTGTCCTTGACGACGGCCGCCTTCAACGCGGCGAGCCGACGGTCGACGCTCTCGTGGTCGAGCTGCGGCGCCCACTGGAACGGGGTGTGCGGCTTGGGGACGAACCCGCCGATCGAGATCGTGCAGCGGATGTCCTTTCGGCCTGCGGCGGCGCGACCGGTTTCGATGACGCGCGACGCCATTCCCGCGATCGCGACGACGTCCTCGTCGGTCTCGGTGGGCAAGCCGCACATGAAGTAGAGCTTCACCTGGCGCCAGCCGTTGCCGTACGCAGTCGCCACGGTGCGGATCAGGTCCTCCTCGGTGACCATCTTGTTGATCACCTTGCGCATCCGCTCACTGCCGCCCTCCGGAGCGAAGGTCAGGCCGGTACGACGACCGTTGCGTGACAGCTCGTTGGCGAGCGTCACGTTGAACGCGTCGACCCGGGTCGACGGCAACGACAACGAGACGTTGGAGCCTTCGTACACATCGGCCAGCCCCTTGGCGACGGCCGCGATCTCGCTGTGGTCGGCGCTGGAAAGCGAGAGCAGCCCGACCTCCTCGAACCCGGTCGCCGCAACGCCGCGCTGCACCATCTCGCCGATCGTGGTGATCGAACGCTCCCGTACCGGGCGGGTGATCATCCCGGCCTGGCAGAACCGGCAACCGCGGGTGCAGCCGCGGAAGATCTCGACGCTGTAGCGTTCGTGCACCGTCTCGGCGAGCGGGACCAGCGGCCGCTTCGGATACGGCCACTCGTCGAGGTCCGTCACCGTGTGCTTGGCGACGCGCCACGGCACCCCTGGGCGGTTCGGCACGACGCGTTGGATCCGACCGTCCGGCAGGTAGCTGACGTCGTAGAACCTCGGGACGTAGGCGACGCCGCTCGTCGCCAGCCGCAACAGCAGTCCCTCACGGCCGTCCGGTCGGCCTTCGCCCTTCCAGGACCGGACCACGTCGGTGATCGCAAGCACGGCTTGCTCGCCGTCACCGAGGACTGCCGCGTCGATGAAGTCCGCGATCGGCTCAGGGTTGAACGCGGCGTGCCCGCCTGCGATCACGATCGGGCTGTCGTCGCCGCGGTCGGCTGCGCTGATCGGAATGCCCGCGAGGTCGAGTGCCGTCAGGAGATTGGTGTAACCGAGCTCGGTGGAGAACGAGACGCCGAAGAGGTCGAAGTCGCCGACCGGCCGGTGGCCGTCGACGGTGAACTGCGGGATGTTGTGCTCCCGCATCAGCGATTCGAGGTCCGGCCACACCGAGTAGGTGCGCTCGGCCAGCACACCGTCTCGCTCGTTGAGCAGCTCGTAGAGGATCTGCACGCCCTGGTTGGGCAGACCTACCTCATAGGCGTCCGGGTACATCAGCGCCCATCGGACGTCGCAGGACTCCCAGTCCTTGGTCACCGCGTGAAGCTCGCCGCCGACGTACTGCACCGGCTTGCGTACGGAGGGCAGCAAAGGCTCGAGTCGGTCGAACACGCTTACGCCGGGCACGCCCCCAGGGTAGGCACGACGACGCGGTGGGTGCCCCGGCCGAGATGAAGCGCGCGGCAGGACCGACGGCCGTCGCGCAGGACGACGGTCGTGCGCCCGTCCGTGCGGATGGTGGCGACCAGCCGACGCTGCACGCTCAAACCCATGCCTGCCAGGTCGAGGGTCACGTGCGAAACGCCGGTCAACTGGGCCCGAAACGCGTTGCGAGGCGGTCCGTCCGAGGCTCCTCGTGCCCAGCGCTGCGCCACAAACAGGGCCGGGAGCTCGCCCTCCGGCGTCGCCGGGTCGACACCCGCTGACCGGACCGGCTGCACCGAGCGCATCTGCCGGGCGAAGGTGCGCACGTCGATGTGCGCGATGCCGTTGCGAGGGTCTCTCGCCCGCAACGCACTGACGAACCAGGCCCGATCGAAGCGCAGCCCCACCGAATGCCCCGCGGTCGGCAGGTCGGAGCGGGTTCCGAGGTCCACCGCGTGCTCGTAGGTCATGTTGCGGGTGAAGTCCACGACTGCGGGGTGGGTCACTCGGCGCGCGCCGCGGAGCAGGTGCTCGCCGAGGGAGTAGTCGTCGACGATCCCGTACGTGAAGTGGGTATGCCCCGGGAAGACGTCGAATCGGTAGCGGAAGCCGAGTGCCCGCAGCCGGGCCGCGGCGGCGGCGCCGTTGGTGATCGGGACGTTGGCGTCGACATCGCCCTCATAGATCTCGATCGGCTCGGCGCGCAGGTTGGCGAGGGCGGGGATCACGTCCGGCAGCCCTCTGGTCGTGGTCGAGGGCTGGTTGCCGCCCACCGGTCCCTCGATCGAGAACAGCGCCGCGAACCGGTCCGGCTGGGTGGCGCCGAACATGTAGGTCGCGTAGCCGCCCATCGAGTAGCCGGCCACGGTGAGCCGGTTCGGGTCGATCGGCAGCAGCCGCTCGGCGTCGTCGATGTCGGCGTCCACGTCCCGGTACGTCGCGCCCTCGAACAGATCGAAGCCGCTGCGACCGTCGGGGCTGATCAAGGCGGCGCCGTTCTCGTCGCCGAGCTGCCGGAAGAGGTTCGGAGAGATCGCCGCGAACGAGTTGGCGGTCATGCTCGACCCGCGGAGCACCACCGTGGCGGGAACCGCGCGGTGCCAGGAGAACCCGGACGGAAGGTAGAGACCGTACTGGCGCAGCGCGCCGTCCGTGCCGCTCTCCCGCGAGTAGCGCTTGGGTGTCATGACGGTTCGGACGTTGTAGCCGGGACCCGGCAGCAGTCGCTGGCTGAACCCGTCGCGCAGCCGGTGGAGGGACACCTGCGTGAAGAAGCGGTCGACGTCGTGGGCCGCGAGCGCCACCGCCTGTGCCCGGTCGTAGACCGCCTGCACGGGCTCGTGCAGCCGCGGTGCGACCTTCGCGACCGGCCCGCCCTGGCCGTTGGACACGAGGGTGAAGCTGTGCGGCGCGACGATCCCGGTCGCGGCGACCAGGCGCAGCCGGCCGCCGTCCGCCACCCGTCGCAACGGCAGCCGCGCCTCGAGCGAGTTGACGTACCCGCTCGGGTCGGCTGCTGCCGGTGCCCGGGTGACGCGCCCGGACCGCAGGTCGACGATCCGCGCCCCGCGGGCGGTGACCAGCACCGCGACGTCGGCGCGACCGGTGTGCAGCCCGCTACCGAACGGAATCGAGCGCGTCGCCGCCGGCCGGCCGGTGTCGAACAGCAGCAGGAGCGCGCTGCGCGCCGGTCGGTGCATCGCCGTGGTGCGGGCCAGGACGTAGAGGTCCGCGCCGCGAATCGTGAAGCGCAGCTGGGACAGGTCGGCCTGGTCCACGAGCGGTCCGGCGCCGGCCGCCGCCTGCACGAAGGCGACGGCGCCGCTGAGCCGCTGGGAAGCGGGAACCGCGCCCGCCAGCAGGCCGAGCGCCGTCAGCAGCTGTGAGGTTCCTGGAGCCGCAGCACCGTAAGCACTGTCGGGGTAGTCCTCGTAGATCCATTCGCCTCGGTCGTAGTGGGCGGTCCCGGCAAGGTGGGACAGCCGCCCGTGCCAGTCCTTGATGCCGCTGCGCAGCCGCACCGGAGAAGTCGGCGGCTGCGCCGGAAGCCGCACCACCGTCGCGACGGCGGGGGTCAGCACCCGGCCGATGATCTCGGCATGCGCCGGCGAGGACGACACGGCAGGCACCAGAAGCCCCGCGGCCGCAACGGCTGCGAGAAGGCGGCGTACCGCCACTCCCCCGGTTCGGCGCACGCGTCAGCGCTGCGATCGGACGCGGACGTTCTGCAGCAGACCGACCGCGATCATCGAAGTGAACATCGACGAGCCTCCGTAAGAGACGAACGGCAACGGCAGGCCCGTGATCGGCATGATCCCGAGGTTCATCCCGACGTTTTCGAACATCTGGAACGCGAACCAGCAGACCACACCTACCGCGACGAGCATGCCGAACTGGTCGCGGGCCTGCCGGGCGATCCGCAGCCCCCGCCACAGCACGACCCCGGAGAGCAGGACCACGAGCCCGGCCCCGACGAGACCGAGCTCCTCGCCCGCGACCGAGAAGACGAAGTCGGTCTGCTGCTCAGGCACGAACTGGCCGTTGGTCTGGGTGCCGTTGCCGAGGCCCTGTCCGAACCAGCCGCCGTGGCCGATGGCGATGCCTGCCTGCTGCTGGTTGAACGCGTAGGTCTGGGCGGCCGCCGAGTGGGCGTGCGGCTGAAGCGCCTCGAACCGAGCGAGCTGGTACTGGTGAAGCAGGTGCGCCTCGTTGACCACGACCGCGCCGATCAGCGCCAGCGCCAGCATCCCGCCCACCCAACGGCCCGGAATGCCGGAGAGCGCAAGCATCCCGAAGATCGTGATGACGAAGACCATCACCGAACCGACGTCCGGCTGCGCCAGGATCAGCAGGACCGGAAGGGCCGACAGCGCGAAGCACAGCAGGATGTCCTGGGTGGTCGGCTCGGTGCGGCCTTCGCGTTTCTCGGCGAGCAGCATCGCGATTCCGAGGACGACGGCGACCTTCGCGAACTCCGAGGGCTGGACCTCGAAGCCTCCCCCGAGCTTGATCCAGGAGTGGGCGCCGTTGATCGTGCTGCCGAGCGGCGTCAGCACCGCGAGCAGCCCGATGATCGACGCGCCATAGAGCACCGGGGTGTAGGCGCGCAAGGTCCGGTAGTCAACGAGCGTGGCGATCGCGGCGAGGCCCAGCCCGATCCCGATGTTCAGGACGTCCTTCTTCAGGTACGACGATGCCGCGTCCTGGGGCTTCATGGCCGCCCACACCAGCGCGCAGCCGAGCACGCAGAGTACGGCGATCGCCCCGACCAGCACCCAGTCGAGGCGACGGAAGAAGGAGTCGCGGTCCATGGCGCGCGCCCGCAGCGAGGTGTCGCGGCGCAGCGCCATCGGGGCGGTTCGGGTGGACTCCGACCAGTCGGTCATGGCAGCCCGGTCCGGCGACGCTCGGCCGGGAGCACCGGGGGAAGCCCCATCGCCGACGTCGTGGGCGTGGACGTGGACGACGCGTTGGGAGAGCCGGTCGCACCGGGCGAGGGGCTACTGGTCGAGGGCGTCGTCGACGCGTGGTGGTGCGGCTTCGGGCCGGCTTCGACGAGCTTGATCTTCGGCAGCTTCGTCGGCGGGACACCGTTCGGGAACAGGGCGGGGTGGCCGCCGAACCCGTAGATCCGGTCCCACATCGCGCGGACGTACGGTGCGGCGCTGACCGCGCCCTGGTCGGACTTGTTGACCTCGATGACCGTGACGAACTGCGGCTTCTCGCCGACCGGCCCGGCGAAGGACACGAACCACGATCCGTTCTGGTTCGTGCCCGACAGCTCGGCGGTGCCGGTCTTGCCGCCCACCGTGACCTTGTTCATCGGGAAGCCCTGGAAGGTGCTCACCGCCGTACCCGGCGGGTTGGTCGAGGTCGTCACGCCGATGAACGCGCTTCGTAGGTAGTCGAGCTGCTCCTTGGTCAGCGGCAGATGGTCGCGAACCGGTGCCTTGATGCGCTTGATCAGCTTGCCGCTCGGGCTGACGATCGCCTTCGCGATCCGCGGCTCGAACACGGTGCCGCCGTTGGCCATCGCCGCGTAGGCCACCGCAAGCTGCAACGGCGACACGGTGACGTAGCCCTGCCCGATGTTCTCGTTCTCCTGGTCACCCTGCTCGAACACATAACCGGACTTGCAGAACGCCTCGTCGAACCGGCGGTGCTCGGCCGTGAAGGTCGGGTTCTTCGCACCCTGGCAGTACGCGGTCCGCAGCTCCTTCCACTGCAACTTCGTGTTGCGCCGGTCACCGATGTGCCCGGTCGCGACCTCTCCGGCGGGCAGATCCAGGCCGGGGTTCTCACCGAGGCCGTAGTCACGAGCCATGTGCTGCACGCCTTCGATCGGCTTCTTGTGATCGGAGATCAGCCGCTCGTCCCGCGACCAGTCGTTGGCGCCGAGCTTGAAGAAGAAGGTGTCGCAGGACACGATCAGCGCGGTGCGCAGCGGGATGTAGCCGCGACCGGCCTCGATGTCGAAGTTGTGGTGCCCCTGGTAGAAGGTGGGGCATTCATAGGAGCCGGACGTCGTCATCATCCCGTCGTGCAACAGGCCCGAGGACGAGATCAGCTTGAACGTCGATCCCGGCGGATTCACTCCCTCGAACGCCTTGTCGAACAGCGGGTGCCCGGGCGCGTGCAGGAGCTTGTTGTACTGCTTCGTGCTCAGCGTGGGGGGCGCGTGGTTGGGCTGGTACGTCGGGTCGCTCGCCATCGCCACGACGCCGCCGGTCCGCGCGTTCAGTACGACGCCCGCGGCGTAATCGGCGGTGAACCCGGAGTGGCGCGCGGCGTTGATCGCCGACTGCAGCTGGCCCTCGAGTGCGGCCTGCACCTTCGCGTCGATGTTGGTGACGATCGCGTCGCCGGCGACCGGCTGGGTGTTCTTCAGCAGTCCGGTGATCGCCTGGACGTGGTCGACGCTGACCTGTTTCACCCCCGGGGTGCCTCGCAGGTACCTCTCGTACTGCGCCTCGAGCCCGGTGGCGCCGACGATCGCGTTTCGCTCGATCTCCTGCCGCTCGCGCGGCAGCGCATCGAGCTGCTTCTGCGAGATCTTGCTGGTGTAGCCGAGCATCGCGCTGGCGAGAGCGCCGTACGGCATCGGGTAGTGCCGGATGGCGGTCAGGTCGACGGTGATCCCGGGGTAGAGCTCGGGCTGCTCCTTGATCTGGAGCGCCTTGCGGGTGGCGGCGAGCGTCGGCTTGAGCTCGCTGACCACGACCGGCTGGTACGCCACCCCGTTGTTGCAGCCGGTGGGCACGCCGACCACGACCAGCTTGCCCTTCTTGGTCGGCACCTTCTTGTAGGAGCAAGGAGTGGTCTCGGCGTCGAGCTCCTTGTACGAGAGGCTGAGCTGCTTGGCCAGCCGGCCCAGCACCTTGGCGGTGGTCGCCTTGCCGAGTCGGGCGAGTGCCGTCCGGTCCACGGACACCACGAGCGCCGGCTTGTTGTCGACCAGCGGCTGTCCGGTGTCGTCGAGAATCAGGCCGCGGGGAGCCGGGGTGACGATGTCGCGGATGTGGTTCTGAGCGGCCTGGATCCGCAGCTGCGGCGCATCGAGCACCTGCAGGTACCACAGCCGGCCGAGCAAGGTGGCGACCAGCGAGACGACCAGCACCCCGAGGACCACGAGGCGCAGGCGCGAGCGGTCAGGCAACTAACTTCGCTTCCGGTCAGGCGATCCGTGCGGATGGGCGCAAAACTCTGGCGCTATCGCGTTCCGGCGGGCTCGAGCCGTCGGGCCGCGGCGGACACCAGAGGGACCACGAACGGCGCCAGGATCACATCGTAGACAACCGTCCCCGCCACCGCATGAAGCGTTGCGTCGGCCGTGATCCGGGCGTTTCCGAGCAGGTCACCGAGGGCCGCATAGAGCAGTACGACGCTGATCGATGCGCCTGCAACGACCCCGATGATGGTGGCGACCGAGCTCTCCTCCCCGGCGTCGAGCATCCCCGCGACGTAGCCGATCACCGCATAGGCGAAGGCGAGCTCCCCCGCGAAATGGTGGGCGGGCGGCAGGACATCCGCCATCAGCCCGGCGAAGAAGCCGAGGACGGCGCCCCGCTGGGAACCCCCTACCAGGGCGAAGGCGACCACGACGACCACCAGCAGGTCCGGGGCGCCCAACGGCAGCCGGAGGCGGTTCACGATGCAGGCCTGGAGCAACAGCACCGTCACCACGACCGCGACCCGCAGCGTGATCCGTTGGGCGGTCATCGGGTCGGGCTCCGGCCGCTGTTGGCGCTGCTCGAGCCCGTCGGGGTCGTCCCCGGCGTGATCGAGCTCGTCGGCGTCGTCCCCGGAGACGTCGGCGCGCCCGGGGTCGCGGTGACGGTCACCGTCACCGTCGGCGCCGGCGTGGGCGACTTGGGAAGCAGCAGATCGTGCTGAATGGTCTTCGGCGCGTGGACCACCACCGCGACGATGTCGAGGGAGCCGAACGACACGAACGGTTTGACCAGGGCGGTCTGGGCGATCTGGCCGTTCGCCGGGGTCACCCGGGTGATGGTGCCGATCGGAACCTCCGGCACGAACGGTCCGTTCTGGCTCGAGGCGAAGGTCACCAGCTGCTGGCCGGTGCGCAGCCGGACCGTGTTGTCGAGCAGCGTCAGGCTCATCAGCTCGCCCCGGCCTTCGCCCTGGACCGCCCCGACGGCGAGGGTGCCGGTGGACAACCGCGCCCCGGCGGTGAACTGCGAGTCGTCAGCCAGCTGAACGGTTGCCGTGTTCCGGCTGACCGCCACCACCCGGCCGACCAGGCCGGCCCCCGTGATGACGGACTCGTTGCGCCCGATCCCGTTGGCGGTGCCCCGGTTGATCGTGATCGTCGACTCGAACCCGAAGGCCCCGCCGTACGCAATGACCCGAGCTGCGACGGAGGTGAACTGCCCGAGCCCCGCGAGGTGGAGCAGCTTCTGCTCCTCGAGGTACTCCTGATGCTCGGTCGCGTTCATCCGGATCTGGGTCTGCAGCCGGGCGACCTTGCGGCGAAGGTCCTGGTTCTCGTGCTTGTAGCTGCCGAGGTGGCCGAGCCCGGAGAACCACGACCCGATCGGATGGACGATGGCGTCGATGCCGTCCTCGATCGGGCCGAACACCGACGAAGCGGCGCTGCGCACTCCCCCCAGGCCGCCCGAGCGATAGTCCAGGGTGATCAGGGTGAACGCCGTCAGCAGCAGCATGGTGAGCACCAGCCGGGCGCGCCGCGGGTTCCTCATCGGACGGACCTCATAGCGAAGCGAACGTTATCTGTGGCGGCGCAAGATCAAGACGCAGGTCGAAGGCAAAGACGCCAAAACAAGGGCGGCGGTTGGGCCTCGTGGCTGGGTCCCGCGGCTTTGTCGCGGTTCGTTGTCGATCTGGCGCGCCTTCATCCGGCGTGTTGACACGCCAACTCGACAACGAACCACGGTCCGCCGCGATCAAGACCAAGGCACCGAGAGATCCAACTACCCCTGGTCTTTGCGCAGTTGCAGTTGACCTTGCAGTTGACCTTGACCTACCGCCTGGGCTCGGAGATGAGGACCTGCTGCAGCGCCTCGAACTCCTCGACGCATTTGCCCGCCCCCATCGCGACCGAGTTCAGCGGGTTGTCCGTGACGTGGATCGGCATGCCGGTCTCGTGGCGGAGGCGCTCGTCGAGGCCGGTCAGCAGCGCCCCGCCGCCGGTGAGAACGATCCCGCGATCCATGATGTCGCCGGAGAGCTCCGGCGGGGTCTTGTCGAGCGTCGTCTTGACCGCATCGACGATGGCGTTGACCGGCTCCTCGACGGCCTTGCGGATCTCGTCCGCGCTCACGACGATCGTCTTCGGCAGACCCGTGACCAGGTCGCGGCCGCGGATCTCGGCGTGCGGCTCGTCGGGCGCCGGGAACGCCGACCCGATGGCCATTTTGATCTCCTCAGCCGTCCGCTCGCCGAGCATCAGGCTGTACTCCTTCTTCACGTACGCGATGATCGACGCGTCCAGCTCGTCGCCGCCGGTCCGGATCGACTGGCTGGTCACGATGCCACCGAGGGAGATGACCGCGACCTCGGTCGTGCCGCCGCCGATGTCCACGACCATGTTGCCGGTCGGTTCGTGAACCGGCAGCCCGGCGCCGATCGCGGCAGCCATCGGCTCCTCGATGATGAAGACCTTTCGGGCACCCGCCTGGTACCCGGCGTCCTTCACCGCGCGCTGCTCGACCCCGGTGATCCCGCTCGGGACGCAGACGACGAGGCGTGGGCGAGCGGTGCGGCGCCGCTTGTGCACCTTCTGGATGAAGTAGCGGAGCATCCGCTCGGTGGTCTCGAAGTCGGCGATCACGCCGTCCTTCAGGGGGCGGATGGCCACGATGTTGCCCGGCGTCCGGCCGATCATCCGCTTGGCCTCGGTACCTACCGCCAGGATGCCCGCGGTGTTGGTGTTGATCGCCACCACACTCGGCTCGTTGAGCACGATGCCCCGGCCGCGCACGTAGACGAGCGTGTTGGCCGTGCCGAGGTCGACGGCCATGTCGCGGCCGAGGAATCCGCTGGTGTTGTTCGCCATGCGGCGGTTGCCTTCCGTTTCGGGGAATGCGAGCGCCAGCGACAAACCGGTCACTCTCGGGGGGCAGTGGGCAACTCTACCGGGGATTCCGGTACGACCGAAATGCCCGCCTCACCCCTCGCGATCTTGCACTTTTCAACCGTCCGGAGCGGCTCCACCGGTTGAAAAGTGCAAGATCGCGTTAGAGGTTCGGGAAGAAGAGGGCGACCTCGCGGGCCGCCGACTCCGGGGAATCCGAGCCGTGGACCAGGTTCTGGCCGATCTCGAGCGCGTAGTCGCCGCGGATCGAGCCGGGCGCCGAGGCGACCGGGTCGGTGACGCCCATGAGCGCCCGGACCGCCTCGACCGCGCGGTGGCCCTCGGCCACGATCGCGACCAGCGGGCCGCCGGTGATGAAGTCGACCAGCTCACCGAAGAACGGCTTGCCTTCGTGCTCGCCGTAGTGCTGGCTCGCGGTCTCGCGGCTCAGCGTGCGCAGCTCGAGCGCGACGATCGTCAGGCCCTTCCGCTCCAGCCGGCCGACGATCTCCCCGATCAGGCCGCGCCGGACGCCATCCGGCTTGACAAGGACAAGAGTTCGCTCAGACACGCGCGACAGGCTACATACCCCTTGCCGAGGGTCCCCGTTCCTGATCCCAAAGCTGGCGCAGGGCCCCTCTAGGTGGGCCCCGGCAGGTGCCACTGACGCAGCCAGTAGACCCAGATCCCCGCGAAGGCCGCCCCGACCACGTACATTGGCCAGCTGACGATCCCGGCTGCGATCACCAGGACCTGCACCACGGAAGAGATCGCCTTGCCACCGCGCCGGCGCAGTACGGCGGCGGCGGCGATCAGCAGCACCACGAGCAGGCCGAGGTAGCCGAGGTCGGGTGCGGAGACGTGGCCGCGCTGGGCGGTCGCGACGGCAGGTAGCGCGAGCAGGACGACCAACGCCTCGATCGCGAGGCTGGCGGCGCCGATCGCGTAGAGGCCGCGCGGAGCCGGAGCCGGCTCCGTCACGAGCCGGGCACCTGGAGCAGGTGGCGCGCCTCGCCGACCGTGACGATCGAGCCGGTGATGACGACGCCCGACCCGCCGAGCTCCGTCCCGCTCTCGGCCAGAGCCACCGCGGCCTCGATCGCGTCGTCGAGGCGGTCGGCGGTGGTGACCCGGTCCTCACCGAACACCTCGCGCGCGGCCTCGGCAAGCGCGTCCACCGGCAGCGCTCGGGGGGAGTTGTTGGTCGTGACGACCACCTCGCTCACCACCGGCTCGAGCTGATCCAGCAGCCCACCCGCGTCCTTGTCATCCAACATCGCGACGACGGCGACCAGCCGATCAAAGCCGAAGGCATCCTCGAGCGCGGCGGCCAACGCGGCGGCACCGGCCGGATTGTGGGCGCCGTCGATCAGGACCGTCGGACTGCGGCGAACCACCTCCAACCTGCCGGGCGAGCGGACGGCGGCGAACGCGGCACGTACCAAGTCGACGTCGATCGGTCCGCGGTCCTGTGCTCCGAAGAACGCCTCGACCGCGGCCAGGGCGCAGGCCGCGTTGCTCGCCTGGTGCTCGCCGTAGAGCGGCAGGAAGATCTCGTCGTAGACCCCGCCGAGGCCCTGGATCTCGAGCAGCTGCCCACCGACCGCCACGCTGCGCGCCCGCACCCCGAAGTCGAGCCCTTCCCGCACGATGGTCGCGCCGATCTGCGCCACCCGCTCGGCGAGCACGCGGGCGGCCGGCTCCGGCTGCGGCGCAGAGATGACAGTCGCGCCGGGATGGATCAAGCCTGCCTTCTCCGCCGCGATCTCCTCGATCGTCGAGCCGAGGATGCCGACGTGATCGAGGCTGATCGGCGTGACGACCGCGACGGGCGCGGCGATGACGTTCGTCGCGTCCCAACGGCCGCCCAGCCCGACCTCCACCACCGCGACGTCGACCGGCGCGTCTGCGAAGGCCGCGAAGCTCATGGCGGTCAGCAGCTCGAAGAAGGTGACCCGCTCCGAGTGGCGACCGTCGACCAGTTCGGCGTACGGCGCGACTTCGTCGTACAGGGCGGCGAACCGCTCTGCCGAGAGCGGCTCGCCGTCGATGCAGATCCGCTCGGTGACGTGCTCGAGGTGGGGCGAGGTGTGCCGGCCGCTTCGCATCCCGAGCTCGCGCAGCAGCTGGTCGATCATTCGGGCGGTCGAGGTCTTGCCGTTGGTGCCGGTGATGTGGAGGGACGGGTAGGACTGCTGGGGGTCGCCCAGCAGATCGAGCAGATCGACGATGCGGTCCAGGTCAGGGACCATGCGGGTCGGATAGCGATCCTCCAGCGCTTTGTCGACGCGCGCCAGGACGGCCGCGTCGGAGGTCTCGCTGCCGTCGATACTCACGGGACCAGCGTATTGATCGTCCTTAGACTGGCCCGCTGTGAGCGTGCCGGAGAAGCCGACCCTGGACGGCCTGGAAGTGCGATGGGCCGACGCGTGGGAGGCGAATGGCACCTTTCGCTTCGACCGCACGAAGTCGCGATCGCAGATCTACTCGATCGACACGCCGCCGCCGACGGTCAGCGGCTCACTGCACGTGGGGCATGTCTTCTCCTACACCCACACCGACCTGATCGCGCGCTACCAGCGGATGCGGGGCCGCGAGGTCTTCTATCCGATGGGGTTCGACGACAACGGCCTGCCCACCGAGCGCCGGGTGCAGAACTACTACGGCGTGCGCTGCGACCCGAGCCTGCCGTACGTGCCGGACTTCGTCCCGCCGGGTGAGGGCGGCTCCGCGAAGGACCAGCAGCCAATCTCACGAGCGAACTTCATCGAGCTGTGCGTGCGGCTCACCGGCGAGGACGAGAAGGCCTTCGAAGGACTGTGGCGCCGGCTCGGCCTCTCGGTCGACTGGTCGACCGCCTACACGACGATCGAGCCGCGGTCACGCGCGGTGGCGCAGCGGGCCTTCCTCCGCAACGTCGAGCGGGGTGAGGCATACCAGGCCGAGGCACCTACGCTCTGGGACGTCACGTTCCGCACGGCGGTCGCACAGGCGGAACTCGAGGACCGCGAACGACCGGGGGCCTACCACCGCGTCGCCTTCACCTCCGTGACGTCGGGCGAACCGATCTACATCGAGACGACCCGCCCGGAGCTGCTGGCAGCCTGCGTCGCGCTGGTCGCGCACCCGGACGACGAGCGCTACCAGGCGTTGTTCGGTACGACGGTACGCACGCCGCTGTTCGGCACCGAGGTTCCGGTCCACGCCCACCCGCTGGCAGCGGCGGACAAAGGCTCCGGCATCGCGATGATCTGCACCTTCGGCGACCTGACCGACGTCGTTTGGTGGCGAGACCTGAACCTGCCGACGCGGGCGATCGTCGGCGTCGACGGCCGGATCGTCCCGACGCCGCCGGATGGCGTCGACCCGACGGCATTCGCGCGGATCGCAGGCAAGACGATGTTCTCCGCACAGCAGGAGGTCGTCGAGATGCTGCGCGAGTCGGGCGCGCTCGACGGCGAGCCGCGACCGATCACCCACCCGGTGAAGTTCTTCGAGAAGGGTGACAAGCCGCTCGAGATCGTGACGTCGCGGCAGTGGTACATCCGCAACGGCGGCCGCGATCCGGAGCTGCGGGAGGCCCTCCAGGCGCGCGGCCGGGAGCTGGTCTGGCACCCGGCATACATGGAGAGCCGGTACGAGAACTGGGTCGGGGGCCTGACCGGTGACTGGCTGATCAGCCGGCAGCGCTTCTTCGGGGTGCCGATCCCGGTGTGGTACCCGGTCCGCGAAGACGGATCGCCGGACTACGCCTCGCCGATCACCCCTGCCGACGAGGCATTGCCGGTGGACCCGTCGATCGACAGCCCGCCCGGTTACCAGGAGTCCCAGCGCGGCGCGCCCGGCGGCTTCGTCGGTGACCCGGACGTCATGGACACCTGGGCCACCTCGTCGCTGACGCCCCAGATCGCCGGCGGCTGGGGCAGCGACGACGATCTGTTCACTCGGGTGTTCCCCATGGACCTGCGGCCGCAGGCGCACGACATCATCCGCACCTGGCTGTTCTCGACAGTGGTGCGCAGTCATCTCGAGCACGGTGTGGTGCCGTGGGCGCACGCGGCGATCTCGGGCTTCGTCGTCGACCCGGACCGCAAGAAGATGAGCAAGTCCAAGGGAAACGTCATCGTGCCGACCGAGATCCTCGAGACCTACGGCGCCGACGCGGTTCGGTGGCGGGCGGCGAGCACCCGGCCGGGGACGGACACCCCCTTCGACGAGGCCCAGATGAAGGTGGGCCGCCGGCTGGCGATGAAGGTCCTGAACGCGTCCAAGTTCGCCCTCGGCCTCGGCGCGGCGCCGGACCTCGACGCCGTGACCGAACCTCTCGACCGCGCGTTGCTGGCACGCCTCGTGACGGTGATCGAGACTGCGACGGCGGCCTTCGACGAGTACGACTACACCCGCGCGCTCGAGGCGGCGGAGGCCTTCTTCTGGACGTTCTGCGACGACTACGTCGAGCTGGTGAAGGAACGGGCCTATGGCAGCCGAGGCGAGGCTGAGGCGGCCTCGGCGAAGGCGGCGCTCGGGACGACGCTGTCAGTCGTGCTGCGGCTGTTCGCCCCCTTCCTGCCCTTCGTCACCGAAGAGGTGTGGTCTTGGTGGCAGGAGGGCTCCATCCATCGTGCGACGTGGCCGACACCAGCCGAAGCCACGGCGAAGACCGGCGGCGATCCGGAACTGCTCACCGTGATCGGCCAGGCGGTGTCACAGGTTCGCGGCGCGAAGTCCTCGGCCCAGGTGTCGATGCGCACCGACGTTGCGTGTGCGGTGGTGCGTGGACCGGCCCCCGACCTGGACCTGTTGCGCGCGGCAGCCGACGACCTCGCGGCCGCCGGCCGGATCAGCGAGCTCGTCTTCGAGTCGGCGGAGTCCGGTGAGCTCGTTGTCGAGGTAAGCCTCTAGAGGTAGGTGAAGCGGTCCCCGACCCCGACGGAGCTGACGCCCGCCGCGGTCCGAACCGTCACCGCAGCCTGCAGGTCCTTCAGGTTCGTCAGCGCGGTGAGCCCCAGATCGAGTGCGACCAGCTTCGCCGGTGGCGTCAGGACCTGCAAAGTGGAGTTGTTCACCCGGTGGACCTGCTCGAGGCGTACCCCGTTGAAGAAGACCTCGGCGTGCTTGGTGAAGTTCGCCCCGTAGATGGTCAGCGGCGTACCGCCCGCAACCGCGCCGGTCGCCGGCAACAGGTGGGTGATCACCGGCAGCCCGGCGCGTGCTGACGTCTCGCACGTGGCCGAGCGGCAGCCGACGGCGCCGCCCGGATGGGCATCGCTGCCACCTGCTCTGCCGCGGCCACCTGCGGTGGCGCGGTCCGGTGCGCTCGCCGTCCCCCCGGAATGGTGACGGCCCTTCCCCGGAGGTGTCGCCGTCACGAGGCTCGCCGGGTGGTCGGGCGCCTCCGCGGCCACGGCCACCGGTCCGGCGCCGCCTGCGGTACGCGCGGACACGACGCCGAGCCCCGTCAACGCGACCACACCGGCCAGCCCACCGGCGAGCACGGCGCGTCGCGTGCCGGCACTGGCCAGGGCCGGCCGCAGTCGTCCCGGGGCCCCGCCGCGCGCGAAGGCCGACTTCCAACCGCGCCTTCGGATCGGCTGCTCGACCGTGTAGTACAAGATCGCCGAGACGACCGCGACGACGACCGTGTCGATCGCCATCATCGGGTAGACGTGCACCGACGGCATCGCTCGAGCCAGCCCGATGATCACGATCACGTGGACCAGGTACGCCTCGTAGGACACCTGGCCGATCACCACGAACGGCCGCCAGCCGAAGACCCGGGTCGCCAGGGTCTCCTCGCCCGCGCGGACGAAACAGTGACCGATCAGCAGACAGGCGAACGCCGCGTAGATGGCGTAGCCGCCGACATACAGCGGAGCCGGGTGACGCACCAGCTCGATGGAGGTCACGACCATGCCGGCAAGCCCGAGGACGGCCACCAGCGGAGATCTCATCAACCGAGCGAGCCGACCGTCGCGATTGGCGGTGAGCTCGTAGCCCAAGGCGCAGCCGAACAGGATGCTCGGCAACTGCACCGGCGTGGCGTAGATCGTTCGCCACTTCCCGGCGTGGGCTTGCAGCAGGGACCCGCCGACCAGCGATGCGCCGACGACCACGGCCAGCAGCACGATGACAGTTCGCCGCTTGACGTTGCGGCGCAACAACCGGCGGAGCAGGACCGGCCAGGTGAGGTAGAACTGCTCCTCGATCCCGAGCGTCCACGCGGGCCCGAGCCAACCGAGTCCACCGGAGTAGGTGAACAGCACCCAGTTCCCGGCGAACACGGCGACCGCGCCGAACGCGAGCCAGGGGTGATGGCCGAGCGGTGAGGACGCCCGACTCCCGGGCCAGACCGCCTCGATGATCCCGATGGCGAGCAGCGTCACGATCAATGCCGGGCCGAGCCGCCGTGAGCGGCGCAGGTAGAAGCTCTTCAGCGAGACGTCACCGCTGCGCTGATGCTCTGCGACCAGCAGGCTCGTGATCAGCGCGCCCGACAGTACGAAGAACATCTGGATGTTCAGCGTGAGCGGCCCGACATGCGTCAACCAGTGCGGTGCGCTCTTGGAGAACGCGTAGAACAGCGCGTAATGGGTGAGGATCGTGCCGGGGAGGCTGACCCCGCGCATGCCGTCGAGTGCCGGGATGTAGCGCATCCGGTGGGCGGCGGACGAAGTGCTCACGACTGCTCAACGACTCCAGGCATCAGCGGCAACTTCGGCGACGTCACACGCTACGTCAGCCGCGCGAAGAAGGCCTTCCATCCCTTGCGCCGGATCGGCTGCTCGATCAGGTAGTAGAACGCCGCCGACACCACTGCGGTGATCGTGGCGTCCAGCAACATCATCGGATAGACGTGCAGGTGCGGAAGGACCATCGCGACTCCGAGAATCGCGATCACGTGGATCAGGTAGGCCTCGTAGGAGATCTGCCCGACGACCGTGAACGGCTTCCAACCGAAGAACTTCGTGACGAACGTGTCGTTGCCCGCGACCACGAAGCAGTGGCCGATCAGCAGACAGGCCGACGCCGCATACAGGACGTAGCCGCCGTGGTACAGAAACGGCGCGTTACCGGCCAGCTCGATGGACACCACGACCATTCCGGCGAGACCGGCCAGCGCCACGATGCGCGACTTCACCAGCCGCGCGAGCCGGCCTCCGGCGTTGGTGCTGAGCTCGTACCCGAGTGCGCAGCCACAGAGGATGCTCGGCAGCTGCGTCGGTGTCGCGTAGAACGACCGCTTGACGCCATGGTGCTCGATCAGGATCGAGGCGATGCCGATGGTGACGCCGGTGGCGACGAGGAAGCCGGTCAGCACCATCGCTCGGCTGACCCTGCGGCGCCGCAACACCCGCAGCACCGCCGGCCAGGTCAGATAGAACTGCTCCTCGATTCCCAGCGTCCACGCGGGGCCGAGCCAGGAGATGCCGCCGGGCACCGCGAAGAGCACCCAGTTCCCGACGAACAGCGCCACCGCGATCAGCGCCCTCGCCGGATGCTCGCCGAGCGGCGAGTCAGCGGCGTGACCGGTCCAGAACAGCTGAACGACCGCCATGATCGGCAACAGCGCGACCAGGGCCGGGCCAAGCCGGCGAGAGCGCCGCAGGTAGAACGTCTTGAGCGAGATCGCGTCGGTGCGCACGTGCTCCGACACGAGCATGCTCGTGATCAGCGCACCGGAGAGCACGAAGAACATCTGGATGTTCAGGGTGAGCGGGCCGGTGTGCAGCAACCAACTCGGTGCGCTCGGCCGCCCGTACAGAAAGATCGCGTAGTGCGTGAGGATCGTTCCGGGGAGGCTGAGGCCGCGCATCCCGTCGAGGGCGGGGATGTAGCGCAGCCGACCGGGTTCGGGTTCGGGGCGCTCGCCCGGCGGTGCGCCGGGTGATGGGGTCGCGACCATCAGAGGAAGGTCAGGACGCTGAGCAGGCCGGCCGCGCTGGTGCCACCCGCGGTACGCACCGTCAGCGGTGCCCGCAACACGCTGAGGTCGGTCAGCCCCTCCTTGAGCTGGATCAGCCGGGCAGGCGGCGACACCAACGTCAACGTGGTGTTGCTCACCCGGTGGATCGCGCGGATCCGCATCGAGCCGATATAGACCCGAACGCCGCGCACGAAACCGGTACCCGTGACGGTGACGGTGGTCCCCCCTGCCTGCGACACGATCGCGGGGGCCAGCCCGGTGATCGTCGGAGGCACGAGCGGATGCCGGGTGGGCCGGTGGGCCGTCCCGCCCGACGTGCCGGCGCCACGCGCCCCGCCGTCCGCTGCCGGCGGCTCCGCCGGCGGGTCGGCAACCGACTCAGGTGAGGAGCCGGCCGTCGTCGGGGTGTGGGAAGGCACCCCGGCCTGCCCGACCACGGCGGGCGCGGCGGCGCGCCCCGCGGCGGCGGTCGCCGGCTGCCCGCCCGCACCTCCGTTGACGCTCGTTTGACCCGTCACGACGAAGCCCGCCAACACGACGAGGGCGGTCGCCCCTGCCAGCATCCCTCCGGCGAACGCGAGTCGGCGCTGCGGCGAGACGGCGCGGAAGGCGGGCAGGGCCCGACGAGCACCGGCCAGGAACTGCCGCCAGCCGTGACGGCGGATCGGCTGCTCGACCAGGTAGTAGAAGGACAGCGATAGCGCCGCAACGATCGCGGAGTCCAGCGCCATCATCGGGTAGACCGCCATGGTCGGTGCCGCATAGGCGACCGCCAGGATCACGATCACGTGCACCAGGTACGCCTCGTAGGAGACCTGCCCCATCACGACGAGCGGCCGCCAGGACAAGGCCTTGGTCAGGGCGGTCTCGCGTCCCGCGACCACGAAGCAGTGACCGACGAGCAAGCACGCGGCCGCCGCATAGATGACGTAGCCGCCGCGATACAGGTAGCCCGGGTGAGGGGCGAGGGCGTAGGACACCCACACGACGCCGATCGCCCCCACCGCACCGGCGATCCACGAGCGCAGCAACCGCGTTATGCGCCCGGCGGGGTTGGCGGTCAGCTCGTAGCCGAGTGCGCAGCCGATCAGGACGCTAGGAAGCTGCGTGAAGGTCGCGTAGTAGGTCCGGCCCGGTCCTTCGTAGTGGTAGGTGATGGTGGCCAGCCCGACACAGCCGATCACGGTGATCCCCAGGAGGGCATGGACGGCGTCCCGGCGCAGCTGTCGCCGCAGCGTCCCGCGGAGGAGCAACGGCCAGGTGAGGTAGAACTGCTCCTCGACACCGAGTGACCAGGCCGGACCGAGCCAACCGATGCCGCCGAGGATCCGGAACAGCACCCAGTTACCGGCAAAGGCCGCCACGGCACCGAACGCCAGCAGCGGGTGGGCACCAAGCGGAGAGCGGTAGGCGCTTCCGGTCCAGACCAGCTGCGCGAGCACCATCAGCGGCAGGATCGCGAGGATCGCCGGCCCGAGCCGGCGGTAGCGGCGAAGGTAGAACGCCTTGAGCGACACGGTGCCGGACCGCTGATGCTCGGCGACCAGCAGGCTGGTGATCAGCGCACCGGACAGGACGAAGAACATCTGGATGTTCAGGGCGAACAACCCGACGTGACGCAGCCACTGCGGCGCGCCGGGGCGCCCGTACAGGAACAGCGAGTAGTGGAGCAGCACGACGCCGGGCAGCAGCAGGCCGCGGATTCCGTCAAGAGCTGGGATGTAACGAAGGCGCCCCGGCTCGCCTCCTGATGTCACGCGGACTTCTCGCGCCGCTCCCGCTTGGCCGGCTGCGCGTCACGTGGCACGAGCGTCGGGTTGACGTTCTTGAGGACGACCTCGCCGGTGATGACGACCTTCGCGACGTCCTTGCGGCTCGGTACGTCGTACATCACCGAGAGCAGGACCTCTTCGAGGATGGCGCGCAGCCCTCGAGCGCCGGTGCCCCGGAGGATCGCCTGGTCGGCAATGGCGTCGAGCGCGTCGTCGCTGAACTCCAGCTCCACGCCGTCGAGCTCGAACAGCCGCTTGTACTGCCGGACCAGCGCGTTCTTCGGCTCGGTGAGGATCCGGATCAGCGCATCGCGATCGAGGTTGTGCACGCTGGTGATCACCGGCAACCGGCCGATGAACTCCGGGATCATGCCGTACTTGAGGAGGTCTTCCGGCATGACGTCGGAGAACGTGTCCGTGGTGTCGATGTCGTGTGAGCTGCGGATGTCGGCCGCGAAGCCGATCCCCTTCTTGCCGATGCGCGCCTCGATCACCTTGTCCAGACCGGCGAAGGCGCCGCCCACGATGAACAGCACGTTCGTGGTGTCGATCTGGATGAACTCCTGGTGGGGGTGCTTGCGGCCACCCTGCGGTGGGACGCTCGCGGTCGTGCCCTCGAGGATCTTCAGCAGCGCCTGCTGCACGCCCTCGCCCGACACGTCCCGGGTGATCGACGGGTTCTCGCTCTTGCGGGCGATCTTGTCGATCTCGTCGATGTAGATGATCCCGGTCTCGGCCTTCTTGACGTCGTAGTCGGCCGCCTGGATCAGCTT
>DASZTV010000021.1:0-70711 GCA_035548125.1 Mycobacteriales bacterium | reverse complement strand
CTCGAGCTCGATCTCCTTGGCGATGCTCACACCGTCGTTGGTGATCGTGGGGGCGCCCCACTTCTTCTCCAGCACGACGTTGCGGCCCTTGGGACCGAGCGTGACCTTGACGGCGTCGGCGAGCTGGTTCATGCCGCGCTCCAGCGCGCGGCGGGCATCCTCGTCGAACGAAATGATCTTTGCCATGTGAGGTGGCATCCCTCTCGAGAGTCTTAAGTGGGGAGACTCCTCGACATCGATCGGCCCCTCGTGGGTGCTGTCACTCGATGCCTCAGAGTGCTAGACCATTGTTAGCACTCGACACCGGCGAGTGCAAGCCGAGGTCTCGTCTCCGGAAATTGCGCAAAACACACCGCTCCCCCCGTTTCGCGGCGCGTTATCTGTTCGTTATGGTGTGCGAGCGCGCCCATCCTGGGCGCGCGTCGCATTCGCACCGCCGAACCTGTCCGGCGAATGCGTCCGGCACAACCCAGATGGACAGGGCCGGGGACCCAATCGTTCCCAGCCGGAGGGTGGGCAACCACCTTCCTTGGGGTGAAGTCGCGCAAGCGACCGGGCTAGCACCTGCCCGAACCCGACAGCTAACTCGGCAGGCGTCGGAGAGCATTCATGCCGATCGCGCGACGCACCGCATCCGTTTTCTCCCGATTCGCCGTCCTCTCCGCCCTCACCGTCGGGCTGGCCGGCGCCACGACCGGAATCGCCTCCGCTGATCCCACCCCGCCGGCCGGTTCCGGCTCGGGGACGACCGCAGGGACCGGCGCCCCGACCGAGCCGGGTACGCCGCCCACGACCGACCCGGCAGACCCGGCGGACCCGAGCAGCGGGACCTCAGGCGAACCGAAGATCACCTACGAGCTGCCGCCGGCGCACATTCGTTCCGCTGCTTCTCAGACCGCCCGCGAACGAGTGCGGGCGCGCCACGAGCTGCAGCTCAAGGCCGTCGAGCGCGTCGTCCATCACCAGATCGGCAAGCCGTACGTGTACGGCGGCGCCGGTCCCCGCGCCTTCGACTGCTCCGGGCTGGTGCGCTTCGTCTTCGGACGCGCGGTCGACCGTTGGCTGCCGCACAACGCGGCGGCGCAGTACCACTCGGTGCGCCACATCAAGCGGCGCAACCTCGAGGTCGGCGACCTGGTGTTCCAGGGCGGTCGCAACCCGTTCCACGTCGGGATCTACGCCGGGCACGGCAAGTGGTGGCACGCCCCGCACTCCGGCGCCCACGTCCGGCTGCAGAAGATCTACCGCGGCCACCTGGTCTACGGCCGGGTGCTGACCTACCGCACCGCCAAGCACCACAAGAAGTAACCGCGCCGGCCCCGCCGCGTACCGAAGAAAACACAAACGTGGCGTGGGTCAACGGTTGAGTCGTACGCCGGATCTCAACTCGCGACCTGCGTCACGTTTGTGTTTTCTTGCGCACCGATCTCGAGTGCTTGTCGGACCAGGTGCACCACGTACGACGGGTTCTGGGTCACGTCGAACCATGTCACGACCAGGAGCTTCCAAGCCGCGAGTGTCACGGAGCTCCAGCGTCGGCGGTCGCGCCGGAACGCCTCCGCGGATGAGTGAAAGGCGTAGCCGTCGCACTCCAACGCGACGCGATGCTCGGGCCACGCGAAGTCGAGGTACCCGACCCATCCGGTACGTCGGTTTCGCAAGGACAGCTGGGTCACGGGACGCGGCAACCCATGGCGCCAGAGAAGCATTCGCGTGAGCGATTCGAGCACCGAACCACTCGCCGGGTCCACCAGCTCGGCGACCGTCTGGATACGTAGCCTGCCGGGGCCCTGAGCCTGTCGAGCGGCGGCGCGAAACTCCGCCTCGGAGTGGCGGCCGGCGCGCAGGAACGCGTCGATGATGGCGACTGCGTGATCGATCGGAGCGTGCCGCGCGATGTCGATGGAGGTACGAATCGGACTGGTGACGCGAGCGCCGCGAACAACCATTACGTCCGACGGCGCGACGTCAGCGCGATGCAGGCGTACCCCATCGACCGCCCCCGCATAGCGACCTCGTCGACGCGGCACTGTGAGATGGATCTGCTCCAGCGGCGCCGGGAGGTCGACACCATGCCAAGCGACCGCTGATTCGAAACTGATCGTGGCCAGCCACGACGCCGAAAGCCGGTGCGGGTCCGGCAGCTGCTGCCCAACGGCGTACACCCCCCGACCGATCCGTGCGACAGTCCCCGACGCCACCAACGCGGCGAGATCGCGGTTACGGACGCCGGCGGCGAGGATCTGCGACCGCGTGAGGACGCCGCCGTACGCCTGGGCAATCGAGCCAAGCCTGGCGAGTGCGTCCACCCGATCACCGTGAACGGCACGCGAGGCGGGCGCACCTCCCAGTCACGCGGCTGTGGACACTCGCCCGGCGCCGTTTCGCGTACCGACGAAAACACAAACGTGACGCCAGTGATCTGCGAGAGGCGCGCAACGTCCCAGAAGGCGACCTGCGCCACGTTTGTGTTTTCTAACGGACGAAGGTGGGGCCGGGGTTATCAGCCGCCGGCTACTGCGGGGATGATCGATACCGAGGCGCCGTCGGGCGTCGCAGTGGCCAGGCCCTCGGCGAACCGTACGTCGTCGTCGTTGACGTAGACGTTGACGAACCGGCGCAGCTTGCCGTCCTCGTCGAGAACCCGGGCGCGGATGCCCGTGTGGTCGGCTTCGAGAGCGTCCAGTACGTCGGCGAGGGTGGCGCCCTCGACGCTGACCTCCGCGGCACCGCCGGTCAGCGGGCGAAGGATCGTGGGCACTCGCACAGTGACGCTCACTTCGGGGCCCCCGCGGAGTCGTGGAGCCCCTGGGTGGAGGGCGGGGGGCAGTGGGCGGGACTTCGTGGGGTCACCTTCACCCTCCCAATCCTGCCGCACGGAACGCGTCGAGCGACGCCGGGATGGTCGCCGTCGGCCGGGCCACCGGCTCCACCGCGTCGAGCGTCTTCAACCCGTCCCCGGTGTTGAGGATCACGGTGTCCGCCACGGGATCGAGTTGACCGCTCGCGAGCAGCTTGCGCAGCGTCGCCACCGTCACTCCGCCCGCCGTCTCACCGAAGATCCCGGTGGTTCGCGCGAGCAGCCGAATGCCGTCGACCACTTCGTCGTCGGAGACGTCCTCGATGGCACCACCGGTACGCCGCACGACGTCGAGCGCGTACGGGCCGTCCGCCGGGTTGCCGATCGCCAGCGACTTGGCGATGCCGCTCGGCCGCACCGGCTGCACCACGTCGTGCCCCGCGCGGAACGCCGCCGACACCGGCGAACAGCCGGTCGACTGCGCGCCGAACACCTTGTACGGCGTCGCCTCGACCAGACCGAGCTTGCCGAGCTCTCGCCAGGCCTTGTCCACCTTGGTCAGCAGCGAGCCCGACGCGATCGGGATCACGACCTGCTCCGGGAGCCGCCAGCCGAGCTGTTCGGCGATCTCGTAGCCGACCGTCTTGGAGCCCTCGGCGTAGAACGGGCGCACGTTGACGTTGACGAATGCCCACGGCAGCTCACCCGCGACCTCGGCGCACAGCCGGTTCACGTCGTCGTACGAACCTTCGACCGCCACCAACGTCCCGCCGTAGACGGCAGTCGTGACGACCTTGCCGGCCTCGAGATCGTGCGGGATGAAGACGACCGACTTCAGGCCGGCGGAGGCGGCCGCGGCGGCGACCGCGTTGGCGAGGTTGCCGGTCGAGGCACAGGACAGGACATCGAAGCCGAGGGCGCGCGCCGCGTTGGCGGCCACCGCCACGACCCGGTCCTTGAACGAGTGCGTCGGGTTTCCGCTGTCGTCCTTGACCCACAACGACTTCATGCCGAGCTCGCGGGCGAGATTGTCGACGCGGACCAGCCGCGTCATGCCGACCTCCGTGTCGACCTGCGGCGCCGCGGGCAACAACCCCGCGTAGCGCCACATCGTTTGCGGACCCGCCTCGATCGACTCGCGCGTGACGAGTCGCTGAAGCTCCTCGTCGTAGGCGATCTCGAGCGGGCCGAAGCAGAGCTCGCAGACGTGAGAGGGACCGATCTCGTACTGCGACCCGCACTCGCGACAGACGAGATGCGACGCCGAGCCGAAGGCAGCGGTGCGCTCGAGCACCGAGGTTGGTGACATCACAGAGGCCTTCCGTCCTCATCTTCCCCTCGGACGGTCGCCCGAAGGCCGGACTTGGCACCTGCCCGAGACGGGTGGTTGCCGGGGCTTCAACGGGCCGGTTCCCTCTGCCCCTCTTGATGAGTGCGCTCGCCCGAGGGCGACCGCGGTGTTCAGTGTGCCACAGGCGGCGCGGCCGCAGCATCTGAGTTAACGCGCTGCGAGCCCGGTGGGTGGGATGGGTAGTCCCACCCCTTCTCTTCGTCGCGCTCTTAGTCTTCTTGCGTGGCCGGGTCGTCCGTCGTCATCGCCTCGAACCGCGGTCCGCTTTCGTTCTCGCTCGACCGGGACGGCAAGCCCTCTTCCAGCCGCGGCGGGGGTGGGTTGGTTTCCGCCATGTCGGTCGCCGCTGCTCAGGACGACGCAGTGTGGATCTGTGCCGCACTGTCGGACGTCGACCGCAGCGTCGCGACGTCGTCACCCCGTGGGCGCATCGATCTCGCCGGCCACGACACGGGCGGGGCCGCCGTCCGGATGCTCGCCGTCGACGAGTCGGTCCTGGCGGGTGCGTACACCTCGATCGCAAACTCGACGCTCTGGCCGATCAATCACGGGCTGATCGACACCATGCCTACCTACGACGACCGTTGGCTGGCGGACTGGGACCGGTACGTCGAGTACAACGCCGCGTTCGCGCAGGCGATCGCCGAGTCCGCGGCCGACGACGCTCGCGTCCTCGTGCAGGACTACCACCTCGACCTGGTGCCGGCCCAGCTCCGCGCGATGCGCCCCGACCTGCGGATCGCGCACTTCACGCACACACCGTGGGCGACAGCCGAAGACTTCGCACGGCTACCCGGTGACGCGGCCCGCCGGCTCGTCGAAGGCCTGGCCGGTGCGGACAGCATCGGATTTCACTCTCCCCGATGGGCGGCGAACTTCGCCGCGTGCGCGGCCGCGACCGGTGTCACGGTTACCGCTCCGCTGCGGGTGCATCCGCTCGGCGTCGACCCGGTCCCGCTGCTGGCCCGCGCCGCAGAGCGGGACGTCGCAGAGCGCGCCGGCGTGCTTCGCGCGGCGGTTGACGGACGGCGGGTGATCGGCCGGGTGGACCGTACCGAGCCGGCGAAGAACATCCACCGCGGGCTGCTCGCTTTCGCCGAGCTGCTGCGTCAGCGACCGGAGCACGTCGATGCCGTGGTTCACGTCGCGCTGGCCTATCCGAGTCGCCAGGACGTCGCGGAGTACCGGGACTACACCAGCGACTGTGTCGCACTCGCGGCGGAGATCAACGGGGAGTTCGCCGATGCGGCTCGTCCTCCGGTGCTCTTCGAGGTCCGCGACGACTACCCGCGATCGCTCGCGACCTTGGGCTGCGCCGATGTGCTGCTCGTCAACTCGCTGCGCGACGGCATGAACCTCGTGGCGAAAGAAGGTGTCCTGCTCAGTCCGGACGTCGCCCTCGTGCTCTCCCGCGAAACCGGCGCCGCCGACGAGATGCCCGACGCGCTGCTGGTCGATCCGCTCGATGTCGAGGCGACTGCCGACGCGTTGCACGAAGCCCTGGCACTGTCCGGTGCGGAACGCGCGGAACGACACCGACGTCTCGCGGCCGCCGCAGCGGCGCTACCGCCGCACGCGTGGTTGCAGCAACAGCTCGACGTGCTCAGCTGAGCATCTCGGCGATGCCGCTGAGCCAGGCAACGGCCGCCACCGGACCGTCGAGGACGACGTCCGCGCGAGCGCCGACCGCCTCAGGCAGGTCGTCGTCCGAAGGATCGACCACCGCGACCTTCAACCCGGCGACCGTCCCGGACGCGGCGAGGGCCTCAACCGCCGCGAAGGCCGGCAGGTCGCCCAGGTCGTCACCGAGGTAGATGACGACGCGTGCCGCCGTCTGCTCGACGAGGGTCCGCAACGCGGCGCCCTTGTCGGTGCCCCGCGGTCGGAGCTCGATGACGTACCGGCCCGGCACCGCCTCGAGCCCGACGGCATCCGCCAAAGACTCCAGCGCCGGCTCGAGCGCCTCGAGCTCCTGACCGGGATGTGATGCGCCCCGGGTGTGCACCGCGAGCGAGTGGTGCTTGTCCTCGACCCGCACCCCGGAGTCCGCGCCCTCGAGGATGTCGGCGAGGCGAGCCCGCGCGACCGCGACGCCCGGCTCCGGCTCCGGTGACGCGAGCGCGCCGCGCCGCCACCGCTGCAACCCGTAGTGGCCGAACACCTGCACGCCGGAGTCGGCGCTGAGCCGGGCAACGCGTACGACCTCCTCCGCCGGCCGGCCGCTGACGATCGCGACTCCGCCGAGCCGACGCGACAGCGACTCGAGCGCCTCGACGGCCCCGGCGACCGGGCGGGCGTCCTCCGGCCGAGCGACGATCGGTGAGAGCGTCCCGTCGAAGTCGACCGCCACGAGCCCGCCGCTCGGGTCCTGCAGCAGGGCCGCGAGCACCTCGTCACCCGGCATGCGTCAGTCCTACCCCGGGGCGTCAGTCGTGCCAGTCGGCGGTGAGGACGAGCGTTACGCCCGAGGAGTGCAGGCCCGCCGCGCTGTTGGGTTGCAGTCGGTGAATGCCGGAGAACTCGCTGGCGAGGTGGCGCGCGGCGGCGTGGGCGCTGGGCGAGTAGTACAGCGTCGAGGTCGACGTTGCGAGCCGGATGTTGCCGACCGTGACGACGTTCCAGCCGCGAGACTTGATCTCGGCAGCGACGTGGTGGGCAAGTCCCTGGATCGCCGTCGTGTTGTAGACCCGCACGGGTGCCATCGCCGCCGGCACCCGATGGTGGCGGTGCTTCGGCGGGAGCGTCACGTGGGTCGCGCGGTGCGTCGGGGCTGGTGTCGTGGTGTCGCTCGGCGTCGGCGTCGGGCTCGTTGCGGTCGCGGACGGGATCACCACCCGGGGCGGGGTGGACGCCGTGATCACGCCTGGGCCCGGACCGTTGCCCGACGAGTGGCCGTTGAGTCCGATGAGCACGACGATCAGTACGACGACCGCGACCACGGCGCCGAGCGGAACCACCACCCGGTAGAGCAGCTTGCGCCCGGGCGTCACCGGCGCGCGGTGCTTGCCGACCCACGGCCCCTCCGCACTCGGCGGGTTGCGCCAGCCGGGAGGGAGGTCCTGCCCGCTCACGAGGGTTCACCCGTCATGAAGATCGACCTGCCCAGTAACACCGCGTCGTACGACGCGGCGACCTCAGGCCTCGAAGCCCAGGCGGCGCGCGGAACGCTGCCGCTGCCGAGCGGCGCGCATGCGGCGAAGCCGCTTCACGAGCATCGGGTCGGCAGCGAGCGCCTCCGGGCGGTCGAGGAGCGCGTTGAGCACCTGGTAGTAGCGGGTCGCCGACATGTCGAACAGGTCGCGGATCGCCTGCTCCTTGGCGCCGGCGTACTTCCACCACTGGCGCTCGAACTCGAGGATGTCGCTGTCGCGCTTGGACAGCTCACCGGGCGCGGGCTCGCGACCGGAAACGGCTCCAGCAGCGCTCATCAGGACTCCCGCACGTTGCTCGACCTCGAACTACAGCGTTGTCATTCTGGCATGCGGACGCGCTCAGGTCACGCAAGGGGCGGGCTGAGCGTCAGGGATAGAGGCCCCGCGTGCGGTGCGCCTCCGCAACCCGCCCGACGCCGATCATCTGCGCAGCGGTCCGCTTGGACACGTCACGCTCTTCGGCCAGCGCCGACACCTCGGCGTACGACCGCTCGAGAATCGCCTTCATCCGGTCGGTGACCTCGTGCTCGGTCCACCAGTACGCCTGAAGGTCCTGGACCCACTCGAAGTAGGAGACGGCGACGCCGCCGGAGTTGGCGAGGATGTCCGGGACGACGGTGACGCCCTTGTCCTCCAGAATCGCGTCGCCCGCCGGCGTCGTCGGGCCGTTCGCTCCCTCGACGACGAAGCGCGCCTTGATCGCGGCGGCGTTGCCCTCGTGGATGACGCCTTCGAGGGCAGCCGGCACGAGCACGTCGACGTCGAGCTCGAGCAGCTCCTCGTTGGTGATCAGGTCGGTGCCCGGATAGCCGGCCACCGTGCCGAGTCCGGCGCGGACGTCGCGCAACATCTTCGCCGGGTTCATGCCCATCGAGTTGTACGCACCACCCCCGACGTCGGAGACCGCGACGACCTTGCACCCCGCGTCATGGAGGTACTGCGCGGCCAGCCCGCCGACCTTGCCGAACCCCTGCACGGCGACCGTGACGTCGTGCGGGTTGACTCCGGCCTCCTGCAACGCCGCGAACGCGGCGATCATCACGCCGCGGCTCGTCGCGCCACCCCGCCCTTCGGATCCGCCGACGCTGACCGGCTTGCCCGTCACGACCCCGGTGACCGTGTAGCCCTTCTGCACCGAGTAGGTGTCCATGAACCACGCCATGGTCTGCTCGTCGGTGCCGACGTCGGGAGCCGGGATGTCCTTCTCCGGGCCGACGATCGGGAAGATCTCACTCGCGTACCGACGGGTCACCCGCTCGAGCTCGGTCTCGCTGTAGAGCCGCGGGTCGATCGTCACGCCACCTTTGGCGCCGCCGTACGGAATGCCGATCAGCGCGCACTTCCAGGTCATCCACATCGCGAGTGCGCGCACCTCGTCGATGTCGGTCGACGGGTGGTAGCGGATGCCGCCCTTCGCGGGGCCGCGCGACAGGTTGTGCTGCACCCGGTAGCCGCGCAGCACCTCGGTCCTGCCGTCGTCACGACGCAACGGGATGCTCACCGTCAGCTCTCGACGCGGTGTGGCGAGCGTCTGGTACGTGCCGTCGTCCAGGCCGAGGTGCCCGACCGCCTCGGCAAGCTGCAGCTGCGCGGACTCCCACGCAGATTGTTTGGCAGGGGCCGCCTTCTTCGGCACGGGCTCATCCTGCCACCGGCGCCTGCCCACGGTGAGCGAAGTGGCTCTACCTACCGGATCGGCGCCCGAACCGGCCGATTTCGGTGGGCAAAGCCACTTTGCTCACGTCGCGTCGGGGGCGATGCGGTAGCCGACTCCTCGGACCGTACGTACCAGGCCGTCCGCGCCCGCCTTCGCGAGCTTCGAGCGAAGGTTGGACACGTGCACGTCGACCGCGTGGTCGTCGGCGAGCCAGTCCTCGCCCCATACCTGTGACCGCAGCCGATCGCGCGTCACGACGCGCTTCGGGTGCTCGGCGAGCAGCGCGAGGATGTCGTACTCGGTCTTGGTCAGCGCGACCTGCTCGCCGTGCACCGACACCTCGCGGGCCCCGGGATCGATCGCCATCGCGCCGATCCGTACGACGTCGTGCGGCTCGACCTTGGACGCGCTGATCCGCGGCCGGCGCATCATCGCCTGGACCCGGGCGGCGAGCTCGCGCGGCGAGAACGGCTTGGTGATGTAGTCGTCGGCGCCGACCGACAGGCCGACGATCTTGTCGACCTCCTCGTGCCGCGCGGTGAGCATCAGGATGTAGGAGTCGACGCCGGCGGCACGGATCCGGCGGCAGACCTCGGTGCCGTCCATGCCGGGCAGCGACAGGTCGAGGATCACGACATCGGGCACCCACTCGATGGCGCGCGCGCAGCCCGCGACGCCGTCGGAGACGACCTCCACCTCGTAGGCCGCCGCCGTGAGCACCGCGGCGACGACGTCGGCGATCTCCTCGACGTCTTCGACCACCAGCACGCGGGTTACGGCCATCAGCGAATCTTGAGGATATCTTGAGGTTCGGTTGAGGCGGCCTCGACATTGCCGAGAAGTACGGCTTGCACCTTGTCTCCCAAGCGCCACATCGGGTGGTGCCGCCAGCCTCGGGAGACCAAACAGATGTCCGACAAGCCCGCCTCCAAGCGCCCCGCGTGGCGTCCGCTCGCCGGCGCCGTCGCCGGTGGCGCCCTGCTCATCACCGCCGGCTTCGGCGTGTGGGCGTCCCTGTCCGCGACCGCCTTCAACACCACCCCTGAGGACGTGCAGTCCGGCACGCTGTCGTTGTCCCTCGCCGACAACGACACCGGGTTCAGCAGCACGATCAGCAACATGGCCCCCGGTGACGTGGTCAACCGCTACGTCGACCTGACCAACGACGGATCGCTCGACGCGCAGGGCCTGACGATGGCGGTCGCGGCGACCGGCAGCAGCGCGCTGATCACCGATGGCACCAGCCCGGCCACCACCAAAGCTCTGAAAGTCTCGGTAAGCCAGTGCTCGACCAGCTGGACGACGTCGTCCGGCGTCTGCAGCGCGTCCGGCACGGTCACCTCGTTGCTCTCGGCGACGACGCTGTCGGCCCTGAGCAGCGCGGCATCGCTCGTCAGCGGGTCGGTTGCCCACGGCGCGACGCTTCACCTGCAGGTGTCGGTGCAGCTGCCGGATCAGACGGAGACCACGGTCAACGGGGCGGCTCCGGGCACCACGATCCAGGGCCAGACCGCAAGCCTGACCTACACCTTTGCCGAGGCGCAGCGCACCGCGACCACGACGAACAGCTAGCACCTCAAGCAACACCCCAGCCGGTGCGGCGCCGCTCCCCCTCCCTCGCGGCGCCGCACCGGACGATCCACGAAAGGGACCTCGGTGACCGGCCGGAACCGACGGGCAGGCGTAGTCGTCGTCGTGACGGCTGCCCTGCTCGCCGTGGTTGCTCCGGCCTGGGGCGGGGTCAAGGCCAAAGCCACCCACGCGGCGCAGAGCGCGACCAGCGCGAAATGGGGAGCAGCCGGCTCGACGAACAACGGCTCACCCTCGATCGGTTCGCCGTTCACGATGTCGTGGACCATCAACCTGCTCGGCGTCAACCCGCAGTTCTTCAAGGTGGTCAACACCGGAACCATCGACCTCACCGCGGAGACGTACACCACGACCATCTCCGGAGGGCCCAAGATCACTTTGACCGCCTGCGTCGGGGATGACTGGAGCACGCTGCTCGGTCTCGGCGGAAGCTGCTCCGGAACCACGGTCGGGCTCGGCGACTCCAGCAGCGGCGCGACCACGGCGTCCGTCCCGATCCCGGCCGGGTCCTACGTCAGCGTCAAGGCCAGCGCATCCGGCCTGCTGTCGCTCGGCAGCTACACCACGACCATCAATGTCAGGGTCAGCCGCGGGCAGGCCCGCGCCGCCACCACCACCAACAGCTAGCGAAGGGAGGTCGACATGTCCGCCACCACGGTTCACCCGCCGATGCCGTGGAGCCTCGGCGGCCGGCCGACCTCACTACGCGCCGTCGCCGGCAAGGGGTGGCGCATCGCCACCGGGACGCTGCTGATCCTCGTGATGTGCGGGTCGCTAGGACTGGCCTACACCGTCATCCACGACCGCATCGGCTTCCAGCCGGTGCTCTCGCCGAGCATGGTGCCGGCGTTTCGGCCGGGCGACCTGATCATCACCAAGGCCGAACCCGCCTCGTCGGTGAAGGTCGGCCAGGTCGTCGCACTGCCGATCCCGGGCGAACCCGGGCAGCGGTACGTGCACCGGATCATCAAGGTGACCATGCGCGACGGCAAGCCGCTGGTGAGGACCAAGGGCGACGCCAATCCCGAGCCGGAGCCCTACACGTTGCGCATCGACTCGCCCAGCGTCCCCGTCGTGATCGCGAGCGCACCGGGCTTGGGCCGGATGACGACACTGCTGCGGCACGGCTGGCTGCGCCTGATGATCGGCGCGCTGACGATCGGCTGCGGCGCGATCGCGGCGAAACGCCTCGTACAGTCCGTGCGACACCCCGTCGGACACGCGCCGACCGAGGACAATCCATGACGATGACCGAGCTGAACTCCGAACAGGTGCGCGCGCTCCTCGCGCCGCTGTGGGAGAAGAACCGCGGTCACGTGCTCCGCCGGCTGGCAAACGTGCGCCGTGCCCTCGATGCGTCGGCCGACCCCGACCAGTCGGTACGCGACGACCTGCACGCGCTCGCCGGGACGCTCGGCACCTACGGCTGGCCGGAGGGGTCCGAGCTCGCCGAGACCATCCTCGACGCGCTGTCCGGGCGCAACGACCTGACCCGCGGTGAGCTGGTCCGCAGACTGGACGCGCTGACCGCCACACTGCCGTAATGAACGGGCTGCGGGTCCTCGCGGTCGACGACCAGCAAGAGATCCTCGACGTGGTCCAGCTTGCGCTCGAGGTGACCACCGACTGGTCGTTGACGACCCGGCGCAGCACGGCCTCGGCCGTGGCGGAGCACGACGGCACGTCGTACGACGTCGTACTGCTCGACCTGAACATCCCCGGCGAGGACGCCGCAGAGTCGGTCTCTTCGCTGCGCGGTCATGACATCGCGCCCTCGATCGTGCTGCTCACCGGGTCGCCGGTCAGCGACGCCGAACGCAGCCGGGTCGCACCCGACGCGGTGCTCACGAAACCGTTCGACCCGATGACGCTCGCTGCTCAGATCGAGGCGGCACTCACCGCCTGATCGACCACGTCCCGGCCTGGCCGAACCCCGAGTTCTCGCTGAACCGGATCCTGCGGATCGACGCGTGCCTGGGCACCTCGAAGACCAGGAAGCCGCGCGCCGATTCCCCGGCGGCGAGGCTGACCACTGCGTCGAAGACGGGGCCCTCGCGGATGCCGCTCACCGCGAACGTCGTCCGGTACCTCCGTCCCGCGCGGTCGAAGACGTACGCGCCGTTGGCGGGCGAGTCGACGTAGAACGCGCTGCCGACATTCCTGATCCGGAACTTCGCGGCAACGAAGCGCTTTCCCGCACGGGGCCCGAAGAAGGAGTCCTTGGACCGCGCGGTGTTCCGCCAGCTGAGCAACGTCACGCGCACCCGCTGACCGTTGACGTTGCCGCTGAGAACCCGCGACTGCCCGATGCTCGCGACCGCGTTGCCGGAGTGGTGACCGGAGAGGCCGCTGCCAGCTGAGGACCCGGAACCGTTGGTCGAGCCGAACGTCGGCAGCGAGATCGACGGCGCCGACACGACGACCGGACCGCCGCCGCTCGAGGTGTGGGAACCGAGGGCGGCAAGTCCGACGATCAGGGCCGCGACGACGCCGATGATCGCCGCCGCAGCACCGCCGGAACGTCGCCGCACGCGGACCGGCAGCTGGATCCCGCCGGGCAACGGCGTGACCTGCGGCGGCGGCAGGTCGTACCGCACCGGCGGCGGCGGCTGATAGCTCACCGGCGGCGGGGCCGGCACCTCCTCGGGCTCCGACCAGTCCTCCTGCTCTGCCGGAGCCGGCGGCGAGTACCCGGCCGCGGACCCGATGGGTTGCAGCGGCGTCATCGGCAGCAGGGGCTGAAGCGGTGTCATCGGCCGCAGCGGCTCGAGCGGCGTCATCGGCTGAAGCGGCGACGTCATCGGCGGCACAGGTCCCTCCCCACCAGGACACTAAGCGCGCTTAGTGTCAGACCATCGCTTGATCAGCGCACCGACGAGAACTGCGCTCCCGAGCGCGTCGAGCCACAACCCGACTCCGGCCGACCCGCCGATCGCATCTGAATCGGTTGAATCCAGCACCCGCGTGATGTGCACCAGATCGATAACCGAGATCGCTCCGCAGCCGAGCCCCGCAAGGACCGCGAGGACTAGTAGCCCGGTGGATCGCGCTGACGCCGCTACGAGGAACGCCGTACCTATCGCGACTACGAGCAGGAGTTTGCCATCCGCAGTCTGCGTGCCGTTGACGGTAAAGATCGCGATGCTGGCCCATGGCAGCAAAGTTCCGATGATGATGACGGCCACCGCCCCTAGCCCGACCCAGAGCGTTCTCGGATAGCCGGTCCCAGCCGGGCGCGTGACTTGCACATGAACGGGCTGCCCATCCGCCGTGTAGAGAACGGTGGACGGTGGAGTCTGAAGCAGCGGTGCCGGGGTTTGAGGCGGCGGCGGGTCCTGAGGTTGTTCCACCCAGAAGCGCCAGCCCTCTGGCGCGGCCGGCCATGACGGGTCGGGCGACCAGCCTTGAGGGGGCGTCCAGCCGGGGGGAGGATCGGGCCATCCTGGGGGTGACTGCCAAACTTTCACGTTCAAGCCCCCTTAGCCAATCCGGGCGGTCTCCACCCGACAGTGAACCTCAGGATCGTCGCCAAGGCACCCGCAGTCCGTCGGCATTTGAATCCCTGCCCCGCGACAGGCGCACGGGTTGAAGCGAACCGGCCGACCTGCTGCGTGTGTCCCTTTGGATGCGCGGTGCGAGACGGACTATCCGGACTGAACGGACGACCGCTCTGCTGGGAACTATCGCCAGCTTGAAGAGGCCGCGCGGACGAGCTCCACGGAGCGACGCGCAAACCGAACTGCGAGGTCGGGATCCACATCCAACCCACCCTCACCCACCTGCACAAGAACGTTACCTACCTGAATGAACGCCTCGTCGAAGGTGGCGCCCTCACCGCTGAGCTGCACAGCAAACGTGGCGTCGCCAACCGTCGGGAACGACAGGGCGGCGATGTGCACCTGGTCGCCCTTGTCGATCATTGATGTGCAACTTGAGGCATCGTCACGGATCTGCTTCAGGACCTCGGAGACCGCGTCTGCCGAGGCGTATCCACGAAGAGCCTCTTCCGCAATTGGACCAAGATCGGACTTCTGGAAGCCGGCCTGGGCTTTCGAAAGGCCCTCATCCGGAACCGGTCGGTTGCAGAAGCCCGTGACCGTATCGTCGTCGGATTCAGTTGCGGCCGCCCAGCCGGTCGGCATGTCAGACACGCTCAGCGCGGCGGATTTCAACTCCTCCGCAGAGGGGGCCCCGGTAGTCGAAACCGGCGATGGGACCGGAGAACTCCCAGCCGGAGACACGCTCAGCGCCCGATCGCCGCTCGACGAGTGCGAACAAGCCAAAAGTGATGCGGCTGCGGCAAGTGCCACCGCGAGAAGCCCGATCCTCATGCGGATCTCCCTGTCAGCCAGATGTACTGGCGTCGGCCGAGTCGAGCCCCGTGTCCGGATTGAACGGACGACCGCTCGCTTACAAGGCGAGTGCTCTACCACTGAGCTAACGGGGCAGCCCGCCAAGGCTAGCGAGCGGTCGTCTCGTCCCTACGGGGTAGCGGTGGTCGGACCGACATCGCGGTCCGCCGCGACGGCAGCCGACTCCGTGGCCGCCGCCACCGTGCCGCTCTCGGCAAACAGATACCGGTAGACGAAGGCGGCGATCGCGGCACCGACCAGCGGCGCGACGATGAACAGCCACAGCTGGGACAGCGCGTCATGACCGACGACGATCGCAGGGCCGAGACTGCGTGCGGGGTTCACCGACGTACCGGTCAACGGGATGCCCAGCAGGTGGACAACGGTCAGCGCAAGGCCGATCGCGAGTCCCGCGAACCCGGGGGAGCCCAACCGGCTGGTCGCGCCGAGCACCACCAACACGAACAGGAACGTCAGCACCACCTCGGCACCGAACGCGCCACTTCCGGTGATGTGCAAGATCGAGTGCTTGCCCCAACCGTCGGCGCCCAGCCCCGTCGTCCCGCGGTCATAGGCGGGCGAGGAGGAGAACAACCCCCACAGTGCGAGCGCGCCGCCGATTCCGCCGGCGAACTGTGCGACCCAGTAGCCGATGGCCTCGTTGAGCGACATCCGCCCGGACATCAGGAACCCCAACGTCACGGCCGGGTTGACGTGGCATCCGGAGATGGGGCCGATCGTGTACGCGAGTACGAGGACGACGAGGCCGAAGGCCAGCGCCGTTGCCATCACGCCGGCAGAGACGCTGCTTCCCGTGACGCCGAAGCCGAACGAGAGCGTCGCGACTCCGACCGCAAAGATGACCAGAAGCGCCGTACCGAGGAACTCCGCAAAGAGCTTTCGCTGATCCATGTCCCCTCCAACCAATCGGGCCGACCGACTGTCGTGCTGGGCATGAGCGGTTCTGCGTGTTGACGATAGGCATCGGATCCCCTCGCATCGTGGACTGACACGTCGACCCGCGGGAAACAACGTCGACCGGGCAACCGATCGCGCTCACCGGACGTCACATGAGACGTGACCGGCACCCGGCTGAGCCGTCGGCACGTGCTCGGACTGCTGGCGGGTGCGGGTACGGCGGGCGTGCTCGGTGCGTGCAGCGACGGGTCTTCCCCGACCGTCCGCCCCAGCCGGAGGCCGGTCACGCCAACCCCGCGACCGTCACCTGGGCAGCCCAGCGCCCCGGCGACGGCGGCGAACGCGGACTGGTCCGCGCTGGCTCGGCGGATGAGCGGCGCGCTGCGGCGGCTGGGCGAAGCGGGATACGAGGAGGCTTCCCTGCTCTTCGATCCCCGCTTCGACCATGTCCGGCCGGCAGCCGTCGCGGCGGTCGCGGGTCCGCACGACGTCGCCCACTGCGTCGACTTCGCGCGTCGCTTCGGCCTGCCCCTCTCGATCCGCTCCGGTGGCCACTCCTACGTCGGCGCATCCACCGGTCGGGGGCTGGTCATCGACGTCCGCGGCCTCAACACCGTCGAGGTCGGTGACGGAGCTGCCACGATCGGCGCCGGCGCGGCGCTGGTCGACGTCTACTCAGAGCTGGCCGCGCATGGCGCCGCGATCCCCGCCGGCTCCTGCCCGTCGGTGGGGTTGTCCGGGCTCGCCCTCGGTGGCGGCGTCGGCGTCGTCACCCGCCGCTACGGCCTCACCTGCGACCGCATCACGGCGGCGACCGTCGTGACCGCGGAGGGTGAGACGGTCGTGGCCGACGCCGACCGTCACTCCGATCTCTACTGGGCCTTGCGCGGTGGCGGCGGCAGCTTCGGCGTCGTCACCGACCTCACCCTCGAGACCCATCCCACTCCGTCGCTCTCGCACGCGTTCCTGGTGTGGCCGTGGCCGGTCGCGGCCGCCGTCGTCGAGGCGTGGCAGACGTTCGCCGTCACCGCACCGCGCGAGCTGTGGTCGGCGTGCCACATCCTGGCTCCCGACAACAAGGCGGCCGGGCCCAACGTGTCGGTCGTCGCGGTGCACGTCGGGCCGAGCAGCGCGCTGTCCGCCCGGCTCGACACGCTGCTTGCCGCCATTCCCGCGGCGCCCACCACGCACTCGGTCCGCGACGACGGCTACGAGTCGACGATGATGCTGGAGGCCGGCTGCGCCGACCTGTCCGTCGCGCAGTGCCACATCGGCGACGAGACGCCCGGCGGGCGGCTGCCGCGCAGCGCCTTTCTCGGCGCCTCGGACTACTTCCGGGACCCCATTCCACCGGCGGGGATCGCCGCGATGGTGGCGGCAGTCGAGCGACGGGCGCACGACCCGCGGCTGCGCAACGGCGGGGTGTCGCTCGACGTCCTCGGGGGTGAGGTCGATGACCTGGCGAGCGACGCGACGGCGTACGTCCATCGCGGAGCGCTCTTCAACGCGCAGTACACCGCCGGCTGGCTCGGTGGCGGCACCCTGCCGCTGGCGCGCAACCACCGCTCACTCGCCGACCTGCGCTCGACGCTTCACCGCTACGGCACCGGGGAGGCGTACCAGAACTACGCCGATGCCTCGCTCCCCAATCCGCAACGGGCGTACTACGGGTCGAACCTGCCGCGACTGATCGAGGCGAAGCAGACCTACGACCCGACCGACGTCTTCGCCCAGCCCCAGGGCATCCCCACCACCCGGTGATCTTGACGAAAGGAGCGCTGAACCGCCCTCAGAACGCGCGTTTCGTCAAGATCACGGACTAGGAGGCGTCGGCGATCTCTCGCTCGCGCAGGTGACTGTCGAGCTTGCGCTTGATCCGCTGCAGCGCGTTGTCGATCGACTTCACGTGCCGGTCGAGCACCTCGGCGATCTCGTGGTAGCTCTTGCCGTCGATGTAGAGGCGCAGCACCTCGGCCTCGAGGTCGGACAACGCAGCGTCGAAGTGCGCCTGCAGCGCCCGGATCCGCTCGGCGGAGATCACCAGGTCCGCCGGGTCGCAGATTTGCGTCATCGGGAGTACGTCGGCGAGGGTGCGATCGCCCTCCTCGTCGGCCACGACCGGCCGGGAGAACGAGACGTAGTTGTTGAGCGGACCGTGCTTCTGCCGGGTCGCGGTCTTGATCGCGGTGATGATCTGCCGGGTGACGCAGAGCTCGGCGAACGCGCGGAAGCTCGACGTCAGCTCCGGGTTGAAGTCTCGGATCGCCTTGTAGAGGCCGATCATCCCTTCCTGGACGATGTCCTCGTGGTCGGCGCCGACCAGGAAGTACGAACGCGCCTTCGAGCGCGCGAAGCCTCGGTACTTGGTGAGCAGGTCGGTGAGGGCCTCGTCGTCACCGGAACGGGCAGCCGCCACAAGGGCGTCGTCGTCATCCTCGCGACGGGGGGAGATCGCAACAGGGCGAACCCTCACAGAACGCATAGGTCAGGCCTTTCGGACTGGGAAACTGGCACGACCGCTGACGCATCGTAGGTTCGCGACGGTTCGCTGAACATCGGGCCTCGTCACAACAACGAGCGAGCGACCTTGGAGTTGCGGGCAGTTAGCCAAGCGCTAACCGGGATGAAACCGGGCAAATCGGTGTGACGCCGGTCATAGCCGAAAAGCGCATCTCGTCGTTCCTCACAACGTCTGGCGGAATCGCGCTCGGCCGGTCGGCCTAGCGGACCGCAAGATTTCGCGTTCGGCGAGACTCTCGCGTCAGCGACGCCGGCGGGCCACTTCGGCCAGCACCACACCCGTCGCAACGGACGCGTTGAGCGACTCCACGTCGTCGACCATCGGGATCCGTACCGTGAGATCGCAGCGTTCCCGCACCAGGCGGGACAAGCCGCGGCCCTCCGCGCCGACCACGAGGACCAGCGGGCCCGTCGCGAGCTCCAAGCCCTCGAGATCGATCTCGCCGCGACCGTCGAGGCCGACGACCATCAGACCGGCCTCGGCGTAGGCGGTGAGGGTGCGGACCAGGTTCGTGGCCCGCGCGACCGGCACCCGCGCGAGCGCCCCGGCGCTCGCCTTCCACGCCGACGGCGTCACGCCGACCGACCGGCGCTCCGGCAGCACCACCCCGTGCGCCCCGAAGGCTGCCGCCGAGCGCACGATCGCGCCGAGGTTGTGCGGATCCGTCACGCCGTCGAGCGCCACGACGAGCGCCGGGTGAGTGGACTCCAGGACACGGCGCAGCAAGTCGTCAGGGTGCTCGTACTCGTACGGCTTGACGGCGAGCGCGATGCCTTGGTGCGGCGCTCCGCCGCTGAGCCGATCCAGGTCGCGCGGGCTCGCTTCGGCCACCGGGACCTCGTGGTCCGACGCCAGCTTGGCGGCCTCGACCAGGCGCGCGTCGCGGTCGAGGCCGGAGGCGAGGTAGAGCTTCGTCGCCGGGACCGCGGCGCGCAGCGCCTCGACGACCGCGTTGCGGCCGGCCACGACGTCATCCGCGCCGCGCCCGTCCCCTCGACGCCGCGGTTGCGGCGCCGGGCGCGCCTGCTGCGTCGCGGCGCGCTTGGCCGCGGCGCGGGCTCGACGAGCGGCCGGATGCTTGGTGCGGTCCTCGGCCTTGGGCGTGGGGCCGCGACCTTCGAGCTTGCGTCGCCCGTGCCCGCCGGTGCCCTTGTGCGGACCCTTCTTCGGTGCCATCAGCCTGGCCGCTACCCGAGACGCCAGCGCGGGCCGTCGGCGGTGTCCTCGACCACCACGCCGGCAGCCGCGAGCGCGTCGCGGATCCGGTCGCTCTCTGCGAAGTCCTTGCGTTCACGTGCCGACTGCCGGGCCGCCAGCAGGGCGGGCATCGTCTGGTCGATGACCCGCTTCAGTTCCGAGTGTCCGCCGGCGCCTTCGAAGTCCTCCGGCCAAAGGCCCAGGACCTGCGACATCGCCGCAACGGCGTCGTACGACGAACGAGCAACCTCTTCGTTTCCGTCCGCGAGCGCAGCGTTCCCGGCCCGCACCGTGTCGTGAATAACTCCGACCGCAGCAGGCGTCGACAGGTCGTCGTCCATCGCCGAGGAGAAGTCAGCGGGCAGCACCGCATCGGCAGCGGGTGCACCGAATCGCTCTCGGGCGCGGGTGAGGAAGTTCTCGATGCGGCCGTAGGCAGCAGCCGCTTCGGCCAGGTCGCCCTGGCCCCACTCGGTGTCGGATCGGTAGTGCGGCGCAACCAGGTAGTAGCGCAGCGCCTGCGGACTCGCGGTCTCGAGGATGTCGGAGATGTAGGTGGAGTTGCCGAGCGACTTGCTCATCTTGGTGCCGCCGGTGTTGATCATCCCATGGTGCAACCAGTACCGCGCAAAGCCGTCACCGACCGACGCGGACTGCGCCAGCTCGTTCTCGTGGTGCGGAAACCGCAGGTCGCGCCCGCCCCCGTGGATGTCGAACTCCGGTCCGAGGTACTTGGTCGCCATCGCGGAGCACTCGAGGTGCCACCCCGGCCGACCCGGGCCCCATGGCGTGTTCCACGACGGCTCGCCCGGCTTGGCGCCTTTCCACAACGCGAAGTCGAGCGGGTCGCGCTTCGCACCGGCGTCGGCGCTCGCCTGCATCGCGTCGGGTTGCTGGTTGGACAGCTCGCCGTACGACGGCAGGGAGCGGACGTCGAAGTACACGTCTCCGCCCGCGGCGTAGCCGTGCCCGGCATCGAGGATCCGTTGGATCAGCTCGATCATCTCGGTGACGTGTCCGGTCGCACGCGGTTCCCCGGAAGGCCGCAGGCAGTTCAACGTGTCGTAGGAGTCCTCGAACTGCCATGTGACAGCGGTGCCGAGCTCCCACCAGTCGACGCCCTGCGTTGCGGCGTTGGCGATGATCTTGTCGTCGATGTCGGTCACGTTGCGCACGTGCTTCACGGTGTAGCCCGAAGCCTCGAGCCAGCGACGCAGCACGTCGAACGCCACGGCGGAGCGGATATGACCCAGATGGGGCGCTGACTGCACCGTCGCGCCGCAGACATAGAGGGTGGCCACGCCGGGCGTGACCGGCTCGAAGTCACGGACCCCACGCGTCCGGGTGTCGTACAGCCGCAGCGCCACGGGACAAGACTAGGGAAGGACGTCAGCGCGAGAGCAGCAGCGCGGTGGCGATCGCGGCGAGACCTTCGCCGCGGCCGGTCAGCCCGAGCCCGTCGGTGGTGGTGGCCGACACCGACACCGGGGCGCCGATCGCGCGGGACATCGCGGCCTCGGCCTCCGCGCGCCGCGGGGCGAGCTTGGGGCGTTCGCCGATCAGCTGGACGGCGACGTTGCCGATGGTCCACCCCTCGGCGATCACCCGGCGTGCCGTCTCGGAGAGCAGTACGACGCCCGAGGCTCCCGCCCACCGCAGGTCGTCGGTACCGAACTGACTGCCCAGATCGCCGATGCCCGCGGCGGAGAACAGCGCGTCGCACGCCGCGTGCGCGACGACGTCGCCGTCGGAGTGCCCGGCAAGACCGGTCTCGTCCGGCCAGATCAGGCCGGCGAGTGCCAGCTCCCGTCCGTCCGCGAACGGATGGACGTCGACGCCGATGCCGATCCGCGGCGCCTCGCCCAGTGCGCCGGTGAGCGGTACTGCGTCCGCCAGCGATCCGCTGGGCGCGACGTCCTCAGCGCTCAAGCGCCGGCCTTGGCCGCGGCGCTGGACGCCACGTCACCGAACACCAGCCGCCCGTTCGCCGTCAGCACCACACTGCTCACCCGCACCGTCACATCCTTGCCCACGAGCGAGCGCCCGCGCTCGACGACGACCATCGTCCCGTCGTCGAGGTACCCCACACCTTGGCCGTCCTCACGTCCCGGTTTGGTGACCTGCACGGTGACGTCCTCGCCGACGACGACCGGGGGGCGCAGCGCGATCGACAGGGCGTGGAGGTTGAGTACGGACACCCCGGAGACCGCGGCGGACTTGGCGAGGTTGGTGTCGAGGGTCAGCAACGCGTAGTCGAGGTCGAGGCAGGTGCGCACCAGCTTCAGGTCGACCTCTTCGGTGTCCGGTTGCGGATCCGGCATCACGTCGAGGTCGACGAACGGCTCCCGGCGCAGCGTCTCGAGAACCTCCAGCCCGCGGCGACCCCGCGCCCGGCGGGTCGGGTCGGAAAGCTTCGCCAGCCGGTCGAGCTCGTCGAGCACCGGCTGGATCACCACCACCCGGCCGTGGACGAAGCCGGCCCGAACCACGTCCACGATCCGGCCGTCGATCGCGACCGAGGTGTCGAGCAGCTTGATCAGCGCTGACGCGGACGGCCGCCGGGGCATGACGCCGGTGCGGAAGCCGATGACAGCCAGCACCTCGTCGCGTTTCGAGGCACCCACCCGGAACCCGACGTACGCCACGAGCACGACGACGATGCCGAACAGCGAGGTGGCCAGCGCCAGGCCGGGGATGAAGAACAGCGGCCACGAGGTGACCATCGCGATGAGGGCGCCGACCAGTGCGCCGAAGCTTCCGGCGAGCAGGGTGTCCGCGGTCACCTCGCGGAGCACCGCCTCGGTGCGGTCCGCGGTGCTTGCCGCGGTGCGGCCGAGGATGCCGCCCAGGACGTACCCGATACCCGATCCGACGATCACGCCGAGGCCGGCGCCGCGGAACGGGCCGAGGGAGATGTTGTGCAGGTGGTGCGAGCTGACCTGGCCGACCTCGACGCCCAGCCCGATGAAGAAGACGACGGTCAGCAGCCGCAGTACCTCGACCAGGGTGTTGGGGGTACGGCGTTTGGGTGCGCGCGGCCTGCGGCTCACCAGACGATTCTCGGCTGAAACCGCCCGGGACTTTCACCCAGTAGGGCTAATTGCCCCATTGCCAGCGCGCGCGAGTTAGACGCGGATGAGATGCAAGGCGGAGGAGGAAGCCGATATCGAGATATCGGCGACGACGACAACGAAGCAGATCGCCGCGTCTAGCTCGCGAGGACCTCGTCGAGGAGGGCTTCGGCCTTGTCCTCGTTAGTGTGCTCGGCGAGGGCGAGCTCGCTGACCAGGATCTGGCGCGCCTTGGCCAGCATCCGCTTCTCGCCGGCCGACAGCCCGCGCTCGCGGTCGCGGCGCCACAGGTCGCGCACCACCTCGGCCACCTTGTTGACGTCGCCCGAGGCGATCTTCTCGACGTTGGCCTTGTAGCGACGCGACCAGTTGGTCGGCTCCTCGGTGTGAGGCGCCTTGAGGATCTCGAAGACCCGCTCCAGGCCCTCCGCGCCGACCACGTCGCGGACGCCGACGTACTCGGCGTTGTCGGCGGGTACGCGAACCGTCAGGTCACCTTGGGCGACCTTGAGAACGAGGTACATCTTTTCCTCGCCCTTGATGGTCCTGGTCTCGATTGCCTCGATGAGTGCCGCCCCGTGATGGGGGTAGACGACAGTCTCGCCGACCGTGAACGTCATGCGCATTGATCCCTTCGCTGACCTCCAGGATATCACGCAAAACCGACCGGCCGACTTGGGGAAAACCGGTAAAACCGCAGGTCAGAGCCATTTTACGACCACACCAGAGTCTTGACAGGAGCCCTGCTGACATGCATCACAGGGGTGCGTAGGCTGCGGATATGGCGGCTGAGGAAGACGCTCCTCGCGACGCCCCTGCGACCTGGGCGGACGCCGTCGCGCCTGACGACATCAGCTCCCTGTCGCGCGACATCGCGGCCTACCACCGCGAGCTTCGCCGCGCCCGTCGGCGGCGCCGCATCCAGCACATGCTGCACGGGCGCAACACCCTTCCCCTCCTGGTCCTGACCGCCGCGACGGTGCTTGCCGGGCTGGTCGCGGTGCTGCTCGCCGTGATGGCGCCGCGCACCCTCGAACATGCCCCGAAGGCGGCGCCGCTGGCCACGCCGCGTTCCGCGGACGGCCTCGTCGGCGGTCTGCTCCCGGACGTCACGCTCACCGGTCCGAACGGCCGGGTCGCAGTCCGCGACGCCACGCTCCGACCGGCAGTGTTCGCGCTGGTGCCGACCGACTGCGCGTGCGCCACTCTGCTCAACTCACTCGCCGGCGAGGCGTTCAGCGAGGAGCTCCCGCTTGCGGTCGTGGTCCCGGAGGCCGGCGACCCGCGGATGGCCGGGATCGTCCGGTCGCTCACGCGCGGCTCCCCGGGCCTCTACTTCGACCCGGCGGCATCGCTCGCCACCTCGGTGGCCGCCCAGGGCGTGACCCTGGTCGCGATCGATCGCGACGGCACCATCTACGACATCGAACGCAGCGTCACGAGTACGACGAACACCTCGCTCGTCGCGAAGCTGCAGACCATGGTGCTGCGTTCCAAGCGCTGAGCAGCGGTCAGTACGCTGACCACACCAAATCTGGGTATCGAAATCCTTGAAGGAGTTCGCGTGATCCCGCGTCGTGCCACGCAGCGGACCGTCGCCGCCCTGGCGCTTGGACTTGCCCTGCCCGTGCTCACCGGATGTGGGCTCGAGGCCATGGACGAGACCAGCAAGGAGCACAGCCAGGTCCAGGCTGCCGATCACCGCATCGGCGCGGTCCGGATCCGCAACGCCTACCTCACCTCATTCCCGGAGCAGGTGCCCGGCGGCCAGCCGCCGACGACCTACCTCGTGGTCACGCTGGTCAACAACGCCAAGACCCCGGACACCTTCACCGGCGTCACCACCTCGCTCGGCACCGCCGAGCTCAGCGGCGGACCGGTCACCCTGCCGCCCGGGGTGGTGGTGCAGATCAGCGATCCGCTGATCGACTCCTCCGCGCCCACACTGATCGTCAACGGCAAGCCGCCGGCGCTCGGCACGACGGCCGGGGTGACCTTCAGCTTCTCCGCCGCCGGCACGACCGCGTCGATCCCGGTGCCGGTCGTGGAGCCCACCCAGACCCTGACGCCGACCCAGGCGGTGCCCACCGATCAGGAGATCCCGGCGACCCCGATCGTCTGACCCCGGAACCGGGACCGAAGGGCGCTACTTCTTTCCCTGGTTGGCGACGGCCTCGGCGGCCGCCTTCGCGGCCTCCGGGTCGAGGTACTCGCCACCTGCCCGCACCGGGCGGAGGTCGTCGTCCAGTGAGTACGCCAGCGGGATCCCGGTGGGGATATTCAGGCCGACGATGTCCTCGTCGCTGACCCCGTCGAGGTGCTTGACCATCGCGCGCAGCGAGTTGCCGTGCGCGACCACGAGGACCGTCTTCCCGCTTCGCAGGTCCGGCACGACCGCGTCGTACCAGTAGGGCAGCAGCCGCACCACGACGTCGGCCAGGCACTCGGTGCGCGGGACGACGTCAGGCGCGAGAGCGGCGTAGCGCGGGTCACCGACCTGGGAGTACTCGTCGTCGTCCGCCAGCGGAGGCGGCGGGGTGTCGTACGAACGGCGCCACACCATGAACTGCTCGTCGCCGAACTCCTCGCGGACCTGCGCCTTGTTCTTGCCCTGCAGCGCGCCGTAGTGGCGTTCGTTGAGCCGCCAGCTGCGTCGGACCTGGATCCACTGCCGGTCGCAGGCGGCGAGGGCGTTTCCAGCCGTCGCGATCGCGCGCTTGAGCAAGGACGTGTGCAGCACCTCCGGGAGCAGATCGTGCGCGGCGAGCAGTTCGCCCGCCCGAACCGCCTCGGCGACGCCGGTCTCGGTCAGGCCGACGTCCACCCAGCCGGTGAACAGGTTCTTCGCGTTCCACTCGCTCTCGCCGTGGCGGAGCAGGATCAGCCGGGACGTCATGACGCGCCATTCTGCTGGGGCCCGCGCGCGGCGCGGTTGTCGGGATCGGCAAACCGTGCGAACGCCTGCAGGTTGGCCAGCGACTCGCCGCGTTTGACCCGCCAGTCCCACTCCTTCTCGATGGAGGTACGGAAGCCGATCTCCAACGCGGTGTCGAAGGACTCATCGGACGCGGTCAGCACCGAGCCCAGGATCCGGTCGATCTCGTCCGGCGTCACGGCCGACAGCGGCAGCTTCCCGATGAGGTAGACGTCGCCGAGCAGGTCGACGGAGAACGCAACCGCGTAGAGCTTCGCGTTGCGTTCGAGCAACCAGCGCCAGAACCGCTCTTCGTTCTCGTCGGGGCGCCGGCAGAAGAACGCTTCGACGTGCAGCGAGTGGTCTCCGATGACCAGCCAGGTCATCGTCGCGAGCTTGTGCGTCCCCGGCAGCTTCACGAAGAACGAGCCCTCGCTGGGTTCGTCGAACTCCAGGTCGCGGTCGACCAGCGCATCGCGCAGGACGCGCGCCAGGTCGGCTCGATCGGTCATCGTCACAGCGCTTGGTAGACCTCGAGCACCCGCTCGACCGTCGCGTCCCACCCGAATCGCTCGGCATGCGCGAGCGCGCCTTCGGCCAGCGCATCTCGCCGCGCGGGCTCGTCGACGATCCGGCGCAGCGCGGCGGCGTAGTCGGCCGGGTTGTGCCCGTCGATCAGCACGCCCGACCGGCCGTCGTCGACGGCGGTCGCGAGCCCGCCGACGCGAGCGGCGACGACAGGGGTGCCACAGGCCTGCGATTCGAGGGCCACCAGGCCGAACGACTCGTTGTACGACGGCACGACGGTGACGTCGGCCGCGCGGTAGTAGTCGGCGAGGTCACCCTGCGGGGCAGGGCGTTCGAACCGCACCAGGTCCGCGATGCCGAGGGACACCGCCAGCTTCGACAGCTGCTCCGGCTCCTCGACGCCGCTACCCGACGGACCGCCGACGACCATCACGACCATCCGATCGCGAAGCGCCGGCTCCCGCTCGACCATCGCGGCCGCCGCGCGGAGCAACACGTCCGGCGCCTTGAGCGGCTGGATCCGGCCCACGAACAACAGCACGATGTCGTCGGCGCCGAGTTCGAGCCGTCGCCGCGCCGCGATCCGGTCGCCCGGCGCGAACGTCTCGAGATCGACGCCCGGCGCCACCACCTCGACCCGCTGGGGATCCGCGGCGTACAGCTCGACCAGCTGCGCCGCCTCGTCCGCGGTGGACGCGATCAGCCGATCGGCGGCCTCGACGACCTGGGCCTCGCCGATCGCCCGCATCGCGGGCTCGGGAGCGTCACCGTCGGCGAGCCAGAGGTTCTTCACCTTCGCCATCGTGTGCATCGTGTGCACCAGCGGCACGCCCCACCGCTCCTTGGCGATCCAGCCGACCTGGCCGGACAGCCAGTAGTGGGAGTGCACCAGGTCGTACCACCCGGGTTCGTGCGCCGCCTCCTCACGCAACACCCCGCTGGTGAAAGCGCACAGCTGGGCCGGCAGGTCGTTCTTGTCCAGGCCTTCGTACGGGCCCGCCGTGATGTGGCGGACCATCACACCCGGCGCCAGCTCGACAGTCGCCGGGACCTCACTGCTGGTCGACCGGGTGAAGATCTCGACCGCGATCCCGCGCTCCGCGAGCCGGCGCGAAACCTCGGTCACGTAGACGTTGAGACCGCCCGCGTCGCCGCACCCGGGCTGGTCGAGAGGCGAGGTGTGAACTGACAACGTCGCCACCCGCCGTGGCAGTGCCATGGCACCAATCCTGCCCGATCGGGTCGATCGGCTCACCTGGGTTCCCATTCCGAGCCGACTCCTGGACGTCCACGTCCCCGCCCCCCGCCCTCCAACGGAGCCGGCTTTGCCGGCACTCATACGCTTTTGCCGTGAGTCGAACCGCGGTGGTCACCGGCGCGAGCAGCGGCATCGGCGCGGCGACGGTCCGACGGCTCGCCGCGGAGGGGTACGACGTCATCGCGGCGGCCCGCCGCGCCGATCGGCTCGCCGCGCTGGCGCAGGAGTGTGGTGCCCGCCCGGTCGTACTCGACGTCACCGACGAGACATCGGTACGTGAGCTCGCGGCAATCGTGGAGACCTGTCACGTCCTGGTCAACAACGCCGGAGGCGCATTCGGTCTCGAACCGGTCGAATCCGCCGACGAGGACGCCTGGCGACGGATGTGGGAGGTCAACGTCCTCGGCATGATGCGCGTCACCCGCGCACTGCTCCCCGCGCTCGAGGCGAGCGGGGACGGCGTCATCGTGACCGTCACCTCGACGGCCGGTCACGGGGTGTACGAGAACGGCGCCGGCTACACCGCGGCGAAGCACGCGGAACGCGCGGTCTCCGAGACCCTGCGGCTGGAGCTCAACGGGCGCCCGATCCGCGTGGTCGAGGTCGCACCGGGGATGGTGGCGACCGAGGAGTTCTCCCTAAACCGGTTGGGAGGAGACCAGGCGAGGGCAGATGCTGTCTATGCCGGGGTGCCCGGTCCATTGAGCGCCGACGACGTCGCGGACTGCATCGCCTGGACAGCGACCCGGCCGTGGAACGTCAACGTCGACCTCCTCGTGGTGCGCCCCCGGGCGCAGGCGTCGCAACACAAGCTCTACCGGGAGACGACGTGACCGAACCAACTCCGATCTCGACCGATCACACGCATGCGGTCCACAACGGCAAGCGTGAGCTGACGATCGACGAGCTCGCGATGATGCAGCCGGGCATGGACCGGCTGATGGCCGAGGTCGGCCACCGGGTGCACCGGCTCTACTACGCCGCGAAGGCGGGCAACTGGAAGCTCGCCGAGTACTTCTACACCTCGACGGTGAAGCAGCTTCGGCTGTGCGCGACGAGCCGACCGAAGTACGCCGAGGACATGGCGGCCTACCTCGAGGCGGACTGCGCTCCGGTGCGGGAGGCCCTTCGCAACCGCGACCAGGCGGAGTTCGATGCGGCATACCAGCAGTTCATCGACCGGGCCAACCACTACCACGACGTCTACAAGAAGCAGTGGCTGCACTGGAAGACGCCGGACACCCCGCCCAACGATCTCGACCTGACCGCCGGGATCGAGGAATGACCTCGCCGGGTCCGCGGACCCCGCCGTACTCCGCACTCGTGAGCGCGGTCCGCAGCGAGGGCGAGGCGCTGGTCAGCGCGGCGCGCTCCGGCGCCGACGCGCAGGTCGAGACGTGCGGCGACTGGACCGTGGCCGACCTCGCCCGCCACGTCTGGCAGGTCTACGCCAACGTCACGCTCTACGTGTCGACGCGCGCCACCGCGCGTCCCGAGCAGCTTCCGTCGATGCCGGACGGAGATCCCGCGGAGCTGCTGGCCGATCAGCTCGACAAGCTGGTTGCGGCGCTGTCCGAGACCGATGCGGACACCCCGATCTGGACGTGGGTGTTCAACGCGCCGGAGGGCGCGATCTTCTGGGCGCGCCGCATGGCCCACGAGTCAGCCGTGCATCGCTTCGACGCGCAGTGCGCGCACGGCATCCGTCAGCCGATCGACGCCGAGCTCGCCGCCGACGGAATCGACGAGCTGATCGACATCATCCTGCCGCGCGTCTACGGGCGCGATCAGGTCACCGGGCCGACCGGCTCGGTCGCGCTGCACTCGACGGACGGCGACGACTGGTATCTCGTGCTCGAGGCCGGCGGAGTGCGGCGAAGCGACCTGATCGATCCACCCGACGTCAGCGTGACCGGAACCGCGAGCGCACTGCTCCTCGCCGCCTACGGCCGGGTGCCGTGGACGTCGCTCGAGATCAGCGGAGCCGCCGGACTGCTCGACGCGTGGTCCGCGGCGGTGAACTTCTAGCCGTCGACAGCCGTCACCGTGTCGTGCACGACTGGCCGGGTGGGCGGCCCAGGTCCTCGACCGCAGCCCGATACATCCCCGCCGTCAGGGTCGGCGCACTCATGGGGTCGAGCACCGTGCCATCGGCCGCCCCGGGACCGCAGGTGCCCGCGCGGATACGTGACGACAGGTCCCGGGTCGCAACCACCGACCCGTCCCGGTAGCGCTGAATCGTCTTGACGTCGAGGTGCAGCACCCAGCACGACGACAGGGCGATCAACACAGCGAGCGGAAGACCAGCCCGGACGTGCCGCTGGATACCGGCGACCGCCTCGACCAGCAGGAGTACGACGAGAAACGTGCTCGGGTAGACGTAGCGACTCGCGGCCTCCCCGGTCGGCGGCGCGAAGTTCAACCGCGCGACGTCAAGCATCAACCAGAACGTGACGAGGGTGGCGCCGACCGCGACGAACTCACGGGACACCCGGCGCCGGATGAGGAGCGACGCGATGAGCACGGCCGCGACCACGATCAGGGCGAGGTAGCCGGCACCCGGCTGCCTACCAACAACGGCGTTACACGCCGCCTCCGCCGAACGGAGGAAGTACCTCGGCAGGCTTCCCAGGTGGAGGTGGGTCGCGAACGATCCGACGTCACCCTGGTGGCCGGACCCAGGTATGGCTCGCAACGACGCCGGCGGCAAGAGCGTGGGACGCAGCAATGTGAACCAGGCGAGATACAGCGCCGCGGGGATCGCAACGCTGAGCGCCCACCGACGGCGCTCGGCGTCCAGCAGCACGACAACCGCAACGCCGACCGTCGTGGCGATGCCGAGACCGGAGCTCGCCAGCGCGAGGATGAGCAGCCCCGCGACCGCGACCTCGCGCCGCCGGCTCGCGCCTCTATCGAGCACCATCAGGCAGCAGACCAACGAGATCATCGGAACGACGAAGCCGATGTTGATGGCCCACAGCAGGACCTGCCAACCGTCGCCGTTGAGGACGACCACGAGCGCCGCCGGGAGTGCGATGAGGGGGCCGACGCGCTTTCGCGCAAACCGATAGAGCAGCACGCCGAGGACGATCTGGAGCGCGACGTTGACCGCTTCGTACGGTCGGTAGCTGCGAAGTCCGACCGTTGCGAAAAGCACGCGGTAGATCGCGATGACGACAGCCTGCAGGTGCCCGTTGTGCGGCGCGAGGAAGGCGGCCGCACCGCCATGGCGGCGGTAGGCGATCGTGTCCCACTCGTCGATGAAGAACGACCAGAATCGGTCCGCGCGCATCAGCAGGACGAAGGTCGCCGCTAGCGCGACAGCGACCCGCGCATCGGCCGACGAGACGAGCCGGTTGCCCCACGCCCGCGGCTGGAACCCGCTCGGTGCTCCTCGTCGCGGGTCGATCGTCTCGGACACTCAGGGAGCGTACGGGTAGTTGCTTCGGGCGCGCGCGAACTCGTCGTACGCCTCCTGGCTGAACAGCACGAAGCGCACGTCACTGACCGATGTCTCGGTCTGGAGCACCGTCGCGACCGCGATGTCAGCAGCCGAGGACATCGGCCACCCATAGACCCCCGCCGACACGGCGGGGAAGGCCACGCTTGCCGCGCCGAGGTCGTCCGCCACCCGCAACGCCTCGCGATAGCAGGACGCCAGCAGCGCGGAGCGATCCTCCATCCGGCTGTAGACCGGCCCGACCACGTGGATCACCCAGCGGCAGCGCATGTCGCCGGCGGTGGTGGCTGCCGCCTGCCCCGCGGGCAGGGACCCGATCCGGTCGCGGAGCTCCTTTCGAGCGGCGAGCTGCCGTTCCCCGCCCGCCCGCAGGATCGCTCCGTCGACCCCGCCGCCGCCCATCAGGCCGCTGTTCGCGGCGTTGACGACGGCGTCGACCTCCTGCTCGACGATGTCGCCGAGGACCAGCGAGAGCCTTGCCGTCACACCGTCGCCGACAACAGCGGCACCAGCAGCTCGTCGTCGGTGAGCGCGCCGTGATGTCCGGGCAGCGCCGACAGTCTCGACTCCCGCTTGCGCTGGACCACGCCGAGACCGCCGCGAGAGATCGCGATCACGTCCCCGATCCGGGCGCGCGCCGTGGGGGTGACCACCGACCCGAACAGGCCGGACGCGATGGCCGTGTCCCCGTCGAGGACCCACGCGCGCTCGCCGAGCAGCGACCGCCACGTCGCGAGAACGTCGTCGTGCGCCCCCGGACGCGCGTGCACGTGACGCATCCGCGGTTCGCCGGCGATCGCCAGTACGCCGTCGCGCAGCGGCGAGCCGTCCTCGTCCGCGTCGACCGTCTCCTCCTGAGGCATCTCCGCCATGCCGTGGTCGGCGGTGACGTAGAGAGTCGTGCCCGCCGGCAGGCGCTGCGCGAGCAGCTCGAGCCGCTTGTCGATCAGCGAAAGCTGCGCCGTCCAGGAGTCGCTCGCGGGCCCGCGCACGTGTCCGACGAAATCGAGTTCGGAGGCGTACGAGTACACCAGCGACCGGTGGCCGCGGTCGGCCGCGTCGGCAGCGAGTGCGACCATGTCGCCTCCGGTGGTGACACCACGGAACCCGCCGCCCCGGAAGACCGCGCGGGTCAGGCCGGTGCCTTCGAAGTCCCGCGAGCTGGCGATCGTGACGGCGACGCCGGCGTCCGCGGCCTGCTGCCAGACCGTGGTGTGTGACTGGACGTCCTCCGGCTCGAGGATCTCCCGCAGGTCGTCCTTGCCCGACACCTGCCGCCAGGACAGCCAGTTGACCGGCTCGCCGACCTGTTCGACATAGGAGGAGTAGCCGGTCATCGCGTGCTCCCCGGCGGGTACCCCGGTGGACAGCGAGGCGAGTGAGGTCACCGTCGTCGACGGGAAGCCCGCCGTCAGCTCGACACAGGCCATCGAGGCCAGGAAAGGCGCAGCCTCCGCGCGTTGGCGCAGACCGACCAGCCCGAGCCCGTCGATCAGGACCACGACGGCGCGCGCGGTGTCGGGCAGGTTGAGCCGGTTGTCCGCGCCCACGCCGAGCGCGGCGAGGACGGACGGCATCACGTCCGCGAGCGAAGCGTCGCCGTACCGCGGGATCGGCGGCCCGTCGGGTGTCATTGCGGAAGCCGCACTCGGAGCCGGCGGAAACCCTTGCCCTTGTTCTCGACCTTGACAACGTCGATCGCGCCGATCTGCTTCGTCGACGCGACGTGCGTTCCGCCGTCCGCCTGCGTGTCGAGCCCCACGATGTCGACGATCCGAACCTCGGCGAGGCCGGGCGGGAGCAGGTTGGTCGCCGTCCGGATGATGTCCGGGATCGCGAACGCCTCGTCGTAGGGCAGCACCTTGACGTCGATCCGGCGGTCCGCCTCGACCTCTACGGCGCATGCCGCCGCGATCGAGTCCTTGAAGCCCTCCGGCACCTGCTCGAGGTTGAAGTCCATCCGCGCTTCGAGCGGCTCCATGTTGCCGCCGGTGACCAGTGCGCCGTAGTCGCGGAACACCACGCCGGCGAGCAGGTGCAGCGCCGAGTGCGTGCGCATCAAGGCGGTACGCCGCTCGTCGTCGAGCGCACCGCGCACGGCGTCGCCGACCTGCGGAATCGGGTCGCCTTCAGCGGCGATCAGGTAGTGGTCGCCGTCGGCCTTCCTGGTCCCGACGATGCGCGTCTGCACGCCGCCCCACAGCAGAACCCCGTTGTCCGGGGGCTGGCCTCCGCCGCCTGGATAGAACGCGGAACGGTCGAGCACGATGCCTTCGTCGCCCGCGTGGGTGACCACCGCGTCCCACTCGCGCAGCGACGCGTCGACCAGATCCAGCCGCTCGGTTCCCATCAGGAACTCACGCCTCGGATCACAGTGCGAGCGTAGTCGGGAACTCGCTCGCCTCCCGGTACGTCGAATCGAGAGTTGGGTAGACCATGAGGGACCCGCAGGTAGGAGATCGACGATGCGACGCTCACTGGCCGCCCTGGCTGCCGGCACCCTCGCGAGCGGTGCGCTGCTCACCGCCTCGACAGCTACTGCTGCGGCTGCACATCACAAAGGCCATCCGGCCTCCGAGCACGTGACCGCCGCCGTCGACGACGTACGCATCGCCTATCGCGACACTGCGCACCGGGCCGCGGACCGCACGATCGTGCTTCACGGCAAGCGCGCGGACCGCCTGATCGCGATCTTCAACCGGCTGAAGCGGGAGTCTCCCGACGCGGTGCACTGCTTTGCGATGGGTACGGCGAGCACGACGGTGACCTTCAAGGGTCCGCACCACACGTGGTCGGCGACGCAGATGATCTGCACCAATCTCACGGTCACCCGCGACGGCGACCGGAAGCCCACGTTGATCCCCACGAAGGCGTGGACCGACGCACTCACGCGCTACCTCGGACACCCGCCGACCGGCTCGGGATCGGTATCGCCGAGCGGCGGTTAGCACCCGGCAGCACCACTGAAAGACTTCCGTCGTGCTGCCGCTGACCGTCGACGATCTCCGGCTGTTCCTTCACGTCCTCGCCGCCTCCGTCTGGGTCGGCGGCCAGTTCGCCCTGGCGGGCCTGGTGCCTGCGCTGCGCAAGGCCGGTGCCGAGGTGCCGCGGGTCGCCGCGCGCGCTTACGCCCGCGTGGCTTGGCCGGCGTTCGCGGTGCTCGTCGCCACCGGCATCTGGAACGTCGCGGAGGAACACCAGGCACTGGACAACTCGTCCGACTACCGCAATACGTTGATCGTCAAGCTGGTGTTCGTCGTGCTGTCAGGGGTTTCGGCGTATGCCCATCAACGGGCGACGTCCCGGCGGGCGTTGGCGCTCGGCGGCGCCGGCGGCGCGCTGTTCGCCCTCGCCGCCATGCTGTGCGGCATCGTGCTCAGTCACGGCTGACCGAGCGCCTCACACTGCGGTCGCGAACCAGCGGCCCTCGATCCGGTGCGCCCGCACCGAACGCCCGAAACAGTCCGAGAGCGCTGCCTCATCGCCCAGCAAGCCGACGTCTCCCTGCGCGACGAATCGGCCGTCGCGCATCAACGCAACGTGCGTGGTGGTGGCCGGCAGCTCCTCGAGATGGTGCGCCACCGTGATGCTCGCGAGCTGCGGCTCCTCGGCGGCCGTCGCCTCGACGGCGGCGAGCAGATCCGCGCGACCGGGAAGGTCGAGACCCGACGCGGGTTCGTCGAGCAGCAGGAGCGACGGATGGGCAACCAGCGAGCGGGCCAACCGGGCACGCGCGCGCTCCCCTTGCGAGCACACCGCGATCGAGCGACCCCGCAGGTCGCTGAGCCCGAAGCGGGTCAGCAGGTCCGCCACCCTGCGCCGGGTGGCGTCGTCGGGGCCGCGAAGCCACTGCACGGTCTGCGTCGCACCCGTCTCGACGTAGCTCTCGACGGTGAGCTCGGCAGGCAGCCGGAGCCGGACGTCGACGATGCCGATGGCCCGCCGCAGCTCGCGCACGTCAACCCGGCCCATCAGCTGCCCGAGTACGCGTACGGACCCTCGCGACGGGAAGCGCTGCGCCGAGGCGAGCGCGAGCAACGTCGACTTGCCCGCGCCGTTCGGTCCGAGCAGCGCCCAGTGCTCTCCCTCGTCGATGGTGAGGGAGATGCCGTGCAGCACGTGCGGGCCGTCGACGAACCACACGTCGGCGGAGGAGATCTCCAGCACGCTCACCCGACGGACGCTAGCGGGGCACACTCATCACATGGCACCCGATGCTGAAGAGCAGGCCCGTCTCGCCGAGCGGCGCGAGGAACTGCGCGCGAAGTACGTCGCACCGGCGAGCAGCCGGCCGGCCACCAACGGCCGCGGCATCCACCACGCAGCCCTGATCTGCAGCGACGTCGTACAGACCATCGACTTCTACCAAGGGTTGCTCGGCTTCCCGCTGATCGAGGTCGTCGAGAATCGCGACTATCCCGGCTCGACCCACTTCTTCTTCGACCTCGGCAACAACACCCTGCTCGGGTTCTTCGACTTCCCGGGACTGGGGCTCGAGCAGCTTCCCGAAGGGATCGGCGGGGTCCAGCACATCGCGATCTCGGTGCCGCCGGAGGCGCATGCGACGCTGCGCGCGAAGCTCGACGAGGCCGGCATTCCGTACGACGGCCCGCAGCGCGGCATCGTCGAGTCGATCTACCTTCGCGACCCTGACGGCATCGGCATCGAGCTGCTCTCCGACGAGCTGATGTGGTTCGGGGGCAGGTGGCTGGACAAGTAGCGGCCGGGCTATCGGAGGTGGCGTTCGGCGTACGTCGCGTGCATGCAGACCACGATGACCACGACGAGCGCGAGATACGCCCACGTCAGTCGTAGTCGCTGTTCCGGCGGCGTCGCGGCACGGGCCGCGGCGTCGGGATTGCGCAGCTGCGTGTAGAGCTCGTAGCCGACCAGCAGCAGGATGATCACCACCAGCGGCTCGGGCCGGACGATCAGGTAGCCGACCAGACCGACGCCGATGACGCCCCACGCCCACGGGTAGACCAGGTTCGCGACCCGGCCGCCGTCGAGCGGGACCAACGGGATCAGGTTGAACAGGTTGAGCAGGAAGCCGGTGAACGCGAGGGCGCGCCACAGGTCCGACCCGCTGGCGTCGGCGTAGCCGAGCGCGGCGAGGGCGCCGACCGTACCGGCGATCGGGCCGGCCAGCGCCGTCTCGGCGTCGTGGTGCGCCGGGCGCTCCTGCGGCTTCCAGGACGTGAACGCGCCGAGCAGCGGGATGAACACCAGTCCGCTCGCGCGGATCCCCCGAAGCCGCAGCGCGATGACGTGTCCCAGCTCGTGTACCAGCAGCAGTACGGCGAACCCCGCGCCGAACCGCCAGCCCCACAGTTGCGCGTAAGCCGCGAGCGACACCGCAAGCGACCCGAGGAACAGCACCGACTTGAGCTTGACGAGCAGCGCAGCGAGGCCGGCGAGCGGTGCGAGCGCGCGCTTGAGCCGCTCCCAGCGTGACGGCGAGGGCTGTGACGACTGCGACGGCGTCGGCTCCGGCGGCAGCCACCACGCACCGTCGGTGCTCACCGGTCCATGGTGCACCCTGCCCGAACGCGCGATGGTCCCCGGCGGCTCATACCCGCCGGGGACCATCGTGACTGGGCTGACCGTCAGACGGTCGGCGTCTCGCCCTCGTTGATCGGCGAGGAGGAGAACGACGCCTGGGTGGGCGTACCGGCCACCGGCGACGGGGTCGGGGCGGCCGTGGTCGGAGCCGGCTGGGCCGTCGTACTGGCCTTGGCGGCGGCAGGCTTGCGGGCTGCCGGCTTGGCCGACGGCTTCTTCGCGGCCGGCTTCGACGAAGCCTTCGGCTTCGGGGCGTCGCCGCGCAGGTTCGCAACGGCCTTCTCGCCGCGGGTCGCGAACTCTGCGTACGCGGACTGCGCCCGCGAGCTCAGCTCCTCGACCTGCTGCCGGAGCGAACCCTTGCGGAGCGTGCCGGTGAGCTCGTCGACCTGCTTGCGCACGGTTGCCGTGATCTCGTCGGCCTGCTTGCGGACCGTGGTCGGCAGCTCCTCGACCTGCTTGCGCACCGCGGTCGGCAGCTCCTCGACCTGCTTGCGCACGGTTGCCGTGATCTCGTCAGCCTGCTTGCGGACCGTGGTCGGCAGCTCCTCGACGTGCTTGCGCACCGTGGCGGTGAGCTCGTCGACCTGCTTGCGCACGTCGGCGGGAAGCGCCTGAGCCTGCTTGGTCAGGTCGATCCGGCGGGTCTGGGCACGGGTGGGCAGGTCCTTGACCTGGCCCTGCAGCTGGTTCGCGGTGTTGCGCAGGGTCTCGACCGCGAGGTCGCCGACGCCCGCGATCGCGTACAGCGGCTTGGCGTCAATCGTCAGAACAGATGGCATGGCTTTGGACCTCTTTCGATAGCTGACAGACGTGGGACTTCGGCGTCGGCGACGAAGCGTGCCGACTCGATCGTCAGGGTTGAGCGACGTCGCCCGGTTCGGACTTCGCGGCGTCCGTCGCAGCCGCGCGTGGGTTCGCGCGCCGCGCCGTACGTGTGCGAGACGTCGATGCGGATTTCGCTTCGGGGTCCACCTCTTCGGCGTTCCCGCTCTTGGCGTCGCTCTCACGGCGATACGCCTCGTAAAGCTCGAGCAGCACCTGCTTCTGCCGCTCGGCCAGATGAACGTCGGCAAGGATCGCGGCCGGGACATCGCTGTCGTCGGGGCGTTCCTCGAGGATTCCGGCCTGCACGTACAGCGCCTCGGCGGAGATGCGCAGCGCCTTGGCTATCTGCTGCAGAATCTCCGCGCTCGGCTTGCGCAGCCCGCGCTCGATCTGGCTCAGGTAGGGGTTGGAGACCCCTGCCAGGCTGGCCAGCTGCCGCAGCGAGATCTGCGCCGCGGACCGCTGCTCGCGGATGTAGTCCCCGAGGTTGCGGACGTCCAACTTGGCCACGGACGTGACCCTAACCCAGGATGCTAACTATTGCAAGCACCCAGCAAGCACTACCCCGCCTTTAAACGCGATCTTGCACTTTTCAACGTGTTCGAGCCCGATCGACCGTTGAAAAGTGCAAGATCGCGTGGAAGTTGGGGGGATTCGCTGGGGGAACGGGGGCGCCAACCGGCCGCCGCGAGCGCGTCTCGGACCTGACCGACCACCTGACGCCAGCCGTCGGCGGCATGGATCGAGGTGTATCGCCGATGCCACCAGCCGAGATCTCGTACGCCCTCCTGACGTTCCAGGTCGTAGCGCCAGCGGTCGCGGTGCACCTCGCCGTCGTAGTCGATGCCGACCTTCCACTCGGGGTAGCCGAGGTCGAGGCGGGCGACATGCGCGCCGCTCGGGTCGTACAGGTCCACCTGGGCTGTCGGCCGCGGCAAGCCGTCGCGAACCAGCGCGAGGCGCAAGCGCGTCTCCATGACCGACTCGCTCAACGGCTCCGCGTGCCGAAGCAGGTCACGCGCGAACCGGACCCCGCGCCATCCCGGGCGCGCCTCGGCGTACCCGACCAGGTCCTCGAGGCGACACCCGCCCCGATTGAGCATCGCGTCAACGCCGACCAGGCCGTCGACCACGCGGCAGCACCGCGCGAAGTCGAACGCGACCCGAACCGGCGACAGGCAGCGGATACCGAACACCTCGACGACGTCGCCCTCCTCGACCAATGCCGCTCGCGAGACGACACCACGTCGACGTACCTGGTCCTCGCGAGCGGTGACCACCGCTATTCGGTCCTCACCCTGCCGGCGGACGTCCGCGCCATGCAGCAAGGCGGCGGTGGCACCTCCCACGACCGCTCCGACCGGAAGCACCAAACCGACCGCTCGCGCCAGGAGCTCAGTGGTGACCTCGACCTCGGAATCGACGTAGACGCCGCTGAACAGACGCCGGAACCGCGACGACTGAAGCTGTCGAGGAGTGAGGCCCGCGCCGCACGCCATCGCGACCGTGAACGGCTGACCGGTGTCGAACATCCGCGAGAGCCTGCGCCACGCACGCGCCCCCGCGCCTCGCGCCGTCCACAGCAACGCGATCTTGCACTTTTCAACGCCTCCGAGGCCTCTTAGACGTTGAAAAGTGCAAGATCGCGTTTTTTGGGGGTCAGGGGAGGAGGTCGCCGGGGTCGGCGGTGCCGTTCTTGTAGCGGTTGGTGAGCTCTTCGGTACAGGCGTCCATGACGGCCTGTACGGCGCGGCGCTTGCGGGACACCTCCCGTTCCTCGGCGAGCAGCACGTCGCGCAGCCGCTCCAGGGTGTCGTCGTCGTGGCGGGTCGGGTCGGAGATCTCGGTGTCGGAGACCAGCGACTCCACCCACCTGCGATGGGTGTCGAGCCGGGACGGCTCGATCGCGACGTGGCGTCCGCGCCCGCGCGGCTCGCTCCGTTCGTCCGCGAGGATGCCCGGGAGGGCATCCACGAGCGAGCCGGGCGGTTCACCCCGGCGACGCCGGCCGAGCTCGGCGTCCAGGATGTCGATCCGGCCCTGCAGCAGCCGGCGCAGGTAGGACAGGTCGGTCTCTTCCTGCTCGGCCTCGCTGCGCATCTCGCGCACGGCTTCGATCGGCCGCTGCGTGAGTCCCAAAAGGTATTCGGGCGCCAGGATGCGGTCGATCCGGCGATTTCCGCCCGGGTATGTCATACGTAAGGTCATGGTGTCACGGTTCGCCCGTTGGGCGAACGGGGCGATCGGAGTGAGATTGCGCCGTATGGCTTAACAAGCGACGCTGACCTGCCGAAGGGTATGGGGAGATCGGGGCTTGCGGCGGAACGTGGTGAAGGAGGTCGTCGATGCTCAAGGGCGACCTGACCGCCACATCGCTTGCCACCGTCCTCCGCGATCTTGCCGACACCGGCGCGACCGGCAGCCTCGTCCTCAACCACCCTGACGGCGACGAGGCGCAGATCCTCATGCGCTCGGGCCTGGTGTGCGGCCTGATCACCACTAACCAGCAGTCCGATCTCGGCGCCAAGCTGGTGTCCTCCGGCGAGCTCGCCCCGGAGGCGCTGTCCGAGGCGCTCGACGCGCAGCGCAACGATCTCGCCGCGTGGAACCTCGGCGAGCTCCTCGTCCACCTCGGCTACGTCGACGAAGCCGTGGTCCAGGCGTTCGTCACCGAGCAGATGCACGAGGCGCTGTGGGACCTCATGCGCTGGACCGAGGGCCGCTGGAAGTTCCGCAAGAACGCCAAGACCCGGGAGGCGGGCGGCCCGCCGGTCACCGTCGTCGACCTGCTCGAGTCGCTGCGGGAGCGCGGTTACGAGTGGGAGGCGATCGCCGACGTCGTCGACAGCCCCCACGCCATCCCGACGCTGTCGGCGCGCGGTGACGGGGCACCCGAAACCACCCTCGACAGCGACGCCTGGTCGATGCTGTGCAAGATCGACGGCGTACGCAGCGTCGCCGAGCTCGCCCGTGACTGCGGCTACACCTTGTTCGAGGCGGGACAGGTGCTCGTCACGCTGGTCGACGCCGGCCTCGTCGACATCGCCGACGACATCGAGTACGGCGACGAGGACGTCTACGGCGCCGGCGCCTCCCTCGCCAGCGCGCTGTCAGGTGCCACGAACCGCCCTCCCGCGCCCCCGAGCACGGCGGACGACGCCCTCAGCCGACTGACCCGCCTCGCTTCCGAGGTCACCAACGGCGTACGCCCGACACCGGCACCCAACCCGCTGCAGCTCGACGTCATGGCCGCTCAGCAGGGCGCACCGGCGAACCTCACTGTCCCGATCAGGCGCAAGGGCGGCGAGTCGTTCGCGGCGTCGATGGGCCGGGTCTCCGGCGCGCTCGCCGACGCGCTCGGACCCGCGCCGGAGCTGGAAGACGACATCAACCCGCTGCTCGAGGTCCGCAAGCGGCCGGTGCGTCCGAGGCCGGCGCCGGACAGTGCGGACGAGACCGAGGCGGAGCGCCGCAAGCGACTTCGAGTCGCCGCCGCCGCAGAGCTCGCGGAGGCGGCGGCCGCCGCAGACTCGCTCCGGCCGGATCACGACATCAACGGCACGGAGCTGGTGTCGGACTCCCCGCTTCGGCTTGTCGACCTCGAAACCGAGCGGGCGCGGATCTCCACGAACCAGGCCGAGGAAGACGCCCGCCACGCTGCGGAGATCACAGCGCGCGAGGCGGCCGAACAGTTCGCCCGCGCCGCCGCCGAGCAAGCTGCCCGGCACGCTGCCGAACAGACTGCCGCCCAGCAAGCCGCGGCCGCTGCCGCCGCAGAGCAGGCAGCCGCAGAGCAAGCCGCCGCCGAACAAGCCGCCGCCGCTCAACTCGCCGCTGAGCAGGCAGCCGCGGAGCGCGCGGCAGCCGAAGCCGCCGCAGCACAGGCCGCCGCAGAGCAGGCAGCCGCAGCACAGGCCGCCGCCGAACAAGCCGCCGCCGCCCAGCTCGCCGCGGAACAAGCAGCCGCGGAACAAGCAGCCGCCCAGCTCGCCGCGGAACAGGCAGCCGCGGAACAGGCAGCCGCGGAACAAGCGGCCGCCCAGCTCGCCGCGGAACAGGCAGCGGCAGAACAAGCAGCCGCGGAACAGGCAGCCGCAGAGCAAGCGGCCGCGCAGGCAGCAGCCGTCCAGCTCGCTGCCGAGCAGGCCGCGGCAGAGCGCGCCGCCGCGGAGCAGGCGGCCGCGCAGCTTGCGGCAGCGCAAGCCGCCGCCGCAGAAGCCCACCGGCTCGCCGCCGCCGAGGCCGAGCGCGAGGAGCAGGCCCGCGCCGCGACTGCGACGCTCGCCGAACTGCACCACGCCGACCCGCCGGTGATCTCGGTGGTTCCCGACCCCGAGCCCGCACCGGCCCCGGAGCCGGTCTACGAGCCGGAGCCCGTCGCGCCGGCACCCGCGGCCGCGAGCAGCGAAGGCGCCGACACCGCGGCCCTGCTGCGCGAGCTGTCATCACTCGGCGTCGAAGACGACCCGGCCGCCGGGGCAGCGGCAGCGATTCCGCAACGCCCGCGCCCGCAACAGGTCGACAAGAAGGCGAAGAAGAAGATCGGCCTGTTCGGCCTGTAAGGACGCCTCAGGCGTCGACGACCCGCTCCGCCTTCATCGCCATGCCCGCCACGGTCAGCTCGACGTCGTCCGGCACCGCCCGCTTGATCACCGCGAGGGCCACCGGCCCGAGCTCCGCGTGATGCCGTGCCGTACCGAGAAAGCCGACGGACTTGCCGTCGAGCTCGACGGGGGTGTGCGCGGGCGGCAGCTGGTCCGCCGAGCCGTCCAGGTGACCGAAGATCAACCGCCGCGGCGGACGACCCAGGTTGTGCACCCGCGCGACCGTCTCCTGGCCCCGGTAGCAGCCCTTGTCCAGATGTACGGCGACGCCGATCCAGCCCACCTCGTGAGGAATGGTCCGGTGGTCGGTCTCGAAGTTGAGCCTCGGCACGTGATGCGCGACCCGCCGCGCCTCCCACGCGCCATGGCCGACCAGCGGCAGCGGCGACGCCTCCACCTCCGCCACGAGGCCGCCGCGCGGCACCAGCCTGTCCGTGGCCAGGTCGTGCGCCACCCGGGTGAGAACGGCGAAGGACGAGCTCAGGTCCTCGACCTCCACGCGGAGCATGAAACGCATCGAGACGAGATAGTCCACGAGTGCGGCGGCCGTGCCGGGCTCGGCGGTGAGCCAGGTCGCCTCACCGTCATCCCAGAGCGTGAGGTCGTGTTCGACGTGACCGTGGGGCGAGAGGATCAGCGCCTCGCGAACCTCACCGGCCGGCAGCGTCTCGAGGTGCTGCGACGTCAGTGAGTGCAGCCAGGACAGCCGATCCGATCCGGACACCCGCACGACGCCGCGATGGGAGCGGTCGACCAGCCCCCCGACCTCGAACAGTGCCCGCTGCTCCCGGAACGGGTCGCCGTAGTGCTCGGCGACCTCGGCGTCGACTCCGCTTCCGGCGACCGCACCGGCACGCTGCAGAAGCGGACTGTTCACGCTTCCAGCGTACGGACAGTTCGAGCCGCGCAGCCGGGTACGGCGATGCCTGAGGGTGCGGAAGCGCTCTCAGACGTGGAGCGGGTCGGCGCGCTCCGCCTCGAGGATCGACAGGCTGTCCGGACCGTCCGGAGAGAGCAGATCGAACAGCAGCGTCAACGGCACGCCGGCGTCGAGCAGTCGCATGGCGACGTTGTGCCGCCCTTCCGCTGTCTCGTCCACGTTCTCTTTGTCGGTCACTTCGCGAAGGATCATGACCGCCCAGACGGGGGAACAGGCTACGGCGAGCGAGTGATTTTCCCGACACTTGCCGGGCAAGGCGCGTCCCCGAAACCACTGTCGATGGCAAAGACCGCGCCCTCGGGGTTGGCCAGCACGGTGCGGGCCGCCGGGTCGCTCGCGGTCCAGCCACGCGCGGGCGGGACCACCTCACCCGGGCTGGTCTCGGCGACGATGAAGTCGTAGCGGCCGGCAGCGACCGCTCGCCGCCAGGCGGTGCACGTGGCGTACTCCAGGAACGCGTGGTCGGAGCGCTCGCGGCCCACGTAGGACACCCGGTTGGCGTACGTCGGACCCTGGAACGGATAGATCCCCGGCAGCCCGACGACTCCGATCTTCTTCCCGGTCTGGCCGTTCAGGGAGGCGTAGAGCTCGCGCTTGTCACCGATCCCCGGGGCGTAGCGGTGGTGCAGGTAGAAGCGGTTCAGCGGGTAGCCGACGACCACGCCAAGCACGACGCACGCCGCCACGACGACGCCGGCGTGCCGAAGCGTCGGCTCGCGTCCGCGAAGCGCCCTCGGCGCGAGCAGGACGACCAGCACGGCGAGGCAGGCGAGCAGCACCGCGGTCACGACGTAACGCGTGGGCTCGAGCCAGGTCTGATAGCCGGCCAGCCGCACCACGTAGAGCGCGAACGCCACGGTCGCGAAGCAGGTCGGCCAGCGGCGCGACACCGAGGAGATGGCCGCGAGCATCAGCGCAAGCGCCATCGCCGGCATCGCGTAGCGAAGGTTCGCGGTGAACAGGTACGGCTGGTCGCGCGGGCCGAACGCTCCCGTCGGCGTGACCAGGTAGGCCGCCGCGGCAATGACCGTGGCGGCCGCGATCACCCGTTCGGCCTTGCGAGTGGGACGAGCGACGGCCGCCACCACCCCCACCACCATCACCGCCAGCAGCAGCGGCCACGCCCGGTTGAGCCCGACCCGAAGACCCGGGATGTAGAAGTGGCGGATCACGCTGCCGTTGGTGAGGTAGTGCGCGACGGTGTAGCCGTACTCCTGTACGCCGGCGATCGGCACCTGCGGGAGCCCCGGTACGTGCTGGCTCGGCAGCGGCGAGCCGATCAGCACGAAGTCGCGCACGTACCAGTAGCCGCCGGCGATCAGCGCGCCGGCGCTCCCGAACAGCAGCGCGGCGCGGCGCGTTCCCTGCTGCGCGCACAGCGGCAACGCCGCCAGCAGCAGCAACGCGGGTGCCAGCGAGCTGAGCTTCGCCCCAGCCGCGAGACCCACGGCGGCGCCGGCCACGACGAAGGCGCCGCGCTGCGACACCTCGCCGTCCGTCCGGAGCCGGATCGCCACGGCCACCGCCGCGATCAGCGGCCAGGTCGCGGCCCAGTCGTTCATGGTGCTTGCCTCGACCGGCCCGAGCACCGCGACGATCGGGCACACCGCGATCAGCGCGAGCGGCCCGCGGCCATCCGCCGAACCGACGCACCACGCGGCGAGCAGCATCGCGACCGTGTCGACGACGCCGAGCAGCAACGTCAGCGAGTCACGACCGAACAGCGCGATGGTCATGCCGTGCAGCAGCTCGTCGTTGAACGGGTAGTACGGCACGGGCGACCCGGGAGACAGCTGGACGATTGCGGTCGTGTGATGCGTCGTCGCGAACTGCGCCGCCGTGGTCAGGTGGTACTCGATCGCGTCGATGAACGTCACGCCGGAGTGCATCGCGCCGTAGACCGCAACTCCGCCCTGCGCGATCACCAGCCCCGCGCTCAACGCGGCAAGCACGACCACGCACGACGGTCGGCCTCGGGTGCGCTCCGCCCGCTCAGACTGCTGCCGCGAGCGGGCCCCGCGAACGGCGAGAAGCGCGCCGGCGGTCGCAACCGACCCGAGCACGATGGGCACCCGGCTGAACAACCCGATCGAGCCGAGCAGCTCGCCGAGCGCCACCAGGAACGTGTTGGCGACCACCCACGCGCCGAGCACTCCCATCGCGCCGGTCCAGTGCGGGACCAGCAACCGGCGACCGGCCGCGCCGATCCAGACGACGCTGACCAGTACGACGATGACCGACCCGCTGCCCGCGAGATAGCCGAGCAGCGTCACCACGGCAGTATCGCAAGCGTCATACCATTCACGCGGACATGTCGACACAGGACACCGCCCCGCAGCGACGACTCTCGATCGTGCTTCCGGCGTACAACGAGGAAGCCAACATCGAGAAGGCCGTGCAGATGGCGACCGACGTTGCGACGCGCCACTGCGACGACCACGAGGTGATCGTGGTCGACGACGGCTCCTCCGACGCGACCGCGAACATCGTGGAGAAGCTGGCCGCCGCGGATCCGCGGGTCCGCCTCATCAAGCACGAGACCAACAAGGGGTACGGCGGCGCGCTGCTCAGCGGCTTCTTCGCCGCGAAGATGGACCTGGTCTTCTTCACCGACTCCGACAACCAGTTCGACCTCGACGAGCTCGCGGTCTTCATCGACCTGATCCAGAGCGTCGACGTGGTCGCGGGCTACCGGATCAAGCGGCGCGACCCGTTCTTCCGGCGACTCAACGCGCGCGCCTGGAACTACCTGGTGCGGGCGTTGTTCTACGTGCCAGTGCGCGACATCGACTGCGCGTTCAAGCTGTTCCGCCGCGAGGTGTTCGACGGCCTGGAGCTGACCAGCGTCGGGGCGATGGTCAACACCGAGCTCATGGTGAAGCTCGGGCGTTCCGGCTACCGCGTGGTGGAGGTCGGGGTCAACCACTTCCCCCGCACCGCGGGCAAGCCGCAGGGCGCGAGCATCAAGGTCATCATCCGCGCGTTCACCGAGCTTCGCCGGATGCACAACGTGCTGTCGACCATGGAGCTGCGGCACCTTCCGGCCGGTTCACGTAACGCCCACTCCATCCCGCCCCGCACCGAGGCGTGACGCGGCCGTGAAGCCGGTCGTCATCGTCGGTGGGGGGATCGCCGGCGCCGCCGCCGCGTTGCGCCTTGCGGAAAGCGGCCGGCAGGTCGTCGTCTTCGAGGCGGGAGAACGTCTCGGCGGGCTCGTCGTGTCCTTCGAGATCGGCGGCACTCCGCTCGAGTGCTTTTACCACCACATCTTTCCGCACGAGTCGCACATCCGGGCGCTGATCGAGGAGCTCGGGCTCACCCCCAAGCTGCAGTGGCTCCCCAGCAGCATGGGCGTGCTCACCGGCGGGCGGCTGTGGCCGTTCACCACCCCGCTCGACATCCTCCGGTTCGGCCCGATGACGCTGCCGGAGCGGCTGCGAATGGGTGTCGGCGGACTGCGACTGCAGCGCTGGAAGGACTGGGAGAGCCTCGACGAGGTGCCGGCGCGCGAGTGGCTGACCAACGCCACCGGCCCGGCCGCGGTACGCGAGCTGTGGGATCCGCTGCTGCGGGCGAAGTTCGGCGCGGCCGCGCCCGAGGTGCCTGCGGCGTGGATGTGGGGCCGCTTCGAGCAGCGGCGCGGCGCGCGCAAGGGCACCGGCGAGAAGCTCGGCTATCTGCGCGGCGGCTTCCGTCAGCTCTTCGACGCGCTCGCCAAGCGGCTCGAGGAGCTCGGCGTCGAGATCCGCACCAGCAGCCGGGCCACCGCGATCGTCGTGTCCGACGGCCAGGTCACGGGCGTCACCGGCGACGGCGGAGACGTGGACACCGACACGGTGCTCTACACCGGCGCGATGCCTGCCATCACGCGGATCGTCCCCGCGGAGCACGTCGACCCGAAGTGGGCGGCGGCCGAAGGAATGGGTGTCGTCTGTTCGGTCATCGAGACCGACCGCCCACTCACCGACTTCTACTGGACCAACGTCTGCGACCCTGCCGTCGGCATGGGCGCGATCATCGAGCAGACCAACCTGGTGCCGCCGTCGGACTACGGCGGCCGTCACGTGACCTACCTCGGCCGCTACTTCACCTCCGCCGAGCAGGAGATCGCCACCGCCGACCCGGCGGCGCTGACGGATCAGTGGCTGGACAACCTGTCGGCGGCGTACCCGCGGTTCGACCGCTCGAGTGTCGTCGCGGTGCATCCGTTCAAGACGCCGTACGCCGCGCCGCTGGTCACGCTCGGCTACAGCAAGCGGATCCCCGATCTTCGTCCGGCGCTGCGCGGCCTCTACATCGCGACCACAGCCCAGATCTACCCGGCCGACCGCGGCATGAGCGAAGGCATCCGACTCGGCACCGATGCCGCGCACGCGATCACCGAAGACGCGCGCGGCTCATGAGCCGCCCAGGTCAGGCGGCGGCCGGGTGCGGGGGACGGACGTGAGCGACTGGCGCTGCCCGGTCTGCGACAGCCCGCGCTCTCGGCTGCTGTGGCGGGTCGAGGGCGACGCGACGGAGAACGGCGTCGACCCGCACCTGTTCCGGCCCAGCGCCGACCGCTACGGCGAAACCGTCGGCACGGTGTTGCGCTGCCTGGACTGCGGACACGCCTCGCTCGAGCAGCAGCCGACCGACGAGGTGCTCGCCGCGGCGTACGGCGACGCCGCCGACCCGGTGTCGCTCGACGAGGAGGCCGGTCAGCTCGAGACCGCGCGGCGTGGCCTCGAGCGGATCGAGTCCGTCGTCCCCGTCGGGACCCTGGTCGACATCGGCTGCTGGACCGGGTCGTTCGTGGCCGCCGCGGCAGGCCGCGGCTGGCAGGCAAGCGGCGTGGAGCCCTCGACCTGGGCGGTCGAGCGCGCCCGAGAGCGCGGCCTGGACGTGCACGTGGGCGACCTGAGCTCCTCCGGCGTCGCGCCGGGGACGATGCGCTGCGTCGTGATGTGCGACGTCATCGAGCATCTGCTCGACGTCTCGGGCGCGATCGGCTCGGTGGCCGAGATGCTCGAACCAGGGGGCGCGCTCTACCTCACCACCCCCGACGCCGGCGGCCGGCTGGCACGGACGATGGGCCAGCGGTGGTGGTCCATCCTGCCGATGCACGTGCAGTACTTCACCCGCGACTCCATGCGACGGCTGCTGGAGCGGCACGGGCTGCGGGTGGCACGGGTCGCCAGCCACCCGAAGGTGTTCACCGCCGCGTACTACGCGCAGCGGCTCGGCGGGTACTCGGCCGGCCTCGCCCGGATGACGGTGCGTGCGAGTGAGCGGCTGCACCTGGACCAGAAGCTGATCGCGCCCGACTTCCACGACCGCATGGAAGTGATTGCGGTGAAGGCCGGCTGACCGCCGGCGCTTCGGAACGGCTACGCGATCGTCTCGTGCTCCGGCATGCGCTCGCGGTTCCGCGCGTTGTTCGACGTCACTGACGAGGGCTTCGCGGAGTAGCCGTAGCGGTAGTCCAGGTAGTACCCGGTCGTCTCGCCCCTCGGTACGCCGTTGAAGACGTAGCCGAGCAGCCGCGCTCCGACCGCCTCCAGCCGGCGACGAGCCGCCGCGGCCGCGCCGCGCGGCGTCATCCCGTGCCGGACGACGATCACGACGCCGTCGACCTGCGTGCCCAGCGTCACCGCGTCCGCCACCGGCAGCACCGGCGGCGCATCGAGGATCACGATGTCGGCGCGCTTCGACAGCTCGCCGAGCAGCGAGTTGAGGAACTGCGAACCGAGGATCTCCGAGGGGTTCGGCGGCAGCGGGCCGCTCGGCAGCACCTTGAGGTTGGGCCGCCAGTCCTGTAGCGCCTGGTCCAGCGTCGCCTGGCCGAGCACGAGGCTGGTGAGCCCCACCCGCCGCTCGAGGCCGAAGGCCTCGGCGAGCTGGGCGCGGCGCAGGTCGGCGTCGACCACGATGACGCGCTCGCCCGACAGCGCGAGAGCGACAGCCAGGTTCGCGACCGTCGTCGTCTTGCCGTCGTTGGCGGTCGGGCTCGTGATGAGCAGTGTCCGCAGCGGCCGGTCCGGGTCGAGGAAGCGCACGGCGGTCCGCAGCGACCGGTACGGCTCGCCCTCGGCCCTCGTACTGTCCGGGGAGAGCACGAGGGTTTTGCCTCGCCGTTTCGGCACCACCCCGAGCATCGGTACGCCGAGGCTGGCGTCGGCCTGGTGCACCGACTTCACACTGCGGTCGAAGATCTCGAACAGCGCGACGAGCAGCAGCCCGCCGACGACTCCCAGGACGATGCCGACGATCAGGTCGAGCCTGGTGTTCGGGCTGATCGGCTTGAACGGCAGCCCGGCGGCGGTCGCGACGTGCAGCGTGATCTGCGAGGGCAGGCCCTGCTCGAGGGCCGCTACCTCGTCGATCAACGCGCTCGACGCGGCATCCGCGGTCGCCTGGGCGATCCGCGGGCTCGGCGACACGCTCGACACGTTGATCAGGTAGGTGGCCGGAACGATCAGCGCCGACACCGTGCCGGGAGAGTTGACCCCCTCGGCCTGCAGCTTCGAGATCGTGCGCGCGACGACCGTGCCCGAGTTGACCAGGCCCGCATAGGTGGCGACCAGGTTGCTGGTCAGCTGCGTCCCGGCGACCTGGTCGCCGATGCTTCCGCCGTCCGGGGTGAGCACCAGGACTTGCGCCGTGGAGCGGTAGAGCTTGGTGCCGTGGTGGCCGAGGTCGTAGCCGCCGCCGGTCCCCGCGATGATGCAGAGGAAGAGTGCCAACCACCGCCGGCGAAGTGCCGCGACAACGCCGAGGAAGTCCACGGCGTCAGCGTACTTCGCCGAGGACGGCTTGTACGGTTGCCAGGTGGGCGAGGCGTACCCGGTGGCGCAGCGATTCCGGATGAGCTTCGCAACGGGCTCTTCCATCGCGGCGGTTGCTGTCGCACTGCTGCTGTTCGCCGACATCAGCCGCGGCGGCCTGCACCTCGCCGAGCTGACGGTTGCCGGCGCGGTTGCGGTGTGCTTCATCGGGCTGGGCGCGATCTACCCGGGCGTCACCCTGTCGGTCGTCCTCATCCTGGTGCCGCTCCAGCTGACGCTGTTCGCGTGGCTGTACAAGATCGGGCTGCCGCACGACTTCGTCAAAGAGCTGGGCTATACGAAGGACGTCGGGACCGCCGCCATCATCGTCGCGATGCTTCGCGCGCCCGCGAGTTACCGGCGGCTCAACAACTTCGACGTGCTCGACTGGTTCGCGTTCGGCTATCTCGCGATCGCGACGTTCTATCTCGTCATCCCCGAGGTCGCGAAGGGGTCCCTCGGCGGGCTGCCGTTCCAGGTACGGCTCAACGCCTGGCGGCTGGACTGCCTGTTCATCGTCCTGATGTTCGCCGCCCGCCGGGTGCCGTTCACCAAGGGAGAGCTGCACCGGATCCGTGACGTGGTGGTGGCCATCGGGCTGCTGATGCTCGCCGTCGGGGTGTGGGAGTCGGTCGACGGCGGCGGCTACAACCGGTTCCTGCTGCACACCCTGCACGTTCCGCAGTACCAGCTCGAGGTGCTCAACACCAGTCCACCGAAACAGTTCGACTACGTCCTTCACACCCACATCGCGGGCGTCGCGGTGACCCGCGTCGGCAGCCTGTTCACCGATCCGCTGCCCCTGGGCTTCTTCATGGTCATCCCCCTCGGCCTGTGCGTCGAACGGCTCGCGGGCGAGCGGCTGCGGCCGTGGGTGCTCATCGGTGTCGGGGGCTCGGCCGTGACGGTCGTGCTGACCCAGACCCGAAGCCCGATCCTCGGTGCGGCCACCGCCATCCTCCTGGCGGTCCACCTGGCGTTCCGCAACGGCGCGCCGGGTCGCTACCGGCTGATGGTCCTCGTCGTCGCGGCGGCGGTGGTCGCGGTACCGCTCAGCGCCGGCTCGGCGATCAGAGGCCGGTTTTCGACGACGTTCCAGACGTCGGGGAGCCCGGACAACCTGCGCCACGAGATCGCGCTGCGAAGCTCGGCCTCGAAGATCATCCACGACCCGCTCGGCGCCGGGCTGGGCTCCAACCCGGCGACCGGCCAGCGCTTCGGCACGTCGACCGTCACGTTCTCCGAGAACTCCTACCTGCAGGTCGGCGTCGAGCTCGGCGCGGCCGGGATGATCGCGTTCGTCGGCGCATACCTCGCGCTGCTCGCGCGACTGCGCAACGAGGCCAAACGACGCACCGACCGAAGCTCGGTCGCCGGCGGCATGTGGCTGGCCGGCTGGGGGCTGTTCATCACCGGGATGTTCCTGCACGTCTGGACGTCGTTCCCGGTGGCGCTGACCTTCTGGGGCATCGCGGGCGCGGCGATCGGCCCGCCGCTCACCCCGGAGGAACGGGCGGTCCCGCTGGCGGCGAGCGAGGACGACGAGGTCTGGCCGGGCTCCGAGCTGGCCGTCCACGCCTGACGCCATGTCCTCGCTGCGGGTGACGCTGACCCACGTCTACGCCTGGCCCGAGGTACGCCGCGGGGCCGAGCGTTACGTCCACGAGCTCGGGGCGTCGCTGCAGCGCAAGGGCCATCGCGTCCGGATCATCAGCAGCGCACCCCGCGCTCACCGCGCGGAGGTGCTCGGGGTGCCGGTGCGCTATCTCAAGCGCCGGCGGGTGCCGCGGCGCTACGGCCGCTACAGCGACCAGGTCGCCTTCGGGCTGCAGACCCTCGCGGCGGTCGGCACGAAGCGGTGCGACGTCTGGCACGCCGTCTCGACGTCGGACGCGGCCGCCGCGGCGATGACCAGCCGGCTGCGACCCGGCGTCCGCTCGATCTACACCGAGGCGGGACTGCCGGTGCACTGGTACCGCTCGTCACGTCCGGACCACGCGATCTTCCAGCGCGTCGCGCGGGACATCGACGAGTTCGTCTGCCTGTCCCCCGAAGCGTCGCGAATGTTGCAGGAGGACTACGGCCGGGCGTCCCATCCGATCGGCGCCGGCGTCGACCTGCGCCGGTTCGCCGGCGACAAGCCGACGCGGCGGACCCCGGTGCTGCTGTTTCCGGGCAGCCTGTCGGAGCGACGCAAGAACCTCGAGATGTTCCTCGAGGCCTACGACCTGCTGCGGCAGGGGGGTCATGACGTCGACGCCTGGCTGGTCGGACCCGGCGATCCGGTCGCCGACCTGTCGGCGGCGGCGCGGCGTGGACTCGCCGCCGCGGGCGTGGTGCGCACCGCCGACAGCGAGGAGATGCCCGAGCTGTACCGGCAGGCGACGGTGACCGTACTGCCGTCGGATCACGAAGTGTTCGGACTCGTGGTCGTGGAGTCGCAGGCCAGCGGCACCCCCGCCGTCGTCCTGGACAACGAGCACGGCCCGGCGCAGCTGGTCGGGCCCGACACCGGGGTCCGGTCGCAACGAACCGCAGCGGCCCTCGCGGAGAGCTGTCTGACAGCCCTCGACCTCGCCGCGAAACCGGCGACCGCCACCCGCTGTCGCGAGGCCGCCTCGGCCTACGACTGGGACAGCTCGATCACGCCACAGCTGCTCGCGCTGTATGAGGCCAGGTCGAACACCTAGCATCCTCAACATGATTCCCGAGGCAGCGGAACGGCTCGACCGCGAGCTTGCCGACGACGCCGTCGTCCTCGACATCGGCAGCTGGGGTCGTCCGTACCGCCGCGCGGACTGGGTCATCGACCAGATGCCCTACGAGACGCGCGGCCTCTACGGCTTCGACGGCGACGGTCCGGAGCGGTTCAACGCGGAGCGCTGGATCGTGCGCGACGTGTGCGCCAAGGAGCCGTTGCCGTTCGCCGACAACTTCTTCGACTTCGTCATCTGCTCCCAGACTCTCGAGGACCTGCGCGACCCGATCTGGGTGTGCGAGGAGGTACGCCGGGTCGGCAAGGCCGGCTACATCGAGCTGCCGTCGCGTCTCGAGGAGCAGACGTGGGGGATCCACGGCCGCTGGGTGGGCTGGAGCCACCACCACTGGCTGGCCGACGTCAGCGACGATCACATCGACTTCGTGTTCAAGCACCACATCATCCACGCGAGGCCGCGGGCACGCTTCCCGCTCGGGTTTCACGAGACGTTGAGCGCGGCCGAACGCGTCCAGCAGCTGTGGTGGACCGACACGTTCACGGTCCGGGAGCGCGCGCTGATGACCCCGGAGGAGACCGACGACTATTTCGAGTCGTTCGTCGCCAGGGAGATGGCGGCGCGAGGGATGAGCCAGCCGCCACCGCCGTCCTGGCTCCGGCGCAAGGCGTCGCGCGCGCTACGCCGGGTCCGGTAGCGAGGCGACGACCCAGGCGTGCGGTTCGCCGAGGTGCGCCTCGACGAACGCGCGCCGCGCGGTGGCGTTGCCGACCAGGTGGCGCCACGGCCGGCCGGTGTGTCCGGACCCGGCGACCATCCGGAACGGCTTCGGGCCGGAGTCGATCCGCAACCCCGCGGCGGAGACCATGCGACCCAGCGCCGCGGCGTTCGGGTACCACCACCAGGGCCGCCCGATGCCATCGAGGCGCGCGACCGGCCGGCGCGGATGACGGCGGGTGAGGGAGATGTCGATTGCGTCGACGAGCAACACCCGCCCGCCCGGCCGGAGCACGCCGGCGACCCGGCCCAGCGCCCGTACCGGGTCGCGCAGGTGCAGCAGCAGGCTGCCGACGTAGACGAAGTCGAACCGGCCGACCACGTCAGGGTCGAGGTCGTACACGCTGAGCTCCCGGCGCTCGACCGCCGAGCCGAGCGCGCCCACGACGAGGGAGAACCCGTCCGCCTCGCCCTTGCGGCGGCCGATCGCGGCGACCGTCTCCTCGTCGCTTCCGGCCGGCCAGTCCCACTGCCGCGGGTCGAGGATGTCGATCGCCGTCACTTGCGAGGCGCCGCGCCGTTCCATCTCCAGCGCCCAGAACCCGTCGAAGGTCCCGACGTCAAGGCAACGGCGACCGGTCAGATCGGGCCACGGCAGCCGTCCGGCGACGGTACGAGTGTCGAACCAGCCGGGCGTGACGAGCCCCGGGCGAAGCTCGATCGTGTGGTACCACTCACGCTCGCCGACGGCAGCGCGGAGCTCATCCTCGCTCGGCTCCGGCATGCGCGAAAGAGTAGCCACCCGCCATCTCGCACTACTCTGGCGTGAGGCGGGGCAGCAGGACAAACGGGGTGCCACGAAAGGTAGTGCGAGTGAAGAAGCCCAGCTACGACTGGCACCTGGACCTGCGACCTGCTCGTCCGGTTCCGCCCGCGAACCCTCCCGGCGACGCGCCTGCCGGTTCCCCCGGGGCCGCCCCCGACGACGCCGTGCAACCGGCGGTGGCGGAGCTGCTCGGGCTGATCGACGAGCTGCGCCAGTCGGTCGAGCGGCTGGACACCCGGGTCCGCTCGATCGACGGCCGGGTGCAGGCCATCGAGACCGCGCTTGCCCGCGCCGCCCGTCAAGCCGCGAAGAAGGCGTCGGCCGCATCCGCCCCGAAACCGCCCGCGCCCACCCTGACGGCGGTCGAGCCGGTCGTCGAGGAGCCGGCCACCACGTCCGCGGTCAAGGCGGCGCGATCCGCCGCGCGCCGCGAGCGCGCCAGCCAGCTGCGCGGCAGCGCGGTCCCGCGCAGCACCGGCTCTCGGAGCGAGGCCAAGCCGAAGGGCAAGGCGTCCTAGTCCCAGGTCTTCCCGTAGTCCGTCGTCAGGTATTTGCTCTTCGCGCTCAGCAGCATCCCGCCCCCGCCGTTCCCGATCGACACCGAGACCGGTCCGTCGACGACCCGAAGGCACATGCCGTACGTCCACGACACGCCGCCGTCGATCGTGTTGAGGATGCGCGCTCCGGAGCAGCCGTGCTGTCGCGTCATGACCAGCACGCCACTGCCGTTCCGGGCGAGAGCGACCGCCGCGACCTGGCCGGGCAGGACGTCACCCACCGGCTTCCAGGTGGCGCCGCCGTTCGACGTTCGCACCACCTTGTGCGGACACATCGCGATGGCGTCGCCGCGCGGCCCTTCGGAGGTGAGCTCGAGCGGCGTCGGATGCAGCTTCCCGCACGGGTAGACGACCTTCCCGGCCGGCGTCGCGACTCCGATCGGTGTCGACAGCCACTCCTTGCCGGCCTTCTTCAGCAGCTTCCAATGGACGCCGCCGTCGGTGGTGCGGAACCGCTGGATGCTCAAGCAGCGCGCGTCCGACGCGATCACCCAACCGGACAACGGGCCGGTCCGATTCAGGGCGATGATGTACGGCGCCGGTTGCGTCGGGAGGTAGAACCGCGAGCCGGAGGATGTGGTCGCGATCAGCGAGTTGACCTGACCGCAGTTGCCGATGGCCCGCCACACGTCCGACTGGTCCCACGCCGCGAGCATCGCCGGTGGCGTGTTCACCCCGGCCTCGACGTGGGCGGCGTTCTGCGTGAGCGCCACGGTGGGCGTGGGTGACGCCGACGGCGTCCCCGTGAAGATCGGCGTCTGGATCACTACGCTCGGGTTCGCAGCTTTGGCAGGCTTGTCGTGCAGGTGCACGCCGTAGTAGACGACGGCCGCGTCAGCAACGGCGATGGCCAGCAACAGCGCCGCGCGCCGCCATCTGAAGCTAGACAACGGCGCGCTCCGCGTACCAGGCCTGGCACGCGTCGTAGGACGGCAGCACACCGGCCGCCCGCGCCTGCTCCAAGGTGGGCGCCGCGGCGTCGCGCGGCGAGAGCCGAAGCTCGTCGGCCGGCAGCGGCCAGGGCAGTCCGAGCTCAGGATCGAGCGGCGACACCGTGTGCTCTACCTCCGGGTTGTACGGCGCTGAGACGAGATAGGCGAGGCTCGTCCGGTCGCGGGTCGCGCAGAACGCGTGGCCGAGGCCCTCTGCGATGACTACGACCTGACGATCGACCGCGTTCAACAGCACACTGTCGTGCTGTCCGTACGTCGGCGAGCCGACGCGCAGGTCGACGATCACGTCGATCGCCTCGCCTTCGACGCAGTAGACGACCTTCGACTGTCCAGGTGGCGTGTCCGCGAAGTGCACCCCGCGCACGACCCCCCGGTCCGACACCGAATGGTTCGCCTGAGCGACGTCGAACCGCCGGCCGGCTGCCTCCCCCACCAGGTCGGCGCGGAACCACTCGAGGAACTCGCCGCGGTCGTCGTGGTGCACGTCGGGAACGCACCGCCACGCGCCGGGGACCGCGAGCTCGGTGATCTTCACGCGGAGGCACCGGACGACGGGACCAAGAGCTGACGCAGGTAACCGCCGTAGCCGCTCGCGTCGAGGTCGGCGGCGTGAGCGAGCAGCTGCTCGTCGCTGATCCAGCCGTTGCGCCAGGCCACTTCTTCCGGACAGCCGATCTTGAGCCCCTGCCGCTCCTCGATCACGCGCACCAGCTCGGCAGCCTGCATCAGGCTGGCGAAGGTACCCGCGTCGAGCCACGCGGTGCCGTGCGGGAACACGGTCACCGACAGTCGGCCCTGCTCGAGGTAGGCCTGGTTCACCGCGGTGATCTCCACCTCCCCGCGCTCACTCGGCTCAAGACCTCGCGCGAGCTCGACCACGTCGCTGCTGTAGAGGTACAAGCCTGGTACGGCGAACGAGCTGCGCGGCGAAGCCGGCTTCTCCTCGATCGACAACGGCCGACCGGCGTCGTCGATCTCGACCACGCCGTATCGCGTCGGGTCGGCGACCCGGCTCGCGAAGATGCTCCCGCCGTCGACCTCGGCCATGGCGGCGATCGTCGCGTCGAGCCCCGGCCCGTAGAAGATGTTGTCGCCGAGCACGAGGGCGACCGATTCCTCGCCGATGAAGTCGGCGCCGATGACGAACGCCTGCGCGAGGCCGCCCGGGGTGGGTTGCACGGCGTAGCCGATGTGCATGCCGAGCTGCGACCCGTCGCCGAGCAGCCGGACGAACTGCGCCGAGTCCTCCGGGGTCGTGATCACGAGGACCTCGCGAATCCCCGCCGCCATGAGAGTCGACAGCGGGTAGCAGATCATCGGCTTGTCATAGACCGGAAGCAGCTGCTTGGAGGTCACCCGGGTGATGGGCCAGAGCCGGGAACCCGTCCCACCCGCGAGAACAATGCCTTTCATTTGCATGTGACGCTATTTCATCCGGACCCGGCACGTGCCGTAGAGACTGGTGAACGACACGGCAGGAGGTGACAGGTGGACGGCCCGGTGATCACGGTGTGCGTCTCCACGCGCAACCGCGCCGGCCTGCTGCCCCAGCTGGTCGCCCGGCTCGAGGCGCAGACGATCGGCGCCGACAGCTTCGAGGTCGTGATCGTCGACGACGGCTCCACCGACGACACCTGGCAGGTGCTGCAGGACCTCGCCGCCGCCTCCCCGCTGACGATCCGCACCCATCGCAACGAGAGCAGCCAGGGGCCCGCCGCCGGGCGCAACCGCGCCTGGCGCGACGCCGGCGCTCCGCTCTGCGCGTTCACCGACGACGACTGCATCCCGACACCCGGCTGGCTCGAGGCCGCGGTGTCGGGGCTGAGCGGCCGCAACGCGGCAGCGGCCGGACGGATCATGTGGCCGCCGTACGACGAGCAGTTGCTCGGCCCGTTCAGCCGGTCGCTCGCGGTCTCCAAGGGCAACGCCCGTTGGGGGGCCACCGCCAACCTCATCGTGCAGACCGAGCACCTGCGGCGGGTCGACGGCTTCGACGAGAGCTTCCGGTTCCCCGCGGGCGAGGACACCGACCTGCTGCTGCGGATCCTGGAGACCGACGTCGACTTCGCGTTCCTCACCGACGCGCTGGTGTACCACCGGGTCGAGCCCGCAGGGCTGCGCGCGCTGCTGCGCGACCAGCGACGATGGGCCGACATCCCCGCGGTGATCGCGAAGCATCCGGGTGCGCGACGCGCGCTGCTCTACCGCGGCTACTACTGGCGGGAGGCGCACCCGCGCACGCTGCTGCTGGTCGCCGGCCTGCTCGCCTCGCCGATCACACCGCTCGCCTCACTGCTCGCCGTGCCGTGGGTGCACGACCGGCTCTGCCATGACCCGGTCACGGACAGCCGCACGGAACGCGTGATGGTGCTGCCCGGACGGCTGGTGCTCGACCTGGTCGAGATCGCGACGATGGTGCGCGGCTCGATCAAGCACAAGACGCTGGTGCTCTAAGCCTTCTTCCTCGGCGACGCGGTGCGCTTCTTCGCCGGTGCGGCGCTGCGCTTCTTCGCCGGTGCGCTCGGCGTCTCGATGGAGATGCCTCGCCCGAGATCGGCGACGCCCTGCACCAGGTGACGTCCCAGGACGTGGAAGATCGTGTCGGGCGAGGCGTCGAGCTGGATCGCCTTCGTCCGCCGGTCGGTGGGCAGCTGGTGCATCCCGACCGAGACCGAGTACTGGCCGGTGGGCAGGTCCACCGCCACCTTCAGCGTCGCCTCGGCCACCTGGCCGGCCTCGATGCGGGACCACGGCGTCTCGTAGCTGCTCTCACGGTAGACGAGGGTGCCGTCACCGGCGTGCAGCGACAGCGACACGTACGCGTCGTCGAGCGGTTCGTAGGCCTCGACCCGCACCCGGACGTTGAGCTCGTCGCCGTACTCCAGGCTCGAGGACGCCTTGCCGCTTCCGTCGAGCAGCGAGACGCCGACGATCTGGCCCTTCCCGCCCTTGTAGGTCGCGTAGCCCATGTCGGCATCGCCCTCGCCGGTGCGCAACCGCTCGAGGTACTCGCTGACCGCGCCGTCGGCGGTCCCCTCGTAGACCTTCCTGCCGCGCTCCATCAGGATCGCGCTGTCGCACAGTCGGCGGACGACGTTGAGGTTGTGCGTCACGAGCACGACCGTCGCACCGGACTGCCGCACCTCGTTGAGCCGCTCGAAGCACTTCACCTGGAACGCCATGTCGCCGACGGCGAGCACCTCGTCGATGAGCAGGACGTCCGGGTCGATCTGGACGGCGACGGAGAAGCCGAGCCGGACGTACATGCCGGAGGAGTAGAACTTCACGGGCGTGTCGATGAAGTCCTCCAGCCCGGAGAACTCGACGATCTCGTCCAGCCGCTGCTCGATCTGCTTGCGGTTGAGTCCGAGGATCTGCGCGTTGACGAAGACGTTCTCGCGGCCGGTGAGCTCGGGATGGAACCCGACGCCGACGCTGATCAGCGGGACGACCCGGCCGCGGACGGTGAGCCGGCCTTCGCTCGGTGCCGTGACGCCGCACAGCATCTGCAGCAGGGTCGACTTGCCTGCGCCGTTGGCGCCGACCACGCCGAAGCACGAGCCCGGCGCGACGTCGAGGTCGAGATCGCGCACCGCCCACAGCTTCGACCGCTTGGAGCGAGTGACCAGGCTGCCCAGCGTGCTCACGAACGCCGGCGTGTCCTCGTACTTCGTGTACTGCTTTCCGACCCCGCGCAGCCGGATGGCGGGTTGCGCGTCGCTCGTCACATCAGGTCCGAGAAGAGTCGGTCGAACCGGCGATAGATCCACACCGCGGCGACCAGCATGGCCACCACCCAGATCGCGTTGATCCCCACCGTCGTGAGCCAGTTCGGGTCCGACATCCCGATGCCGCGCCGGGTCAGCTCGATCGGCCCGGTCATCGGGTTGAGCTCGGCGAAGATGCGCAGCTTCGACGGTGCCCGGGTGAGCGGGTAGAACGACGGCGTCACGTAGACCGCGAGCAACAGGATCGCCTGCACGAGGTACTTCGTGTCGCGGAAGTACACGTGGATTCCGGCAAGCACCGCCGCGGCGAGCACCGTGGTCAACAACGCCATGCACATGCCGAGCGGCACGAGCAGGACGTAGACGGACAGGTCGGTGCCGGTCGCGAACGCCACCACCAGCAGCAGCAGGAAGTTGAAGATCAACAGGTACACGCCCGAGAGCACCGAGACGAGCGGCAGCACAAGCCGCGGGAAGTAGATCCGGCTCGCCAGCGACGAGTTGTCGACGATCGCGGTCGACGAGGTCCCGATCCCGCTTGCGAAGAACGACCAGCCGGCCATTCCGGCGTAGGTGAACACGAACGCGTTGCCGGGAAGCGACAGCCGCGCCACCCGGGTGAACACCAGCGCCATCACACCGGCCTGCATCAGCGGCATCGCGATCGCCCAGATCGCGCCGAGGCTGGTCCTGCGGTAGCGCGAGAAGAAGTCCCGACGCGCCAGGCTGAAGGCGAGGTCCCGCGACCGCCAGAACGCGGCGAGCATCGACCGCGCACTCTGCGGTCTCGCCGTCAGGTCCAGCACCATCGCTTCGGGCACCGGCGCAGCCTAACTCGACTCCGAGCGGCATCCGTTCATCGCCCGAGCCCACGACAACCGGCTCGTAGGATGCGCCCCGATGGCAGATTCGCTGGCGATCTCCGTGGTGATCCCGACCTACCGGCGTCCGGAGCTCCTCGCGCAGTGCCTCGACGGATTGCGCCACCAGGATGTTCCGGAGTCGACGTTCGAGGTCATCGTCGTCGACGACGCCAGCGGACCCGAGACCACCGCCGTCGTGGAGCAGGCCGCGCACGCCACCGGCAACGTCCGGTCGCTCACCCAGCCGCACAACCGCGGCCCGGCCGCCGCGCGCAACCGCGGCGTGGCCGCGTCCTCGGCGCCGCTGCTGCTGTTCCTCGACGACGACATCGTGGCGAGCCCGTCGCTGGTCGGCACCCACGTTCGCCTGCACTCCGGCACCCCGGACACCTACGGCCTGATCGGGTTGGTCGAGTGGCTGCCGTCGCTGAAGGTCACGCACTTCATGAGGTGGCTGGACCGGGTGCCCAACCAGTTCGCGTTCCACACGATGGAGGAGGGCCTCCAGGACGACCCGGCGGGCAAGTTCTACACGTGCAACCTCAGCATGAAGCGGCGGCTGTTCGACGACGTCGGCGGGTTCGACGAGCGCTTCCCGTTCGCGGCGTACGAAGACACCGAACTCGCGATCCGGCTGATCGCGAAGGGCTTCCACCTGGACTACCGCAAAGCGGCACTCGCCTGGAACTCGCGCGCGGTCACCCTCGACGAGTTCTGCTCCCGGATGGCGAAGGTCGCCCAGTCGGCGCACGTCCTCGCCGAGGCCTTCCCCGGCACCGACCCGTTCATCGCGGACCTGGCCGCCCCGCGGTACAGCAACCTGCAGCTGGCGCTGCTGCGCACGGTCAGTGTGCCGTTCCCGACGCTGCTCGGGCGCAACCTGCGGTCGTCGTACTACTGGGAGCGGGTCAGGCGGGCCTACCGCGACGGTCTCGCCGCAGGCCGGCCCGCATCAAAGTGAGGGTGCGCCGGGCCGCCGCGGGCTGACCGCGCAGCAGCCTGGCCGCGACCGCGACCAGACCGAACCCGACATACGCCGACCAGGTGAACGCGCGGCCACCGGGACCGAACCGGCGGCGCGCGTAGCGGAGGTAGTCGGCCCGCAACAGGTGCTGCCGGTCGACGTCGGCCAGCTTGCCGACGCTGCCGCCTCCGCGATGGACGACGTCGAGCTGCCAGTCGACGGCGACGCGCAACCCGTCGTCGGCGAGCCGCCGGCACAGTTCGGTGTCGGAGAAGAACAGAAACATCTGCTCGTCGAATCCGCCATACCTCGCGAAGTCCGCAGCGCGCACCAGCACGCACGCCGCGCCGGGCTGGTCGACCTCGGTCGGGAGCTCACGGCCGAACGTGTAGGTACGGCGCGACATGTGGCGGTGGCCGAGCATCTGGTCGACGCGAGCCGCGGTGCCGAAGAAGCAGAACAGCCCGGTCCAGGGCGTCGGGAACCGGAAGTAGAACGGCTGCGGCTCGCCGGACGGCTCGACGAACCGCGGCGCCGACAGCCCCACGTCCGGCGCGTCCAGCAGCCTCGCCAGCCGACGCAGGTCCGCGGCGGTCGGCCGGGCGTCGGGGTTGACGAACGCGAGGACGTCGCCTCGCGCCTGTCGTGCGCCTAGGTTGCCGCCCGCCGACCAGCCGACGTTGGACGGCGCCGTGATCACTGTCGCCCCCGCCGCACGCGCGACTGCGGCGCTGCCGTCGGCCGAGGCGTTGTCGACCACCAGGACCTCGACCGACGGGTCGACGATGCCGGGCAGCAGCTCCGCCAGATCAGCCTCGTCGTTGTACGCGACGACGATCGCGGTAACGGCCGGTTGGTCCACCACAGCTCACTGCCGGGCGCCGGAACGAACCCGCGCGACGAGTCCGGCAACGGCGTCGTACAGGTCGAAGCCGAGCACGCCGGGAAGCACGAAGCGCCGGCGCCGTTTGCCGCCGGCGTGCGGCGCGACGCAGGTGCGGTGATGCCACCACGGCACGACCAGCAGCGCAGCGCGACGGTCCCGCGCCATCAGCAGCAGGCCGGCGAGTGCGAGCAACGCCTGCGGCTGCGCACCCGGCCGGATCAGGCCCCCCGCCAGCAACCGGGCCCGGGCCTGCGGCCGGCCGGCGAGCGCCTCGACCGACGCGGCGCCGTCCCGGCGCGCCGCCACCATCTGCGCCAGCGACGCCTCGGTCACGTCGTACGAGCAGACCAACCGGTTGTCGAAGTACGGCTCGACGCCGGCGTCGACCAGCCGAAGCGCGAGGTCGAGGTCGCACTCCCTCGGGTCGGCGATGGACTCGTCGAAGCCGCAGCTGCGCTCGAGGTCGGCGCGCCGGCAGCCGAGCTGGTCCGTCGTGACCAGGTGCGTCTCGCGCTCGACCGCCCACAGCCGGTAGGACAGCGGTCCGGCAAGCGCCATCGAGGAGTCCGTCGGCAGCCACCGACCCGAGACCAGCCGCCGACCGCGGCGCACCGCCCGCCCGAAGTCGGCCAGCCACAACACGCTCGGCACCACGTCGGCGCCGAGGAAGGCCACCGCCTCGCCGCGCGCGATGCGCAGCGCGGCGTTGAGTGCCGCCCCAGGCGTGGACTCCGGGTCGACCCGGACCACCTGCGCGCGGTAGCGATAGCTGAGCTCACGGCCGGTCCAGTCCCCGGACGGCGTCGCGTCGACGACCACCACGTCGAACCGCGCTGCGGGGAGCGACTGCTCGTCGAGCGCCGCGAGCAGTCGCTCGACCGGATCACCACCTCGCACCACGGTGCAGACCGTCACCTCATGGGGCGCGATCTCCGCGAGCATCCCCAGAGGCTAGAGGCGACCGGCGCCTGTCACGTCACTTCTTCACCCGGCTGGTCGTTACAGGAGCAGCGGGGCGATGCCGAACATCCACGTACCAATACGTCCATAACCACCCGAACGGGCTAACTGAGGACCCTCGTGCGCAAAGGGATGTGTGTGACAAACTCACCCGCGGTGGGGGGTCCACGGAGCCGCGCTTGGGGTTGCAGCGGTCTCGGGCAGCGTCCTGAGGTGATGGTGTGACCGCCCCCAAGAACCGCGACCGCGTCCGCGTCCTGCATGTGCTCGAGGCGATCTTCGGCGGCACCGCGCGCCACCTGTGCGACCTCGTCACGGTCACTCGCGACATCGACCACACCGTGGTCATCCCGAGCGAGCGCTTCGGCAGCCGCACCGACACCAACGCGATCGCCCGCCTCGAGCAGGCCGGGGCGCAGGTCCACGTCATGGACATGCGGCGCGCGCCGCAGCACCCGGACAACTTCGTCGCGTTGACCCGACTGGGCCGGCTGATCCGCCAGACCCGTCCGGACATCGTGCACGGCCACTCCTCGATCGGCGGCGCGCTGGCCCGCGCGGCCGCGCTCGCCGCGCCGGGCACGCCGGCGGTGTGGACGCCGAACGGCCTGCTGCTGTCGCGCCCGATCGTCGCCACCGAGAAGCTGCTCGCCCGGGTCACCGCCACGACGATCGCGGTCTCGGCGAGCGAAGCCGAGGTCATGCACGCGCACAAGCTCGGCAAAGAGATCGTCGTGATCCCCAACGGCATCGACCTCGAGGGGACGCCGGAGCCGCTGCCGCTGCGGGAGACGCTCGGCATCCCGGCCGGTGCCCCGGTGGTCGGGACCGTGGCGCGGCTCGTGCCGCAGAAGGCGCCGGTCGACTTCGTCCTGTGCTGCCGGGAGATCCATGAGGCCCGGCCGGACACCCACTTCGTCATCGTCGGCGACGGCCCGCTCAACGAGTCGATGCAGGCCGCCCTCGCCGACTGGGACCACGGCGGCCACTTCCACCACGTGCCCTATCTCGACGACGCGTCGCTGGCGATGGCGTCGTTCGACGTGTTCGTGCTGCTGAGCCGGTACGAAGGCGCGCCCTACGCGCCGCTAGAAGCAATGCGGTTCGGCGTGCCCGTGGTGCTGACCGACGTGGTCGGCAACCGTGACGCGGTCGAGGACGGCATCACCGGATACCTCGTGGCCCCGAAGGACTACTCGACGGCCGCGCGACGCACCCTCGAGCTGCTGGACTCGCCGGCGGATCGAGCGGCCATGTCGAAGGCCGCGTACAAGCGGCTCTACAGCGTGTTCGACCGCGAGTTGATGGGCGAAGCCACGAGCGCGCTCTACCACCGTCTCGCCGGTCGGGAGAAGGTACGGGTGTCCCCGGCCACGAGCCTCGAGGCCGAGATCCGGGAGCTCGAGAACGCGCCGCCGCTGATGCTCCCCGTGCTGCTCGAACCGGCCGAAGCGGTCGACGAGGTCAAGGAAGACGCCGCAATCTGACCCGCTGCTGCATGCTGGTGCGGTGCGGATCCTGGTAACCGGCGGCGCGGGCTTCATCGGCTCGCACTTCGTCCGCACCCTGCTCGCCGGCGGGTACCCGTCGTACGGCGACGCCGCGGTCACGGTCTACGACAAGCTGACCTACGCGGGCAACCTCGCCAACCTCACCCCGGTCGCCGACGATCCGCGCTACACATTCGTCAAGGGCGACATTCTCGACTCGGCGCTGCTCGACGAGGTGCTGCCCGGCCACGAGTTGGTCGTGAACTTCGCGGCCGAGTCCCACGTCGACCGCTCCATCGCAGGCGCTTCTGACTTCGTGATGACCAACGCGGTCGGCGTGCAGACGCTGCTCGACGCGTGTCTGCGAGCAGGCGTCGCCCGCGTGCTGCAGGTCTCCACCGACGAGGTCTACGGCTCGACCGACGGCGCCGGCTTCGTCGAGACCGACCTGCTGGAGCCGAGCTCGCCGTACAGCGCCGCGAAGGCCGGTGGTGACCTGATCGCGCGCGCGTACGTCGTGACGCACGGCCTCGATGTCGTGATCACCCGGTGCACCAACAACTACGGGCCCTACCAGTACCCCGAGAAGATCATCCCGCTGTTCGTGACGAACCTCATCGACAGGTTGGCGGTGCCGCTCTACGGCGACGGCGAGAACGTCCGCGACTGGCTGCACGTCGATGACCACTGCCACGGGATCGCGCTCGCCCTGGAGAAGGGGCGCAGCGGCGAGATCTACAACATCAGCGGCGGCGTCGGCCTGTCCAACCGCGAGCTCACCGACCGGCTGCTCGCCGGTTGCGGGGCGGACTGGTCGTCAGTGGAGTACGTCGAGGATCGCAAGGGCCACGACCGCCGATACGCGCTGGACGACGCGAAGATCCGCGCCGAGCTCGGCTACGCCCCGCGTACCGGGATCGACGAGGGGCTGGCCGCCACGATCGACTGGTACCGCAGCCACGAGGAGTGGTGGCGGCCGCTCAAGCGAGCCGGCCATGGCTGACCGTCGCGGCGCGCTCCCGGCGCCGGTCGTCGACCCGACCGTCTACGACACCGATTACTACCTGCACACCTGCGCGGGCCACGAAGAGTGGACCGGCTCCGACGGGGTGAAGGTGGCGGGCATCTTTCGCTGGGCGCTGGGTCAGGTCGGCTTTGCCGCCGGCGAGACGCTCGTCGACATCGGCACCGGCCGAGCCGAGATCGTCGCGCTGGCCGCGGAGCAGGGCGCGAGGCAGGCGATCGGCATCGAGTACTCCGCCGACGCGCTCAGCCTGGCCAGGCAGACGATCGCCGCGCACGGCGTCGCGGACAACGCGCACGTGATGCTCGCCGACGCCCGCAAGCTGCCGCTGCCCGACGCATCGGTCGACGTGGTGACGATGCTCGACGTGGTCGAGCACCTGGCGCCCGCCGAGCTGTCGGCGGCGCTCGCGGAGGTGGCCCGCTGCCTGCGCCCGGGCGGCCGGCTGCTGATCCACACGTTCCCGTCCTCGACGATCTACAACGTCACCTACCGGATCCAGCGCAACGTGCTGCCGTGGCGGCGGCGGTCCTGGCCCGCGGACCCCCGCAACGACTGGGAGCACCAGATGCACGTCAACGAGCAGACGACGCGACGCCTCGCGCGTGCGCTGCGCGACGCCGGGCTCGCCCCGACGGTGCACGTCGGCAAGTGGGTGTACGCCGACTTCGTGCCGTCCGAGGCGGCGCGGCGGACCTACCACCTGCTCGCCAAGCTGCCGCTCACGGCGCGCTTCGGGGTCGCCAACATCTGGGCCATCGCGCACCTGGCGCCCAGGCCGTCGTGACCCGCTGGCTGGTCACCGGAGCGGGCGGCGCGGTCGGCAGCGACCTCGTCGACCTGCTCACCGCACAGGAGGCGGACGTCGCGGCACGTGACCACTCAGCACTGGACGTTGCCGATAGCGAAGCGCTGACCGCCGCGCTCGAGGAGATCAAGCCGACGGTGGTCCTCAACGCCGCCGCCTACACCCGGGTCGACGACGCGGAGACCGACGAGGACACCGCCTTGCGCGTGAACGGCGAGGCACCCGGCGTGATGGCGAGATGGTGCGCCGAGCATCGCGCCCGGATGGTGCACATCTCCACCGACTACGTCTTCGACGGCAACGCCGCCGCACCGTACGAGGTGAAGGACAAGACCGGGCCGGTGTCGGCGTACGGGCGCACCAAACGTGCCGGCGAACGAGCGGTCCTTGCCGCCGACGGCAACGTCCACGTGGTCCGCGCCGCCTGGATCTACGGCGCCCGCGGCACCAACTTCGTCCGCACGATCGCCCGGCGGCTGCTAGCGGGCGAGGCGGTGGACGTGGTCGACGACCAGCGCGGAGCGCCGACGTGGTCCCGCGACCTGGCGGCAGCGCTCATCGCGCTGGGCACCGCGGACGTCCGCCCCGGGTTGTGGCACTGCGCACCGCAGGGAGAGGTGACCTGGTACGGCGTCGCGGTGGCGATCGCCGAGGAGCTCGACTGCGACCCGTCACTCGTACGGCCCACGACGTCGGAGGCGTTCGTCCGCCCGGCACCGCGCCCGCGCTACTCGGTGCTGTCGAGCCGCAAGTGGGCGAACTACGGGCTGCCGGTGCTGCCCGACTGGCGGGAGTCGTTGCACCAGGCGCTCACCGTCGCCCGTGAGGCGCTGACGACCTAGGCGTCCGGACAGCCGGCGCTCGACAGCGGCCGGTCGACGACGAACACGCTCGCCGCCGGATCGTGGAACCGCGGGACACCGCCGGCGAAGCCGGTCCACGCGGTGAACTCCGACGTCGCCGCCGGGGCGTCGGGATCGCTGAGCACCACGACGTAGCGCACCCGCGCGGCGTTGACCCCCGCCACCCACGGGCTGCACCGCGTGTAGTCGTTGAACCCGTGATGCGGGACGGACTGGCCGAGGTAGACGACGGAGTTGCTGTCGTCGAGGCCGTAGAACGGGTACTCCTGCGGGAAGCCGACAATCCCGACGCGCGTGTGATGCAGGGAGCGCGCCCAGCGGAACACCGACGCATACGGCGTCCCGCCGCGGGTGTAGCGATGGCTTTGGTAGTGACGGGTGAACGGCAGCCCCACCAGCGCGGCCGCGAGGACCACGACGGCTGCACCGGCCGCGCACAGCGCCGGGCTCCGTCGCCAGATCGCCACCAGCACGGCGACCACGACGAGACATCCGGCGGCCGCCCCGATGCCCCTGCCGCGCGAGCCCGGCGGCCAGTCGACGTGCGAGGACAGCCGCAGCAGCTCGAGCGCGGTCAGCGCCGCCGGGGCGTACCAGCGGCGCGCCAGCCAGGGGTCGCGCACCAGCGCGAGCAGCCCGAGGATCATCGCCGGCATCGCGTAGCGCACGTTGCTGCCGAACAGGAACGGCTGTCCGGGCGGCCCCTGCGCGCCCGACGGCGTAACCAGGAACACCACGAACGCGACGCAGGCGGCGAAGGCGAGCACCCGGTCGTCGGTGCTGCGCCCCTTGCGGCAGGCGAGCACCACGCCGGCGAGCGGCAACAGCGCGACCAGCGGCCAGGCGAATCCGAAGTCGGCGTGCAGTGCGGGGACGTACCAGTGCCGGACGACGTGGGCGTTGGTGAGGTAGTGGGCGATGGTGAACGTCTCGCCGGACAGCGCCGGCAGCGGCACCGCGTCGTGCCCCACCCCGAAGACGTGGAGGCCGAACGTCGGCAGCGGACTGCCGAAGAACCACCAGTCGCGCAGGTACCAGAACGATCCGGTGAGCAGCGTCGGTACGACGAGCGGCAGCGCGGTGCGCACCGCGCCGCTTCGCCGGCGCACCCACACCCATCCGACGAGCAGTCCGAGCACCGCGCCCGGCGCGGTGAGCTTGGTGCCTGCGGCGAGACCGAGCGCAAGGCCGGCGACGACCGCCCGGCCGGTCCACGCGACGGCGGTCTCCTCCACGGGCGCGGCCTGGCCGAGCACGCCGACCGCGGCGACCAGCAGGGCGAGGACCACGATGTCGTTCTGCGCGTTGCCCCCCGACGTACCGCCCATCGGCAGCGCGACGCTCAGCAGCGCCGCTGCCGTCACCGCGGCCGGGCCGGCACCGAACCGCTCACCCACGCACCAGGCCGCGAGGAAGAGCAGCCACAGGAACAGCACGTTGAGGAACAGCGACAGCACGTCGTTGCGGAACGCGAGCATCCCGATCGCGTGCAGCAGCTCCGCGTTCAACGGGTGGAAGGCGGCGTCGGAGCTCGCGCTCACCTGGTGCGGCCGCCACAGCGTGCCGCTCTGCACGAAGAAGGCGGCGTGGGTGAGGTGGTAGTGCAGCGACTCCACCTGCACGATCCCGGTGCGGTACGAGCTTGCCGCGCCTGCGAGCCACTGCGCGCTCGAGGCGAGGACAGCGACGATCGGGATCAGCACCGCCGCGCGCCACCGGCGACGCTCTCGCGGCTGACGTGCCGGTCGCGGCCCGATCGCGCGCGATGCCAGGGTCGTCACTGCAGCCGCGACGACGAGTGAGACGGCGGCGAGCGTCCAGCGATGAAAGCCGCCGAACGCACCGGTCAGCTGCGCGGTGACCTCCAAGCCGGCCAGGCCAAGGACGATCTCGGTCAGCCGCGCCTCGGCGCCGGTCAGATGCCCGACGACGGCCGCCCGCAGGACAGGGGCGGTGACGATCCAGGGCCCCACGATGCACGCGAGGCTGATCACACCCGCGACGTACGCCGACAGGCTCACATCCGTAACCTTTCACATGGCGCGACTGCCCAATGCCCGGTCGCGCTCAGTAGCCTGCATCGGTGCCTGCCGCGCCGCTTTTCGTTTTCGGAGTCGCGCAGCGCACCGGGACGCACTACCTCGCCGCGTTGCTCACGCTGCACCCGCGGTGCGTGCCGCTCTCGGAGCCGAGCACGGAGACCGCGTCACGTCCCGAGGACCACTTATTCGACAAGGCGGACGCGCTCCTCTCTTATGTCGACGTCGTACGCCGGAAGTGGCGGGCGGACTGGAACCTCGGTGAGGGCGCCGACCACCTGCTGCTCAGCGAGCTCACCGACGCGCTCGGCCGCTTCGTGGTGCGCACCGGCACGGCGAACCACACGGAGGGCAAGAACGTCGCCTACGTCGTGACGAAGACGCCGAGCACGGCGAACCTCAACCTGCTGGTCGAGACGATGCCCGACCTTCCGGTGATCGTCATCGCGCGCGACGGTCGAAGCGTCGCGGAGTCGGCCAAGCGGACGTTCGGCCGGTCCTACGAGCGCTGGACCCGGATCTGGCGGCACGGCGTCGACAACCTGATCGCGGCAAGTGAGGCCGACGAAGGCGGGTCGCTGAAGGTCGTGCGCTACGAGGACCTGCTCTCCGACCTTGAGGCGACGATGACCGACGTCCTCGAGCACGTCGGGTTGTCGACCATCGACTACGACTGGGACGCCGCGCGGGCGCTCCCGGTCAGAGGCTCGTCGGTGCTGCGTGGGGACAACCCGGACTTCTCCTGGGCGCCGGTGGTCGACGCGACCGGAGAAGTCGGTCGGCCCCGGTGGGAGAGCTGGCCGGCGCGTCGCAAGGCACGCTTCGCGCATCTCGCCGGGGAGCAGATGCGCTGGCTCGGTTACGCGGTCGAGCCGCCGGCACAGCGGACGGCCTTCGCCGACGTCATCCGCGACGGGCTGTGGGGAGGCGCCCGGCTCGCGCGTCGGGCCGTCGACCGCGTCCGGGACTTCTAGCTGTTCGCTGCGTCGACGCGGGCGTAGAGCGGTGTGGACAGCTCCTAGATGCCTTCCGGGCGCATGTCCTCGGGACCGAAGTAGTCCACGACGCGTGCCGGGGCGCCGACCGCGAGACAGTACGGCGGGATCGGCTGGGTCACCACGCTGTTCGCGCCGATGACCGCGCCTTCGCCGATCGAGTTGAGGATCGTGCACTTCGACGTGACGATCGCGTTGTCACCGATCGTGATCGGACGGAAGTCATAACCCTGGTCGAGCAGATGCTTGGTGTGGTCACGGAACTTGTGGTTGCCGTCGGCGATCATCACCGACTGCCCGAAGACCGCACGACGTCCGATGGTCAGCTCGGTCGAGATCTGCACCAACGCCGCGGCGGTGAAGATCACCTGGTCATCCATCGTGACGCGGGCCCCGGGCCCGACCTCGAAGATCGCGTCCCGGCGGAACTCGCACTGGTTACCGATGTGCAGCGTCCCGCGGGCGGGCATCCACAGGTCGAACCGCGGCCCGATGATCGTGCCCTTGGCGATCTTGAGATCCACATGCGGATGCGTCATCAGCAGCAGGCGGCGCCGCCACCGCCAGGCGAGCCGGCGAGCGGTGAGGTAGCGCAGCGTCCAGGGAAGCCGGCGCAGCTTTCGCTTCATCGGGATGGACGCTAGCGAACGACGAGGCCGATAGACCTAGTACGCGCCCTCGCGCCGGAAGATCGCGAACACCGTCTTCCAGACGATGAGCGCATCGAGGGCGAGCGACCAGTTCTCGATGTAATAGAGGTCGAGCCGCACGCTGTCGGTCCAGCTCAGGTTGGACCGGCCCGACACCTGCCACAG
>DASZTV010000020.1:0-16568 GCA_035548125.1 Mycobacteriales bacterium | reverse complement strand
GTCGTGTCCAGCCCGGCACCGGGCTCGGTGACGCCAAAGCACACGTGCAGGTCGCCGCACGCGACGCGGGGCAGGGTCTCCCGCTTCATCGCCTCCGACCCGTGCACGATGACCGGGTGCAGGCCGAAGATCGACATGTGGACCGAGCTGGCGCCGTTCATCCCGGCGCCGGAGGCCGCGACTTCCTCCAGCACCAGCGACGCCTCGGTGATGCCGAGGCCGTGCCCGCCGTACTCGGCCGGAATCGTGATGCCCAGCCAGCCCGCGGCCGCGAAGGCCCGGTAGAACGCGTCCGGGAACTCGTGGGCGGCGTCCCGCTCCATCCAGTACTGGTCGTCGAACCGGGCGGCGAGCTCCCGGACCGCTGTGCGGATCGTCGACTGGTCACCGGTCAGCTCGAAGTCCACGCCCCGTCCTCCTGACTTGATTGGGTTTAACCTAACAAGGGACAGGCGGCCCGTGCTGTCCCCGATGCAGGTGCCGAAGGCGCCGGAAGTGCTCGCGGGTGAGCTGCGGGAGAACATCCTGAGCGGGCGGTTCCCGGTCGGCACGGCCCTGCCGACCGAGCGCGACATGGTCGCCCAGACGCGGATGAGCCGCACGACCGTCCGGGAGGGGCGCTGCGCATCCCCGAGGCACAGGGGCTGGTGCGGATCAAGACCGGCCGGGCGGGCGGCGCGTTCGTCCGGCAGCCCGACGGGGAGTCCGTCGCCGGCTCGGTCAGCCTGCTGATCCGCGGGCGGCAGATCCGGATCACCGTCCGATCCGGTTCGCTACGAGGTCGCGCGATTGACGGAACGGGGCCGGACATTAGGCTTGACCTGGTTCGGCGGACCCGCTCAAGGAGGATCACGTGGCACCCGTCTTTGAGTCGGTCGCCGAGGCGGTCGGCGGCACCCCGCTGTTCCGGCTGCGCGGGCTCGGGCACGGGCTCGCGGCCCCGGTGTACGCGAAGGCCGAGTTCTTCAGCGTGGGCGGCAGCGTCAAGGACCGGGCCGCTCTCGCGATGGTCGAGGCGGCCGAGCGCGACGGGCGGCTCCGCCCGGGCGGCACCATCGTCGAGGCCACCTCGGGCAACACCGGGATCGGGCTGGCCGTCATCGGCCGCCAGCGTGGCTACCGGGTGCTGGTGGTGGTGTCGGACCGCTCGGCCCAGGAGAAGTTCGACATCCTGCGCGCCTACGGCGCCGAGGTGATCCCCGGGAACGGCGCGGTCCCCCGGCAGCACCCCGATCACCTGTCGAACGTGGCGCAGCGGCTGGCGGACCAGATACCGGGCGGGTGGCTGGCCAATCAGTACGACAACCCCGCCAACCCGGCCGCGCACGTGCGCAGCACTGGCCCGGAGATCTGGGAGCAGACCGACGGGCGGGTGACCCACTTCGTCGCGGGCGTCGGCACCGGCGGCACGATCAGCGGCACCGGTCGCTATCTGAAGGAGGCATCCTTCGGCAAGGTGCGCATCATCGGCGCCGACCCGGAGGGGTCGGTCTACTCCGGCGGCACCGGCCGGCCCTACCTGGTCGAGGGAGTGGGCGAGGACTTCTGGCCGGCGAACTATGACCGGACGATCTGCGACGACATCCTCGCCGTGTCCGATGCGGACTCCTTCACGATGACGCGCCGCCTGGCGCGGGAAGAGGGCTTGCTGGTCGGGGGGTCGTGCGGCATGGCCGTCGCGGCCGCGCTCCGCGTTGCGGCCTCTGCCGGCCCGGATGATCTGGTCGTCGTGCTGCTGCCCGACGGCGGCCGCGGTTACCTGTCGAAGATCTTCAGCGACGAGTGGATGGCGGACTACGGCTTCCTCGCCGCGGACGGCAAGGCCGAGACCGTCGGTGACGTGCTGACCCGCAAGAGTGGGCGCCTGCCGGAGTTCGTGCACGTGCACCCCAGCGAAACGGTGCGCGAGGCGATCGACATTCTTCGCGAGTACGGCGTCTCGCAGATGCCGGTGGTCCGGGCGGAACCGCCCGTGATGGTCGCGGAGGTGATGGGCTCGGTGGTCGAACGCGACCTCCTCGACGCGTTGTTCAACGGGCGGGCGCGTCTCGCCGATCCGCTCGAGCGCCACATGTCCGCCGCGCTTCCGCTGATCGGTGCCGGTGAGCCGGTCGAGGCGGCGGTCGCCGCGCTGCAGGGCGCGGACGCAGCCGTCGTACTCGACGACGGTCGTCCAGTGGGAATCGTGACGCGGCAGGACCTTCTCGGCTTCCTGGCGGGCGTCCGATGAACGAAGAGTGGTCGGCTTCAGGGTTCGAGACACGCGCGATCCACGACGGACAGGAGCCGGACCCGACGACCGGCGCTGTCGTGCCGCCGGTCTACCTCACGTCGACCTACGCCCAGGACGGTGTCGGCGGGACCCGCGGCGGCTACGAGTACAGCCGCAGCGCCAACCCGACGCGGACCGCTCTCGAGACCTGCCTGGCCTCCCTCGAAGGCGGAGTGCGAGGGTTCGCGTTCGCCAGTGGCCTTGCCGCCGAGGACACCCTGCTGCGTACCGCGTGCAGCCCCGGCGACCACGTCGTCATCCCGGGCGACGCCTACGGCGGGACCTACCGCCTGTTCGCACGCGTGCTGCAGCGATGGGGGCTGGACCACACTCCGGTTGCCCAGCAGGACCTCGACGCGGTGCGAGCCGCGGTCACGGATCGCACACGTGTCATCTGGTGCGAGACGCCCACCAACCCGCTCCTCGGCATCACCGACATCGCCGCCTTGGCCGACATCGCGCATGACGCCGGCGCCCGGTTGGTCGTGGACAACACGTTCGCCTCGCCGTACCTGCAGCAGCCGATCGCACTCGGTGCCGATGTGGTTGTGCACTCGACGACGAAGTACCTCGGTGGCCACAGCGACGTGGTCGGCGGTGCCCTCGTCGTCGCCGACCCGGAGCTGGGTGAGCAGGTCGCCTTCCACCAGAACGCGATGGGTGCGGTCGCCGGCCCGTTCGACGCGTGGCTGGTGTTGCGCGGGATCAAGACGTTGGCGGTACGGATGGACCGGCACTGCGACAACGCCGAGCAGATCGTCGCGATGCTGCGGGAGCATGCGGCAGTCAGCGAGGTCTACTACCCCGATCTCGACGACGTGGCGAAGCGGCAGATGAGCAGGTTCGGCGGCATGGTCTCGTTCCGCGTGGCGGGCGGCGAGGAGCAGGCGCTCGAGGTCTGTCGCCGTACCCGGATCTTCACCCTGGCCGAGTCGCTCGGTGGGGTCGAGTCGTTGGTCGAGCACCCTGCGCGCATGACGCACGCCAGCGTTGCCGGCTCAGCTCTCGAGGTCCCGTCCGATCTCGTTCGGCTGTCCGTCGGGATCGAGTCCGTGTCCGATCTGCTGGCCGACCTGCAGCGGGCCCTGAGCTGACCGGCCCCGCGTCTCGGGCGCTGCCACGGCCATCACGGCCGCGAGCCCGAGGATCGCGGACGTGCTGAGGAACGCCGCGCCGTAGGAAGCGTCCGCGATAGCGCCCGCCGCGACCGGGCCGACGACGGTTCCGACGTCGGAGGACATCGTGTACGCCGCGAAGACCGGCCCGGCGCGCCCCTCGACGAGGTCGCCGACGATCGCGCCGGGCGCCACGTCGAGCAGACCCGATCCGACGCCGAGCAGCGCGAGACCGATGAGGTAGCCGGGCACCGTCTGCCACACGCCGAGCACCGCGATACCGGCGCCGCTGCCGAGGCAGCCCCCGACCAGCAGCGGCTTACGCCCGATGTTGTCGGCGAACCGTCCCGCCGGCAGCAGGGTGGCGCCGTTCAGCGCCGACACGACGAGGAACCCGATGCCGGTCCAGATCGGCTTGCGATGCAGGACGTCGGTGACGAACAGTGGCACCAGCGCCGAGCGGACGCCGATCGCGCCCCACGAGTCGGCGAAGTTCGCCGCGAGCGCGGCCCGGTAGGACGGGTTCCGCAGCGCGTCGGCGAGCTTGGTACGCGCGGCCGCGGCGTGGGTCCGGTCCGCCAGCGGGGTGGCCCGAAGCTGGATCAGGCCGACGGCGCCGGCCGCGGCCAAGGTGCCGGCATAGATGAAGAACGGCAACCGGATGGAGATCTCGTCGATCACCCCGCCGACGACCGGCCCGGTGATTCCGCCGAGTAGGAACCCACCCTGCCAGAAGCCCATCGCGCGGCCGCGTTGCTCCGGTGCCGTCATCCTGATCAGCAGTCCGATCGCGGACACCGAGAACATCGCCGACCCCACGCCCCCGATGCCGCGCAGCGTGATCAGCTCGGTGTAGGACTGGGCGCTGCCGGCCAACATGCTGCTCACTGCCACGATGCCGATGCCGGTCGCCATCACGATCCGCTCGCCGAACCGGTCGAGCAGGCGTCCGGCGGGGAACGCGAAGGCGATGCGCATGATCGCGAAGGCGCTGATGACCGCGGCGGCCGATGCCTTGCCGACCCCGAAGTCGCGCGCGAAGACCGGGAGCGCCGGGGCGACGATGCCGAACCCCAGCGCGACGAAGAACGCGACGGCGACGAGCACCCGCACCTCGCGCGGCAGCGACTCCTGCGGTGCGGAGCGCGAACTCATGAAGAGATGTCTACGCGATGCGACGGCCGCGACGTCCCTGGCGCGCGCGCAGGTAGTCGCTGATCACGTAGTCGCCGAGCCGGTCGGCGTCCGGGGTGAAGACTCGTCCTCCGTTGCGCGCCGCCATCGCCTTGACGAACCGGATCAGCCCGGGCTCGTTGTCGAGCATGAAGACGTTGATCGTCGCGCCGCGGCGGGTGATCCGCTCGACCTCGGCCATCGTCGCCGCCGTGGTCTCCGGATGAGTGGGCCAGTCGAACCATGCGCTGCCGTCCGCCATCAGATGCGCGGTCGGTTCGCCGTCGGTTACCACCATGACGACCGGCTCGGCGTCGGGGTGTCGGGCGAGGTGGCGGGAGGCGAGGAGCAGTGCATGCTGCAGGTTCGTGCCCTGCACCATGTCCCACGACAGCGCCGGCAGGTCCGCCGCACGCAGGACGCGGGCGTAGCGGGAGAACCCGATGACCTCGATCGCGTCCTGCGGGTACTTCGTCGTGATCAGCGTGTGAAGGGCGAGCGCCGTGGACTTCGCCTCCGGCCACGTCCCGCGCAGCGCCATCGAGTACGACAGGTCGATCAGCAGCGCGACGGCGGCCCCGGATCGCCGCTCGGTCTCGACGACCTCGAAGTCCTCCACGGCGACCTTCACCGGCGTCCCGCCACCGGAACGCTGAACCGCGTTGCGGATTGTCCGCACGACGTCGAAGGGCTGCTCGTCGCCGAACTCCCACGGGCGCGTTGCGCCGGTCGGATCGCCCGCGGCGCCGGCGTCGTGCATGTCGTGGTCGCCGCGCCCGCGGGCGTGCAACCGGTTGAAGATGCGGGTCAGCGCGGTCTGGCCGAGCCGCCGCATTCCCTTGGGGGTCAGCGTGAGGTCACCCTCGCTGCGCTGCAGATAGCCCTGGTCGCGCAGCTCGCGTTCGACCCGCCGCAGTGCCTCGAGATCGTCGACTGCGTTGCGCCCGAGAGCGCGCTCGAGCAGCTCAGGGTCGACGTCGTCGAGGGACGCTCCCGGGTAGTCCTGACCGAGCATCTGCGCGAGCTCGTCGAGGTCTGCCGACTCCTCCAGCGCGGTGGTGGCGTCGCCGAGGCCGAGCGGGGTGTCGCCGCGCATCTGCTGGCGGCCGTTCCAGTTCAGCTCCGGTCGGCGGGCCCGCAGCTGGTCGGACAACCGTCCCATCTGATCGGCAAGGCCGGCGTCCTGCATGGCCTGTTGCATCAGCCCGGCGAGCTCTGCCTGTTGTTCGGGGGACAGCGAGTTCATCAGCCGCTGCGCCGCGGCGGCGCGCCGCGCGAGGGAGTCCACGAGCTCTTCGAGTGACTGCGGGTTGTCCGGGAAGAAGTCGCCGTAGTTCTGCATGAACTGGTCGAACTGCTCGCTTACGTCCTCGCCGCGGGCGTCCGCTTCGAGCATGTCGTTCAGTGCGCCGAGCATGTCCTTGACCCGTTGCTGGGTCTCCGGGTCGCCGCCTTGCAGCGCCTGCTTCATCCCGCGGAACTGGCTGTCGAGGACCTCACGGCGCAGCAGGTCCTGGATCTCGTCGTACGCCGCACGAGCCTCCGGGCTGCGCCAGTCGTAGTCGCTGAGCTCGCGGACGGCGCGCGCGGTCTGCTGCGGCAGCGCGTCGAGCTCCGCCTCCGCGAGCCGGGCGTCGTCGCTGGGGTCGGGGAACAGCGCGGTGCGCTCGGCTTCGAGGGCCTGGTCGAGCAGCTCCCGTACCCGGTCCAAAGTGCCGTCGAGCCGACCGGCCTCCCGCGCTTGGCGCTGCCGTTCCCGGACTCGGCGCATCAGGTCGTCGAGGCCCTCGCGTCCGGACAGCCCGCGCCGCGTCATCGCCCGGAACGCTTCCGCAGGTGACATCCCGTCCAGCACCGAGTCGCCCAGCTGGTCGAGGGCGTCGGACAGGTCGTACGGCGGGGCGAGCGGGTCGTCGCCGCCGCGCCACTCGCTGTACCGGGCTCTGCTCATCGAGTGCCGGGCCTCATTTCGCGCCGTAGACCGTCCGGTCCGGCAGCTCGTCCTTCGACAGCCGGCGCAGCAGGTAAAGACCTTCGAGGGTGAACTCCAGGCCGGCGGCCGCGAGTCCGGGAATCTCGGCGCCCTCGTCGATGCCGAGCGCGGACAGGATCCGGCCGAGCCCCGGTACGGTGCCGAGGCGCGCGAGCAGGTCGGTCGCTGGCACGAGCTCACCGGTCTCGACGGTCGCGCCCTCATTGAACATGTCGACCAGCGGCGCAAGGTCCAGCCCGCCGAGCCTGCTGCGGAACGTGTCGGCGACCGCGCGGCGCAACAGGTGGTCGAGGATGTCGGCTTCCCGCCCTTCTTCGGACGCCTCGAACTCGACCTTTCCCTGGACGGCGGGAACGATTGCCGGCAGGTCCGCGACTCGCGCGACCGGCACCTCCTCGCCGGTCAGCGCCGCGCGGCGTACGGCGGAGGCTGCGACGGTCTCGGCGGCGGACACCGCGAACCGGGCCGACACTCCGGATCGCGCGTCGACCGCAGGGGACTCGCGGACGTGCCGGGTGAAGCGCGCGATGACCTCGACCAGGTGCTCCGGCAGTGCGGCCGACACCGCATCCTCACCCCAGTCGACGAGAGCCTCCTGGGTGACCACCCGAAGCTCGTCTTCGAGCTCGAGCGGGTAGTGGGTGCGGACCTCTGCGCCGAACCGGTCCTTCAGCGGCGTGATGATCCGTCCGCGGTTCGTGTAGTCCTCGGGGTTCGCCGATGCGAACAGCAGTACGTCCAGCGGCAGTCGCAGGGTGTAGCCGCGGACCTGGATGTCACGCTCTTCCAAAACATTGAGCAAAGCGACCTGGATCCGCTCGGCAAGGTCGGGCAGCTCGTTGATCGCGACGATGCCGCGGTTGGTGCGGGGGACCAGCCCGTAGTGCACGGTTTCCGGATCGCCCAGCGCGCGCCCCTCGGCGACCTTGATCGGGTCGACGTCGCCGATCAGGTCACCGACCGAGACGTCCGGGGTGGCGAGCTTCTCCGCGTAACGCTCGTCGCGCGGCTTCCAGTCGACGGGTAGGTCATCGGCCTGCGCGGCCGCCATCTGACGGCAACGACCGCAGACCGGTGCGTACGGGTGGTCGTTGATCTCGCAGCCGGCGACCACCGGCGTCCACTCGTCGAGGAGCTGGACGAGGGTCCGGATCAATCGTGTCTTCCCCTGGCCGCGTTCGCCGAGCAGCACGATGTCGTGGCCGGCGAGGATCGCGCGCTCGACCTGAGGCAGCACCGTCTCGTCGAAGCCGATGATTCCGGGGAATCGCTCCGAGCCATCACGCATCCGGGCGAGGAGGTTGTCGCGGAGTTCGGCCTTGACCGACTTGGCGACGTGACCCGATGCGCGAAGGGCTCCGACTGTGCGAGGGGCATCGGCGGGCGGGGAGGTCGTGGTGCTCATCGACTCACGTTACGTCCACCCGGCGCGGGGTGCAGACTGACGGCGTGACGGGGCCACGGGTGCTCGCGCTCGACGTCGGGGGCACGAAGCTGGCCGCGGCGCTGGTCACCGCTGACGGCGGCGTCGAGCGGTGTCGGGAGGTACCGACACCGTCGGCCGGGGCGGAAGATGGCGAGGGCCTCTGGTCGGCCGTCCTCGAGCTGATCGATGACACCGTCGGCGGGGTGGCACCGATCGCGGTTGGCGCCGGCTGCGGCGGACCGCTGCGCCTTGACCTGGGCGAGGTTTCCCCGCTGAACATTCCCGCGTGGCGGGGCTTCCCGCTGCGGGCACGCCTCGAGGCGCGCTTTCCCGGCGTACCGGTTCGGGTGCACAACGACGCGAGCGCAATGGCGCTCGGCGAGCAGCGACACGGCGCCGGCCGGGGGACCCGAAGCTTCCTCGGCGTCGTCGTGTCGACCGGAGTAGGGGCGGGGGTCGTCCTCGACGGAACTCTCCTCGACGGTCCGAGCGGAAATGCCGGCCACCTGGGACACGTGTCGGTCGACCCCGAGGGGCCGGCGTGTGCCTGCGGGGGTGTCGGCTGCCTCGAAGCGGTCGCTCGCGGGCCTGCCGTCGTGGTGTGGGCACTCGAGGCGGGTTGGCGGCCCCCTGTCGGTGCGCCCGACGGACGGGCGCTCGTCGGGTCGGCGCGCGACGGAGATCCGGTCGCCGTCGCCGCCCTCCAGCGCGCCGGCCGGGCGTTGGGGTTCGCCTTGGCCAACGCGGCCCATCTGTTCGAGTTGCAGCGGGTGGCGGTGGGTGGCGGTCTCGCGGTCGGTGCGGGCGAGCTGCTGCTTGCTCCCGCGCGTGAGGCGTTCGCGCAGCATGCGCGTCTGGACTTCGCTGGCCGCTGCGAGATCGTTCCCGCTCAGCTCGGTCGGGAGGCAGGGATGATCGGCGCTGCGGAGCTCGTCCGATGACGGTGACACTCGCCGACGTCGAGGCGGCGCGCGATCTGCTCGCCGATGTCGTACGTCGTACACCGGTGGAAGGGTCGCGCGCGCTCTCGGAGCTGCTCGGCGGACCGGTGTGGCTCAAGTGCGAGAACCTGCAGCGCACTGGATCGTTCAAGATCCGCGGCGCCTACGTGCGGATCGCTCGCCTCAGCGCCGACGAGCGCCGCGCCGGCGTCGTCGCCGCCAGCGCGGGAAACCACGCGCAGGGGGTCGCCCTCGCGGCTGGATTGCTGGGTGCGCCGGCGGTGGTCTTCATGCCGGAGGGAGCGCCGATCCCGAAGGTGGCAGCGGCACGGTCATACGGCGCTGAGGTGCGCTTTGCCGGCAGCTCCGTCGACGATGCGCTGGAGGCAGCCACCGGTTTCGCCGCCGAAGCGGGGTCGGTGCTGATCCACCCGTTCGACCATCCGGACATCGTCGCCGGCCAGGGAACGATCGGCCTCGAGCTGCTCGCGCAGGTCCCCGACGTGAACACCGTCGTGGTGAGTGCGGGTGGCGGCGGACTCGCCTCGGGAGTGGCAGTGGCGGTGAAGGCGGTCCGGCCGGAGGTTCGCGTCGTCGCGGTGCAGGCTGAGACGGCCGCCTGCTTTCCGGCGTCGCTGGCGGCCGGCCACCCGGTGGCGCTGTCGTCGATGTCGACCATGGCAGACGGCATCGCCGTCGGTAGCCCCGGGACGCTGACCCTGGACCTGGTACGCGAGTACGTCGACGAGGTGCGGACGGTCAGCGAGGACGCGCTCGCCCGTGCGCTGCTGCTCTGCCTGGAACGCGCGAAGCTCGTCGTGGAGCCGGCAGGTGTTGCCGGCGTTGCCAGCATCATGTCCGACTCCGCCGGGCTGCAGCCCCCGGTCGCCGTGGTGTTGTCCGGCGGCAACGTCGATCCGTTGTTGTTGATGCGGGTGCTGCGGCACGGGATGACCGCAGCGGCTCGCTACCTGTCGTTCCACCTCCGGGTGCCGGACCGGCCCGGTGAGCTGGCGAGGCTGCTCGCCGTCCTCGCAGACTCCGGCGTCAACGTGCTGGAGGTCGAGCACAGCCGGACCGGTCGTGCTCTGCACCTCGACGAGGTCGAGGTCGCTCTCGTGCTCGAGACCCGCGGCGAAGTGCATCGCGACGAAGTGCTCGACCGGCTGCGCAACGCCGGGTACCCGCTGTCGGTGGACTGACCGACGTGAGATCGCTGTCGCTGCGCGATCCGGGCCTGGAGCGGTTGCGGGCGGCCGCCGTCACGATGGGCGCGGCACTGCTGAGCTTCGGGTCGGCCTGGCTCCTCGAGTCGGTGTTCGACCTGACCACGAGCAGCGTCGTGCTGGCGGTCGTGCTCGCGATGACGCTCGGTCGGGTCGACCGTCGGGGGCACGACTCCCGCTTCGCGCACCTGATCGCACCGCTGCTGCTGCCCTTCCTTGCGGTCCTCGCCGCAGAGGTCGGCCGCCGAATGTTCACCCACCCGAACTTCGGCGACACGTTGTTCGTGCTCGGGATGACGGCGGCCATCTGGCTGCGCCGCTTCGGCCCGGGGCTGCGCCGCGCCGGCACGCTGCTGTCGGCGGCGTTGATCGCCGTGCTCGTCACTCCCGGCCCGGCGGTTCCGCTGGGTGCGCATGCGCCGAGTCGCTGGTGGGCGGCCGTCATCGCGCTGATGGCACTCGGCTGGACGCGGCTGGCGAACGCGGTGGCGGTGCGAACCGGCTTCCTGCCCTCCCCGGCGTCGGAGCCGGCGGCCCGCGTGGCTCCGACTCGTGTCACCGCGGGCGCGCGGCGATGGCCGTTGCCGGCAAGCACGCGCATGGCGCTCCAGATGGGAGCGGCGCTCGGCGCAGCATTTGCCTGCGGGCGCGAGGCGTTCGGTCCGCACTGGCCGTGGGTCGTGCTGTCCGCCTTCATCGTCGGCAGCGGCAACCGGGGTCGAGGCGACGTCGCCTACAAGGCAGCGCTTCGCGTGCTCGGTGCCGCGGCCGGCACGGTGCTCGCGTCGGCGTTGTCGGGCGCGTTCGCCCCTCGCGACCAGTGGGCCGTCGTCTTCCTCTTCGCGGTGCTGGCGGTCGCGCTCTGGCTGCGCCCGTTGAGCTACGCCTTCTGGGCGATCGGCATGACGGCTGCTCTCGCCCTGCTCTACGACTACTACGGAGAGAGTGGCGGGAACCTGCTCGCCACCCGGCTCGAAGGCATCCTGCTCGGTGCGGCGATCGGTGTGGTCGCGGCGTGGGTGGTGCTTCCCGTACGCAACATCGACGTGATTCGCCGGCAGCTCAGCATCGCGTTGTCCACCCTTGCCGACGTGGTGCGCGCTGAGCCGCGCGCCACGTTCTCCGCTGGGGAGGCGGCGGCGTTCCGTGCGGCGGCGGAGTCCGCGTCGACGGCGGCGTTGTCGCTGCGGGTCGTCCGCCACCTGCCGTCGCCGTTTCGCGGCGCGCTGCCGTACGCCGTGGCTTGCCGTGCGTTGCACGGGTCCGCGCCGCCGACCGCCAACGGCTCGCCGGTCACGCTGTCGATGTCGCCGGAGACCCGCCGGGCGGTGTCCGATGACGTCACAGCGGCGCGGCGAGCGCTCGCCGCCACCGCGACGCCCGAACAGCGCGGTTCCCTCGGCGAGACCGCAGAGCGGATCGCGGCCGCTCTGCTCGCGAGTTACACGTAGGGCTTGGTGTCGAGCAGCTCGAGGGTGATCTCGCGGCCGTTGGGAGCCGTGTAGCTGCGCGACTCACCCGGCGTAGCTCCGGTGAGTGCTTGTCCGAGCGGCGACTGCGCCGAGTACACCGTGATGTCGGTGACGGCGGCTTCCTCGCGTGAGCCGATCAGGAACGTCTCCTCGTCGCCGTCCGTGTAGCGGACCGTCACGACCATGCCGGGCCCTGCGACCCCGCTGTCGGCAGTCGGCGGCGTGCCCACCTTCGCCTCGCGCAGCAGCTGGGTCAGCTGTCGGATGCGGGCTTCCATCTTGCCCTGCTCTTCCTTCGCTGCGTGGTAGCCGCCGTTCTCCTTCAGATCACCCTCTGCCCGCGCTGCTTCGATCCGGTGCGTGATCTCCGTTCGGCCGGGCCCGGACAGCTGTTCGAGCTCCTCGTTGAGCCTGTCGTAGGCGTCCTGAGTCAGCCAGGTGACATTCGCGTCGCTCATCGCATCAAGGCTACCCAGGCAGTGGTGGCGCTACCTCGTGGAACGATGGAGGGGTGACTGACGGACCACTCCGGTTGCTCGCAGTGCATGCGCACCCCGACGACGAGGCCAGCAAGGGCGCGGCGACGGTGGCGAAGCTTGTTGCCGAAGGCGCCGAAGTCCTCATCGTCACGTGCACCGGCGGGGAGCGCGGTTCGGTGCTCAACCCGGCGATGGATCGTCCCGAGGTCCTCGCCGACATGACGGCGATCCGCCAGCGGGAGATGGCCGAGGCGATCGAGATTCTGGGTGCACGGCACGCGTGGCTCGGCTTCGTGGACTCCGGCTTCCCGGAGGGTGACCCGCCACCGCCGCTCCCCGACGACTGCTTCGGCGCCCAACCGCTCGAGAGCGCGGCGGCGCCCCTGGTCCGGATCATCCGCGAGTTCCGACCGCACGTGATGACGACGTACGACGAGAACGGCGGCTACCCGCACCCGGACCACGTGATGTGCCACAAGGTCAGCGTCGAGGCGTTCGACGCGGCCGCTGATCCTGATCGTTATCCCGAGTACGGCGCGCCGTGGCAGACCCTCAAGCTCTACTACCACATGGCGATCCACCTGCAGCGGTTCCGCGCGCTGCATGAGGCGATGCTCGCCGAGGGGATCGAGTCGCCCTACGCGCAACGACTCGAGGACTGGAAGGACCGACCCGACTCCGCTCCCCGGATCACCACGCGGATCGAGTGCGCCGAGTACTTCGCGGTCCGCGACCGTGCGCTGATCGCGCACGCGACGCAGGTCGACCCGACCGGTTTCTGGTTCGCCTGCCCGATCGAGATCCAGCAGCGGGTGTGGCCCACAGAGGACTACGAGCTGGCGCGTTCACTGGTCGACTCGACCATTCCCGAGGACGACCTTTTCGCCGGCCTGCGTGACAAGGTCGCGCAGTGAACGGCATGCACGTGCTGGCTTCCGGCGGCTCGGGCCTCGGCGCCGGCTTCATCGCCTTTTGCATTGTTCTCGCGCTGTGCGTGGCATCGTTCTTCCTGTTCCGGTCGATGAACCGGCACCTGCGCAAGGTTCCGGACAGTTTCGAGCAGCAGCCGCCCGAGGGGGACAACCGATGACGGCACCTACTCGTGATGTCGCCCCGCATGCCGAAACTGCAGCGAGACTGCGTGTCGTCGTCGCCCGGCTGGCACGGCAGCTGCGCCAGCACAGCCCCGGCGGCCTGACGCCGTCGCAGTGGTCTGCGCTGGCGACGGTCGAGCAGTTCGGGCCGCTTCGCATCGGGGATCTCGCTGAGCGCGAGGGCGTCACCGCGCCGACGGCGACGCGCGTCGTCGCGAGCATGGAAGAGGCGGGGCTGCTGTCGCGGGCGAGCGACCCGTCCGACCGACGGACGTCCTACATCGCCCTCACCGACGCCGCCAGGGAAAAGCTCGAGAACACCCGCCGCGTCCAGTCCACCGAGCTGGTGCAACGGTTGTCCGGCATGCCGGCGGCGGACGTGCAACGGATCGTCGATCTGATCCCCGTCCTCGAGTCGTTGCTCACCGAGGATCGCTAGTGCGCAAGGGCGTTGCCGCGCTGGCGGCGGTCGTCATTGCTGCCCCGCTGTCGATGGTCGGGAGCGCCGCCGCTTCTGTCGCCTCGCCGTCCCGGGCCGCCGCGGCCGCCGTACCGAGCTTCCAGCACGACCGTGGCGGGTTCCACAGCGTCCTCGGGTACGGCGAGGGGGAGACGACCAGCCTGCTCGACCTGGCGGCGTTCGAAGTCGGCGGCACGGTGCCCGCCAGCTTCACCAACCAGCAGGCCCTCTACAACGCGGTGATCGCCCGCCAGCCGCGCGACGACAAGGATCTGAGCAACTACTACAAGAACTCCGACTTCTCGGTGCCGACCGGCGCCGACGTCGGGTCGGTCGAGCACCCTGCCACGGGCGTCACCGTCATTCGCGACAAGCGCTTTCAGGTCCCGCACATCTACGCGAACACTCGATCGGCCGGGATGTACGCCGCCGGCTACGTAACCGCGCAGGACCGGCTGTTCTTGATGGACGTGCTTCGGCGTACGGCGGAGGGCCAGCAGGCCGGTCTGCTGGGCCCGAGCGCGATCGGCGCCGACAGCGCCCAACTGGCGCAGTTCGACCTCTCACCCGCCGAGCTCACCCGCGAGGTCACCTCGGTGGCACGCCAGGAGGGAAAGGCCGGCCAGCAGGCACTCGCCGACATCAAGCAGTACGTCGCCGGCATCAACGGCTACATCAACGCGACGAAGACCAACCCGACGTTGCTGCCCGCCGAGTACGTCGCGCTCGGCGCGACGCCGCGGCCGTGGACCTTGGCTGACACTGCCGCCGAGGCCTACCTGCTGATCGCCCAGTTCACCGTCGCAGGCGACGGCGAGCAGTGGCAGGCCGACATCCTTGCCCGGTTGCAAGACCGGCTCGGTGACCGAAAGGGCAGCCAGGTCTTCGACGATCTGCGGCTCGAGAACGATCCCGACGCGATGTCCACGACGACGGCGAGCTTCCCGAGCGATCGCACCGGCACGCCGAAGCACAGCGCCAACGCGCACCTCACCCCTGGCACGATCCGATCGCGCAACGCCGTCCAAAGCATCGCGAAGCCCACGGGCACCACGACGCAGCTGGCGCGCGGGGCGGGGATGCCGGCGTGGGCGGACCGGCTGGCGCGGAACGGTCTGCAGATGCCGGACGAGGAGTCCAACGCGCTGTTGGTCGAAGGCCGGTACACCAAGAGCGGGCATCCGATCGCCGCGATGGGCCCGCAGGTCGGCTACTACTCACCGGAGATCTTCGACGAGTACGAGCTCCACATGCCCGGCATCCAGGTCTCCGGCGTGGTCTTCCCCGGCGCGAGCCCGTACCCGCTGATCGGCCACACGAAGTCCTTCGCGTGGACCGGTACGACTGCGCTCGGGGACAACGCGGACACCTTCGCCGAGAAGTTGTGCAACCCCGACGGCTCTCGCCCGTCGTTCGACTCGACGCACTACGTCTACCGGGGCAAGTGCCGTGCGTTCACGCATCGAACCGTGGTGGAGCACACCCCGCTGGCGCCGACGTCGCCCTCGCTCCCTGAGACCGTGACGCTGCGGACCGAGCGGAGCGTGCACGGCCCGGTCGTCGGTTTTGCCAAGGTCGGCCGACAGCCGGTGGCGCTGACGCGTGCGACTGCGGTTTACCGGCACGGCGTACGGAGCGTGGTCGCGTTCGAGCGGATCGCCGAGGGCAAGGTGCATTCGCCGAAGCAGTTCGTCGCGACGATGCGAACCTTCACGGGCAACGAAAACTGGTTCTACGTCTCGTCGTCGCACATTGCGTGGTACGCGAGCGGCTGGTTCCAGCGTCACGCGCCGCACACGGACGAGCAACTCCCGATCTGGGGCACCGGCGCGCATGACTGGGTCGGTTTCAAGCCGTCGTCGTACTCCTACTGGCGGCAGCCGAGCTCGTTCAACGCGTACTCGATCGACCCCAAGCAGGGCTACCTGGCGTCGTGGAACAACAAGGGCGCGCAGCAGATGGCCGCCTCCCCGGGGAACTGGGACTGGGGCCAGGTGCAGCGGGTCGAGATGCTCGCCGACCCGACGATCCGCGCGATCAAGCACGGTCACAAGCTGACGCTCGCCGACCTGGTGGGAATCTCCGGCAACGCGAGCACCCAGGACCTTCGGGCACTCAAGGTGCTGCCGGACATGCTCCGCGTCCTCGGCAAGGTGCAAGGCAGCCGCGAGCAGAAGCTGGTCACCGACCTCCGTGCGTGGCTGAAGAGCGGCAGCCATCGGCGCGCTACGCACGGTCGGTCCTACGACGATCACAGCGCGGCCGTCATGACGTTCGACTCGTGGTGGCTGCGGATGGTCCACCGGATGTACGACCCGGCGATCGGCTCGTCTCTGGTCAGCGAGATCTCTGCCAAGGAGGGCCTCGTCCTCGGTCACCCCGCCGTGGTCAGCGGCTTTTTCGGCGGCTGGCAGAGCCAGGTCCTCGGCGTGCTGCACAAGGCGCTCGGGGTGCACGACCCGTCGAACCCGCGCGGTACGTACTGCGGAACCGGTTCGCTGCACAGCTGTCGGGCGATCCTCCGCAAGGCGTTTGCCGGTGCGGTGTCGTCACTGGTGAAGGCCCACGGCGCGAATCCCGCTCAGTGGCGCAAGCCGGTGCACTGCGGCGGCAACGGGACATGTGACGAGAACACGCTGACGACGGCCGGCGCCCTGGAGACGCCGCCGCAGCCGTTCGAGAACCGCGGCACCTTCCACCAGGCGGTCGAGATCCGCTAGCCAACTCCGCGATCTTGCACTTTTCAACCTCGATCCGGCGCTTTGGGCGTGCAAAAGTGCAAGATCGCGAATGAGAGGCGCCTAGCGTCGAGGTCATGAGCAACCGCCTGGCCGCTGCGACCAGCCCTTATCTGCTGCAGCACAAGGACAACCCGGTCGACTGGTGGCCGTGGTGCGACGAGGCGTTCGACGAGGCG
>DASZTV010000019.1:0-15647 GCA_035548125.1 Mycobacteriales bacterium | reverse complement strand
CGGCGCCCCAGTCGGGCCCGACGTGGTTCAACTCGTTGAAGGTATGGAGGGCCGCCGGGAGTTCGCCTCAGAAGATCCGGGGGACGGGCGCTAGCCGCGCCGTGGTCCATTCGCCGGCAGGTCGAGGCGGTCGGCTACTCGGGAGCGGCGACTGCCGAGGTGTGCCGAGCACCTTCCGCAGTGAGGCACATACTGAGGCACATCCGGGGCGAGTTTTGGTGGACGCCTGCGAACGCCGATGGACAGAATCCTAGGGATAGCAACGGATCCTGGACCTCGACGGACACCGATACATACGCCTGAGGTCGATGGCATGCAAGGGGTCAGGGGTTCGAATCCCCTCAGCTCCACAACTGTGTAGTTCCACGACATCGTTGATAGATGAGTCGCGACATCGTTGATACCCGGCTTTTCGATCATGGTCGATGTCGAAGGCCAGGGTCATTGTTCTTGCTGTCGTCCATCAGGGCCTGACCAAGGCTGAGGCAGCCCGCCGATACGGCGTGAGCTGGCAGTGGGTCCACACGCTGGTCACCCGCTATGGCGAAGGCGGCCTCGACGCCCTCGAACCGCGGTCGCGGCGGCCGTCTTCGAACTCGAAGGCGACCCCGGCGGTGATCTCCGAGCGGGTCGTTGAGCTCCGTAAGCAGCTTGATGCCGATGGGCTGGACGCGGGGCCGGTCACGATCGCCCATCACCTGACCGTTGAGGGGGTCCGTGCGCCGTCGACGTCGACGATCCGGCGGATCCTGCACGCCGCCGGCCTGGTCGTGGCGGAGCCGAAGAAGCGGCCGCGTAGTTCCCTGCACCGGTTCAGCGCGGATCAGCCCAACGAGTGCTGGCAGTCCGACTTCACGCACTGGCCACTCGCTGATGGCACCGACACCGAGATCTTGGACTGGCTTGACGACCACGCCCGCTTCCTGCTGTCGATCACCGCGTTCGCCAGAGTCACCGGCGACGATGTGGTCGAGACGTTCACCAACAACGTCAACGAATACGGGCCGCCCGCCTCCACGTTGACCGACAACGGCAGCGTCTACACCTCACGGTTCACCGGCGGTCGGAACGCCTTCGAATACCTGCTCCATCTCCTGCGGATCCAGCAGAAGAACGGCCGGGTCAACCACCCCCAGACCCAAGGCAAGATCGAGCGCTTCCATCAGACCCTCAAGAAGTGGCTCGCGAAACAGCCCGCGGCCACAACCCTGACCGAGCTGCAAGCCCAACTCGACGCCTTCCGGCACATCTACAACACCCAGCGGCCCCACCGCGCCCTCGGCGGCCAGACCCCTGACGCCGCCTACCAGGCAACCCCGAAAGCCGCCCCGCGCGGCACCACCGCCGACGAGCACTTCCGGATCCGCCTCGACCACGTCGACCAGCACGGCGCCATTTCCATCCGACGCGCCGGACGCATGCACCACCTCGGGGTCGGTACCCGCAATCGCGGCACCGCCGTGCTCGTCCTGCTCGACGCCACCACCGCCACCGTCAGCAACCGCACCACCGGCGAGATCCTCAGCCGACACACCATCGACCCCGACAAGGCTTACTGGCGCAACACAGACCGAGAGCCCGGCCGATGGCCAGGCTCTCAACGATGACGCGACTCATCTATCAACGATGTCGCGACTCATCACACCCTCAGCTCCACAACGGTGATGAGTCGGGACAGGTGTCTCATCTGTGTCGTGCACGGTCCCGTTGATCTGGAGGCTTCGTTCCTTCCTGCTCGAGGTGCAGCGCGCTGTCCCTAGAGCGCAGCGGGATGACGATTAGGACACGTCCCACCAATCGGGTTGCTCATCGATGGTGAGTGTCATGAGACGCGCCGCGCGGAATCGGTCGTCGTCGCAGGCAAACCAGTCCACGAGGTGCACCCCGAACGTCCTGGCAAGCTCACGCGCCTGCTCGAAGCGTTCGAGGAAGTGTCTCGGAGGAGGTCCGTCCGCGACGGGTTCGTCGCAGAACGCCACCGCGGCTGCCGCGCCTTCCCCGAGGTAGTCGAGGCAGGCTTCGAGGGAGAGGAGAGGATGGTCGGTCCGATTCGCGTGTGCGAGGACGCGAAGCTGCCCGTTCGCTTCGGTGAACGCGACCAGTAGCTTGCGGGGACCGAACACCCGCTGATCGAGCGCGTAGGACCAGACTTTCGCTCGCACATCATCGAGCTCGGTCTCCTCGACCGGGACGAGGCCTTCAACGACGATCAGCGTTTGCGACACGCGCGGACGGTAGCCGCCCGAGCAGCGGCCAACTCCCTGGGTCCCCGCGGCTGTCGATGACTGGCGATTTCCACAACGAGTGGGGAGCGTCGGTGCATTCTCGAGGCGACCTGGCTTGTCGAAGAGCGGGAGAGCTCGAGAACTCTCCCGCTCGGGCCACGACTGTCGCGACGAGCTGCCCGAGCAGGTGCGGCTGTAGATGGTCCGGGCCACCTGCGACAGACTCGGTGCCATGACACCCGACACGTTGCCGCTGATTCCGCACTGGATCGGGGGCGCCCCGATGGGGATCGGCGAGGACCGGCTCGAGGTCGTGGATCCCGCGACCGGGCAACCGGTCGCCGTACTCCGGCTTGCCGACGCCCAGGTCGTCGACAACGCGGTGGCGTCCGCGTCGGGGGCGGCGGCGCTGTGGCGAGACAGCTCACTTGCCCAGCGCAGCCAGATGCTCTTCGCCTTCCGTGAGCTGCTCAGCGCGCATCGTGACGAGCTCGCCGTACTGATCACCGCTGAGCACGGCAAGGCGCTCGACGACGCGGCCGGTGAGGTGCAGCGCGGTCTGGAGGTCGTGGAGTACGCCTGCGGGATCCCGACCACGCTCGCCGGTAGCTCGAGCGACGGCGTGTCCCGCGGCGTCGACGTTCGCTCGCTCCGCCGCCCGCTCGGGGTGGTCGCCGTGATCTCGCCGTTCAACTTCCCGTTCATGGTCCCGATGTGGTTCGCGCCCATTGCGGTGGCGTGCGGCAACGCGGTGATCCTCAAGCCCAGCGAGAAGGACCCGTCGGTGTCGGTCCGGGTCGCCGAGCTGTGGCAGCAGGCCGGGCTGCCGGACGGCGTCTTCACCGTGTTGCAAGGAGACGGGGACGCCGTCATTGCGCTGCTCGACCACCCGGACGTGGCTGCAGTCAGCTTCGTCGGCTCGACCCCGGTTGCCAAGCACGTCTACACGCGCGCTTCCGCGAACGGCAAGCGGGTGCAGGCGCTCGGTGGCGCGAAGAACCACATGGTCGTGCTGCCCGACGCCGACCTCGATGCCGCTGCCGATGCCGCGGTCTCGGCGGCGTTCGGCTCTGCCGGCCAGCGGTGCATGGCGATCTCGGTGGTGGTCGCCGTCGAGCCGGTTGCCGACGACCTGCTTGCCCGGATCGCCGAGCGCACCCGCGCGCTGAAAGTGGGGACCGGTACCCGCGGACCGGACCTCGGGCCGGTCATCACCGCTGGGCAGCGCCAGCGCGTCATCGACCACGTCGACCGCGCCGAGCAGGCGGGCGCAAAGGTGGTCACCGACGGCCGCGTCGTGGAGCCGGACGGCGACGCCGGGGGTTACTGGGTAGGTCCGACGGTGCTCGACCAGGTTCGCACCGACATGGACGTCTATACGGACGAGGTCTTCGGGCCGGTGCTCTGTGTCGTACGGGCGAGCACGTTCGACGAGGCGCTGGCGCTGGTCAACCGCAACCGTTACGGCAACGGCGCTGCCGTGTTCACCCGCAACGGGACCGCCGCCCGGCGCTTCGAGCTCGAGGTCGAGGCCGGCATGGTCGGCGTCAACGTCCCGATCCCGGTGCCGGCCGCGCACTTCTCGTTCGGCGGTTGGAAGGACTCGCTGTTCGGCGACCTGCACGCCTACGGCGCCGACGGCGTCCGGTTCTTCACGCGGGGAAAGGTCGTCACGAGCAGGTGGCCGGAGCCGACACCGGGTGTCGATCTCGCGTTCCCACGGGGTTGAGCCGGCCGTGAACGAAGCGCCGTTTCACTTCAGCGGTGTCCTGCTGCCCGACGACGTCAGCGTCACCATCGGTGTCGTCGGGGGCCGCATCACCTACGACGAGCCGTCGGGGTCGACCCTCGTGGCCGACAACGTGTGGATCGTCCCGGGTTTCGTCGACGCGCACTGCCACGTAGGGCTCGGCAAGGAGGGCGCCGTCGGACCCGAAGTTCAGCGGATCCAGGCGGAGGACAGCCGCGACGGCGGCACTCACGTCGCTCGGGACTGCGGCGTCCCCGCCGAGACCCGCTGGATCGACGACGAGCCGGACCTGCCGCAGATCATCCGGGCCGGGCGTCACGTTGCGCGACCGAAGCGCTACATCCGCGATGTCGGCGTCGACGTGGAGCCGGAGGGTCTCGTCGCGGCGGTCGAAGTCGAAGCAAAGCGGGGTGACGGCTGGGTCAAGCTGGTCGGCGACTGGATCGACCGGGATCGCGGGGACCTGGCTCCGCTGTGGCCGCGCGACGTCGCCGAGGCGGCGATCAGCCGGGCCCACGAGCTGGGGGCGAGGGTCACCGCGCACGTGTTCGGCGAGGAGGCGCCCCACGATCTGGTGGCCGCCGGCATCGACTGTCTCGAGCACGGCACCGGGATCACTGCCGATCTGCTCGGTGTGATGGCCGAGCGCCAGGTGGCGCTCGTGCCGACCCTGGTCAACATCGAGAACTTCCCGGGCATCGCCGACAGCGCCGGCCGGTTCCCCGCCTACGCCGACCACATGCGCGTGTTGCATCGCACGGCCGGCGAGCGGCTGCGGGCGGCGTACGAAGCAGGCGTTCCGATCTACGCGGGAACCGACGCCGGCAGCATGATCGAGCACGGGCGGATCGCCGATGAGATCCGCGCGTTGCACGCCGCCGGCATGTCGGCGAAGGACGCGCTCGCTGCCGCATCGTGGCAGGCCCGGAAGTGGCTCGGAGTCGGCTCCGGCGTCGCCGAAGGCGACATTGCGAGCTTCAACGTCTACGCGCAGGACCCCTACGACATGACCGCGTTCGCAGCGCCGAGCTTCATCGTCCTCAAGGGGCGTGTACGCCGCTGACGTGCAGCGGTACGGCGTAGTGGTCGGCGAACAGCTGGGCGACGAGCTCGCCCCGCGAGGACACGCCGACCTTCTCGAAGATCGACTTCACGTAGTCACGCACGGTGTGCGGCGACAGGAAGAGCTCCGTCGCGATCTCCGCGCTGGACAGGCCGCGGGCGATTGCCCTGACCACGTCGCGCTCGCGCGGCGACAGCGCGTAGGCCTCGACGATGATCGGCGCGACGTCGGTGCTCTTCGCCGGCTCGATGACGACCGTGACCGGACCATCGCTGCTGCTTCCCATGCACGAGGCGTGTGCGACGAGCCACTGCCCGTTGCGTGACCGCAACCGCAGCCGGGCCGGGCCCGGTTCGTGGCCCTCGAAGACCGCCCGCGCCCGGGCCACCAGCGAGATGATGCTCGGCGGAAGCCCGGTCTCGAGGAGCCGGTGATCGGCTTCGGGGCGGATCTCCACCCAGGCCTGCGAGCCGGGGGAGAGCTGCGGTCCGCAGTCGATCTCGGCGAGCCACTGTGACGCCTCGGTGTTGGTGCTCATCAGGGAGCCCCCGCCGTCGAACATGAGCAACCCGGGGGACATCGGCGTGAGCTGCCAGGGAGTGCTTCCGGCGACGTGGGTGCGCAGTGCCGACGCGATCACCGAGGCGACGTTGGCGACGAGGTCGCACTCCTCGGCTGTGAAGGCCGGCCGCCCTCGTTCGCGATACAGCGCCGTGATCCCCCACGTCGTCCCGGCGACCGAGAACACCGCGCGCAGCTCGTCGTCGTACCCCTGCGGTGAGAGGAACTCGCGGTATCGGGCGCTGCGCACCGGGCGGTCCTCGGTCGCGATCCGCAGCGCCGCGGCCGGCTCGCCACTTCGGTGGAGGTCACGGAACAGGTTGGTGTCGTCCACCAGGAACTCGCGTTCCCAGAATGTCTCGCAGTGGCCGGCCTCGATGCCGTCGATCCGCGCCGGCGAGGTCGAGAGCAGGGTTGCGGGGTCGGTGCCGAACCACGTCGCACCGTCGTACGGGAGGTGTTTGCGAAGCTCTGCGTCGACCCGCTCGAGCAACTCGTCGCCGTTTGCGGCCGTCTCCGCGACACGTTCGATCGCCGCGTGTGCCTTGCCGGCGGCCCCCCGAGTTGGCATGTCAAAACCGTAACGGATACCGACCCCTTGGCGTACCCCTCAAACGAGGGGGTCACTGGCCGGCGGAACACCGCGACCGCGGGATAGCGGTCATGCTGCTGCGATCGCAGGCTGTCAGCCACCCATCAACGAGAAAGGTTGGCTCACATGCCCGACAACGACATCCCCGCGGAAGCGCCGCACCGGATCGCCGGAGACACCTGGCTGATCAGCAATCGCTGCGCATCCGGTCCCGGCGCGTTCGTCCCGATGAACTCCATGGTGATCCGCGGCGCGCAGCCGGTCGTCGTGGACACCGGAACGCCGCTGCACCGCGACAGCTGGTTCGCGCAGGTCGAAAGCCTCGTCGACCTCGATGACGTGCGGTGGATCTTCATCTCCCACGACGACAGCGACCACGTCGGCAACCTGCACGAGCTGCTGGACCGCTGTCCCCACGCCACACTCGTCGCCAACTTCTTCATGAACGAGCGGATGGCCGTCGAGCCGCGCCCGCTGCCGCTGCACCGGATGCGCTGGCTGGAGGCAGGGGACGCTCTCGACGTCGGCGATCGGCGGCTGCACCTGGTCACCCCGCCGCTCTACGACGGCCCGACGACCCGAGGGCTGTACGACGAGCGGACCGCAGTGCTGTGGGCGGTTGACGCGTTCGCGTCGATGACCCCAGCCGGCGTGTGCGATGCGGTTGACGTTCCGGCCCCGATGTACGACGAGACGTTCCGGGCTCTCAACTCGATGGTCGCGCCGTGGCACGAGTTGGTCGAGCCGGCGCGGTTCCGGCGACACTGCGACCGGCTCGAGGCCCTCGGGCTCGTCGCCGTCGCTTCCGCGCACGGACCGGTCCTGCATGGCGACGCCATCCCGGACGCCTTCGAGCGCATCCGCGGCCTCGCCGGTGCGGCGCGGGTGCAGCCTCCCGGTCAGCCGTTGCTCGACCAGATCGTGGCTGGCATGGTGGCGGCGTGACACCCGACGTCGGCACGGAGCTGGTCAACCCGAAGGCGGGCACCAAGACCGTGTTCACGGCGACGGCGTCTTCGACGGGAGGTGAGTACGTCGAGATCGAGGCCACCTACCCGCCGAACAGCCAGCCGCCACCGAAGCACCTCCATCCCTCACAGACGGAGCACTTCACGGTCTGCTCAGGTTCGATGCACGGATCCCGCGGAGAGCAGGAGTTCACCCTTCAGGTCGGAGATGAGCTCGTCGTACCTGCGGGTACGCCGCACCAGATGTGGGCAGCTGACGAGGGTGCCGTCATGGTGTGGCGCACGACGCCGGCACTGCGAACCGGCGAGATGTTCTGCGCTCTCTGGGAAGTTGCGCGCGACAACGACTGGGAGCCGGACCTGATGCAGCTGTTCGGCGTGATCAGCGAGTACGGGGAAGAGTTCTGCCTCTGCTGAGCCGTAGCCTGAGGTGTGCCGTTGGACGAGGAAGCATCGTTTCGGGACGTCTTCGTCGAGACGATCGGCGGGTGGCGTGGCGCCGTCGACAGCGCACTGCCCGCGACGGCCTTCGTGGTGGTCCGGATCGCCACCGGCGGGATGCTGACCGCCTCGCTGGTGGCGATCGCCGTGGGACTTGGTGTCGTCGGACTGCGGAGGCTGCGCGGGCAGTCGCTGCTGCAGGCGTTCGGCGGGTTCTTCGCCCTGGGAGTCGCCATCCTCGTCGCCCGGGCGACGGGGAAAGGCGAGGGCTTCTTCCTTCCGGGGATCATCTCGACCGCAGCGCTCGGCGTGGCGTTCGTCGTCTCGCTGCTGGTCGGCCGGCCGGTCGTCGGGGCGGCGCTCGCAACCTACGACACGAGGTACGCCCGCTGGCGCGACCATGCGCCGTTGCGGCGGGCGTGCACGATCGCGACTGCGGTCTGGGCGCTGACGTTCTTCGTCAGAGCAGCCGTCGCGACCTGGATCTACCAGCAGCCCGGCGACGCCGACGGCACGTTGCTGATCGTCAGCAACGCGGTCAAGTGGCCGCTCATCGCGGGTGCCGCGTTCCTCACCGTGCTGCTGGTCCGCCGCGCGGGACCGCCGCCCGAGACCGACCTATAGCTCGCCGAGGTAGAACGCCATCCCCTGGTCGTCGACGCAGTCCGAGGTGATGCCGTACGGCATCTGCACCGGATCGGTCGCCTGGCCGCCGAGCTCGCGCACCTTCGCTGCGGCCGCCGCAACGTCCGCGACGCGGTACATCAGCATCACGTTCTGACGCCCGGTGCCTCCCCAGAACCCACCGCCCGGGTGCATTCCTTCGACCTGCAGGCCGCGTTCGACGTTGCCCGGGTGGAAGCCCCAGCCGAACAACCCGCTGTAGAACGCAGCCGCGCGCTGCTCGTCTCCGGGCGAGACCGTGACGTAGGCGAGGTCGCCCGGGAGCTCGCCGTGCTCCGCAGGCGCGGGCCGGCGGACCGCTTCCTGCACGAGGGAGAAGCCGTTGCCCTGGTCGTCGAGGCAGCGGGTGCGCAGCCCGTACGGCGTCGAGTACGGGTCTTCCGCTGTGCCGCCGAGCTCGCGGACCCGCGCGACGGCCGCCTCGATGTCGGCTACGTGATGGACCAGGTGGACTCCGGGGTTCGGTACGCCGGGGACGCCGCCACCGTCCCAGACGCCGCACGGCAGCGAGAGGTTCACGACCTGGTCGTACCGGCCCAGCTCGAGCGAGTCGCCGAACTGCCACCCGAGCAGCTCGCGGTAGAACTCCCGCGCCCGCTCCGCGGAGGGAACATGCAGGCTGAAGAAGGCGATGTCACCGTCTGCCGCCGTCGACGCCGCCGTGACAGGGGAGACCGGGCTCGTGCTGGACATGGGTTCTCCTTCATCGAGGGCGCGCTCCACCTGCGCGCGCAGCCGGGTAGCGAACGACGGATCGGGGTCGAGCGCGACGATCGGACGTCGCAGGATCTCCAGCGGGTCAGCCATCGTCGCCTCCTCGCAGCTCGTACTCCCGCCGGAAGGCCGCGCGGGCGCGTGACACCAGGACCTCGGTGGCTTGCCGGGTGCGGCCGAGCTCAGCAGCGACGGCGGGGACCGAAAGGTCGTCGAGATAACGAAGAACGAGCACCAGCCGATGGGTCGGTGAGAGCGCGTACAGGGTCTGCTGGGCGCGCAGCGCGTCCAGGCGCACCTCCCACGGGTCATCCTCGTCAGCCGCCTGCGCGGAGCGAACGACCGCCAGTCCTGCCTCTTCTCGGGCCTTGGCCCGCCAGTGGTCGACGAGCTTGTGCCGCGCGATGCCGATCAGCCACGGCACGCTGACCGGAGCGCTGCCGGCGTGCACCGCGGTGACGGCCGCCAGGAACGTCTCGGACGTGAGGTCCTCGGCGACGCTCACCGAACCGCAGCGCGAGAGCAGGTAACCGAAGACCGTCGGCAGCGCATCGTCGTAGAGCGCAAGCAATGACTCCCGCTGCGTCCTCGCCGGCGATTGGCTGCCCACATCTCTACTGTCGTGCCTCACCGGCAAACTCCGACACCCGATCCCGAACATTTCGTTGTCGGCCGCGAGGGGCAGACTGCAGGAATGCCCCGTGACAACAAGTGGTGGACGCTGACCGCGGTCAGCCTCGGAACGTTCATGCTGCTGCTCGACATCACGATCGTGAACGTCGCGCTGCCGAAGATCCAGGAGGACCTGCACTCGAGCTTCTCCGACCTGCAGTGGGTGGTCGATGCCTACGCGTTGACGCTCGCGGCGTTGCTGCTCACGACCGGCGCGCTGGCGGACATGTACGGGCGCCGCCGGCTGTTCAGCATCGGGTTGGTGGTGTTCACGGTTGCCTCGCTGCTGTGCGGCGCGGCGCAGGGCTCGCTGATGTTGGAGCTGTCGCGGGCGCTGCAGGGCGTCGGAGGAGCGATCATGTTCTCGGTGTCGCTCGCCCTGCTCGCTCATGCGTTTCGGGGCAAGGATCGGGGCCTGGCCTTCGGGGTGTGGGGTGCGACCACCGGCTTCGCCGTCGCGGTAGGGCCGGTACTCGGCGGCGCGCTCGTGAGCGGGCTGTCGTGGCGCTACATCTTCTTCGTCAACCTCCCGATCGGGATCGCCGCGCTCGGGCTCACGTTGACCAGGGTCGAGGAGTCTCGCGACCCGGCGCCGCGCCGCCCGGACTGGTGGGGCTTCGTGCTGTTCACGGCCGGGTTGTCGGGCCTGATCTACGCACTGATCGAGGCGGGCCTGACCAGCTGGGGGTCGACCCGCGTGGTCGTCTGCTTCGTGTTGGCGGCGCTCCTGATCGGCGGCTTCCTCGTCGCGGAGCGCTACGTCGCAGATCCGATGTTCGACCTCTCGCTGTTCCGGCTGCCGACGTTCAGCGGCGGCGCGATCGCAGCGTTCGGGATCTCGGCGAGCATCTTCTCGATGCTGCTCTACATCACGCTCTACCTGCAGGACCTGCTCCGGTACAGCGCGCTGCAGACCGGCGTACGGCTGGTGATCCTCTCCGGCGCGATCCTTGTCGTTGCGACCGTGGCCGGCCGGCTGTCCTCCCACGTGCCGGTCCGCCTGCTCATCGGGCCGGGCCTGCTGCTCGTCGGGGTGTCGATGCTGCTCATGCGCGGGCTCGGCGCGTCGTCATCGTGGACCCACCTCATCCCCGGGTTCATCGTCGGCGGTGTCGGCGTCGGCCTGATCAACCCGCCACTCGCGTCGACCGCGGTGGGGGTCGTCGAGCCGCATCGTGCCGGCATGGCGTCCGGGATCAACTCGACGTTCCGTCAAGTCGGGATCGCGACCGGGATCGCGTTGCTCGGCACGCTGTTCGCCCGGCGCGTCTCGACCCACGTGTCGAGTGGACTGGCCCATACCCCGCTTGCCGGCAAGGGGTCGGCGCTCAGCGGCGCCTTGCAGAGCGGGAAGGGTGCGGAGTTCTTCCAGCACCTCCCGCCCCGGCAGGTGGGCCTGGCGCAGCACGTCGCACGTGCCAGCTTCACGGCGGCGCTCAACGAGATCCTGCTGGTCGCGGCGCTGGTCGCCTTCGCCTCCGGCCTGCTCGCGCTGGGCCTGATCCGCGCGAAGGACTTCGTGCAGCACGCGCCGACCGAAGTCGTTCCCTAGGAGCCCGTGACGCTGGTCCGACCGTTCTCGAGATGCCCGACGAAGCGCCGCAGCCACAGCGGATCGCCGAGCCTGGTGATCGTGACGTCGTACCAGCCCAGTGTCGTCGCGAGTGGGTCGAGGGTGCGACGGCGCTCGCTGCGGGCCGGCACGCGTACCTTGACGGCGCGGCTCCCCGGCGCGTAGCGGTTGGCGCTGATCCGAAACGTGACGGCGTGGTGGCTGTGGTTGGTGAGGTACAACGCAAGGACGGCCGGATAGCGCAGCCCGGCCGGGTAGTACTCCGCTCGCGCCTGTGAGGTCGTGTCGCCGTCGAGGGCGCTTCCGCGGAAGTGGCGAAGAAAGCGGTTCGGCCCGATGACGGTCAGGTCGTAGACGCCGGGGCTCACCGAGTCTCCGAGGTTCAGCCGCACCTTCCTCGACTGGTTCGCCTTGCGGCGCGCCGGATCGATCGTGTGCTGTGACGGAGCGTTCTTCGGGTAGTCGACGAAGGAGGGCGCCGCCGCGGCGTTGTTGTAGACCGCGAAGTGCGCGGCCGACGCCGCCTGCGGGCCGTTGTTGCTGAACGCCAGTTCTGCATGCACGGTCTCGCTGCCGCCGATCGTCACGTCGAGGAGATTGGCGTTGGGCTGGTACGGCAACGGCCGCGCGAGCTTGGCGCCCGGCTCCTGGGTCGGCATCGCGTTGGAGACCGGTGTGGGCCGGTAGCCGCCACCCTCCGGGTCGCTGATCACCGCGGTCGTGGCGGGGAGCTCGGGGAGGCCGTAGACCGGCGTCGTGAAGTCGAGCGCTCGGGTGAGATCCCCGCACGCGCGGCGCCGCCAGCTGCTGATGTTCGGGCAGCGGGCCGGCCGCCCGATCGCCGCGGTCCACCTCTCGATGAACCGGATGATCGACGTGTGGTCGAAAACCTCCGAGGTGACGAAGCCGCCGCGGGTCCACGGCGAGATCAGGATCAGCGGCACCCGGAAGCCCAGGCCGACGGGTACCGCCCCGGTCGCTCCGAAGAGCGGCAGGGTCCCGGTGCCGAACTTCTCCTTCACCCACTCGTCGACCTCGCCTCGTGGCGCAGCGGGCGGCGGCACGTGGTCGAACTGGCCGTCGTTCTCGTCGTAGGTGAGGATGACGAGCGTCGAGTTGAGGGTGTCGGGGTCCGCGTTGAGGGCGTCGAGGATGCTGCGCACGAGGAGGCCGCCGTTCGTGGGCGCGGCATCCGGGTGCTCGGAGAACAGCTGGTTGGACACGACCCACGAGACTTCCGGCAACGTGCCGGCGAGGACGTCCTGCTTGATGGCCGCGGCAAGGTTCTCGGGGTTGGCGGTGAGACCCTTCGACGGCTCCGGCACGGTCGCAACGCCTCGGTCGTACAGCACGTTGCCCGGCGCGGCGGTGCCGTTCTGGGTGTGGTCGAGGATGGCGAAGTTGCGGAAGAACTCCAGGCCGTTGTTGTGGAAGTGGTCGACGCACTGGTAGACGCGCCACGTGACGCCGGCCCGCTGCAGCGTTTCCGCGTAGGACTCCCACAACAGGTTCTTGCCGCGCTCGTCGCCACCGTCGTACGCGGTGAAGCGGCTGTAGCTCTTCTGGGCGTCGATGGTGCCGCTCCACAAGTACGTGCGGTTCGGGCCGGTCGCGCTGAGCACCGAGGAGTGATAGGCATCGCCGACCGTGTACGCATCCGCGAGGGCGTAGTGAAACGGGATGTCGCTGCGGGTGAGATAGCCCATCGTCGTCGGGCCGGCCTTTGCCGCGATCCAACCGTTCAGCCAGCCGCCCTGCCAGGCGCCGTGCTGGTCGTCCCACGTGTGCGGGGTCCCGATGTAGCCCTGCACTCCGAGGTCCGCGCTCGGCGGCTGGTGCCCCGCCTGGTACGCCGACGGGGGCGCCTCGCTGAGATGCCACGGGAACAGGGTCGCCGTCACCGGTTGTCCGGGCGCCGAGGTCGGCTGCTCGAACACCGACAAGCCACCCGGAAGGGTGATCGTCGAACGGTCACCGAAGCCGCGGACACCGCGCATCGTGCCGAAGTAGTGGTCGAAGCTGCGGTTCTCCTGCATCACGATCATCACGTGCCGGACGTCGCGCAGATCACCGAGACGCTGCGTGCTGCGCGGACGCCCGGGAGCTGCACCGGCGGATTGCGCCGGTAACCCGACGACTGCCGCACCTGCCGCGACTGTCCCCGCCGCGAGAAACCGCCGTCGTGACAGGCCCCCCATGGGGAGCACCTTAGCTATCCGTTGGCGATCGAACGCACGTTGGCGGCGGCCAGTCCGATCGCGGCCGCGGCGACGGCGATCGCCGCCACCGGGTCCGGCCAGGCCCAGCCGAGGGACTTGCTGAGCACCAGTCCGACCACGGTGCAAAGGGCGGTGCCGCAGCCGATCAGCGACAGCGACCCGTCCGCCGCCAGCGCGGGACTCGGAATGGCGCGACCCAGACCTCGCTTACGAAGGCCGAGAGTTCCGAGCACCACGATCGACGCCGCTGCGACGACGACGCCGGCCAAGGGTTCGCCGGAGTGGCCGTTTCTCACCAGCCGGATGATGCTTGCGATCAAGGTGGCCAGCCCGACGATGCTCAAACCGGCCGCGACCACCCGGTGAGCGATCGCTTCGTGGCGGTCGGAGAAGGACTCGTGGCGGATCGCGTGACGGAAGTGCAGGGTCAGCGCGATCGACCCGGCCATGTCGAACAGGCCGACGCCACCGAACGCGACCAGAACCACGCTGTGGGAGGTGAATCCGACCACCACGGCGACCGCGCTGGACAGCGCGGTCCAGATGATCGAGGCCACCGAAGCGACCAGGGCCGACCGCAGATCGCGCACGTGTCCTCCTGGACTTGTGCCGACCAGACTTCCCGGCTCACCAGTCCGCGCCGTTCGCGGACCCGATCCCGAGGCTAGCTGCTGAACTCCGGTATCACCTCGCGGGCGAATGCTTCGACGTTGGCCTCGCCGTCTCCGGGCCAGCCGCAGACCAGGTATCCGTAGCCCGCGTCGCGCCACTTGCCGGCGTGTTTGCGTGCCGTGTCGAGCTCGTCGAGGGAGAGCGAGCCGGCCCGGGTGATCGAGGCCGGGTCGCGTCCCGCCTGCACTGCGAGCTCGGTGAGCCGGTTGTTCGCCTCCTCCATCGATTTCGGCGAACCGAAGGAGTGCCACACGTCGGCGTACTTCGCGGCGAGGGGAAGGGTTCGCTTCATCCCGGACCCGCCGATCCAGATTGGCGGGTGCGGTCGCTGGACCGGCAGCGGTCGCAGGTACGCCTGGTTGAGCGACACCCGGTTGCCGTCATAGTCGACGACCTCGCCGGTGTAGAGCCGGGTGACGATCTCGAGCGCGTCTTCGAGCAAGTCGAACCGCTCGCCGGTCGGCGGGAACGGGATGCCGAGCTCGGTGTGCTCCTTGTCGTACCAGGCGGCGCCGAGCGAAAGCTCGAGCCGGCCGTGCGAGGCGTGGTCGATGGTGAGCGCCTGCGCCGCGAGCACGGACGGATGCCGGTAGGTGACACCGGTGACCAGCAACCCCAGCCGGATTCTCGACGTGACGCCGGCGAGCGCGGCGAGAGTGGTCATGCCCTCGAACGTCTCGCCCGGCCCCTCGCCGTACATCGGCTGGAAGTGGTCGAAGCCCCATACGCCGTCGAAGCCGAGCTGTTCAGCGAGCTGCACCCGGCGGACCAGCTCGTCCCAGGACACTCGCTGTTGCGCGACGTCGAGCCCGAATCTCATGTGCGCAGACTGTACCAATCGGTCCAATAGGATCGCCCGGTGGACTTCTCGCTGACCGCGGCCGAGCGTGATCTGGTCGAGCTCTGCCGCGACTTCGCGCAGCGCGAGATCGCGACCCGGGCGCCGGCGGCGTGGAACGAGGCGCGCTGTCCGACCGACCTGCTCCGCGAGATGGGCCAGCTCGGCCTGCTCGGGATCCTCGTCCCCGAACAGTGGGGCGGCATCGGCATGTCGACCGTCGGCTTCGTCGCCGCGATCGAACAGGTCGGTCAGGCCGACCAGTCAGTGGCCGCAGCGCTGCAGGCGCACCTGACCATCGGATCGCTCCCGTTGCTCCTGTTCGGCAACGACGAGCAGCGCGAGCGTTGGCTTCGCCCTCTCGCGGAGGGACGTGCCCTCGGTGCCTTCGGGTTGACCGAGCCTGGCGCCGGCTCAGATGCGCGCGGCATCACCACCCAGGCGGTGCCGGACGGTGACGGATGGCGGATCAACGGACGCAAGACGTTCATCTCCAACGCCGGCACCGACATGTCGTTCGGAGTGACGCTCCTCGCCCGTACGCCGGCGCCGGACGGCGAGCCGCAGAAGTACGGGACGTTCGTCGTCGAGAAGGACGTGCCCGGGTTCACGATGGGCCCGAAGCTGGCGGGCATCGGGTGGAAGGGTCTCGACACCCGCGAGCTCCACTTCGAC
>DASZTV010000018.1:0-19670 GCA_035548125.1 Mycobacteriales bacterium | reverse complement strand
CGTCGTCGGTGGTGCGACCGGCATGGGTGCCGCCGTCGTACAGGTGGTGAAGGACGCGGGCGCCGAGGTCGTCGTCATGGACCGCGCCGACGTCGACGTCGACGGCGTGAAGTTCATCCGCCTCGACCTGTCGGACAAGGCGTCGATCGAATCGGCCATCGACGAATGCGGCGGCCCGCTCGACGCGCTGTTCGAGTGCGCCGGAGTCGCGGATGGCACGCCTGGCATCGAGCGGATCAACTTCATCGGGCACCGCCACCTCGTCGAGCGCGCGATCGAGAAGGGGTACGTCGGCAGGGGTGGGGCGATCGGCTTCATCTCCTCCGCCGCGGGCTTCGGCTGGCAGAACAACCTGAACATCACCAAGGAGTTCCTGAAGATCACGGACTTCGACGAGGCCACGAAGTGGACGCAGGACAACGGCAAGGCCGACTACATGTTCAGCAAGCTGACGATCAACACCTACGTCGCGCAGCAGGCCTTCCCGCTGCTCAAGAAGGGCATCCGCATCAACGCGATCATGCCCGGCCCGACAGACACCCCGCTCGCCCGCGCCAACGCCGACATGTGGCTCGGCTTCGGCCAGGACTACCGCGACGAGACCGGCATCCAGGCATCCACGCCGCTCGAGCAGGCCTACCCGCTGGTGTTCCTGTGCAGCGACGCCGCAGGTGGCGTCACCGGCATCACGATGGTGACCGACGCCGGCTACTTCGCCTCAGGAGTCGTGGAGTCGTTTGAAGCAGCGGGCCCGGTGGTGGGCTTCCTGTCCGGCCCGATGTACGGCGACGCTTCCTAGAGCGGATGGCACATCAGCAGCAGCGCGTGGAAGATTGCTGTTGCTATAGCGGGGCGGATGGCACATCCGCGCTTCCTGTCCGGCCTGCGCTGAGTCAGGGACGGTCCAGTCGAAACGGCTTCGGCGGCACAGCGAGGCCTGCGCGCGGACAGTTGGCGAGCGACAGGTCGCCGTACTGAAGGGCATCGTCACACAGGGACGTCACTGTCCACCCATGTTCGGTGCCTAGCTTGGTCACGGTGGCGCGGAAGATCGTGATCTCATACCGCGTCGGCATACCGTATGCGACCTGGATCGAGCCGATGAGGTTCTTGCCGACAGGCCCGTCGAATCGCCGCCAGATGCTCGGATCCGCCAACCACACTCCGTCGGAGCGGATATCGCGCACAGTGAGCTCGAACAGCACTCTTCGGGCGGCGGTTTCGGGAACGATCGCGGAGGGGCGGATGACCTCGGTGACGGAACCTGCTTCGCCTGTGGCCTCCGCGACCAAGGCCTCGAGCATCGCAGTCCGGTCGTCGGTGCGCTCTGTTGTGTCCATGCGGAAATGATCGACGCGGACGCACTCCAAGGCCATAGCCAGTTCGACCTGTTATGTCCGTCTATTTCGTGCCATTGCCTCCCACGCCAAATCCGCTCATCGACCTGGCCCATTCGGACTAGGTCCTCGACGGCACGTCGATTTGCCCTGGTGATCGTCAAGGTTTGTCAAACGACCCGGCACGCGGGAGTAGCGCGCATGAGTCGCATGGCCCAGCGAGATTCCCGGATATTGACGCCAGCCATAGGACACCAAATGCGGTGAATTAGTTCCCCCTATTTGACTAAACTTGACTAGTCCTTCGGCCGAGACGATCAATAACTCGCCGTCGAAAGGACAAGGCAAATGGTCCAGGCGATTTGGCGCAGCTTTGGGTGTTTCCTGACCGCTGCGCTGCTGATGACAGCCGCGCTCGCGGGGGCTGAACCGGCGTCAGCAGGTCAAGGCCCGCTGCGGCCCGTGGTGCTCGGCGTGCCGCTGCACGTCGGTGGTCTCGTCGGCGGCGTCGTACAGGCGCTCGCTCATCCGCAGCACAACCGGGCGCCGCGGCCCGACTTCGTGCCCACGTGTGAAGCGAACTGGCGGAGTGCCAAGTGCACCAGGCTTGCGCTCGCGGCGATCAAACACGCGTTGGCCGCCGAAGGTGTACGGCACTGGAAGTTGGTGCTGCCACGCGACTACAGATCTTTGACCGTCGGTGAGCAGACGTTCGTCATCATCGACCTCGAGCGGGTGGCGCGGGGCCTCAAGCCATTCGCCGGACTGACCGGGCCGTTCAACACGGCGTCACACACCGCCGCCGTCACGCGGGTCGACCCGAACCCGGCGATCTCGACCCTACGAGCGCTTGGCGTCTCCGAGTTCGGCTCGAACTGGGCGGGTGACTTCGGTCCGCTCGCCTCCGATTACGACTGGATGTACAACGACGGATATGGCAGCGGCGGAATCAACATGGCCTGCCTGAGCCCGCAGGCAGCCGGCTGCTGGGGACATCGCGACAACATCGTCGGGACCTATCGGCACCTGCCCACCTTGCTCGCAGGGGCCGGCACCGGGCGTCCAGCCGGGAGGTCCATCGCGACGGTCATGAGCGGCGGCGGCGGCTCGCCACCGAAGTTGACGTACACATGGCGCCAAGCCAAGCGACACGGTGCCCGCGCCCACGCTTAATAGATCCGCCGCGGGCTACTGGACGAGCGGCCCGAGAGGCTCGTCCAGCTAGTCGAGGTCGTCGTCCGGAACGGCCCGCGCAGGTTCGCCGAGAAGTTGCGGGGTGTGTTCGTGCAGCCGAGGTGGCGGGGCGAACTCGGCCGCCGGTTCGGTACGGATCGGGTTGCCCACCATCCGTAGCGGGCCGTCGTTGGTCGGGATCGTCACGACCATGCCGCGGCGCGCGACGTAGTCGCTGTCGAGCGCGAAGTCGAGGCCCACGACAGCACCCACCGCGAGGCCGAGCGGCCGTAGCCGGTCCGCCCACTCGACCGCGCTCATCTCAGCCAGCTTCGTCGTGAGCAGCGCGATCAGGTCGGCCCGGTTCTCGTTGCGAGCATGCATCGTCGAGAACCGCGGGTCGTTCCCCCAAGCCTGCTCACCGATCTCTTCGCAGAGCCGCCGCCAGAACACGTCGTGCGTCACGAACAGCGCGAGATAGCCCTCCTTCGTCGGGAACAGCTGCGCCGGCACATAGAAGCTGTGGCCGCCGGCCGGCTGACGCGCCGGAACCGCTCCCCCGTTGAGGTACGCCGCCGCCTTGTAGTTGAGCTGGCTCAGCATCGTGTCGAACAGCGACACGTCGACCTGGCCACCCTTTCCCTCGTGCACCTTGGCGAGCAGGCCGAGCGCGGCCATGATCGCCGAGGAGTTGTCGACCGCCGAGTAGCCCGGCAGCATCGGCGGCCCATCCGGGTCACCCGTCATCGCCGCAAGGCCGACGCCGGCCTGGATGACGTAGTCGAACGCCGGCCACTCGGCTTCCGCCCCGTCAAGACCAAAGCCCGTCACCGCGACGCACACGATCTTCGGGTTCACCTCGCGCAGCGACTCGTAGTCCAGACCGAGCTTGCGGATCGCCGACGGCCGCATGTTGACGAGCAGTGCGTCGGAGTCGTGGACCAGCCGGTGCAGCTGCGCCTGGCCCTCCTCGGTCACGAGGTCGATGTGAACGCTTCGCTTGTTGCGGTTGATGCTCGCGAAGTAGACGTTGTGCCCGTCGACGTACTGCGATCCGACCTCGCGCGAGAGATCGCCGGTCTTCGACTCGACCTTGATGACATCCGCACCCAGGTCGGCGAGCAGCATCGTCGCGAAAGGCCCGGCGAGGATGTGCCCGACCTCGAGGATCCGCAGCCCGGCAAGCGGCCCGCTCACTCTGTCTCCCGGCCCGCCGAGCGCGACGCGTTGAGCAGCTCCACGAGGGTGCCGTCGGGATCACGCAAGGTGACGACATCGACGCCGTTCTTCAGCGCCGCGCGCCGTACGTCGGTGCCACCCGCCGCAACGAGGCGCGGCAGTACGTCGGCAAGGTCCACCATGAACGACAGCATGACCGTCCCGGTGGCGACGGGTTGTACGCCGGGTCCGGCATCGACCGGTTCGGCGAAGGTCAGCAGCTCGACCTGACCACGATCGGGATGCTCGGGATCGCCGAGGATCATCGCCCGCAATCGAGGTGAGGTGACACCACCGAATAGCTCGGGCCACGGTCCGTCGAACTCACGATCCATGATCATTGCGAGGCCGAGCGCGTCGCCGTAGAAGGCGAGGCTGCGCTCGGCGTCCGCGACGAAGACGACGACATGATCCAAGTGCATAGAGCCGAGATGCTCCGCTAGATCTCAGGACACAGCGACGCGAGGTACGCGGTCGTCCGGTCGCGGGACTCGATGCGTGCCTCACGGCTCTTGCCGTACGGCAGCAGCCGCGCCGAGAAGTCGGTGACGCCCGCGTCGCGATAGCGCTCGAGGGTCGCCTTCACGTCTTCCTCGTCGCCCGCAACAAGAAAGTCCCCAGCGTCCTTCGCGTCACCGTGCTCGAGCAGCCGCTCGTAGTTCGGCGAGTACTCGGAGTGGCTCATCGCTCGCCGCGCCCACTCACGTGCTCCGTCGACCTCGTCCTTGCGGCACAACGTGACCGGTACGCCGGCGACGATGCGCGGTGCCGCACGACCTGCATCGGCTGCCGCCTTGGTGATGCTCGGCGCGATGTAGTCGCCGATGGTGCGGGCGTCGGCCATCCAGAGCACGGTCCCGTCGGTCAGCTCGCCGGCGATCTTCAGCATCAGCGGTGCGAGCGCTGCGAGCAGGATCGGCGTCGGCGTGATGTCGGTGATCGCCAGCGGGTTGTGGATCCGGAAGTGCTCGTTCTCGACGTCGACCCGACCAGGACCGGCGAGGCCGAGGTTGAGGACCTCGAGGTAGCTGCGCACCAAGCGCGCCGGCTTCTCGTACGGCAGCCCGAGCATGTCCTCGATCACCCAGTGATGGGACGGACCGACGCCAAGGGTCAGCCGGCCTTCGCAGACGGCCTGCGCCGAGAGCGCCTGCTGCAACATCGCGACGGGATGCCGGCTCTGCAACGGAACGACCGCCGTGCCGATCTCGATGCGCCGCGTGACCCGACCCATCAAGGCGACGCCCGTGAGTGCGTCGAAGTCGTCCGGCGGCTGCGCGATCCAGACCGACGCAAAGCCTGCCTGCTCGGCGGCGACCGCATCGGCTTCGAGCTTCGCGACCGACTCGCGGTATCGGCCGGGATCGGGACCGACCATCACACCGATGCGCACGACTCACGTTATATCGGACCGGTAACGCCATTCTCAATAGCGAGAGTCACGGTTGCAGATCGGCGGATCTAGGCGATACTCGCCGGATGCAACGAGTCGCAGTGGTGACCGGCGGGGCGTCCGGCATGGGCCTCGAGATCTGCAAGCAGCTCGCCGCGCGCGGCGACAAGGTCGCGGTCGTCGACCTGTCCTCCGAGTCGGCGGAGAAGGCAGCCACCGCGATCGGCGCGTCCGGCGGAACTGCCATCGGGCTGCAGGCCGACGTCGCCGACCGCGACGCCATCGCCGCGGCGTACGCCACCGCCCGCGATCAGCTCGGGCCGATCGAGATCCTGGTGACGAGTGCCGGGCTCGACGAGTTCTGCGACTTCACCGGCATCTCTTCCGAGCAGTGGGACCGCATGATCGCTGTGAACCTGACCGGCACCTTCAACTGCCTGCAGGCGGCCGTCCCCGACATGCTCGCCGGCGGCTGGGGGCGCATCGTGACGATCTCATCGTCCAGCGCGCAGAGCGGCGCCAAGCGGATGGCGCACTACGTCGCGTCGAAGGGCGGCGTCATCGGCCTCACCAAAGCGCTCGCAGTCGAGCTCGCGCCGAACGGCATCACCGTCAACACGATCCCGCCGGGCTTCATCGACACCCCGATGGTCCGCCGCGCTGAAGGCAAGGGGGACCTGCCCGACGTGAACCTGATCGCGAAGCAGACCCCGGTACGCCGGGCGGGCACGCCGCAGGACATCGCGGCGGCGTGCGTCTTCCTGTGCTCCGAGGAAGCCGGGTACATCACGGGACAAGCCCTGAACGTGAATGGTGGTTGGTACCTATGACCCCACGAAGTTGCTCGCTTCGCTCACAACTCCGCGGGGGCCCCGAAACGCAGGGACCCCAGTGACTCCCCGCTTGCGACCAATCCCGCGTTCTGAGTGGGACGAGGACTGTGCGGCTGCGGTCCGCGCCGGGATGCCGGCCGCCGCCGCCGAGAAGTTCCTCTCAGCGGAAGACGACGCGCCTCGCCTCGCCAACGGCATCACCACCCTGCTCCACCACCCACAGCTCGCGGCGAAGTTCCTCAACTTCAACGGACAGCTCTTGTGGGAGCCCGTGCTGTCGCCGCGACTGCGCGAGCTGGTCGTGCTGCGCGTCGCCCGTCGTACTCACTCACAGTACGAGTGGGTGCAGCACGCGAAGCTGTCGCTGCGCTACGACGTCACGCCTGAAGAGGTCGAGGCGATCGCCGGCGACGATGACGCGGTCTTCTCCGACGTCGAGGCCGACGTCCTGCACGCGACCGACCAGCTGCTCGAGTGCTACCGCGTCGAGGACGACGCCTGGGAGCGCCTCGCACAGACACTCGACGAGAAGGCTCGACTCGAGCTGCTGTTCGTCGTCGGCACGTACACCGCGCTCGCGATGGTGTTCAACGGTGTCGGCGTCGAGCTCGACCCAGACCTCGATCCGACGAGCTTCCCGGCACTGCCGGAGGACTGATGGCAGCGGTGCAGGGTCCGCGACTGTTCTTCCAGAAGGTGCCGGAAGGCAAGGTCGTGAAGAACCGGGTGCACCTCGACGTCCGGGTCGGGACCGGTCTCAGGGGCGATGAGCGGCTCGCAGCACTCGAGCCGAATGCGCGCGACTCTTGCGCTCGCGCTTCGCGGGTGCAACTGCTGGTCGCCGCCCGCTTCAACGAATCCTGCCTCGTGATGCAGGACGTGGAGGGCAACGAGTTCTGCCTCGATTGACGTCCTCGACGGAGGCCTCCCGCCACGCCGGCGGACTAGGGCTTGTCGCGAGCGAGGAGGGCGGCGAGCTGCTCCGGCTCCGCACCGTCGAGCTCCAGCAACTTGGTCCGACTCCTCGCCCCGGTGACCAACCGGACGCCGGTGCGGGACAGGCCGAACGCTCGAGCGACCTCAGCGAGGACCGCGTCGTTCGCCTTGCCTTCCACTGCGCGCTCGCGAACTCGCACCATGAGCGTCGGCGGCTCGGCCTGTCCGTACCTGCCCCCGACCTGCGAGCGTGCGGAACCCGGATACACGCGAACAACAACCCGCATCGATCAATCCTGACGAAGTAGCACATGAAGTGGTGTCGAAACGGTCGGTTCGCGCCAAGTGTCCGGTTCGATGAGGGCGTTATGTGCTACTTCGTACAAACTGTCGCGGTCAGCCGGCTCAGGCTTTCGACGAGTGAGTCGATCGGCGTTCCGGTCGGGTAGACCTCGATCGCGCCGGCGTCCTTGAGCTTCGGTACGTCGGACTGCGGAATGGTGCCTCCGACGACCAGCGGGATGTCCTCACCGCCGGCCTCGACCATCGCGTCGTGCGTCTTGCGGGTCAACGCGACGTGCGCGCCGGACAGGATCGACAGGCCGACGACGTCGACATCCTCCTGTACGGCGATCGCGGCGATCTCGACCGGACGCTGCCGGATCCCGAGGTAGACGACCTCGAAGCCGGCATCGCGCAACACGCGGGCGACGAGCTTCGCGCCGCGGTCGTGACCGTCGAGACCGGGCTTGGCAACGAGAACACGCGAAGGCATCAGAACGCTTTCTTCATCAGAAGACCACCGGCTGGGAGAACTCGCCCCATTGGTTCTTCAGCACCTCGACCATCTCACCGACGGTGCAGTACGCCTTGGCGCAGTCGACGAGCAATGGCATCAGGTTGACGTCGTCCTTGCCTGCCGCGGCCTCGAGCGCACCGAGCGTCGCGGCGACGTCTGCGCTAGACCGCGAGCGCTTCACGTCTGCGAGCCGCTCGAGCTGGCGAAGCCGACCCTTCTCGTCGAACTCGAAGCCTTCGACCTCGGGCACCGGCTCGTCGGTGGCGAACTTGTTCAAGCCCACCACCGCACGCTCACCACTGTCGAGGGCCTGCGCAATCCGGTACGCCTCGTCGGCGATCAGCGCGTGGAGGTAGCCATTCTCGACCGCCTCGACCATCCCGCCCTGCCGCTCGAGGTCGTCCATGATCTCGATGACCTTGGCTTCCATCGCGTCGGTGAGCGCTTCGACGTAGTAGGAGCCGCCCAGCGGATCGGCGACCTTCGCTACCCCGGTCTCATAAGCCAGAACCTGCTGCGTGCGCAGGGCGAGTGTCGTCGATTCCTCGGTCGGCAACGCGAACGGCTCGTCCCAGGCCGCCGTGAACATCGACTGCACGCCACCGAGCACCGACGCGAGCGCCTCGTAGGCGACGCGCACGATGTTGTTGTGCGCCTGGGGCGCGTACAACGAGGCCCCACCCGCGACGCACCCCACCCGGAACATGCACGACTTCTCGCTCTTCGCGCCGTACCGCTCCTTGACGATCCGCGCCCAGCGGCGACGACCGGCGCGGTACTTCGCGATCTCCTCGAAGAAGTCGCCGTGCGTGTAGAAGAAGAAGGAGACCTGCGGCGCGAACTCGTCGATCGTCATCCGGCCGCGGGACACGACCTCGTCGCAGTAGGTGATGCCGTCCATCAGCGTGAAGGCCATCTCCTGCGAGGCGTTCGCGCCGGCGTCGCGGAAGTGGGCACCCGCGACGGAGATCGCGTTGAACTTCGGCACCTCGGCGGCGCAGAACTCGATCGTGTCAGCGATCATCCGCAGCGACGGCCGCGGCGGCCAGATCCAGGTCCCGCGTGCGACGTACTCCTTGAGGATGTCGTTCTGGATCGTGCCACGAAGCAGCTTGCGGTCGACACCCTGCTTCTCGCCCGCGGCCACGTAGAACGCGAGCAGGATCGCAGCCGTCCCGTTGATGGTGAAGCTCGTGCTCACCTGGTCCAGCGGGATCTGGTCGAAGAGCACCTCGACATCGGCCAAGGTGTCGATCGCGACGCCGACCCGACCGACCTCCTCCTCCACATCGGGGTGCTCGGAGTCGTATCCGCATTGGGTCGGTAGATCGAGAGCCACCGAGAGGCCGGTGCCGCCTTGCGCGAGCAGGTAGCGGTAGCGCTCGTTGGACTCCTCGGCGGTGCCGAACCCGGAGTACTGCCGGAAGGTCCACAGCCGGCCCTGGTAACCGGTCGGGAAGTTGCCGCGCGTGAACGGGTACTCGCCCGGCGCCGGAAGATCCGCTGCGGGCGGCAGGTCCTCCGGGCCGTAGCGCGACTTCAGCGGGATCCCTGACTCGCTCGTGACGATGCGCTCACCGTCCGGTTCGGCCATGACGGAAACGTTACTCACAATGTCGAGAGCACTACTCTCACTCCGTGACCTCGCAGCCCGGTCCTGGTGGCGTCAGCCTCGCGATTGACGGTGGTGTGGCCGTCGTCACGATCGACCGGCCGGCGGTGCGCAACGCGATCGGCTTCGCAACCACCTCCGAACTCGACGCCGCGATCAGTGACGTCGCGGCGGCGGACGCCGCCGTGCTCGTCCTCACCGGCGGCGGTGACCGGGCGTTCGTGTCCGGCGGCGATCTGAAGGAACTCGCAGCGGTCCGCACTCACGCCGAGGCCGTGCAGATGGCGAGCAACGTGCGGGACGTCCTCGACCATCTGGCTGCGCTGCCGATGCCGGTGATCGCGGCGATGAACGGTCACGCCCTCGGCGGCGGCGCCGAGGTGGCGGTCGCCGCGGACATCCGGATCGCTGCCAACGACATCCGGATCGGCTTCAGCCAGGTCGACCTCGGGATCATGCCCGCGTGGGGCGGGATCGAGCGCCTCACCGGATTGGTCGGACGGGCGCGCGCTCTGCTGGCGATCACGAGCGGCACGCAGTACGACGCGACGGCGGCGCACGAGATCGGCCTGGTCGACCTCGTGGTCCCACGCGCGACGTTCGACGCCGAGTGGCGCGCGCTTGCCGCCAAGCTCGCCGGCCTCGCGCCGGGGACGACGCGTGCGGTGAAGGAGGTCGTCAGCGCCACCAGACCTGCGGTCCATCCCAGCAGCCGCGACCGCGCGATCGACCTCTTCGCCACGCTCTGGGCCGCCCCCGAGCACTGGGCGGCAGTCGACGCAGCGACCACTCGACGAGCCGTCAAGAAGTAATTACTTCGGCTTCGAAGTAAGGTCGTTGCCACGCTTTGGAACGACCGTTACGCTTCGCCCAACACCAGCGAGAAGCCCGCTCTTGTTTTCGGAAACCTCATCTCCCAATAGGAGACTCCGCGTGACGCGACCCCGCCATCGCCACCGCTTCGTCGCCGCCGCCGGGGTCGGCTGCCTGGCCCTCGTGACGGCAGCCTGCGGGGCAAGAGTGGACCCGTATCTGGGCAACACGGCGCAGGTCGCCCAGGGTGGCGGAGTCATCCCCGGTTCGACCGAGGCCCCCGCGCCCAGCAGCACGACCGGCGGTGGCGGCGTCGTCGTGAGCCCAGGCACCGCGACTGGCGGTGGCAGTGACACCAACACAGGTCGCGGCGGGAAGAACGGCAACACCAATCCAGGTGGCGGCGGCACGAACCCGACCGCGACGCTCGCGTCACTCACCCCGAAGAACTTCTCCTACGACCCCCAGACCCAGGCGTCGTACTGCGCCGGCACCACCGGCAACAAGGCCTCCGCACCCGGCGTCACGGCAACGTCGATCACGCTCGGGAACGTCAGTGGTCTGACCGGCCCGGTCGCCGGCACCTTCGACCCCGCCCCCCAGGCAGTCCAAGCAGCCTTCAGCGCGGTCAACCGCTTCGGTGGGATCTGCGGGCGCAAGCTCATCCTCAAGGTCGAGGACGACGGCCAGACGTCGAGTGCCCACACCTCCGACATCCAGTTCCTGATCCCGAAGGTGCTCGCGTTCGTCGGCTCGACGTCCGATGGTGACAACGGTGGCGTGACCGACATGGAGAAGGCCGGTACGCCGGACATCGGCCGCGCGGCGAACGCGAACCGCAGCAACTCCACCAACTACTGGTCGGTCGACGGCGGCAGCACTGTCATCCGGCACGGCCGGTCGTTCCTGCCGCCAACGATCCCCAAGCTGCTGAAGGCCGCGGGAGTTCTCCCGAAGTCGATGGCGTATCTCGCGTACGACATTCCCATCAGCGCGAAGGTCGCCGAGACCTACGAGCAGATGATGAAGCGTGCGGGCGTGAACACCTGCTACAAGAACGTCTCGATCCCACCTGCTCCCGGTGCAACGATGGGCGCGATCGTCAACACGATGAAGGCGAATCACTGTGGTGGCGTCTACACCGTCATGGACCAGGTCGGCAACGCCGACATGTTGCGCGACATGCAGGCACAGCACTGGAGGCCCAGCGCGGTCCTCAGCACGCAAGGTGCCTACACGACCGACCAGATCTCCCTTGCCGGCCAGGACGCCGCCCAGGGCCTGATGATCCCGATCCCCACGCTTCCGCTCGGTGACCCGGCGCCGGTGATGCAGCAGTTCCAGCAGGAGCTCGCGACGTACCAACCGGGTCGCTTCACCAACGAGTTCGGCACCGAGTCGTGGGGCGATGCGCAGCTGTTCATCTACGCGCTGCTCAAAGCGGGCCGCAACCCCACCCGCGCCGGTCTCACCAAGGCGTTACAGGACATCGACAGCTGGAACGGCGGTGGGATGTTCGGCGACTACACGCCGCGCACCCATGGCACCGCGCTCTGCTACCTGAACACGATCGTGAAGGGCTCCGAGTTCGTTCGGCAATACCCGAAGCAGGGCTTCGTCTGCGACCCGCACCTGTACGACGTCGGTTCCGCCTGATCCGTGCTGACCTACATCGTCCTCGGGCTGTTCGCAGGAGCGTGCTACGCGCTTGCGTCGCTCGGCATCGTTCTCACCTATCGGACGACTGGCTTCTTCAACTTCGCCTACGGCGGCGAGGCGATGTTCCTCGCCTTCGTCTTCTGGCAGCTGCGTGACCGCTGGGGTATCTCGCAATGGCTGTCGATTCCGTTGTTGCTGCTCGTCATCGCGCCGATCCTGGGGCTGATCCTCGAGGCGGTCTTCCGCACGATGGCGTCACGAACCGCCGACGTGCAGATCGTCGTGGCGCTCGGCACGCTCGCCTTCTTCACCTCGTTCGTGCCCATCGTCTTCGGCCCGCAACAACACCAGCTGTCATCGGTGTTCTCCCCGACCTGGTCGTTCAAGATGGGTGACACCTTCATCACGGCTACACAGGTCGGGACGGTCATCGTCGCCTTGGTCGCGGGCGCATTGCTGTGGGCACTCCTGCGATTCACCCAGTTCGGCACCGCGACGCGGGCCGTTGTCGACAACCGCGATCTCACCGGTCTGATCGGCATCAACGCCACCCGCGTCGGCCAAGGCGCCTGGATCATCGCGACGATGTTCGCCGCCGTCGCCGGCGTGATGCTGTCCATCTCGAACAACCTCGTGATCTACGTCGTGCCGTTCCTGGTCATCTACTGTTTCGCCGCCGCGGTCCTCGGTCGGTTGACCAGCCTGCCGCTGGCGTTCATCGGCGCCTTCGCGCTCGGCGTGACCGACAACGTCCTGCAGAAGTACGGCTCGCACGGATTCCTTGCGAAGCTCGAGGCCTCGACGCCGTACCTCGCGCTGTTCATCCTGCTGGTCGCGTACGGCAAGCGACTCGTGGAAGTGCGCTCCTCGGTCCGCACCGTCACGGGCGCACACGTCATCGGCAGCAACACCGCCCGTACCGTGGCAGCCGGCATCGGCGCGGCGGTCGTCGGAGCGATCGTGCTTCCGCCGGTCTTCTCGGACCCAACCGTCCACAATCTCGCCCAGGCGATGGCCTACGCGGTGGTCGCGTTGACCGTCGTCGTGCTCACCGGCTGGACCGGTCAGATCTCGATCGCCCAGATGAGCTTCGCCGGCATCGGCGCATTCACCGCGGCGCACATCGCCGGAACCCACGGCGGCATGTTCCCGATCGCCGTACTCGTCGGAATCCTGATCGCAGTGCCGGTCAGCCTGCTCATCGGCATTCCCTCGCTCCGACTCTCCGGCCTCTTCCTTGCGCTGGCGACTTTCGCCTTCGCCTTGGTGATGGACAAGCTGGTGTTCGGGAGCGACTCCATCAGCGGCGGGATCACCGGCCTGAACCTCACCGCGGCAAAGCTAGGACCACTCGACTTCGAGTCGGCGAACTCGCAGTTCTATCTGTGCGGAACGGTGCTGGTCGTCGCCGCCCTCGGCGCAGTGTGGCTGCGACAAGGCCCGATCGGGCGACGCCTGCAGATGGTGCGTGACGCTCCGGACGCGGCCGCGACGCTCGGTGCCAGTCTCACCCTGACGAAGCTCGCGGTCTTCGCCGGATGCGCCGCGCTGGCGTCGGTCGGAGGAGCCCTTCTCGCGGTCACCCAGTCCACCGTTGTGCCGGTCAACTTCGACTCGTCGACATCACTCGCTCTGTTGCTGGCCGTGGTGCTCGGCGGGCGGTCGTTGATTCTCGGTGCGGTGTTCGCCGGTGGCGTGCAGCTCATGCAGCTGCTCCCGCTCGGTACGAACGTCCACAAGTACCTGCCCCTGGGCATCGCGCTCAGCGTGATCATGGTTGCCCGGGAGCCCGACGGGCTGCCGCGCGTGAGCCTGCAGCAGCTTCAGTACTGCAAAGCCGTGCTCTACCGCCGCAACCTGGTCGACCGCCTGCGGCTGTCGGCCACCAGCGGACGCGCGACGGCAGGCACCCATGGCTGAGCCGCTGCTCGACGCTGCCGCGATCACGATCCGGTTCGGCGGTCTGGTCGCATTGAACGAGGTCGACCTGCAGGTCGCCGCGTCGGGCATCACCGGACTGATCGGACCCAACGGCGCGGGCAAGACGACGCTGTTCAACGTCATCACCGGCTTGCTCGAGCCGTCGTCAGGCATGGTCCGTTACGACGGCCAGGACATCAATCGTTGGTCACCACCGCGCCGCGGTCGAGCCGGCATCGCTCGAACCTTCCAGCGGCTGGACCTGTTCGTCGGGATGTCGGTGCGCGACAACCTTCGCGCCGCCTACGAGGCGAACCTCCCGGGCGGGGTGCTCGGCCGTCGTTCCCGTGAAGGCGTGGAGCTCGTCGATGCGCTGATCGAACGCCTCGACATGCGAGACATCGCCGACCGACGAGCCGGCACGCTGTCGACCGGCCTCGGCCGGATGGTGGAGCTTGGCCGGGCGCTGAGCACCCGACCGCGACTGTTGCTGCTCGACGAGCCGAGCTCCGGCCTCGACGTCGGCGAGACCGAGCACTTCCGCGACCTGCTGCTCGAGATCACCCAGTCAGAGTTCCTCGGTCGACCGGCACCGGCGGTCCTTCTCGTCGAGCACGACGTACAGCTCGTCATGGAGGTCTGCCAGCAGATCACCGTGCTCGAGTTCGGCCAGCGCATCGCGCACGGCACTCCCCAAGCGATACGCAGCGACCCGGCGGTGGTCGCCGCATACCTCGGCGAGAGTGCGGCATGAGCACTCCGCTGCTCGAGCTCGACGGACTGTCCGTGTCCTACGGCGGAATGCGCGCCTTGTCGGACGTGAGCCTCATCGTCCCGGAAGGCGGTGTGGTTGCGCTGCTCGGTGCGAACGGCGCCGGCAAGACCACCACCCTGCGCACGATCTCCGGTCTCGTCCGCGCGGAGACCGGCAGGATCCGCTTCCGTGGCAGAAGCGTCGAGCGGGCCGCCCCGCACCGCCTCGCCGCGATGGGCATCATGCATGTGCCCGAGGGCCGCGGCATCTTCCGAAGCCTGTCCGTTTCCGAGAACCTCGAGATGGCCGAGTACGGCCGAGGCCGGGCGGCGAGGGGCACGCCCGGAGATGTGATCGAGCAGGCGGTCGGGCAGTTCCCCGCCCTCGGCGACCGCCTCAGGCAGACGGCTGGGACGCTGTCCGGCGGTGAGCAGCAGATGCTCGCCCTCGCGCGCGCCTTCGTGGCCGAACCGCAGTTGCTGATGCTCGACGAGATCTCGATGGGCCTCGCCCCGAAAATCACCGAGCAGCTTTTCGAGGCGATTCGCACGGTTGCCGCGTCCGGAGTCGGCATGCTGTTGATCGAACAGTACGTCGACGCCGCACTGGACATTGCGGACTTTGGCTACGTCCTGGAGAAGGGGCGGATCGTGGACATGGGCGACCCGGGCGACCTGCGCTCCGGTGATGCGCTGGCCACGGCCTATCTCGGAGCGAAGCTGTGAGCATTCGTCGCGTACCGCGCAATGGGAGTCGCGTCCCGCGCCATCGACGGCTGGCGGTGTCGGCTGCGACCGCGCTGATGATCGGCGCGCCGGGTGTGGCGTTCTGGGCGGCCCCGGCAAGCGGGGCGGGCGACGGCGCGCCCGGCAGCAACCTCGCCGGCATCAACACCAACGCGACGTCAGCCGCAGCACGGGTCGTCACCTTCACCCCTGGAATCGCACCGCTCGGCGACGCGGTCCAGGGCAACATCGTCGAGGCATCGCTCCCTTACGCGAACTCGAACGCAGGCACCGGTCCGACCACCGCCGGGACGGCATCGCCGCTGTGGCCCGGAACAGTCGTTGCGAACCTCGGCAACGCGGCGGCAACGTTTGCGCCCACCACACCACAGGCGCTGGTCGACCTGCTCAACTACCCGGTTGCGGCGCACTCGGCGTACCCGGCGCAGCTGCACACGCAAGCCAGCGACACGTTCAGCCCCGGTGGCTTCGCCACCTCGACAACGACGTCCCACGCCGGCACCAGCACTGCTCACGCCGTCCTCACGGACCTCGCTCTGCTCGGCAACAAGAAAGCGGCGCTCGTCGATGTCGCGTCGACGACCACCGACACCTCGGTCACGATCAGCGCCTCGTCCGTGTCGACCACAGCACACACGCACGTCGGTCACATCACGATCGCCGGCGTGCTGGACATCGCCGGGATCGACTCGACTGCCACCGCGTCATCGGACGGGGTCCACGGTCACCATTCGACCGAGCTGCACGTCGGTAGAGTCACCGTCGCCGGCGTCCAGGCGAGCATCGGCCCGAAGGGGCTCACGCTCGACAAGACGACGCCGAAGCTTCCGCTCGACCTTCTCGACGTCGCCAACACCGCGCTCACCGCGTTGCAGCAGGCCGGGCTCACCATCAAGCTGGTTCCGGCTGAAGGCGCGAACGAGGACAACAAGGGCTCGGCAACGTCGGGCGGCATCCAGATCTTGTTCAAGGACCCGAACATCCCGAACCTCGGGGCGGTGCTTCCACAGATTCCATTGCCGCTGCCTAACTCGCTGGGCCTCGAGGTCGACCTCGGCGGCAGCCTCGCGACCGCCGCCGCGACACAACTGCCCGACGTGGCAACCGGCCCGGCGCCAACGACGACGACGCCGCCGCCGACTGGCGGTGGCGGTCCCGGCGACGTCAACCCGCCGGGCTTCGACGGCGGCATCCCGACCGGTCCGGGGACGGTGACGACCAGCCCAGGGAGCCCGGGCCCGATCGTGGCCGCAGCGGCGCCGACCGCGTTCGGGGTACCCCTGCGAACCGCGTGGGTGGTCTGGGCATTTCTGCTCTCGCTGCTCGCGGCGGGACCGCTATTGGCTTATGCGAACTGGCAGCTACTGCGTGGGAGGACGTCGTGAGCTCAGTGGCCTCGGAGGGCAATGACCCGCCCACGACGGATGACGCTTGGTTGCTGCGCGGGCGGCGATGCACCGGGAGCACCGGCAGGTTGCGCCGCATCCCGACGCTCGTCCGTGAGGGTGGACTCGACCTGCGCAACACCTGGCAGGTAGTGGCGGGCGCGATCCTGCTGCCGCTCGGCATTGCGGTCATCCTGCTCGGCTGGTCCGGCGCAGCGCACGGCCGCGTCGAGCAGCAGCAGATCCCGTACCTGATCAGCGGCGGTCTGCTCGGCCTCGCCTGCGTGGTGATCGGCGCCTTCTTCTTCTGGGCGCACTGGCTGTATCGGATCTACGACCAGGCCGACCTGCACCACGAGGAGGCGATGCGGCAACAGGCCGAGCTGATCCGCGCGCTGCTTCAGCTGAGGGGCGACGGCCCCGCTTCGGCGACCGTCTCCAAGGCAACAGCCGCCGCGGGCGCGACGGCAACGAGGTTCGTCGCGACACAGAGCGGTACGAGCGTGCACCGGCCCGACTGCTCGCTGATCGCATCGCGATCCAATCAACTGAAGCCGGTAACCGCAGCGCAGGCCGCAAGGATGAAACCGTGCCGCGTCTGCAACCCACTCGGCGACTGACCGCTTCGCACCGATTTCGCATACTTCACCGCGTCATCTGGTCACAACGGGCTATGTACCGATTGCGGGCCTCCGGCGACATTTAAGGCATGAGTGCCGCGCGGGGCCGGCTGTTAGAGGTTCTGCGTCTGCCCCATATGCGCCTATGGCTTCAGTTCTTCATCGCCGGCCTCGTGGTCTGCCAGATCTCGTTCATGCTGTTGCGCCCGGGCCTTCACGACCGGATGTTGGTCTTGGCGATCAATCTCCCGGCACAGGTGCTGATCGTCGCGGGGAGCCTGGCGCTGCCCGCCGACTCGCGCCTGAACCGGCTCTGGCCGCCGATCGTCGGGCTCGGCGGGCTCATCGGCATCGGGGCGACGACCACCGGCCTGGCGCCGGCAGTTGGCGGGTTCTTCATCATCATGTTCGTGTACGTCGGGCTGACTCAGCGACCGTGGACGTCACTGTGGCTGGTCGCACCTGCGATCGGTGGCTGGCTCCTGCTCAATCGCCCGCTCGACCACGTGGTGATGGCGAAGCTGCCGGTCGCAGCAGGATTGTGGGTCCTTCTCGCCGAGCTCCTCAGCCGGGTCACCGCGCAACGCCAGGCCGACCAGGACCGCCTCGCCGAGCAGGCAGCACATGATGCGCTGACCGGACTGCGCAACCGTCGCGGTCTCGACGTGCTGCTCGACGACGCACAGCCCGGCGACGCCGTCGTCTTCATCGATCTCGACTACTTCAAGACGGTCAACGACCTCCTCGGTCACGAGGCCGGCGACCACGTCATCGCAGACCTCGGGCGGATCGTCCTTGCCGTCCTGCGACCCAACGACGTCGCCGTCCGGTACGGCGGCGAGGAGGTCCTGCTGCTGCTGCCTGTCACCTCGGTGGAGGGAGCAGAGACCATGCTGCGCCGGTTGCGGCGAGGGTGGGCGGCCTCGCATCCAGAGCTGACGTTCTCAGCCGGTATTGCGATCGTCGATCACGACGGCGGTGCGGCCGCAGCCCGAGAAGCCGACAATGCGCTGTATCTCGCGAAGCAACGCGGCCGTAACCGCTCGGAGGTGGCGGGTCAGACGCCAGCGACGCTCATCCCGACCCAGAAGGGATCTGCCCAAACCTTCCCGGTCAGCTGATGAGCCGCACAACCCAGGCGCGCTTCACGCTGAGCTCGGGCGTGCGGACAGTGACGGTCCGCGCCCTCGGGTCGTAGTGCCACGGCAGCCGGCGTCCCGCCAGAGACACCCAACGCGGCCGGTGAACGCCTTCGAAGCGCACTGTCCACGACCGCGTCGCGAGCGAGCCCGGGAAGTTCCCGGACGCCGCGCCGATCCGCAGCCGCTGTCCGTGGCCGTTCGCGCGGTTGTGGAACCGTGTCCATGAGAACGCACCGCGTTCATAGCCGAAGCCCGCGCCGCTGTCGTCGTACAGCCGTCCGGAGCCCCGCTGGCCGCCGTAGACCGTGACGACGAGATGATCACGTGGGGCCGGTGCTGAGTGCCGGGCCGCGGGCTGGGTCGGGAGCACCGATCCGGCCCGCACGAAAACCGGCATCCGGTCCAGCGGGAACGAGAGCCGCCGCACCGACGGCCCGTTGAAGGTCTTCCCGGTGAAGTAGTCGACCCACCTGCCCGGCGGGAACCAAACCGTTGCCGGTGCCGGGTTGCCCTTTGCAGACACCGGCCGCACGAGTACGTCGTGACCCATCGTGTACTCCTGCGGGTGGTGGTAGGCGGCGGCCCGGCCCGGCCACTGCAGATACAGCGCACGCACCATCGGCAGACCGGTGTCGTGGGTCACTCGGGCGACTGTGTAGAGGTAGGGAACGAGCGACTCGCGAAGCCGCAACGCCTTCGTGGCGGCACGCTTCGCCGCTCCCTGGTACTCCCACGGCAGCCGCGACCCATGGTTGGAGTGGAGCCGCAGCAACGGCTGGAACGCACCGAGCTGCACCCATCGGGAGTACAGGTCGGCTGGAAGCTTCGATCCCGAGGCGCCCGCGCTGGCACTGCACTGCTTGCGGATCGGCGCCCCGTTGAAGCTACCGATGTCGTGACTCACGTAGGGAATGCCGACGTTGCCTTCCTCCGCCGACAGCTTCGCCTCGAAGCCGAGCATTCCCCACGTCGCGCACGTGTCACCGGTGAAGTGAATGGCGTAGCGGTGCTCAGCGAAGATGCCGGGCCCTGGCCCGGCGACCGGGTCGTCACCTTGGTGCGAACCGCCGACCCGCGACAGAACCAGCCAGCGGCTGCCTTGGGAGTGCAGCTGCTTCGCGTACAGCAGGTTGAACCACGTGTCGGGCGTGAGGCCCGGAGCGGACAGCGAGGTCGCGTCGCAACACCAGTCCAGCCACCACTCGTCGATCCCGTCCGCGGCGATCGGCGCATGCAACGCGAAGTACGCCGCGATCTGCCGCTGTTGCGTCAGGTCGAAGACATGGCATTGGCCGAGCGGATCGATCTGCTGGAGCGTGCACATCGCGTC